>JAZNOP010000115.1:0-12034 GCA_045580875.1 Acutalibacteraceae bacterium
TTCCCATAATGAATGTACCTCCTGTTACTTTGATTTTGCAGTTGGCAGACCGCTCTTTCATTGTAACAGGTCTTTTTTTACTCTTCGCCATAGGCTATTTTTGAACCACTCGTCTAACGAGTGGTTTTCTATATACAAAAATGAGCCAGCGTTTTCCGCTGGCTTTTTTATTGGAATAATTACATACAGATTATTTACAATAAACAAACAGCGCTGAGCGGGACTGTCCTGAGTCCTGTTCAGCGCCGTTATTTTACTGTTCAGCAGGCTGTGCCTGAATATTTCTGCTGATAGTATCAGCGATACGGCTGCGCACCAGTTCCGCAAGCTCCGCTGTATTCATATCCTTATACTCATCATAATATATCGGCTCAAGGTAATGAATCTGCACAGTCAGCGGTTTACAGCCCTTTTCATCAAGCGGCTTGAAACTGTCAATGAACGCAACAGGAACTACCGGGCACTTCGATTTTGTTGCACATCTGAAGCTTCCGTGATGGAATTCGAGCATTTCATTGCCCTTTCTGCTTCGTGTGCCTTCCGGGAATATAATATAATTTCTTCCGGCTTTTACCTCTTTGATAACCGAATTAATAACGGTCATCGACTGCCGGACATCTTCGCGATCCATGGCAAATGACTTTGTACACATGATTATCTGATGGATAAACGGAACATTGTACAGTTCCTTTTTCAGCACTGCGCCAAGCGGTTTGTCGCAGGTTGCAGCAACCGCCAGTACATCGAAAAGTCCCTGATGATTTCCGTAAAGCATGAATCCGCTCTCTGCCGGTATATTTTCAGTACCGTAAGCTCTGAGGTCGACATTTCCTGAGCCGACAGCCAGCTTGAGTATATGCTGAATATGTGCATACATTTCAGCCTCAGGATATCTTTCGGGGTGTCTCGCATATTTGCAGAGCTTACCGTAAAGTCCCGGGACTCTCCACCAGTTTCTCAGCACCATAAGCAGTATACGATTCATAAACATTCCTCCGCGCACACTTAATTTATCCATAAAATACATTCAATTAATTATGCACGATTAAGGTTGAAATGTCAACTTTATGATGTATTTATTTTTTTGCGGTTATTCGCATACTTTCTATGAAAACAGCCCATTTTTTGAAATGGGCTGTTTTTTCTGAATAGTTAAAACGAATCACCGGACTCGAGCATAAATACGTTGATATTATCAAGCAGTTTCTGCAATTCTTTATAATAGAAACCTGCTTTCTGACATTTATACAATGTAACGATGAACTCGGTCACAGTCAGGCCGTCTGCAGGCATATTGAATGCATCGTTCATGAAATCCGCAATCGTACAAAACTGATCCTCATCAAACCTTGTCAAGAATTTCCGCAGTTTCTTCTCATCATTGTCAAAAGTTGCAAAATAGTCCTCGCGCTCCTCTTCAGTAAGACGATCTATGTAATCCTGCAGTCTAATTTCTTTCATGATATATTCCCTCTTCATACTAAATAAATAACATTGCCGGGAATTCTGTACCCTGATTGTTTCGTTCAGGATATAGAATCCTCGTAATTATACTATCACACAGTAAAAAATTTAACTCAGATTCAGCTGGCGGACATTCTGGCCTTCGGACGTGGTCGAACTCTGCTTATAAAATTCTTTTCAGGCTTTTACGAAATTTAAGGTTCTGCGGAATTTTAGTGCAGGTTCGGCTACCCTGATTACCCATACCAAAAAGCACCCCTCTGCTGAGGGGTGCTTTTTTGGTGCGGGTAACAGGGGTCGAACCTGCACGCATCGCTGCACAAGATCCTAAATCTTGCATGTCTGCCAATTCCATCATACCCGCGTATAAACAGCCGGGTCGAACCGGCTGTTCTCTATTATATTTGATTCAGGGAATAAAATCAAGCGAAAAATCAGGAATAACCCTTGAGCTTATTGCTGCGGTTGGGGTGGCGAAGCTTTCTGATTGCCTTAGCTTCAATCTGACGGATTCTCTCACGTGTTACACCAAACTCACTGCCGACCTCTTCAAGTGTATGGCAGCGACCGTCGATGAGTCCGAATCGAAGCTGGATAACTCTCTCCTCACGCGGAGTAAGGGTTGCGAGAACTTCCTTCATCTGCTTCTTGAGCATGATATTGGATACTGCATCATCAGGAGCGGTTGCTTCATCGTCTGCAAGGAAGTCACCGAGGTGGCTGTCCTCTTCCTCACCAATAGGAGTCTCGAGGGAAACAGGATCCTGTGCGACACGAAGGATCTCACGTACCTTCTCAACCGGCATGCCAAGCTCTTCTGCAATCTCCTCAGAGGAAGGTTCATGGGAATTCTCATGGAGCAGCAGGCTTCTTGCGCGCTTGACCTTATTGATGGTCTCGACCATGTGGACAGGAATACGGATAGTTCTTGCCTGATCTGCAATTGCACGGGTGATAGCCTGACGGATCCACCATGTTGCATATGTAGAGAACTTGAAGCCCTTGGTATAATCGAACTTCTCAACTGCCTTGATAAGACCGAGGTTACCCTCCTGAATAAGGTCGAGGAAGTGCATTCCTCTGCCGAGATAACGCTTTGCGATCGATACGACCAGTCGCAGGTTTGCTTCGCTCAGGCGCTTCTTAGCCTTCTCATCGCCGTCCATAATGCGGATAGCGAGCTCGATTTCCTCCTCAGAGGTGAGCAGCGGCACTCTGCCTATCTCACGCAGATATGCCTTGACGGGGTCGTCAATGAACATACCGTCTGCAATGGGGTCGGAGATTCCGTCGTCGGTGAGGGAGCCGTCGAGGGTGATATCGTCAAGCACGATATCCTCAACAGGATCGTCAACTATTTCGATACCCTGCTGCTCAATGCGGTCGTAGAAGCGCTCCATCTGCTCGGGAGCAAAATCCACCTCTGCAAGAGCATCGAGTATCTCCTGATTGGTCAGGTTGCCCTTCTGCTTGCCCAGTTCCAGTAATTCTCTGATGGCTGCCTTGCTTTCATCTGCACTCATTTGAAAATCCTCCGTTTTCTCTATATTAAATATATTGTAGATAAATTTAACTGCTGTTCATTTACTTACACTGAACGATTATCAGTCTTCACCATTCTGTGCTGCATTATCATCCTTGCGTATAGCCAACAGTGTGTATCTTACACTGTCTATGCTGTAACCGCTCGCTTCGGAAACCTCCTCCGCGGTCGGAATCCGTGACAGTTCGTCTCTCAGGCGGTGATATGCTTCTATGATCGCGGTCATACGATGACGCCCCTGCGCTACTCTTACGCGGGTGAGGAGCTCATCATACGCTGACCTGATCTGTCTGCGTATGCGGCGTACGGCGTACTCCTCAAAGCTTGCGTCATCAGCCATGCTCCAGCGATTCACTGCATTCAGCAGTCCGATATTGCCTTCCTCCAGACACTCGAGAAGACCTACACCTTTTCTCTCCCAGTATTTTGCTTCTGCCGCCGGCAGCCAGAGATAAGCTTCTGCCAGACGTTGTTCAGCTTCTTTGTCTCTCTGAGCAATAAGCGCAACCAGCTCTTCCTGCTCACCGGGTCGGAGCTGCGGCACCTTGCTGATTTCGATGAAATACTGCCTTGCGGCATCATACTCTTCATCGAACCAGTCTGCACAGTCTTCGATTATCGGTTCAAGTCCGATAATCTCCTCTGCCCCTGCGGTCTTATAGGACAGAATTTTTTCAACCATGGCGGCTGCCCGTTCCGGCAGCCCGTTTTCTTTTACACCGGAAAAATAATCCGCAAAACTCAACGTTCCCACTCCCTCCATGATATTGAAATATAATAACATATCAGAGCAGCCTGTACCAGTACAGACTGCGGGCGGACACGCCGATTCACACACTTAACGTTTCTTTTTTCTAAGCGTTTCAAGGTAATTCTTCAAATCCTCAGCCGAGGCATCAGCCAGCGCGCTGCTGTCGGGGCGGGCGCCCTCTTCAAGAATTATCCTGATGTAATTATCTGCCTCTGAGGTATCATTCTGCAGCCCGGGCGAGGAATTGAGTATCCTTGCTGCGGCGCCCATCTCTGCCGGCGAAAGCTTATCGCTCAGCAATGACAGCGAAGGCTGCTGCTGGTCATTTATCTGCGCTAACAGCGCCGAATACAGCATACGGTTAAAAGAGGTGACCATTTTCTCCGGCGGAAGCTTTTCGGATACTTTTCCGGCTTCATCAGGGTGACTGAAGAGCAGAGAAATAAGTGCCTCCTCCGCCTTTGCAGCTCTGATATGCTGCTGCCGCTCGGGATTAGCTTCATCACCTCTGCCGCTTATCCCCTGCTCAAGATTCTTAAGCTCGGTACGGCTCTCTTCGAATCTGCGGCGGCGCTGTCCCGCCTCTATCTGCGACAGAATTGCCGCCTTATCTATGCCAAGGTCATTGGCTATCCTTCCGGCGTAGACCTCACGCTCGAGAGTTGAGAGCTCTGCAAGCACAGGACATATTTCCTTAAGGAACTGAAGCTTGCCGTCATCTGACGCAAGATTATGCCGGACTCTGACGCGGTCGATGGTATAATCTATATCACTGGCGCACTCGTCGAGTATCTTTCTCATACGGTCAACACCATACTTCTTTATGTACTCGTCGGGGTCGAGATTCTCCGGAATTGCAAGCACTCTGACGTCCACTCCGGTTGCTTTGATAACCGGAATTGAACGGCGGATTGCATTCTGTCCTGCCTCGTCACCATCCTGTGCAAGCACGACACGCTTTGCATACCGCGCGACAAGACGGGCCTGCTCGGCTGTGAATGCCGTTCCCTGAGAAGCAACAACGTTGTCGATTCCTGCCTGCCACATGGCGATTACGTCCATGAAGCCTTCAGTTACGACAAGTGTATCGCTCTTGGCATTCTTTGCCCAGTTCATACCGTAAAGGTTATTTGTCTTCTTGTATATTAATGTATCGCTTGTATTAAGATATTTCTTTCCGCCGTGATCCTTCTCCATCGTACGTCCGCCGAAAGCGATGACGCTTCCCTGCAGGTCGATTATCGGAAACATAACACGATTGCGGAACCGGTCGGTCAGTCCTCCGTAGCGATTCTGCATTCCGAGGTTTGCAGAAATAATCTCGTCACTGCGGAAGCCAAGCTTTGTCAGGTGCTTTGACAGCGCGTCCCACGAATCAGGCGACCAGCCGAGACCGAAGTGAACAATGGTCTCGTCAGTCAGTCCGCGCGAGCGAAGATATGCAAGCGCCTGCGCACCTGCCGGAGTATAGAGCTGCTTATGGAAGAAACGTGCTGCTTCACGATTGGCTTCACGCATTCGGCGCTTGGCCTCGGCAAGACCGTCATACGCACCGTCTTCCGGCATATCAAGTCCTGCCTTTCCCGCAAGGAACCTGACCGCCTCGACATAATCGAGCCGCTCTATATTGCGGATAAAGGTTATGACGTCGCCGCCCGACTGGCAGCCGAAGCAATAATAGGATGCCGTATCGGGAAACACTGTAAACGACGGAGTTTTCTCTGAATGAAAGGGACATAATCCCTTCCACATTCTGCCGCTTCTTTTAAGCTGCACATAACTGCCGATAACGTCGGTTATGTTGCTGACATCACGAAGCTGAGCAATAAATTCCTGTGGAATTGCCATTTATCAGAGCTCACTTTCAATGATAGGGTATAAGTTTATTTGATTTCCCACGACAGCGGAATCGAGAGCTGTTTGAAGATATCGACCGCATAACGGTCACTCATTCCGGCGATATAATCGACTATCGCCCGCTCATCGCCCTCTGTACGGCGGGTTTCGGTATATTCATCAGGCAGCTGTTCGGGGTTTGCGTAATAATGCTCAAACAGGTGCTTTATAAGCGCTTCCGCCTTCTTTTCCTCTCCCTTGACTACCGGATTATGGTAGATATTTGCGAAAAGGAACTCGAGCAGCGCGTTATATGCCTGCTGTGTCTCGCTGTCCATGCAGATTGAGCCGTTCTGACTGTTCTCCACAACAGCTGTTATAAGCGAATCGATGCGCTTTGAGTGTCCGACACCGAGCACTCTTGCGATATCTTTCGGAATGTCATCCTCGCTGAGAACTCCGGCGCGTATGGAATCATCAATATCGTGATTCATATATGCAATATGGTCTGCCAGACGGACAATGCGTCCCTCAAGTGTACGCGCTTCGATACCCTTTGTATGACACACGATACCGTCGCGCACCTCTTCTGTGAGATTAAGCCCCCAGCCGTTGTTCTCCAGCTTGTCCACAACGCGCAGGCTCTGCTCGTAATGACGGAAGCCGAATGATGCAACGTCGTCAAGAGCGCGCTCTCCGGCATGACCGAAAGGGGTATGACCGAGATCGTGACCGAGTGAGATGGCTTCGGTGAGATCCTCATTGAGCCTCAGCGCACGGGCTATGGTACGGGCTATCTGCGCAACCTCAAGTGTATGGGTAAGTCTTGTGCGGTAATGGTCGCCCTCAGGAGCGAGGTAAACCTGTGTTTTATGCTTGAGACGGCGGAAAGCCTTGCAATGTATGATACGGTCACGGTCACGCTGATACTCTGTACGCATCGGACACAGCTCAACAGGGCGCGCACGTCCGGCGCTTTCTGATGACAGCATGGCATAAGGCGAAAGAGTCTGCCTTTCTACCTGCTCTGTCTGTTCACGGATCGTCATTTAACATCACATCCTGTCCATTGCATTGCGCAATCATTAAATTACACATTCAGCAAAAATCGCCGGCGTATTTTCCATGCTAACTAAATATACGCGGCGATTCTGCAAAAGTCCTTTTTTATTTGAAAAAATTTTTTGAGAAATTTTACATCGTGTCAGAACTGGAAGAATTTCTCTCCTGTAACCTCAACCTGACAGGAACCGCAGGTTGCATCTGCCAGCTGCGGAAGCATTCTGTCAAGCTGCTCGGATGTCATATGGAAATCAAGAGATACCACATCAGTAAACTCTGAATTATCAATAACACCGCCGCATTCAGGAATGAGCGACGATACTCTGCCATACTGAGAATAATCGCATGATGTACGGCACAGCTTACAGCTGCGCATGGTAACAAGACCTGCCGCTTCGACTGCTATTGCCGCCGAATGAGAATATGCCCGTACAAGTCCGCCGCCGCCAAGCAGTATGCCGCCGAAGTAACGTGTGACAACAATGACTGCATCTGTGATATTGCCCTTCGTCAGAACCGACAGCACCGGCATACCTGCTGTACCTGAAGGCTCTCCGTCATCACTGTAGCGGCAGAGATTGCCGTTTCTTACCGAATATGCATATACATTATGTGTGGCGTCCCAGTGCTTCGCTCTGAGCGATTCAATGAAAGCCACAGCCTCCTCCTCGGTGGTGACCGGCTTTATGTACCCGATGAAGCGTGAGCGCTTTTCTATGAACTCAGCGCTTGTTTCCTGTCTGACAGTGATGTATTCCATTAGGATCTCTCCTTGTTATTGATGGAAGATAAATGGTAGGCTTGCGCATAATTCAGGTGAAATAAAACAGGCGGAGCATACAAGCTGCTCCGCCGTTTTCATCAAATAAATTAGCCGTTGAGACCGAAACGCTTCTTGAAACGGTCAACACGTCCGCCGGTGTCTACGACCTTCTGCTTACCGGTGAAGAAGGGGTGGCACTTGGAGCAAATTTCAACGCTGATGTCCTTGGAAGTGGATCTGGTCTCGATGACGTTTCCACAGGCGCATCTGATTGTGGTTGCTTCATACTTAGGATGCAGATTCTCTTTCATTTTATTTAACCTCTATTCATAGCGAAAGCGGCTGCACAAACACAGCAGCAACTTTGCGCCGCAAGCTATCATGGCGACATTACGCCAAGACGCAACATATATATTACCACAGCATATTATAAAAATCAATATCAAAATTCACTATACTGATGTATTTTTTGCCGCGGTATTTATATTTATTACATATTATATGCCTTGTCCTTAAGCTTAAGGAAGCTCGAAGTAAGGATTGCTGTTCTGCTGCTGTGCTGATGCACTGTCTGCAATGAGTTCAACCTCAGTCTCAAACGAGCCTCTGCCCGGTCGGAAAACTGTGAAGGTGACACGGTCGCCGACCTCATATTTCTCAATTGCCTCCTGAAGCTGGCTGAGTGTAGCTATAGGCTGACCCTCGCAGGCTGTGATGATATCTCCAACCTGTACGCCTGCTTCGTCAAGCTTGGAATAGGGAGATATTTCTCTTATCATTATGCCGACCGGCACATCATACCATGCAGCCATCTGCTCGGTTATTTCGGTGCAGGAAATACCGACTACCGGACGCACAACAGATCCGACATTGATAAGCTCCTCGATTATCGGCTTGGCTGTATGCATCGGAATGGCAAAACCGAGACCCTCATAGCCGCTTGCAGCTATCTTTGCGGTGTTGATGCCGATGACCTGACCGTACATATTCAGCAGCGGACCGCCTGAGTTGCCGGGGTTTATTGCTGCGTTGGTCTGCAGGTATTTCATCGCATTGTCGGAAGATGTACCGCTGTCATCGATAACGCGGTTGAGACCGGAGACTATACCGTTTGTGACCGAGCCGGCAAACTGAGCACCGCCGGGATTGCCGATTGCCACAACCTCATCACCCAGCACGAGCACAGTGGAATCACCCAGCTCTGCCACTACAAGACCGCTGACATTCTCCTTGAGCTTGAGCACAGCAAGATCGGTGCGGGTATCCTGACCGACAACCTCAACCTCATGCTCGGTCGAAGTTCCGTCCTCAGCCTCGATGAATACAGTTATCTTGAACTGACCGTGTTTTTCGTCCTGAATAACATGGGAATTTGTAACAATATAGCCGTCTTCACTGATTATGAAACCAGAGCCCTCAGAGTAGATATATGAGCCCCAGCCATAGGCATCGGTATACACACTTACGCTTACGACAGCTCTTCTGACCTTTTCAGCGATCTGTGCATAGGTCAGCTGTTTGCCGCTGCTGTTGCTGCCGACAGTATTGTCAGTAACCGGTGACTCTGAAATAACAAGGTCAACTTCCTCTTTCTGAGGCACCTGCTGAGTATTGTCTTTCATCAACCCGATAACACCGCCGATTACTCCCAGAATCAGGCTGGCAGCGATACAGCCGATGACTATACCCTTGAAAATTCCGCTGCCGCCGGATCCGGATCTGCTGTTATTCATTTTTGTATAGGTCTCAGCTTTTGTATAAACCGCATTCCCCTCACCGAGCTGTATTGTCGGAGCATTCTGCTGTACTGCGGGACGGGAATATCCGTACTGACTGCCGTACTGTCCGTAATCCGGATTGTTGCTGCTGTACTGATTATTATCCATACAACCTTTTCCTTTCTGATAACGCCGCTCCCTGTTCTGTCAGATGCGGCGCTGTATGATTCCGAAGGAAGCTCTCCGTCTTCCCTGTTTTAATCATAACGCCTGTTTTTGATGCAGATGTTGCGCCTGTGTGATACTGCTGTGTTGAAATTATAATGATTTGGTAATCGTTAATCATTGCGCACAGTCGTGTTACTGCCGGTTTGAAATCGGAATGTGGAATTCAAACTCGCAGTAAGATCCTTCTGCAGAGCGTACATCTATACCGCCGTTATGAAGACCGATGATCGTTTTTACTATAAACAGACCGAGACCAACGCCCGATTTATCAATACTGCGCGATTTGTCAGTCTTGTAAAACCGCTCGAAAATATGCGGCAGTTCTTCTGACGGGATTCCTATTCCGCTGTTGGATATTTTTACGTACGCCTGACGCTCCCTGCTGTACACCTTGATATTGATATATCCGCCGGGATTTACGAACTTGACGGCATTCTCGATAAGATTGTAAACGACCTGATGGATAAGGTCGGGGTCGCCGTTGACCGTAAGCGGACGTATCCTGTCCATGCCCTGTATCTCTATATTCTTCTCATCTATCCGATGCTCGAAAGAAAGCAGTGTATCGAACACTATTTTCGATATATTGAACTTCTTTCGGTTGAGCTTCATGTCGCCGCTGTCGATTTTCGACAGGTCAAGCATTGATCGCACAAGGCGGGCAAGACGCTTTGTTTCTGCCGAAACCACCGTCAGATACTGCGCATGCTTATCCTGCGGTATTGTACCGTCAAGTATTCCGTCAACAAAACCCGAGATGGTGGTCATCGGCGTTTTGAGCTCATGCGACACGTTGGCAACAAAGCTGCGGCGCATGGTCTCGCTCGAAGCAAGCGAACGCGCCATATCATTGAAAGCGGCAGCAAGCTGGCCGACCTCGGTTTCGTCGGTAACCGGAACGCGGACACAGAAATCCCCGCCGGCAAAACGGCTGACAGCCGAAACCATGTCGCGAAGCGGCTTGACCTGCTGATATGTTATGAAATAGACCGCGAGTATGGAAACCAGCGCGGCAATGACTATGGCAATAATAACAATGCTGAAAACATCGGTACGGAAGGCTTCTATCTGCTCTGCGGTTGATACCGCAAAAGCAACCGCAACAACAACGTCGTTTCCGTCAACGTCTTTTGTTATGACCGGGGTACCGACGATAAACTGCCTGTCATCGTATATTCCGCCCAGGGTGCCTGTTGCACGGTAGTCGCCTGTCTCCGACTTGCCGGCCTCAGCATATACCGCCTCTACGAGTTTTTCAGGCAGATTTCCGCGATGCTTGCAGGCGGTATCTCCGTAAACCGAGCTTGCGTTCTGGCTGTCCTCTTCATCGCACATAAGGATATTATTCTGCATATCCACAATAAATATGTCCGCGTCAAGGCTGAGTCCGAGAACTGCAATAGCTGCGCGCATAGAGGTGTATGACGCCTCACTGAAGCGGTAGGTAACATGCTGGGTCTCCGGATCAAGCTCAGCAACCATGTAACGTCCTGTACGCTCTGATATGGTGTTGATGTTCTCCGCGAGAAGCTGCTGCTGCTCGTCCTGCCAGCGGTCGGTGACTATTCCTGCAAGAATGACACCAAAAAAAATAAAGCTTATTATGACAATGGCTGATGTGACAAACAGGTACTTCGTAAAGAGAGTACGCGACAGCTTGTGCCGCGTACTCTGTATGCCCTGTACAAGGTTATCAGCAGCATTCGTCACCGCTGACCACGCTGTATTTATATGATGCTTCAGCCATCGCCAGATTATTCTGACACGTCTGACCATTACTGCTTCACTTCAAACTTATAGCCTACGCCCCAGACAGTCTTGAGGGTCCACTGCTCGCTGACACCCTCAAGCTTCTCACGCAGGCGCTTGACATGAACGTCGACAGTACGGGAATCGCCGTAGTAATTGAATCCCCATACTTCATCAAGAAGCTGGTCACGGGAAAATACACGGTTGGGATTGCTTGCAAGATGGTAGATAAGCTCCATCTCTTTGGGAGGAGTATCGACCTGAACACCGTCAACGCGGAGCTCGTAGTTATTAAGATTGATTGAAAGCTTATCAAAGGTAACGATTTTTTTCTCGTTGGGATCCTGCTTTGTGGAACGGCGGAGAACTGCCTTGATTCGCGCCATTACCTCCTTTGCCTCGAAAGGCTTTACAACGTAGTCATCTGCTCCGAGCTCAAGACCGAGCACCTTATCGAAGGTCTCGCCCTTTGCTGTGAGCATGATTATCGGACACTTTGATGTCTTGCGCACCTCGCGGCAGACCTGCCAGCCGTCCATTTCGGGCAGCATTATATCGAGCAGGATGAGGTCAGGCTTCTCAGCCTCAAACATATCGACAGCACGGCGACCGTCATGCGCCATAACGACGCTGTAGCCTTCCTTTTCTGCGTAGAGCCTGAGCAGCTCACATATATTCTGATCGTCGTCAACAATAAGGATCTTTTCGTTATCCATTTCCTATGATCATCCTTTCATATGTAATACCGGCAGTGCCGGCGTTGTTGATTTGGTTTGAAGTAAATTTTGGTTTAGCGGAGTAAAAGTTTTGATCGACCTTTTTCAAAAGGTCGTGGGTCAAGGGCAACGCCCTTGCAGGTTTTAAGGACGGAGTCCTTAATTCTTTTTCGATGAGAAGTTGAGGCTTTGCCTCAAACTCCA
>JAZNOP010000116.1:0-20049 GCA_045580875.1 Acutalibacteraceae bacterium
GTTGCCGAAGTTGCCGGTGGGAACAACGATGTTGAGCGGAGCATCAAGCTTGCCGCCGTTCTGTCTTGCAACATCAAGATAAGCTGCAAAATAATAAACGATCTGCGGAACAAGACGACCCCAGTTGATGGAGTTTGCAGAGGAGAAAGCCATGCCATTTGCCTCAAGCTCAGCCTTGAGTGCAGGATCGGTGAAGATCTTCTTGACACCGGTCTGTGCATCGTCAAAGTTGCCGCGTACAGCGCAAACCATGACGTTCTCACCCTTCTGGGTGGTCATCTGCAGCTTCTGAATATTGCTGACGCCGTCGCTCGGATAGAAGACGATGATGCGTGTGCCGGGAACATCAGCGAAGCCCTCGAGAGCAGCCTTGCCGGTATCGCCGGAGGTAGCAACGAGAATGATGGTTTCCTGCTTCTTGCCGGTCTTGGCAACCGCTCTGGTGAGCAGGTGGGGGAGAAGCTGAAGAGCCATGTCCTTGAATGCGCAGGTCGGACCGTGCCACAGCTCAAGAACATATTCGTTATCAGCAATTTTTACACAGGGAGTGGGAACCTCACTGCGGAATTTGCCGGTATAAGCGTTGTTTACGCACTCGGTAAGCTCTTCTGCGGTATAATCGGTCAGGAATCTGCCGATGATGTCTGCTGCAAGCTCACGGTAGTCAGCAGGAGCGGAAGAAAGCTCACTGCCGGTGACAGCCGGAATCTCTACAGGAACGTAAAGACCGCCGTCAGGGCTGATGCCGCGCGCAATAGCGTCAGCGGCGTTTACGCGTACCGAATTGTCGCGTGTGCTGGTGTACTGCATGATTTTTACCAATCCTTTCCGGTGATGCTTCTTTGCATCACAGATCAAAACTGATGGGCGAGCGCTTTGCGGACAAAGCCGTGTGCGTTGTCCCAGAATATCTTCCGAACCAGAGATTCGGAGTAATTGTGTTTTAAGAACAGCTCGTAAAGTGAGCCGATGGACTCAACGCCGGTGATGCCGTCGGGCATATCGGTGCCGTCGAAATCAGAGCCCATACAGACGGTGTTTTCTCCTTCGAGGGAGAGAAAATGCTCAGTGTGGCGTATAACGTCGGTCATAGCTGTGTTGCTGTCCTCCACGAGAAAACCGCGGCTGAAGTTTATGCCGACCAGACCGCCTGCGCGGCAGATGGTCTGAAACATATCGTCGGTCAGATTGCGCGGGTGTCCGCACAGTCTGCGTGAGCAGGAGTGCGATGCCACAAAGGGCTTGCGGGAGAGAGCAGCGACATCAGCAAAGCCCTCGTCTGAGAGATGGGAAACGTCGACTATCATGTCAAGCTCGTTCATCAGAGCGACAACCTCTTTGCCGAAAGCGGTCAGACCGCCTTTGACAGGGTCCATGACGCCCTGTGCTATTTCATTGGCGGCATTCCATGTCAGGGTCATCAGACGAACGCCGTCATCGTACATTCTTCTTATGTTGTCCAGCGAGCCGGCAGCAGCAGAGCCGCCCTCGACGGACATTATCGCGCCGCACAGACCGTTGCTTTCGGCGGCATTAAGTTCCTCTGCGGTGCGGCAGAGAACAAATCTGTCGGGAAAAAGCTCACACTGGCGGTATATGTAATCGCGCACGTGCTGATAATGGCGGACAGCAGCCTCGCCTCTCAGCTCATCAGGCATGAATATAGCAAAAACCTGATGCCATGCGTCGAAATAGTTGCCTCGTTCAAGTGAAATATGATATGCGCCCCTGTCGAGCGGAATATTGTTATCGCCCTTTGAACACTCAAAAGCGGTGTCGCAGTGCAGGTCAAAAAATCTCATTACAGACTTCAGCTCCAAATGCGTTGGTGATGTGGTCAATTGATTTTGCGGCAGGTGGAGTGCACTTTGCCGCCTTGATGGAAATGATATCGAATCTCGGCTGCAGGCTGCAGCGTTTTTGGTCAAGCCATATACAGGCTGTGCGGAAAATCTTCCTTGCCTTGCGGATATCAACCGATTCCAGCCCGCTTATCATCGCACCCTCAGCACGTGTGCGGACTTCCACGAAGCAGACATATTTTTCGTCTGCGGCAATGATATCAATCTCACCGAAGCGCGAGTGATAATTGCGCTCTATGATGGAATAACCGCGCTGCAGGAGAAATCCAGCAGCAGTATCCTCGCCCCATCGACCGGTTTCGGCTTTGGTCATTGCGGAATACCTGTTATTTTTTTAAGGAAGCTGCGGCGGTGTACCGGACTTATACCATGCTCGCGCAGAGCGTCAACGTGTGCGGCGGTGCCGTAGCCCTTGTGTTTTGCAAAGCCATACTGCGGATACTGCTCATCAAGCCGGAGTATATAAGTATCTCGCGCGACCTTTGCGAGAATGGAGGCGCAGGCAATGCTGTGAGAAAGAGCATCGCCCTTGACGATGGTGCGCGCCTCGCAGGGGAGGTGGGGCGGCAGGCGGTTGCCGTCGACAAGAATCATGTCGGGAACGGTGTCCAGAGCGGCAACGGCACGCTCCATAGCAAGATATGTCGCCTGCAGGATATTTATGCTGTCAATTTCGCTCTCGCTTGCGGCTGCAATGCCGTAGGAGAGAGCCTTTTCGCAGATTATATCGAAAAGCTCAGCACGTTTTTTCTCGGAAATTTTCTTGGAATCATTAACCCCCTCGATGATAAGTCCCGGGGGCATGATGACAGCGGCGGCAAACACAGGACCGGCAAGCGGACCGCGTCCGGCCTCATCAACGCCGCATACGACAGAAAAGCCCTCAGCCTCAGCCGACTGCTCGTAGGCAAGCCAGTTTTTGTTCTCGTCTTTTTTCATGGCAAAGAGCTCCTTCCTTTGAATATATGAAGTTTGGGTCAAGCCTTTTCAAAGCCTTGCAGGTCGAGGACAGCGTCCTCGCAGGGTTTGGGACGGAGTCCCAATTTAAAGCGAAGAAGAATTAAGGACTCTGTCCTTAAAACCTGCAAGGGTTTTACCCTTGACACACGACCTTTTGAAAAAGGTCGATCAAAACTTTTGTGTTGGGTGGAGTTACTGCTCGGGCTTCTCAAGGCTTATGCGTCCAAGCTTGCCGGCGCGGAATTCATCAAGAATGGTGATTGCGGCGCGCTCGGTGTCAAATTCTCCGCCGGATATTCTCATACCGCGCTTCATAGCCACTGCCTCAAGCACCTCACCGGCGATCATGCCGTCCATGGTGGTCAGCTTGTAGCGCTCCATGAAGCTCTTCGGAGATACCTCGCGGATAACGTCAATAAACATACAGGCAAGAGTTTCGATATCAACAACGGTGTCTTTGACAGCGCCGGTGTAGGCGAGTCGCTGTCCGACAATCTGATCGTCGAATTTCGGCCAGAGAACACCCGGGGTGTCAAGCAGCTCGATGTTGCCGCCGATGGTGAACCACTGATTGCCGCGGGTTACGCCCGGGCGGTCGGCGACATTCGCCTTGGATGAGCCTGCCATGCGGTTTATGAAGGATGACTTGCCGACATTCGGAATACCGACTATCATCAGGCGGATATATCTGCCCTTCATGCCCTTTGCGGTCCATGCAGCGATCTTGTCGGCAAGAACCTCGCGGACGGCCGGAACGAAATTGTTCAGTCCCTTGCCGGAGCGGCAGTCGCAGGCTATGGTCTTGATTCCCTGCTTTGCAAAGTGAGCGCACCATGCAGAAGTCACAGCGGGGTCGGCATAGTCTGCTTTGTTGAGAAGAATTATACGCGGTTTGCCGGCAGTGAGCGAATCGATCTCAGGATTCCGGCTGCTGCTGGGAATACGCGCGTCTATGATTTCGACAACAGCGTCAACAAGGCGAAGGCTCTCGGCCATTTTGCGCCTTGTTTTCGTCATGTGTCCCGGGTACCATTGAATATCGGGCATCTTGTATGTCCTTTCTGTCAGGCTTGCAGTGCTTTATTCCACGCCGCCGAACTGGTCAAACGGGAAGATTCTGAACTGCACCTTGCCGATTATGTAGCGTGTGTCGACCATACCGATGCGCGGGTCACGGCTGTCGAGAGAGTCGTTGCGGTTGTCGCCGAGAACGAATACATAGCCTTCCGGAACATAGACCGGCTGACTGAAATCGAAGGCAGTACCGGGGTTGAGAATAGTCTCAAGACCGTCGATAATGCGCGGCTGACCGTCAACGTATACAACGCCGTCAACGATCTGTACCGACTGACCGCCGACAGCGATGACGCGCTTGACAAGCGGCTTGTTGTATTCAGCATCTTCGGGATGAACGATGATGACGATGTCATTCTCCTCGGGAGTATAGAACAGACAGCTTACAAGTACGCGGTTTTCGTTATGGAGAGTCGGCTCCATGGAAGAGCCGCTGACGCTTACGATTCGGAAAACAAAGGTGAAAAGAAGCACAACAATGGCAAGAGCAAAGGTTATGGCCTCGAGCCATTCGTAAACCTCAGCCATAGCGCCCTTGAGCTTGCGGCGATCATCTGCAGGTCTCGGTGCAGCAGTGTTGTTCATAACTTGAATCCTCCCATCGGCAAAGTAATCAGTGACTGCCTGATAAGTTAAAATACCGGTACTGAAGTGAGACAGTACAGCAACAGGCAGTAATTTTGAATATTTCCAAAAAATAGCAAAAAAGGGACGATAGCTTACCGTCCCTTTTGAGTGTTATGCAATTATCTGAGCTGTTCCTTGACTCTTGCTGCCTTACCAACACGATCACGCAGATAGTAGAGCTTGCTTCTGCGGACACGACCGTGACGAATGACCTCAACAGCGGTAACATTCGGAG
The DNA here is from genome assembly GCA_045580875.1 of Acutalibacteraceae bacterium. Taxonomy (GTDB): domain Bacteria; phylum Bacillota; class Clostridia; order Oscillospirales; family Acutalibacteraceae; genus SIG598. The sequence goes on from JAZNOP010000116.1 coordinate 4,759, forward strand.
AGTGGTACGGGAAAACTCTCTCAACGCCAACGCCGTAGGAAACGCGGCGGACAGTGAAGGTCTCGGAGATACCGGAACCCTTGCGAGCAATAACAGTACCCTCGAACATCTGGATTCTTTCGCGGTTGCCTTCGCGGATGTTAACAGCTACGCGAACAGTGTCACCGACACTGAATACGAGCTCGTCCTTGCGCAGGCTGCTGTCAGAAATAAGTTTGAGTGCGTCCATGATAAAAATTCCTCCTGATATTTTTTCAGACATTCATACCTTGCGCATCTTGCCAAAGCAGCGGAATATCAGCTTTTGATACACGGTCATAAGACCGGCACAAATCCCGAACATGAGGAGCGGGATGTCCGATGCGGCATACAACCGCAATATAACGTGCTTAAATATATTATCACACACAGCGCCAAATTGCAAGAATAAATTTTACATATACAGTAAAATGCGATTAAAGCCAAAAAACAGGCTGGCAGATTCTCTCAATTGGGCGTTTTAAACATTGTAATTAATTATATACTGTATAATTACGCAAATTCCTTACCGTCGGTGTCGAGAATCATCTCACGGATAATGAGGTGATCAGCTTCTCCGCAGCCGAAGGAATCGAAGAAAGCACCGATCAGAAGCGAGGGATTGCAGTTTTCTGTGGTGCCGGAGGAAAGCGTGATTTTAAGCGTCACGGTATCTTCGCCGGCGGCAGCGCTGAATGCGTGAATGAATTTCTTCAGGTCAACATCGACCGGCTTTTTTCTCTTGTTGAGCTTCTGGATCATGATGCTCTCCTGAGAGAGAAAATCGTTCAGTGACTGACAGAAGTAATCGGCAACACCGGGAGTGTCGAAGGTTATTGTGTAGCGTGAAGCGGCAATGTCGTTGACTTTTTTTGCCGGTGTGACGGCATCGTGAATGACGAGACCTTCGGGCAGCACAGCGTTGAGCTTGTCAATGACAGTCTCAAAGCTCATATCCTCCACGAGGCGGATATCAACAACTTCACGCAGACCGACAGTGCCGAGTGAGAGCGGCTGGGCAAAGCTCATGAAGGGACGAGGATTGAAACCCTCGGTATACCAGAACGGTATCTCTGCGCGGCGCAGACTGCGCTCAAAGCAGCGGAGCAGGTCGAGATGGGATATGTATCGCGCAGGACCGCTTTTCTCAAAATAGATTCTAACGGGTAACACTGCAAACACCTCCTGTCAGAGCGGCGGCGCCGCAGCCGGAGCACTGCTCGCGGCAATGGGGAGTGGTCTTTGCTTCGAGAGCCTTCTTGTGCTCACGGATAAGGAATTCCTTTGTGATACCGAAATTGATGTGATCCCACGGGAATACCTCGTCATAATCGCGGCGGCGGTTGGCGTAGAATGCCGGATCAATACCGCAGTTCTCAAAAGCCTTGCGCCATGTGTCAAGGCTGTAGAATTCCTCCCAGCTGTCGAAGCGGCAGCCCAGACGGTGTGCCTCGAGCAGTACAGCTCCCAGACGGCGGTCACCGCGGGCAAATACAGCCTCAAGGAAGCTGGTGTCGGCATCGTGCCAGTTGAGTGTGATCTTCTTGCTGGTAACGCTTTTCAGCAGGTGCTCCTGCTTTGCGTGTATGGTCTCTATTGTATCCTGCGGCTCCCACTGGAAGGGGGTGTGCGGCTTGGGAACAAATGTGGAGGCGCTGGAGGTTACATTGACAGTCTTGCCCTTCGGACGTTCGGGAGTGTCATAGAATGCATTTACAACCTTCTGCGAAAGCTGTGTGATGCCGGCAACATCGTCGAGGGTCTCGGTGGGCAGACCGAGCATGAAGTAAAGCTTTACTGATGTCCAGCCGCCGGCAAAGGCAGTGGAGCAGGTGCGCAGAACTTCATCTTCGGTGACATTCTTGTTGATAACGTCGCGCAGACGCTGAGTGCCTGCCTCAGGTGCAAAGGTCAGACCGCCGCGGCGTACCTTCTGAAGCTTTTCGGTCAGCTCCTCAGAGAAGCCGTCGATGCGCAGAGAGGGCAGAGAGAGACTTACGCGCTTTTCCTCGGACCAGCTGAGAAGCTTGTCCATAAGCGGAGAAAGCTGAGTGTAATCGCTGGTTGAAAGCGAGGAAAGTGAAATCTCATCGTAGCCGGTGTTGCGGCAGAGAGTCTGACACATACAGTCAATGGTCTCCGGACTGCGCTCACGCAGGGGACGGTAGATAAAGCCGGCCTGACAGAAGCGGCAGCCGCGTATGCAGCCGCGCAGAACCTCAACAACGGCGCGGTCGTGAACTATCTCAATGAACGGAACAACGAAGTTCTCCGGCCAGAAGGTCTTGTCAAAATCCTGAACAACACGCTTGGTTATAACCGCCGGGGCATCACCCACGGGACGTGTGGCGGCAAGGGTGCCGTCCTCGTTGTATTCTGCGATATACTGCGAGGGGACGTAAACGCCGTCTATATGTGCAGCCTCGCGCAGGAATGCCGCGCGGTCAAAGCCGGCAGCCTTGTGCTTGTTGTAGAGGTCAAATATCTCGCGGCTGACCTCTTCGCCCTCACCGAGGGAGAACAGGTCAACAAAGTCAGCGAGCGGCTCGGGATTGCAGGCGCACGGACCGCCGCAGATGATTATCGGGTCGTCGTTTGCACGGTCAGCGGCAAGAATGGGGATTCCGCCAAGCTCAAGCATATTGAGTATGTTGGTATAGCTCAGCTCGTACTGCAGAGTGAATCCGACAAAGTCAAAGTCACTCAGTTTGTCGCCGCTCTCGAGGGCATAAAGCGGGATATCATTGTCGCGCATTATCTGCTCCATGTCGCTCCACGGGGCGAATACGCGCTCGCACCACACGTCGTCGTAGGTGTTGTAGAGTGCGTAGAGAAGCTTGATGCCGAGGTGGGACATACCTATTTCGTATACGTCGGGAAAGCAGAAGGCATAGCGAATGGAAACACTGTCCCTGTCCTTGACAATACTGCCGTTTTCGCCGCCGGTATAGCGTCCGGGTTTCTGCACCCGGAGAAGGTGTTTTTCTATATCCTTGCGAATCATAGGGTAACTCCTTGGTGTGTATTTCGGTGTATTTTTGAATATTATAGCAAAAAAATACGCCATCCGCAAGGATGGCGCAGCTTTTGAGGTGAATTACTCTGCGAAACCGGACTGGACCAGCTTGACAAGGCCGTCGACAGCGAGATTCTCGTCGGGACCGTCAGCGATGATGCGGATAGTGGTGCCGCCTACGATACCAAGAGAGAGGACGCCGAGGAGAGACTTAGCGTTTACGCGGCGCTCTTCCTTCTCGACCCAGATGGTGCTCTTGTACTCGTTGGCCTTCTGAATGAAGAAGGTTGCAGGACGTGCGTGCAGACCGACCTGATTCTGAACCATGACCTCATTGACGTACATAAAATTGACCTCCTAAAATGTATGCAAACTGATAATTTGGATACTTTCTGTTGCTCATGTATGAGCAGTGCAGCCGCTGCTGCGACAGTAACATTATTATATCACAAAAGGGGGCAAGGTCAACATTTGGTGAGCATTTTTGTGTTGATTGACAAGCCGCCGCGGATAAAATAATTGGTTTATTGTGCAAGTATACACTATTCGACAAAAAGTGATGTTTTTTACACAAAAAGTGGTTATGTGCTATGTGCATGATGACGGCAAAATATAAAAATGAAATAAAAAATTGCGCGGTTGTTATTGCATATAGCATATAATTTTTGGAAACGTTTTTTATGAGAATTAAAAAAACATCAGCCGGATTATTATTCTGTTTCAGCAAGAATTTTCCTGTCTTCAGCTGAAAGCTCTGCTGATTCCAACATATCCGGTCTCAGGCGCTTTGTGACAGCGAGAGATTCTCTGCGCTTCCATTTCATAATATTCGCCGCGTGACCGGACAGAAGTATGTCCGGCACTTTTTTTTCGCGCCATACAGGCGGGCGGGTGTACTGCGGATACTCGAGAAGACCGGAAAAGTGGCTTTCATCTTCAAAGGAGACCTTTTCTGAAAGAACACCGGGCAGCAGACGGGCAACCGCATCGGTTATTGCCAGTGCCGGAAGCTCGCCTCCGGTGAGAACAAAGTCTCCGATGGAGACCTGCATATCGATATATTCGTCAATCACACGCTGGTCTATGCCCTCATAGTGTCCGCAGAGAATACACAGATTATCCAGCTCTGCAAAACTGCAGGCAAGCTTCTGGTCAAAAACTTTTCCGTGGGGAGACATATAGATGAAAAACGGACGCCTGCCGATCTGCTCGGTTATTGCGTCAAAGCAACGTGCGACAGGCTCTGCCTTGAGCAGCATGCCCTGACCGCCGCCGTAAGGGTAGTCATCGACCCGGCGGTGCTTGTCGTCAGAGTAATCGCGTATGTTGTGACAGCGCAGGTCAACAAGTCCCTTGCGGCGGGCCTGTCCGAGAATGCTCTCGTCCATAACCCTTTCGCACATCTCAGGGAAAAGCGTAAGAATATCAATCCTCATCGTCGTCAAACATACCCTTCATAGGATGTATTTTTATGGTGCCTGCTTCAAGATCGGTGCCGGCAAGCACCTTGTCAATAGCAGGAATGAAATGCTCTTTACCGTCGGGAGAGCGCAGGCTGTAGACATCATTTGCCACAGTGTTGAACACGTCGGTAACAACGCCGTATTCTTCGCCTGTGTCAGCATCGATGACACGCAGACCTATGAGATCCTGAATGAAATAGCGACCCTCAGGAAGATTTGCATCGGCGCGGTTCATGAAGAGAACAGTACCCCTGAGAGTGTCAGCCTGCTCGATGGAGTCGATGCCGGCAATCTTGGCGATAACCATGTTTTTGTGAACACGTGCGTTCTTTATCTGATAGCAGGGAGTGCCTTCCCTGCCGTACAGCTTTTTGAAGCCGAGCAGAAATTCGCCTGAATCAGCCCAGGGCTGAATGCGCACCTCACCCTTGATGCCATGTGTGCCGACGATTTTTCCAATTTCAAGATAAGTTTTCATAATATATTCACCTGATTTGTATGTCGGAAATTTGTTTAAGTTTATATATCCTGCTTTGGATAAGTGTTCCTATTTCTTAAATAGTGTTGTATATGCTTCTACTAAGCTTAAGTTCTCTTCAATCATTAACTCTATGCACTTTACAAGTTTTTCCTGAGTTATCCCATTAGGAATGATCGTATAGTCTACTTCTTTTCCCCAGGTCTCTTCGTATTTTTTTTCTAATTCTTCGACGTTCCTTAATATATTCGCATCTGATTGCATCTTCTTCATGCTTCTTATCATAGTAACACAATTCCTAAAATGGAAGTAAATTATCATGCAAAATAAATAATGATAACAAAAAAGGGCGAGCACGCAGCCTTGCGGGAAGCGTGCGCCCTGATTTGTGCTGTCGTGTGTGCCGGATCAGTTGATGTCAACTGATACCTTCTCGCCGCTGCGAGTACCTGCGGCACGCATAACTGTGCGGATGGATTTAGCGATACGGCCCTGCTTGCCGATAACGCGGCCCTTGTCATTCTCAGCGACGTACAGAGTATAAACTACAGTACCGTCCTCTGCGGGCTCTGCGACTTCGACAGAAACTTCTTCGGGGGACTCGACGAGACCCTGGGCGATCGCGATAAGCAGATCTTTCATAGAAATGATCCTCCGTAGTCAGTTGCTATTAGAGAATGCCCTCTTTCTTGAACAGGACCTTGACGGTATCGGTCGGCTGAGCGCCGTTAGCGATCCATGCCTTAGCCTTGTCAGCCTCAATGGTGACCTCAGAGGGATTTGCGAGGGGGTTGTAGGTACCGATCTCCTCGATAAATCTGCCGTCACGCGGATAGCGGGAATCAGCAACGACTATACGATAGAAAGGAGCCTTCTTTGCGCCCATGCGGCGAAGTCTGATCTTTACTGCCATGATTATTTCACCTCCATATTGGAATAATATATGATTTTATGAATTAAAACACCGTTTGGGTTAGAACGGACGTTTCATACTGTGTCAGCGGTCCCAGAAGCCGAAGCCGCCGGGATTTCCGCCCATGCCGCCGAGCATCTTCTCGAGCTCAGCCATGTTGCCCATACCGGGAATACGCATGCGCTTGCCCTTCTTGCCGGCCTTGCCGAACTGCTTGAACATCTGCTGCATCATCTCGAGCTGCTTGACGAGGCGGTTGACGTCCTCGACCTGCATTCCGCTGCCGGCTGCGATGCGGCGTCTGCGGCTTGCGTTGAGAAGCTTGGGATTCTCGCGCTCAGCTGGAGTCATCGACTTGATGATAGCCATTGTGCGGTCGACCTGACGCTCGTCTATCTCAGCATCACCGAGCTGTTTGTCCATGCCGGGTATCATGCTGATAAGCTGCTTGAGGGGACCCATCTTGCGCATCTGCTCGAACTGGTCAAGCAGGTCGTTGAAATCAAAGGTGCTGTTCTTGAGCTTCTGCTCGAGATCGGCGGCTTTCTTCTCGTCAATCTGCTGCTCTGCTCTTTCGATGAAGCTGAGCACATCGCCCATGCCGAGGATTCTCGAAGCCATGCGCTCGGGGTGGAAGGGCTCAATATCGCCCAGCTTTTCGCCGGTGCCGATATACTTGATGGGCTTGCCGGTGACGTGGCGGACAGAAAGTGCCGCACCGCCTCGGGTGTCGCCGTCGAGCTTGGTGAGGATAACGCCGTCGATGCCGAGTGCGTTGTTGGAGCTCTCTGCAACGTTGACTGCATCCTGACCGGTCATTGCGTCGATAACGAGCATGATCTCATGGGGGAGAACTGCCGCCTTGACGTTTTTGAGCTCATCCATGAGCTTTTCATCTATATGCAGACGACCGGCGGTATCGATGATAACCACATCGTTGCCGTGGTCCTTTGCGTGTGCAACTGCTGCCTTTGCGATTTTTACGGGATCGTCCTGACCCATCTCAAAGACAGGAACGCCTGCCTTGCTGCCGACAACCTTGAGCTGCTCGATAGCAGCCGGACGGTAGATGTCGCAGGCAACAAGCAGCGGGCGGTGAGACTCGCGCTCTTTGAGAAGCTTTGCGAGCTTGCCGGCGTAGGTTGTTTTACCGGCGCCCTGCAGACCGCACAGCATGATGATGCATGGCGGACGGCTCGGAGAAGCGATTCGTGCCTGAGTGCCGCCCATCAGCTCAACGAGTTCTTCGTTGACGATCTTGATGACCTGCTGTCCGGGGGTGAGACTCTCAAGAACCTCGCCGCCGACGGCCTTTTCGGTTACGCGGGCGGTGAAATCCTTCGCTACTTTATAGTTGACGTCAGCCTCGAGAAGTGCCATGCGAACCTCGCGCATTGCTTCCTTGACGTCGGCTTCAGTGAGTTTTCCTTTGGAGCGCAGCCGCTTGAATGACGCGGCGAGCTTTTCAGAAAGGCTTTCAAATGCCAAGTGGAGTACACTCCTTTCGGTGAAGTGTCAGTAATATATGTTAATTAAGGATTATTCGTAAAGATCGTGCGCAAGCGAGAGAATTGTGGTGACCGCATCGTTTATTTCCTTGATGCAGCTGTTGTGAATGTTGTAATCGGCAATCTCTCTTGCCTTTGCGCTTATCTCGTCAAGCACCAGACGGTTCATCTGAGCCTTCTCAAGAAGCCGCAGCTTCGACTCCCATTCGATAAGCTTTGCTTCAGCGCGCTTTATGGTGTCGCGTACGCCCTGGCGTGTGATGGTGGTGCGCTCGTTGGGATTGCCGACGCCTGAATCAGCTCTTGCACGACGTGCAGCAGCCTCGTTGTCGGCTATCTCTTTGAGAGAGAGGTCGTCATTGTAATAATACTCAAGGGTATCGCGCTCCTTTTCGGTCAGCAGCGCGCCGTAGAGGTCAAGCAGAATAGTGATATTCGGATTGATCGCCATGACTTTTCCCTCCCTGAATCAAAACTGTAAAGTTAATCATCTTTACGCTGAATATTATACTACATCTTGTATTATCTGTCAACCGGAAACTGCGAATATTTTCATGTTTTTTCATACTTTTTTCGACCGAAAACGGCTTTTTGGCACATTAACCAAAAAGCCGTTTTATCAGCAAAATATTCTTGCTTAAATGCTCAGAAACAATTAAGAACTACTACCTGAAAAACGGTGGAAAACCGGCTGAACTGCTCACTTCTCTCCGGTAGTCAGTTCGTATTCCTTCATTGCTCCGTGAGCGCCGTAGATCTGCCATTTTCCTGCACCGAGACGCTGGAAGACAGCCTCACGCTCCTGTTTGCACAGGGCAGAGTCGGTGTCGACCGAGGTCATCAGAATGGGCGCGTATTGGTTGTACTGACGCTGCTCGGAGGTCATGCCCTTGAGGTTGACGTAGATATCGCCGGTAATGGCGATACGATGTGCATAATCGATAAGAACGATTTCGCCCGGAAGGTGACCGCCTTTGCCCTCGTAGACCTCAAACTCGAGTTCGCCGAAGGTGAAGAAGCCGATATTCCACAGCACACCGCGCGCATCTGTCTTTTCTTCCCATGGAACTGTGATTTTATCCGGATCAGCCGGAGTGTAGTCGGTGAGCACCTTGCAGATGCGGATATAAGGCAGATGAAGGCGGTTTTTCTCGCGGAAGCCGTCCTCACCCTCATACTCAGCCCTGAGACATTCGGCACTTCTGCTGCTGGCTATAACCTCGTCAAAATCGGAAAGCAGTCCGCAGTGGTCAAGGTCTGCGTGAGTTATGAGAATGCGCTTGCGCATGGTGTCGAATTCAGGAATAAGTCTGCGGAAAAGAGCGAGCATCTCGTCGCGGTAATAAGCATATCCGCTGTCGATGAAGAGATATTCTCCACAGCTCTTTATTATCATTGTGTTGCTTCCGCAGGGCGGTTCTATGACCGTTATTTCGGTATTGCCTGAAACAGTGTGTGTGGTTATTCTCGGGGAAAATGCCTCACCGCGGCAGCTGACCAGCATATCGGCAAATTTACTGATGCTGTCAAATGTGCGATAGGGAGAAAGTCCCTGTTCGTCAAGCAGCTGCATGGCGAGGTTGGTGTTTATCAGCAGCTCGTCTTTTGCGCTGTCGGAAATGCCGCCAGCATCGATAAGGGTCGAGACAAAGCTGCTGTAGAATATGCTGTTGTCAAATATCTTTTCGGAGGGGTTATAGTCGATTACCCGAATGCGGCAGAGCTTTTCTGCCTGATGAAGAAAATCAGATATCCTGGCAGCATCTTCAACCAGCAGTCCCATTTTGAAAAGCTGGAATTCAGTGCCGTTTTCCTGCGAGCTGATGTAGGAGATATTGAAGCTGAATGTCTCAATGAGTTCGAGTATCCGTGTTACACTGCCGGGAACATCAGGAAGCTGAAATTCTATGAGAATTATGTTGGATTCGCCGATGTTTTTCTGCAGGTAGCCAATGTCAGCCAGCTTTTTGTCAGCCTTGGCCAGCTGGTCCGGTTCGCCCTGCACATCAATGAAAAGAGTGTGGGAATCTATAGCCTTATTGTAGCTGACACGGGTGATATTTATGCCGAGAGAAGCAAAACAGCGGCTTGCCTGCAGAAATGCTCCGATTTTGTTCGGCATATTGGTGATGTAGGTCTTTTTCATTGCGGTCACTCCTCGATAAGGTTAGCGATTATGCTGTTGGATACAAGAAAGCCCTCAGGGGTAAGGCGGATTCCTTTTTCATCAAAGACGAGCAGTCCGGCGCGGCTGTACTTTTCAGCCCTGCGGTAAATACTGTCAGGCAGATCTTTACCGAATCGCTTTTGCCAGCCTGTTTTTGTCAGCCCCTCGGCAAGCCGCAGCGAAAGCATGATATACTCCTCCTGCGAGCCGCCCTCGCCGTCATCGATTGTCTGAGGCGAAGTGATAAACTGCTCAATACTGCGCGGATAGTAATAACGCCTGCCGTTGTAAAAGCCGTGAGCCGACGGACCGATTCCGATGTATTCCTCGCAGTGCCAGTATTTGAGATTATGCCGGCTTTCTCTGCCGGGTCGGCTGAAGTTGGATATCTCGTATTGAGCATAACCGTTTTCGGCGAGCTGATGTACAGCGGCAAGATAATATTCCGCCTGAGCATCATCGTCCGCAAGGTTCATCGAGGGAGCCATAGCGGCAAAGGGAGTTCCTTCTTCTATCTTGAGAATATAAGCTGAAATGTGCTTCGGCTCAAGTGAACAGAGAAAGTCAATCGAGCGGCGGAGCGAATCGGGGGTCTGCTCCGGCACACCAAGCATCAGGTCAAGCGAGATGTTGTCAAAGCCGGCGGCGCGCGCCATTCTCACTGCTTCTGCTGCCTGCGCAGCTGAGTGTCTGCGCCCGAGCAGACGGAGCTCACTGTCAATTCCCGACTGCACACCCATCGAGAGCCGGTTGAAGCCGGCAGAGCGGAGGGCGGAAAGCAGCTCGGGAGATGCATCTCCGGGGTTCATCTCGACGGTTATTTCAGCATTCGGTGAGATGTTGAAGGTGCTGAAAATATGCTCAAGCAGTCTGCTGAGGCGGTGTCCGCCGATAAGCGGAGGAGTGCCGCCGCCGAAATAAACAGTATCAACAGCTTCGCCGCCGAAGCTGTCCAGCTGGGAAGCAACGGCGGCGCTGTAGGCATCATAAAGCTCCTCTGAGCCGGAAAGGGAATAGAAATCGCAGTAAGGGCATTTTCCGGCGCAGAATGGAATGTGGATATAAAGCCCGCGTGTCATTTTATTTCTGACCGTCGCGGATTTCGGTAAGTGCTCTTGCAAGCTGGTCGCCGCAGGAGGTGGGCTTCATGCCGCAGCGGATACCGCCGAGACGCTTGATGACCTCGTCGATGGTCATGCCGTCAGCGAGACTTGCGACAGCCTTGAGGTTGCCGTTGCAGCCGCCGGTGTACTTGATGTTGCTGACGATACCGTTGTCATCAACAGTGAAATCGATCTGGGAAGAGCAGGTGCCGCGTGTTTTGTAGCTGTAATTCATAATTAAAACTCCTTGTTTTTGATTGTCTGGTTATGTATCAGACCGCAGTGATTATTCAGCCGCGCCAATGGGCTTAAGGCTGAAGTATACCAGTGCGGTGTTGACGTCAGAGAGGTCATATATTCTGTTTTCAAGGCAGAATATTATGATAAGGTCAAATATTTCGCTTGATGAGAGGCTGTATCCGGCAGCCGAGAGAAGCTGCTCGCTTTGCTGTCTGTCAAGCTTCAGTGCAAGGCAGAGTGCAACAGCGGTCTGCTTGCCGGGGTGATAATCCGGGTTGGAGCGGATTTTGGAAAAATGCCGACGGTCGATTCCGGCACGGCTGTAAATCTCGCTGTCTCTGCAGCCGCTTTCATCAATCAGCCGCATCAGCTCCGAGGAGAATGTCGGATTCCGGTTCTCGTCCACATACTTTCTGATAAGATTGAGGTTGAGCGAGTCGCTGTAATAATCGCCGTCAGAGTCAGCTTCACATACACCTTCGCAGACCGCTGCAGCCATGTCGGGCAGCAGGTCATATTCAGGCAAAGGCTGTGCTGACAAGGGTGCGGCACAATCGGCTGTATCTTCGGTGCTCTTTGCGCTGACTGAGAAAAAGGCAGGTGCAGCGGCGGCTTTCCGCATTTTTATTTTTGGCTCAGGGCGGTAATTCTGTTCAATAAATTCACGCAGACTGCTGAGCAGACCGGCAGAAAGCATCGTTTCACCCTCCTTTCGCAAAATGTCGCATGGCAGGCGACCACTGAAAAACATGACAGTGCTATCATTATATCAGCAAAGGGAGACAGAGAGCTCCTGAATGCCTGAGCACAAAACATATTATATCATATCACAGGAAAAGGAGAAATACAAAAATGAAAGAAAATCTTACAGAAATCATCTTTATTCTCGACAGAAGCGGTTCAATGCAGCCTTTGGAGGAGGCAACGATCAGCGGTTACAATGAATTCCTGCACAAGCAGAGCCTTGAGCCGGGCGAAAAGCGTGTTACGACAGTGCTTTTTGATGATAGTTATGATGTTCTCTATCGGGGAATGCCGCTGGAGAAGGCAAAGATAACAGGTGAGCAGTACTTTGCCAGAGGAATGACAGCCCTTTACGATGCGGTCGGCAAGACGATTATTGACACAGGTGCTCGGTTTGCAAAAATGCCGGAAAGTGAACGTCCGTCAAAGGTTATAGTTGCAATAACCACAGACGGCGCAGAGAATGCCAGCCGTGAATTCACACAGAAAAGCATACGGGAGATGATAGAGCATCAGCGTGATAAATACAGCTGGGAGTTTGTTTTCTTCGGCGCAAATATCGATGTTGAGACGACAGCCTGCGCCATGGGCATAGACAGAGACAGGGCGGTTACGTTCAAGGCATCGCCACGCGGTGTCTCCGTGATGATGGACTGCTTCTGTGATATGGTGAGCGAGATATGCAGTGAGGAGGCAGAATGATTGGCTTAAGTACGTATTAAGTACGTATAAGCAGCTGTTGAACATTTGTCAGCTGCTGAAAAAGGCTGACCTGACGGCTTGTCAGGCATGACGTGTGGACATTATCGAGACATAATACAGACAGAAAAATCGGCAGGAATACGGATTGATTCTCCGCGTTCCTGCCGATGTATTTTTGTGTGCTGCAAATCAGCCGTTGAGGTCGGCTTTGATCTTGGTGGTGGAGATTTCCGGGGTACGGGGCAGATAGATGACCTCACACTTGTCCTTGAGGAAATCGAATTTGCCCTCCCAGTCATTGCCCATTACGAAGGTGTCGACCTGATAAAGCTCAACGTCGGAGCTCTTCTGCTCCCAGCAGGTCTCAGGGATTACAAGGTCAACGTAGCGGATAGATTCAAGAAGAAGCTTGCGCTCCTCGTAGGAGAAGTAGCACTCCTTGCCCTTGCCGCGGTTGAACTCATCAGTAGAGAGAGCGACGATAAGATAGTCGCCGTACTGCTTTGCGCGGCGGAGAAGGTGAACGTGACCGTAGTGAAGCATATCAAAGGTGCCGTATGTAATAACTCTTTTCATATTATCCTCCGTATCAGAACTGGACAAATTCATCAATTACCCTTGCAGTGGCATTGCCGTCGTCAAGGTAGTTGTATTTTGCGTTGAATGCCTTGTAGCGGTCATCGTAGTAATCGCTGCCGCTGATGGTGCGGACAGCCTCGATAAGCTCGCTGCCGGTGCGAACGATAGGACCGGGCAGCCCCTCGAGTGTCATGTAGAAGCCGCGGATATCATCGCGGTAGAGCTCAAGGTCGTACATATAGAAGATTATCGGACGGCGCAGGTTTGCATAGTCGAAGAATACGCTCGAATAGTCGGTGATGAGCATATCGCTGATGACGTACAGCTCGTTGATGTCATCAAGACCGGAAACGTCCCATACAAAGCCCTTGTATTTCTCAAAGTCAAACTGACTTGCAACAAGGTAATGTGCGCGGAAGAGAATTATATATTCGTCACCGAGCTCAGCGCGCAGGCGGTCGAAGTCAACACTGACCTCGTAGGTGAAGCCGACACCTGGCTGATGCTGGTTGTCGCGCCATGTGGGGGCGTAGAGTATGATCTTCTTCCCTTCCGGAAGACCAAGCCTGCGGCGGGTTGCCTCAGCCTGTTCAGGGGTGAAATTGTACATATAGTCGTTGCGCGGATAACCCTGCTCGATGATTTTTGTTTCCGGCTTTATCTCTGTGAGCCTGAATGCTGTATCAAACTTTTCAGAGGCGAATGCGCTCGGGGAGATGAAATGGGTGCTGACCTTTGACATCCACTCGTACTGACGGTGGAGATTTGCACGGCTGTCACGTGCGTTTGCAGCATCGTCCTTTATGTCGAAGCCGAGACGCTTGAGGGGTGTGCCGTGCCAGCACTGCAGGAAAACCTGACCCTTGCGGCGGGGGGCATAGCGCGGAAACTTGTAGTTGGAAATTATGTACTTTGCACGTGCATAGCTGCGGAAATAGGTAGCAGACTTAGGAGTGCAGACGGTAGCGCGTTCGAGATTCGGAATGTCGGAAATATCCTTGTTTTTGCGGAATATCCAGACGAATTTCCAGTCGGAAAAACGCTCATCGTTTATCATGTATTCATATATTGCTTTGGGAGAACAGCAGTAGCTTCGTCCCTGAAAGGCGATGAATACTGCCATTTTTTCATCGACCGGATGACCGATGCAGCTGCACAGATGAAGCAGGCGGTTTTTCAGATACACACATCTGTGTGCAAGCTTGTTCAGAATGGGGCGCTCGTGCAGCCACGCCTTCACCTGAGGACGTATGCTGTCCGGGATAAGACTGCTCATGGAAACCTCCGGAAAACAGATGCTCGCAAAGCTGGTGCGGCACTGTATGATACTGTATTATAGCTGCTGAAATCTGAAATATAAATGCCGTCAGATCACAGCCGTTTGTCATTATATGGATTAATTGCCGCTTTGTCAATAGAATGAAAAGATTATGACAGCTTTGAAACAATTTGTCATAGCGGCAGATCAGCTGTCGAGATTTTCGGCTATATGATTGCCAAGAAGAATGTCGAGCGGAACGGTTATCTTGATGTTTTCCGGAATGCCCATGGTAAAGCGTACCGGCTCTCCGGCGCGAAGGAACACGCCGCATGCATCGGTTATGGAGGCTTTGTCCTCATCGGAGAGGGAATTATAGCAGCTGAGATATCTGCCTATTCCGAAGCCCTGAGGGGTCTGCATACAATACATTTCCGCGCGCGGCGGTATGCTGTCGATGTTGACTCCGTCAGCCGAACGCAGAATTGTATCAACGGCAGGTACTGCAGTTCCTGCGCAGCCGGCGATGGTGGTGTCCTCTATGTTGCGGCGGATAATATCAGCAGTAACAAACGGGCGCGCAGCATCATGGGTGATGAGGATATCCTCTTCAGAACCGCCGTTTTCGAGAATGCTGTTTATTACATTCATAAGACTTCCGGCGCGGTGGGAGCCGCCCTCGATTACAGTGACGCGTCCCTTGCCGAAGCTGATATCCATCAGCGAACGGGTGCGCTCGATGTGCTCAGCAGCAGCAGCGACGTAAACACCGCCGAAGAAGATACCGCTGTTAAGAAATGCGCTGACCGAGCGGACAAGGATAGGTGTGCGTCCTACCTTCATAAACTGCTTGGGCAGTTCTCCGCCCATACGTGTGCCGGTACCTCCGGCAAGAATTGCAGCGTATATCATGGGAAACCTCCTTATATTAAACGTACAACCTATATGTGTAATGTTACGCTAAATTATGGTTTAGCAGTTTAACAGCGGCTTGGAAAGTGAGCCGCTGTTAAACGGTACGAAGTTGATCTGGCGGCCTTAAATCGAAGCCGCCAGATACTTCGTACACGCTTAAGCCTCCGAACAACGCTTTCACCAAGTG
>JAZNOP010000117.1:0-99565 GCA_045580875.1 Acutalibacteraceae bacterium
TCTGCAAACTCCATCAACTGGGGTCGTCTTGTTCCGCAGATCGTTTATTATTTTGCAGCTTATCTTGATGTTGCAAGACAGAACGGCGGCAAGCTTGATGCTCCGCTCAACATCGTTGTTCCCACCGGCAACTTCGGCAACATTCTCGCTGCATACTATGCAAAGCTTATGGGACTGCCTGTCGGCAAGCTGATCTGCGCATCCAACGCAAACGACGTTCTCACTGAGTTCCTGCGCACCGGTGTTTACGACCGCAACCGTCCCTTCCACACCACCATCTCTCCCTCTATGGATATTCTTATCTCCAGCAACCTCGAGCGTCTGCTTTACCATCTCTCCGGCGGCGACAGCGCACGTGTTTCCGGCTGGATGAAGCAGCTTAGCGAGACCGGCAGATATGAGGTCGATGACGATATCAAGACAGCTCTCAAGGAGCTCTTCTGGGCCGGCTGCTGCGATGATAACGGCACTAAGGCTCAGATTAAGAAAACCTTCGACGGACAGAATTATCTTGCCGATACCCACACTGCTGTTGCACTGAGCGTATGGGAGCAGTATGTAAAGGAGAGCGGTGATGCTGCTCCGGCAGTTATCGCCTCCACCGCAAGCCCCTTCAAGTTCTCCGGCAGCGTCCTGGGCGCACTGTGCGACGACTGCGCTGAGCTTGAGGAGTTTGACATGATAGACAAGCTCACCGAGGTTTCCGGTCAGCCTGTTGATGCACCTCTTGCAGGTCTCAAGAGCCGCGAGGTCCGTTTTGACAAGGTCTGCGGCAGAGACGAGCTTGCTGACACTGTCAAGGCTGCACTCGGTCTGTAATTAATTTTAATCCCGCATACATTTCTTAAATAAAAATACGGGACGAAAAGCAGGCCGCTCTTTCGTCCCGTATTTTTTAATTAGAGTTCAGAAGCAGGTGTTCTGTCCTGTGACTTGAAGGTGGAGCAGGCTGTATCCTTCTCGGTGTTTGCGTGAGAGGGGGTAACCTCGATCATCGATGCTGTGCAGGTATTGCCGCTGCCGTGATAGTAGCAGTTCTTTACCTCGCACTTGATGTGGTTTACACGCTGGGTGCAGTCGCAGTTGTTGTTCATCATTCTTATTCCGTCCTTTCCTGATCACTCGGTTAATTGAGCGGCATCGACCGCCGCATATTTATTATTGTCCGGCAGAAGCCGATTATTCACTCAAGGAGCGTGACACTATGGCACTATTTGCTATCGCCGACCTGCATCTGTCTTTCGGCACAGACAAGCCGATGGACGTCTTTCGCGGGTGGCAGGATTATACCGACAGAATAGAGAAAAACTGGCGCGCTCTTGTGACTGATGACGACACAGTGGTCATTGCAGGTGATATTTCATGGGCAATGAAGCTCAGCAACACCCGTGAGGATTTTGCCTTTCTTCATTCGCTCCCCGGCAGAAAAATAATCGGAAAAGGGAACCACGACTACTGGTGGGAAACCAAGAAGAAAATGGATAATTTTCTTGATGCCAACGGTTTTTCATCACTTTCCATACTTTTCAACAACTGCTACGAATACGGCAGATTTGCAATCTGCGGCTCACGCGGCTGGTCCTATGACTGTCCGCAGAGCGAACAGCTTGTACTGCTGCGCGAGTGCGGACGTCTGACCACTTCCATTGAAGCAGCACTTGCCGCCGGTCTTGAGCCGATAGTTTTTCTTCACTACCCTCCTGTCTACGGCGATTACCGCTGCGACGAAATCATGGAGGTTCTTCATAAATACGAAATAAAGCGGTGCTATTATGGTCATCTGCACGGCTATGCACATAATCAGGCTGTTACAGGCGACTTCGAAAGCATTGAAATGCGGCTTATCGCCGGCGATTTTACGGGATTTTCCCCTGTACTGGTTGAAAAGTAGGCCAAACACACATATTTGTATTATAATGTTTACATTTTAATTGATTTACAGCTTTATTTTTACCGAGTATTATGCTATAATTAATTGGATATGTAACTTAATCAACAAAACATTTTATTATTTCTGGAGGAGATTAAAATGACTCTTAAATCCTGCACTGTTGCGGATACCAACCGCAGAAAGCTCGAAATCGAAATCGACGCTGCTTCCTTTGAAGCTGCTGTCGCTGCTGCTTACCGCAAGAACGTCGGTAAGTTCAGCATCCCCGGTTTCCGTAAGGGCAAGGCTCCCCGTCACATCATCGAGAAGATGTACGGCGCTGAGTTCTTCTACGAGGAAGCTGTAAACGCTATATATCCCGACGCTCTTGAAGCTGCCATCAAGGAAGCTGAGCTTGATTATGTTGATGACAACATCGACCTCGATGTCGTTTCCATCAGCAAGGAAGAGGGTCTTGTTTTCACCGCTGTTGTCACCGTAAAGCCCGAAGTCAAGATGGGCGAGTACAAGGGACTCAAGGTTGAGCGCAAGGCTGTTGAGATCACCGACGAGGCTGTCGAGGGCGAGTTTGAGCGTGTTCGCGCACGTGACGCACGTATAGTTGACGTTGACGACCGTCCCGCACAGAACGGCGACACTGCTGTTTTCGACTTTGCCGGCTATGTTGACGATGTAGCTTTCGAAGGCGGCACTGCTGAGAATTATTCCCTCGAGCTCGGTTCCGGTCAGTTCATCCCCGGTTTCGAGGAGCAGATGGTCGGTCACAGCGCTGGCGAAGAGTTCGACGTAAATGTCACCTTCCCCGAGGAGTATCATGCTGCTGAGCTTGCAGGCAAGCCCGCTGTTTTCAAGATCAAGCTTCACTCCCTCTCCACCAAGGAGCTTCCCGAGGCTGACGATGAGTATGCAAAGGACAAGGACTTCGACACCCTTGCTGACTACAAGGCTGACATCCGCAAGCACCTTGAGGAGCATGCAGAGGAGCACGCAAAGGCAGAGATCGACGAGAAGCTCATCGACGCTCTTATCGACATTCTCGAGGCTGAGATTCCCGAGGCAATGTTCGAGCGCCGCATCGACCACAACATTCAGGAGTTCGGCTATCGTTTGCAGTCTCAGGGTCTTGACCTGAACACCTACATGCAGTACATGGGCGGCGATGTTTCTGCTCTCCGCGACCAGATGAGACCCGGCGCTGAGCATCAGGTCAAGATGCGTCTTGCTCTTGAATACATCGTCAAGGCTGAGAACATCACCGTCACCGACGAGGATCTCGAGGCTGAGTACACCAAGATCGCTGAGGCTTACGGCATGGAGGTTGAGGCTGTCAAGAATGCTATTCCTGCTGCTGACCTCACCGGCGACCTCGCTGTTGAGAAGGCTATGGCATTTGTCCGCGACAACGCTGTCATCACCGTTGTTGATGATGACGAAACTGCTGACAACGAGTAATATCCGCACTTAATTTGCGGCTCGCTCATATTATCCGAAATTTTCGATATATTATTATCCGGAGGTGTATTTACAATGAGCTTAGTCCCCATGGTAGTTGAACAGACTAACAGAGGCGAACGTTCCTACGATATTTTTTCCCGTCTGCTTAACGACAGAATAATCATGCTCACCGGTGAGGTCAACGACACCACCGCAAGCCTGGTTATCGCACAGCTTCTCTATCTTGAAGGTCAGGATCCTAAGAAGGATATCAGCCTTTACATCAACAGCCCCGGCGGCTCTGTCTCTGCCGGTCTTGGTATTTATGATACCATGAACTATATCTCCTGCGATGTTTCCACCATCTGCGTCGGCATGGCTGCCAGCATGGGTGCTTTCCTGCTCGCTGCAGGCGCAAAGGGCAAGCGCTACGCTCTGCCCAACAGCAACATCATGATCCATCAGCCGCTTGGCGGCGCACAGGGTCAGGCAACCGACATTGCCATTCAGGCTGAGCAGATCCTCAAGATCAAGACCAGACTGAACACCATGCTCTCTGAGGCTACCGGCAAGCCCTACGAGCAGATCGCTCTCGACACCGAGCGCGACAACTATATGACTGCTGACGAGGCTGCTGCTTACGGTCTCATCGACAAGGTCATTTCCAAAAGATAAACGATAGGAGCGGTGATTTAATTTGTCCCAGCGAGATCCTGGCGATGTTGTGCTCTACTGTTCATTCTGCCGCAAGAAGGATTCTGAAGTTGCCCGCATGATCGCCGGCAACGGTGTCTATATCTGCGACGAATGCATCGAGCTTTGCTACGACATCATCTCTGACGGCGAAGGGCTGGATAAAAAGCGTTCTGATCACGCAGTGAAAAGCTTACCCAAGCCGCGTGAGATCAAGGAGCATCTTGACCAGTATGTTATTGGTCAGGACAAAGCAAAGATCGCTCTGTCCGTAGCTGTCTACAATCACTACAAGCGCATCAACCGTTTCTGCACTTCTGATGTGAAGCTGCAGAAGAGCAATATCCTGCTTCTCGGACCTACCGGCGTGGGCAAGACATTTCTTGCCCAGTCGCTTGCCGAGATTCTCGATGTTCCCTTTGCAATTGCTGATGCTACCACTCTCACTGAGGCTGGCTACGTCGGCGAGGACGTTGAGAATATTCTGCTCCGCCTTATTCAGGCAGCTGACTGGGATATCGAACGCGCTGAGCGCGGCATTATCTATATTGACGAAATCGACAAGATTGCAAGAAAGTCGGAGAATGTATCCATAACCCGCGACGTCAGCGGTGAGGGTGTTCAGCAGGCTCTGCTCAAGATCCTCGAGGGTACAGTCGCAAATGTTCCTCCGCAGGGCGGCAGAAAGCACCCTCAGCAGGAATTCATTCAGATCGACACCTCCAACATTCTCTTCATCTGCGGCGGTGCCTTTGACGGCATCGAGAAGATTATTGAGCGCCGTGTAGGCAATTCGTCACTCGGCTTCGGCTCTGAGATTCACTCCAAGGATGATATGAATTACTCTGAGCTTATCTCAAAGGTCATTCCGCAGGATCTTGTCAAATTCGGAATAATTCCCGAGCTTGTGGGTCGTCTGCCGGTGTTCACCTCACTGCAGCAGCTCGACAGCGACGCTCTGGTACGCATTATCAAAGAGCCTAAGAACTCCCTGCTCAAGCAGTACAAGGAGCTTTTCCGTCTGGATAATGTTGAGCTGGAATTTGATGATCCGGCTCTCTATGCTATTGCAGACAAGGCTCTTGAGCAGAAAACCGGCGCACGCGGTCTGCGCGGCGTTATTGAAAACCTGCTCACTCCGCTTATGTTTGACATTCCCTCTGATCCGACCATCGCTAAGGTGGTAATCACCGAGGGCTGCATCAAAAACAATGACGCACCTGCGGTTATCCGCAAAGAGGTTCCTGCCGGCGAGACCGACAGCGACAACAGACCTCTCACTTTCCCCGGTGCTGATACAGCAGATTCCATTTGCTGAACAACCTATCGGGCGGACACCTTCTGTCCGCCCGATATTCTGATTTATACCGGTTTTAATTTTTGAATTTTTCACTGCCGAAAACAGCTTTTTGGCAGTGTCATCATACATATTTTTCATGGTATCACAGCTGAATGATATCAGGAAAGGAACGGCAAAATGCCCAACATTTCAACCCCTACAGAACTTCCTGTAGTCGTTCTGAGAAACACTACACTCTTCCCCGGAACTTCACAGCAGCTCGAGGTTATCCGACCCATGTCGGTTGCCGCAGTGCGCCGCGCCATCGACTCCGACCAGCTTGTGTTCGTTGTCATGCAGCGCGATTCAACCAACGATGACCCGTCAGTCAACGGTCTCCACAAGGTTGGCGTTGTTGCTTCTGTCGCAAGTGTCGTCAAGGCGCCTGTCAACGGAGTCATGCGTGTCAAGCTCAAGTGCAGATACCGCGCTGTTGCGCACAACATAAGCATCGATGGCGATATTATGCGCGCTGTTATCATGGAAGCCCCGCAATGGCAGATAGACGACAAGATGCAGGAACGTGCGCTGATGAAAGCTGTAATCAGCGCGGCGAAGAAATTCGCCTCGACTATGGATCAGAAGCCGCTTGTCACTGCTATTGACAACTGCCCGGGCTTCGGCGATATGGCATCTCTTATCAATCATATTGCTCCCATTCTGCCTATTGCCGGCGACAAAAAGCAGGCAATCCTTGACGAGAGCGATATGGTCAGATGTGCTATGGATTTCATTTCCTTTCTGCACGAGGAGAGCGAGGTCGCTGTCATCTTCAAGGAGATTGAATCTGAGGTCAAAACTAATATCGAAAAGTCTCAGCGTGAATATTATATGCGCGAGCAGCTCAAGGTCATCAGCGAAAAGCTCGGTGACGGCGATTCTCCCCTGCAGGAGGCTGATGAATACCGCAGCCGTATTGCTGCACTTGACATGAAAGACGAGGCAAGGGAGCTTCTGCTCAAGGCTTGCGCAAAGCTTGCCAAACTCCCCTCCGGCTCACACGAAGCCGCTGTCGAGCGCAATTATATCGAAGCTTGTCTTGCACTTCCGTGGGGTGTTTACTCCGAGGAGCGCCTTGATGTCGCTGCGGCGCAGAAGAAGCTCGATGCTGATCACTTCGGAATGGAGAAGGTCAAGGAGCGTATTCTTGAATTTGTCGCGGTACGTGCTCTCGCGCCCGATATCAAGGGTCAGATAATCTGCCTTGCCGGACCTCCGGGTGTTGGTAAGACCTCTATCGCCCGCTCTGTGGCTGAGGCTCTCGGACGCAAATACTGCCGCGTATCCCTCGGCGGTGTGCATGACGAGGCTGACATTCGCGGACACCGCAAGACATACATAGGTGCAATGCCGGGTCGTATTGCCCACGCACTCAAGCTTGCCGGCACAAACAACCCGCTCATTCTGCTCGATGAGGTGGACAAGCTTGCCAGCGATTTTCGCGGTGATCCGACATCTGCTCTTCTTGAGGTACTCGACCCCGAGCAGAATGTTGCATTCCACGACCACTACATCGACCTGCCTATCGACCTGAGCAGTGTCATGTTCATAACCACAGCAAACGACATCGGTCGAATCCCTGCACCACTGCTCGACCGTATGGAGGTTATTGAACTTCCCAGCTATACTATCGAAGAAAAACGTCAGATAGTCAAGCGCCACATACTCAAGAAGCAGCTCGCCCGTCACGGTCTCAACGGCAATCAGCTCAGACTCACAGATAAGGCTCTGACCGCTCTTATCGACGGCTACACCCGCGAGGCTGGTGTCCGTAATCTTGAGCGTGAAATTGCTTCTCTCTGCCGCAAGGCTGCAAAGAAGATTGCCTCCGACGGCGATATGCGTGTTTCTGTCACTGATAAGAATCTTTCCACCCTGCTCGGTCCTGCCAAGTACAGCCTTACCCCGACCGCCGGAAAGGGCGAGGTCGGCGTGGTAAACGGTCTTGCATGGACAAGCGTTGGCGGAACTATCCTCGAGATAGAGGTTGCAATTCTTGACGGCACTGGTAAAATTGAACTCACCGGTTCTCTTGGCGATCAGATAAAGGAATCAGCAAGAGCCGCAATCAGCTACATACGCTCGCAGGCCGACCGCTTTGGAATCAATCCGACATTCTATAAGGATAAGGACATTCATATCCATTATCCTGAAAGCGCTACTCCCAAGGACGGACCCTCGGCAGGTATAGCCATGACAACCGCTCTGATTTCTGCTCTTACCGGAATTCCTGTACGCGGCGATGTTGCCATGACAGGCGAAGTCACACTGCGCGGAAGAGTTCTTCAGATAGGCGGTCTGCGCGAGAAGTCCATGGCGGCATACACTGCCGGTCTGCGCACAGTTATTATCCCTGAAGCCAATCAGCCTGATATCTCTCAGATAAGCGAAACTGTACGCAGTGCTATAACCTTTGTACCTGCATCACACATCGACACTGTGCTGGAAACAGCTCTGGAGTATATGCCCTCTGCTGACAACGTAAGCATCAGTACCGATATTCCGGCTGAAATGCCCCTTGTCACCGAAATAGGAGGTAAACATGAAACTGGAGAAAGCCGTATTTGAGGCAGCTGCCGGAACAGCATCACAGCTGCCCGAATGCACCATGCCTGAGATTGTTTTTGCCGGACGTTCAAATGTCGGCAAGTCATCGCTCATAAACCGTCTGCTTAACCGCAAGTCACTTGCCCGTGTAAGCTCACAGCCCGGAAAAACCGCTACCATCAATTTCTACAACTGCGACGGTGCCCGGCTTGTTGACCTTCCCGGCTATGGCTACGCAAAGGTAAGCCGCGCTGAAAAACTGCGCTGGTCTGAGCTGATTGACGGATACTTCGCTCAGGAGCGCGATGTTCGTCTTGTAATCCAGCTCATCGATGCCCGTCACAAGCCCTCTGCAGATGATATCACAATGCTTGATTACCTCGAGCAGACCGGTTATCCGACTGTCATTGTACTGACCAAAATAGATAAGCTCAACAAAAGCGAGCGCGCTGCACGCCTTGCTGCATTTCCTGACGAACTGGAGTGCGACGAGGATATGATTATTCCCTACTCCTCCACCACAGGCGAAAATGCTGACACTATTCGTGAGATGCTTTTCCAGTGTGTGGAAGAAGCCGAATAATCTGTCCCATATTTTATTAACGGAGGTATTACGCATGGCAGCTTTTGACCGTCTGCGGAATTTTCTCGAGTCGCTCGAAAAAGATTTCGGCGTACCTGCCTGTGAATGTATTGTAAAAAAAGATCAGGAAGTTCTTTTCCATCACCTTTGCGGCTATTCCGATATAGATCGCAAAATTGCGGCATCAGCCAATGACTGCTACTGTTTCTATTCGCTCTCCAAGCTGTATACCTGCACTGCAGCACTGCAGCTCATTGAGCGCGGAATGCTCTCCCTCGACGACACGGTCGGCAAGTATCTGCCTGAATACGCTGATATGAAAGTACGTGAAGCTGACGGCTCGGTTTCCGACGCCAGAAGCCCCATGACCATATTCCAGCTTATGACAATGACCGCTGGAATGAATTACAACCTTGAGTCACCCTCTGTTGTTGCTGCCCGCGAAGCATCAGACGACAGGGCATCTACAAGAGAGATCATTTCCGCAATTTCACATGAATGCCTGGATTTTCACCCCGGTGAGCATTACCAGTACAGCCTGTGTCATGATGTGCTTGCGGCTGTGATTGAGGTGGTTTCCGGTCAGAAATTCAGCGAATATGTCACTGAAAACATCTTTAAGCCCCTCGATATCAAAGATATCACCTATAATTGCAGTAATTTATCAGGCAAATATTCCACAATGTATTATTGTGACGAAAATCAGCAGATTCATGACTTTGCCGTCATCAATGTTGCTTTCCAGCTTGGCGTGAACTACGAATCGGGCGGCGCAGGAATGTGCGGCCGCGCTTCTGAATACATGAAGCTGGTCGATGCCCTCTGCTGCGGCGGCATCGGTGCAACCGGAGCAGAAATTCTCTCTGAGGAAAGCATAGCAAAATTCTCTGCACCCTCTCTGACCCCTGTTCAGAAGAAGGAATTTGAACAGATGAAACCGGCTGAATACAGCTACGGTCTCGGCGTACGCACACGTATCAAAGAGAATGAATATGGCGTTCCTGTCGGTGAATTTGGCTGGGACGGCGCTGCCGGAAGCTATTACCTCATCGATCCGGTAAATCATATCAGTATTGTTTACTGTGAGCATATCCACGGACACTACTGTGCCTATGACACCATTCACTCCGGCATTCGTGATTTTGCCTATGCCGGCATTATGAATGGCGAATAAGATTGTCATACCTTATTATCAACACACATTTTTACTTTCAATAATTATTCAACATTCAGTATGCAGGTCCACATTCTATAGATTACTGAACTAAAAAACTCCCACATTGAAAAAACAATGTGGGAGTTTCTTTAGTTTTTGATTAATTATACCGAATAGAATAAAAACATAAATATAAGTGCTACCGCAAGAAATATCACACCGCTTATTAACAAAAAGCTGTATCCGCTGATTTTTCTATCACGTTTTCTCTCAAGATAATCAGCATAGCTTTCTGTACCAATACCTCTGCCTGGAATAAAGATACCTATTCCTTGGGATAGAGCATAAGCAATGCCATTAAGTGCACCTGAATTGCTGATTGCTATAAGAGCAGCAGTCATTATTAGCAGTACAGCAGGTGTTGTAAAAGCATCACACAAAATACGATATTTGTCTTCAAGTGACTGTACTCTAAAGTCTCTTAGAGCAACGTAAACATACGCTAACAACAGTCCACTAGCCATTGACGCGCCATATTTTATCAGATTTACCTTTACTTTATCACTCACTTGCAAACTCCTCTTTGTAACTCTGCTCTTCTGCATCATTACAATATACAAAATGACCCGGTAATACTTCTCTCATTGACGGCTTATCTACTGAGTAATCATGCGATGCAAGAGAGTTGTATATGATTCTCTGCCGGTTCTTTTCAGAAATCGGATCAGGAAGAGGAATTGCCGACAAGAGTGATCTGGTATACGGATGCATCGGATGTGCAAAAAGCTCATCTGAGGATGCAAGCTCAACCATTTTGCCGAAGTACATAACGCCAATACGGTCTGAGAAATATTTTACAACAGACAGATCGTGCGCAATAAAAAGAATAGTAAGACCAAGTTTTTCACGAAGCTCATTGAGTAGGTTAATAACCTGCGCCTGAATAGATACATCCAGTGCAGAAATTGGCTCATCCGCTATAAGCAGCTCCGGATGCATTATTACCGCACGTGCAATACCGATACGCTGACGCTGTCCACCTGAAAACTCATGAGGATAACGACCGGCATGCTCTCTTACAAGACCTACCAACTCAAGAATTTCAAAAACCTTCTGATCAATGTACTCCTTGTCAGTAATACCATTTATCACAAGACCTTCAGCAATAATCTCTTTGACCGTCATTCGAGGATTAAGAGATGCTATTGGATCTTGGAATATCATCTGTATCTGCGTGATAAGCTTAGTATTTTTTGCTATTCTCAGCTCATTTCTGTATTCCTTACGAAGATTTTTAAGAGCTTCCGGATCTCTTTCAGCAGATGCAAACTCCGGCTCATACTTCTGATTTATCTGTCTAATCAGGGACTCGGAATATTCGCGATCAGAATATTTATGATCAAAACCCGCAGATTTTATTTCTCTCTTAAGTTCAGCTATACGCTTTTTACACTCGATTCGTCTTTCGCGTGCTGCTGAGGAAAACTTCCATCCCAACTTACGCTTTTCAGCACGAAGCTGACGAATCTCTGCCCGATAAGCTCTTGTACCGGCACAGATACGCTGACCCTTAAAATATATGCTGCCAGAAGTAATGTCATATATTTTGATGATGGAACGACCTGTTGTAGTCTTTCCGCATCCGGATTCACCAACCAATCCGAACACTTCGCCTTTTTTGATTTCAAAGCTAACGTCATCTACCGCTTTTACCGGACCAAAATACTGACACAGATTATCTACCCGCAGCAGTGTCTCTTTTTCATTGATATTAGACATTAGGATTCCCTCCTGTCTTCTGCTTCATTCTTTCAATGCGGTCTGTAATAATCTTCGGAAGCTCGACTTTGGGAGCATCCGGATGCAACAGCCATGTAGCTGCTCTGTGTGTCTCAGAAACCTCGAACATCGGCGGCTGCTCCTCAAAATCTATCTGCATCGCGTACTTGTTTCGTGCAGCAAACGCATCACCAATGGGGGGATATATCATGTTTGGAGGAGTACCTGGAATTGCATCAAGCTTTTCCTTTGTATCCAAGTCTGGCATTGAAGAAAGAAGTGCCCATGTATACGGATGACGTGGATCATAGAATACTTCTTCAGCAGTGCCATACTCAACAATCTTTCCTGCATACATAACTGCTATATCATCAGCCATATTAGCAACAACGCCAAGGTCATGCGTAATGAAGATAACAGAAAGATTGCGTTCCTTCTTTAGTCTGTTTATAAGCTCAAGAATCTGAGCTTGAATGGTAACATCAAGTGCTGTGGTCGGCTCATCGCAGATCAGAATTTCCGGATCCGCAGAAAGAGCAATTGCTATAACGATACGCTGACGCATACCACCGGAGAACTCAAAAGGATACTGATAGAAACGCATGCGCGGCTCAGCAATACCAACTTCTTCCATCAGTTTTATTGCTTTTGCCTTTGCCATTTGATAGGTTACCTTATAGACAACCTTTGAAGCTTCATTCTTAAGGTAATCAATTACGTTGACACTACGTGCTTCAAAATCCATAGTAGCGGAGTCTTCAACATACATGATATATCTATCACGCAGAACTGTAATGGTTTTGAGTATATCAGCCTTCAATTCTCCAAGATCAACAACATCCTTCGGAACAACCTTCCAGTCAACTGTCTTGCCACGCTTTATAAGCGCATCACGTCTTGCTGACTGTCTGGCATAACGAGCCTCTTCTCTCGGATTATGCTTAACATAATGGAAATACTTGTTAATGCCAGAAATAAGGCTGGAACGGAAAGTATATGCAACACTGTCCTTATAGGTCTCAAGTCTGTCAATGCTTTCATTTACTTTTTCCGACAACTCTGTAGCATACTTAAGAGCAGATTTCTTATCAAAACTTCCGCTGAAATAGTTTATTGCATTCTCAAGCTCAGTAATAAGTTCTCTTTTTACTGCAAGAGCATTATAATAAGAACGCTCAACGCCCTTCTTTTGGAACTCTATAAAATGCTTCATGAAATTCTCATCGAGATAATCCAAGCAAATCTTGTTTACTTCTGCGATTGGTCTTTCGTGAAGTCTTTCTTCCGGATTATTAAGCAAGTAGAAACCTATACGGAAAAACTCCGGACGCTCCTGAGCTGTAAGCTCTTCCATGAGTGCCTTTGTATCAAGCAGCGCCTTTTCAAGACTTTCTGGGAGATATGATTTTTTTGCTTTATATCTGTCAGCCTCTCTCGACAATGTATCGGAAATCTGAGACAGCATTTCTACATAAGCATGCGTGAGGAAAGGATCATTTATACCTTTAATATCAGAAATATATCCTTTCAATATAGCTTTAACATCCATCTTCTGCTTCTTGCTCAAACGGAACAGAACCTCATCAATAGATTCAATCAGTCCAGTTGCAGCAAACACAGATGTATTGTAGCTGTTTTCAAGGCGATTTGATTCAATGCAGAACTTATCAAAAGTTGCGCATAGCTCATTAACCTTCTCCTCTTCGCCAGTTGCAGCAATCATCTCTTTCTTGAGAATTTCAAGCATAGAATTGAATCGCACTCTGGCTTCTTTGCGGCTTGTCTTATTTTTCAGCATCATAGCCTCGGTTATCTGCTTACCAATCTTTACTATAGGATTAAGCGAGGAGAGGGGATCCTGAAAAATCATAGAAATGCGGTCGCCTCTGATGGTGCACATTTCCTCTTCAGTTATTTTGAGAAGGTCGTGTCCATCATACAAAATCTCGCCGCCTTCAATTATAGAGTTACCGGCAAGAATTCCAAGAATAGCCTTGGAAGTTACAGATTTACCTGATCCGGACTCGCCAACAATGGCAAGTGTTTTGCCATGCTCCAGATCAAAAGATATATCACGTACTGCCTTCAGTGTACCGCTGGAGGTACGGAAGGATATTTTTAAATTTTTAACCTCTAAAATTTTATCCATAATCTTTACTCCTCCACGCCGCGCAGTGCGGGATTAAAAGCATCACGCAGACCATTACCGAACAGATTGAAGCAAATCATCAGTAAGGAAATGATGAGTGCAGGATATATCATCAGATGAGGATAGTTTACCCAAATTGAGCTGGCATCGGAAAGCAATGTACCAAGTGAAGTGCTCTCTGCAGAACCAAGTTTTACTATACCAAGGAAAGAAAGCATAGACTCAGACATGATAGTGCCGGGAATTGCCAGAGCTGATGAAGTGATGAGAGTACCCAATGTGTTCGGGAAAATGTGTTTCCAAATAATACGGCGATCACGTGCACCAAGTGTACGGGCTGCCATGACATATTCCTGATTTTTAAATCGGTAAAACTGTGCACGCACACGATATGCTGTACCAATCCATCCAGTAACAACATAAGCAAAGAGCAAACACGGAACAGGACCCAGTTTTGCCGACAGGTGGAGCTGGAACAAGGTAGCAACAACAATGAACGGAACACCATTCAGAATATCAGATACACGCTCAAGGATAATATCAATTGTACCGCCATAATAACCTTCTACTGCACCGTATATTGCACCAAGCACAAAGTTGATTATACATACGAATATTGCTACAAGCAGAGAAAGCTTGATACCACCAGCAATACGAAGTGCGAAATCATATCCCTGTGAGTCAGTTCCAAGCACATAGTCAGGAGCACTGCCATACAGATACTTATAATAGTTGTAATACAGAACACGAACCTTGTACTGAGCAGTTTCCATTGTGCCGCCGCCAGTATATTCGTAATAAATTGGATCTCCGTTTTCATCACGCTTGTAGTTATCCTCAAGCATGACACCGTTCTGCATATCAGCAAATGAAATGGTCTTGGTCATTCCCAACGCATCAACGCGAACAGGCGAACCTTTTTTGGACTTATACCAATAGTTGGCATCATTCGGATCAAGACACCATTCATTGTTTTCAACAAGCGGATAAAGGAGCTGTAGACCGGTCTCTTCCTGCCAATCAAGCATAATCTGAAGCTCGGTCTGCGGAATGCTCTTATAAAGGAAACCTACTTCAAGATAGGAGTCAATACGACTGGAATAAATCAAGTTTTCCTTTTTGTTTGCACCAATAGTTACAACCGGATCGCCAATTTTGACCATTGGCTGATAATCACTGTTGAGACCGTCTTCAAGTGCAACGCCATTGCCTGCATAATCCTCTGCACCAATACCGACAGCAATAGCTTTAATAAGACCTTTTTCAGAAAAATCTCGATCCATACCTCCGTCCATAAATCCCGGCAAATGAATAAACTCAATACGGGCTGGCTTCTTAGCGTATGTGCTGACCATAAAAGTAGAATCGTGATTAGTAATAATAAACGGGGCAAGGAAAGAATAAAGAACTATTATTATGATGATAACTGTAGCTACAACAGATGCCTTACTCTTGCGGAAACGAATCCACGCATCTTTAAAATAACCAATCGGCTTATCATCAAACTTTTTGTCAGTGAGTCGCTCCCCCTCATTGACAAAAGAAAATTTGTCCTTGGGGATATGAGTATATTTATTTGTATTTTCCATAATTATCTCTCTCCCATTCTGATACGAGGATCAATAAATCCGTAGCTGAGATCAATGACTATACCAGACAGTAGA
Organism: Acutalibacteraceae bacterium; assembly: GCA_045580875.1. GTDB lineage: Bacteria > Bacillota > Clostridia > Oscillospirales > Acutalibacteraceae > SIG598. Next base: position 15,236 of record JAZNOP010000117.1, read on the forward strand.
TTAATAAAGGTATAGAATACCGTATCCATCATAAATACATCATAATCAAACAGATTTATAGACTGAAGATAAAGCTGTCCAACGCCAGGAATCGAAAATATCTGCTCGATAACAAATGAACCGCCCAAAATGCCGATAAAGCTAGAAAGTATCATCGGCAGAATCGGAACCATTGCATTTTTGAGTGCATGACGTGCTGTAGCCTGAGCATGTGTCAGACCCTTAGTACGTGCAAGTAACATATAGTCAGAAGTAAGTGTTTCGGTAAGTTCAGCACGAGTAAAACGTGTAAGACCGGCTATAGTACCAAATGAAAGCGCCAATACCGGAGCAATCATAGAAACAAACATCTTCCATGTAGTCCAGGAACCACCAGCATCAGCCAGCGAATATACCTGCAGCGGCAGCAAATCCCATTTGAAATAGGTGTAATACTGCACAAGGAAGGCATAAACATAAACAGGAACCGAAACAAACACCATAACGAGGGTGCTGATAAGAGAATCCTGCCACTTGTTCTTCTTTACAGCTGCATAGATACCAAGCATAATTCCTATCGGAATAGAAATTATAAGCGAATAAAGGTTTACCAGCACTGTAGGCAACAGACGGCCTGTAAGCAGATTCCAAGCCGGTTCACGGAACTGAATATACCAGGAGGTACCCCAATCCCACTCAGTAAAAATACCTTTGAGATAAAGCCAGAACTGTACCATCAGCGGCTTATTGTAACCCAATGCTTCCCAACGTGCCAACATTACCTCAGCCTTTACTGTTTCCTGCGGAAGTGAACGTGGCAACAGGCGAATAAGCACAAAGCAAATCGCAGTTATAACGAAAAGTGTAAAAAACATCAGGAGAATACGTTTTATTACGTATTGTACCATTGAACCTTTTTTTCCCATTGATTCATTTTCTCCCTTTCCTTCAAATTTCTGTGGTATAGGTGGGCTGAAAACTGCTGTTCTTCGCTACAGGTCGTTCGCTGCAGAACTACCCATAGCGAAAAACAGTAGCAAGCAAATTTTTACAAAATTTTGCACTAAATTCAACCCAAGCCAGGGGGGGCAAAATGCCCCCCCTGGCCTTTTAAGGGGTCAAGATTGCTAAATTATCAAATCAGCTATTATTCGTAGCTAAGGGTACCACCCTGATCAGCAACGAATGCATCCCACTCAGCATCAGTGTAGTTGTAGGTCATAAGCTCAATTCCGCCGTAACCATACATGATGTTGTACTCCTGAGTATAGTAGTTAGCCTGATAGCTCAGGAGAGAGCAGATTGTGGAGGAAGCAAGCGGAATACGATAGACAAAACCAAGGAATGCTTCTTCCATCTCAGCAAGAACGTGAAGCTTGGTCTCGAAGGACTCGTTTGCAAGGTCGCCAGAGCCAACCATGCAGCGGGACCACTCCTGCCAGGTCTTGGTCATCTCAGTGCCGTTTACGTCAATAGTAAAGGTCTCAGTTGCAGGATCCCAACAACCAAGCTCATTGATCTGACCTGCATACTGCTCAGTATCACAGTAGACCTGGAAGTTACGGAACGGATAGAAAGCAGCGCCGCCCCATGCGCCATAGCCGATTGCAAATTCGCCAGCCGGAACATCGCCGTATCTGTCAGGAATGTTGCCAACAGCCTCGAGGGTGATCTTACCGAAGCCAGAACCCTCAGCAGCAGCGTTGATGTACTCGTTCATAAGGGTAAGCTGCTGGTTATCAGAAGAGGTGAGAGCACCCTTTGCCCAGCCAATACGGATGACGATATCCTCGCCCTCAGTGTAGAGACCCTCAGCAACAAGCTCTTCACAAGCCTTCTTCATGAGTTCCTGAGCCATGGTCAGGTTGTAACCGTTGATGGAATCGTGAGCAGCCTTAAGGTCTGCGTACGGAGTGCCCTCGCCGTACTCAACACCGTAGAAGTTGCAGATAGCCTGCATAGCTTCTTCAGAGTTACGGTAAGAGGAAGTAGGATCGTTGTAAACATCGTAGAAGTAGAGGCTGTTCAGCAGGGAGTATGCGGGGAGATAACCTGCAGTTGCGCCAACCCACTCGTTACGATCAATACCGAGGGAGAACGCCATACGGAAGTTCTTGTTGGAAAGAACAACAGAATTGGTGTTGCCCTTGGAGTTATCCATCTCCTGAAGTGCTTCAAGACCAGTGTTGAAGAAGAAGGACATGGTGTAGGTTTCCGGAGCCTTATAGAGCTGATCGGAAGTAGCATAGACAGGGAGGTCATCAGCAGAAGGAGCCCACTCAGTAAGCTGACCCTTAAGGAAAGCCTGCTTTGCAGCGTCATCGTCCATAACGTCGATAACAACCTTGGTGGTCTGATATGCCTGAACGCTCTTGCCGTCTACGAGGTAGTCGGTCATAGCATAGAGATAACCGCTCTCGGTCTTCTCATATGCGTAGTAGTTCTCGTTCTGTACGAAAACAACCTGCTTTGCATCCTGGAGAGACTCCATTCTGTAAGGACCATAGGACATGGTGGTCTCAAGGGAGGTACCGTAATCGGTGGTAACAAGCTCACCAGTGGTGTCCTTGCCAGCCTCGTACAGATCCTCGTAAACCAGCCAGTTGGAGGTGCAGGAAGTCAGGAAGTAGTTGATGTCGATCTGAGACTGGGTGACATAGCGGATGGTGTAATCGTCAACCTTGTAGCAGCCAACGGTGCCATCGTACTTGCACTCAGGATAAACCTTACCATAAACGAGATAATCGCCAGTGTTATCAGCGGTCTCGCCCCAGTCAGGGCTGAAGGTGATAACCTTGGTCAGGAGATCAATGGTCTCATCGGTTATTGCAACGTTGCCGTTCTCATCAGCAAGAGCCGAAAGAGCCTCGAAGCTGGCAACATCGAACATTGCATCGCCATAAGCGCCAACATAGTCAGCAAGGGAGTTACCGCCGAGCCAAGCAATGCCGGAGCCGATAGCAAACATAGCCGGTGCGCCGTCAGGAGTGGTGTAGGAACCATCATCACCGACAACGAGATCAGCTACGCGATAAGCAGAAGCTGCATCGATCCATGCAGTAGAACCGCCATAGTAGAAATCGTCGCCGCCTGCTACTGCAGATTCACCTGCATAGTAAAGGTTTGCACGATAGTTCTTCATAGCCGGATCAAGGAGAGCTTCCATGGAGTAGATGTAGGTATCAGCATTGATAGGAGTACCATCTTCCCACTTCATGTCAGGATTGAGCTTGATCTCGAATACGAAACCAGCGGTGGTATCTTCGACAGCCTGTCCCTCAGGAAGAGTTACCTCAAACTTGGTCAGGTCGTCCTGATGATCAGCAGTAACGTCAGTTACGCTTTCAGCAGCAACATAGATCCACTGATAGACACCGTTTTCGGAGTCCTCGATGGACATGGTGCAGAGAGGAGCAGAGAGATAGCTGAGGATGGAATCGTCAGCATTGGTCTCCCATGCATGAGGATTCCAGTTGGAACCCAGAGCGGTGGTGTAGCTGCGATAGGTGAAGTCGCCTTCAACGATATCTGCAGCGGTGTTGCCAACATCAGGTGTGTCGTTATCGGTGCCACAGGCAGCCAGAGAAACGAGCATAGCAACTGCGAGCAACATTGCCAAGAATTTCTTCATTTTTTAACCCTCCAAAATAAATTATTTACCCCTAGTTCATGTGCAGTACAAACGCAAGGTAAATTCATATTTATTTTACCTTTAAAAGCGCATATTGTCAAATGCTTTTTTCTTTTTTTCAGCTATTCTGTATACATATCACATAAAACACCCTATTTTTTGCAACACTATATACATGTTTCCAAAATAAAAAACGCAACAAATTGTGCCTTCATTTTATTTTTATTCATATAATCCAGCAACAATTACGGATTAATATTCAGTTTATTTCTTATTCGACCTACAATCAAGTACATGCGCGCATAAATATACAGATCAATCATTATATCTGCACGTAGTTTACTTTTACTGTACACTATCTTATTTTATGCCAAACTAAATTGCGTTATTCTTATAAGAAACAGCTGTTTTAGATTTGCATTTGCTTTATTTGAGCTTTTTCTTCTGAAGCGAGGCTGTGTTGCGCTCCCAGAACACTCCGTCGGCATAGCCCTGTATCGATCGGTCACTTTCTGCCATCTCCAGCCGCTTTTCCGTCCACACGCAATAGAGCTCGTTCTGCTCAATACTAATATAATGTCTTCCCAGCTTTTTAGCCGTCACCGATGTCGAGCCTGAGCCGCCGAATGGATCAAACACGATATCGCCCTCGTTGCTGCTCGCCAGTATAAGCTTGGCAAGCAGTTTCTCCGGCTTCTGGGTCGGATGGGCTGTATTCTCCGGCATTGACCAGTACGGCACCGAAATATCATCCCAGAAATTCGACGGGTGTGTATTGCGGAAATTGCCGTCCGCAGTCTCTTCCCAATCCTTCGGTTTGCCATTGACCTTGTAGGGAGCAATCACACGGCGGCGCTGCATTACTTTGTCCACATTGAAAACATAGTCGTCGGTCAATGTGACAAACCAGATATCCTCCATCGAATTCTTCCAGTTGCGCCGGGCTCCTCTTCCCTTCTCACGCTGCCATGTAATTCTGTTCTGTATACGGAAATGACGCGCAAGCACATGTCCGATTATCATGCTTGAACGCCAGTCACAGCAGACATACATTGATGCATTTTTCTTCATCAGTCGTTTCACCTGCTGTACCCACATCTCCGTATAGCGTTCGTACTCTTCATCTGACGATGCATGGAATTTTGAACCGTGAAATTCTTTTTCTATATTATATGGAGGATCAACAATGATCAGGTCGGCAAATTCTGCCGGAAGCAGCGGCATCACTGCGTATGTGTCACCGGCGACGGTTTTATCAAGCACTGTCTCCAGCTTCACAGGCTGTTCGATACTCACGCAGCGTTCGAGATATCCGCGTCCATCTTCAACTGTAAGATCAATTGTTTTATTTCTTGGTGATTTCATATATACACCTTCATTCCGTAACATTATTTCCCATAAATTATTTGTGCAGCATAACACAAAATGCGGATTTGTATGAGGATAACCTGTTTGGGGAGAAATTCCCTGCCTGTTCATGATATTCAGTCCGCACCGTCACCGTCTTTCACCTGTAAATGACGGAAAGAAATCTGAACGCAAACAAAGCAGATCACGCCAAAAAGTAAAAAAAGCACTTGCTTAGAGCAAGTGCTTTTTCTGGAGGCGCCACCCGGATTCGGACCGGGGAATCAGGGTTTTGCAGACCCGTGCCTTACCACTTGGCTATGGCGCCGTATTAGTCAAAAACGACGCTTCGAGGCGTCGTTTTTGACTTTGGAGCGGAATACGAGGCTCGAACTCGCTACCTCCACCTTGGCAAGGTGGCGCTCTACCAGATGAGCTAATTCCGCGAATGGTGCTTCAGGCCAGAATCGAACTGGCGACACGTGGTTTTTCAGTCCACTGCTCTACCAACTGAGCTACCGAAGCAGATATGGCGACCCAGAACGGGCTCGAACCGTCGACCTCCAGCGTGACAGGCTGGCGTTCTAACCAACTGAACTACTGGGCCAAAAAGGTGGTGGGAACAACAGGGCTCGAACCTGTGTCCCCCTGCTTGTAAGGCAGGTGCTCTCCCAGCTGAGCTATGCTCCCATGTACATTCGACGAGAAAATTGCTGGAGCTCGTCGGCGACGTGTTATATTCTACTACATCGTTGCGCCGTTGTCAACACTTATTTTTTGTTTTTTTGAATTTTTTATCCGGCTATTATTTACACACATACTTCTGCCTGATCCATACCCAACCTGTTGTCAATTATACTTCATACAGCTCATATATGCAAGGCCATCTTTCTCCGGCGCATATCCGCTGTACAGATGCTGCAAGGGAACCAGCTGTGAACAAGCCATGTGCTGTATACCTATATGAAGCCAGGCAAAGCACCGTCCTGTCTTTTCATTATAATTAACGCTGTGTTCAGGCACCAATCACGCTTTTCAAAAATTATTTGACTTTTTTCGAATTAGTGCTTGACATTTTCAAATCAAGCCTATATAATATTGCAAGTAAACGGCACGCGGAATTAGCTCATCTGGTAGAGCGCCACCTTGCCAAGGTGGAGGTAGCGAGTTCGAGCCTCGTATTCCGCTCCATGACTCCGGCTTAATCAGCCGGAGTTTTTTTATGCCCTTTTTTATGTTTAATTTTTTTATTATATTGTCAAATTGTAAAAAATATTATATAATAACATTATTATACATTATTCTACGCCTCTGTCGGTCAGCACAGAGCGCAGTATTTTATCAAAAGAGAAAGAGAGTTGTAAATTCATGCCCGCCGACCTGCACTGTCATACCAAGATCTCAGACGGCTCCACCACGCTCGACGATCTCATACTTATCGCCAAGCGCCGCCGTATGCAGACTATTTCAGTGACCGATCACGACACCGTCGCCGGTGTCACACGCGCCAAGATACTTGGCGACCGACACGGAATAGAGATAATCCCCGGTGTGGAATTCTCCTGCTTCGACTACAAACGCGGCCGCAAGGTTCACCTGCTCGCCTATATGTTTTCCGATCCCGACCGCCTTGCCGGTATGTGCAAGCGTATTTCCGATGCCCGCAAGGCTGCATCAGCAAAAATGATATCCAAGGTAATGCGGTTCTACCCCATCACTTCGGACATGGTAGTCCGCACCGCCTCCGGCAGCACCAACATCTTCAAGCAGCACATAATGCAGACCCTCATGAACGCCGGCTATGCCCGCACTGTATTCGGTGATCTTTACGATCATCTCTTCAGCTCAAAGGGCGGAACCTGTGTTGTCGAGCCGGAGTATCCTGATGTATTTGAGGTGCTTGAGCTCCTGCAGAGCGCAAGCGCAGTCACGGTTCTCGCTCACCCCAAGCTTTACGACAGCCTCGAGCTGCTTCCGGAGCTTGTCGATGCCGGACTTGACGGCATTGAAGTATGGCATCCGAGCTGCTCGGAAGAAGATATCAACGAGCTTCTCGGCATCGCAAAAAAACGCAATCTGATAACCACCGGCGGTTCTGATTTCCATGGAATGTACACAAGAAATCCTGTTCCCCTTGGAACCTGCACAACCCCCGACGAATGTCTTGCCGCAATGCGCACAAGACATAGTCAGAAACTCAAGCAGAAACGTGCGGCAAAGGTCTGACATTGACGCTGCGCGTAACATACCGTAATTTTCACTAAGACAAGGAGGGTCTGTTTGACATTTACCAGTAATGCAATAGCAGCTGCGGCATAGGCTTGTGCCGCGCCTGCACAGCCTGTGCCCTTTCAAATAAATTTCAACTTTATTTGGAGGAATCTGCCATGGGCTACAAAAACAGTATAAATGTTCTCCCTGCTGAGCTGATTGCTCAGATTCAGCTATATATTGACGGTGAATACCTTTATATTCCGCGCAGGAGCGAAAAACGCAGAAACTGGGGCGACAGCACCGGTTATCGTCAGAATCTGCAGGCTCGCAACCTTGAAATCGCGCGCAAATATAATTCCGGAATCAGCGTCAGAAAGCTGTCAGAGGAATATTTTCTTTCCCCTCAGGGAATCTACAGGATACTGTCAAAACACAATAGCTGACAGAGACCGCACGCCTTACCGGTGTGCGGTTTTCTACTTTTTTATACATAATTATTTTGTTGCTTTTTTCCAGTAATCAATGCATGCTATAATTTGTACAGCAATAAAAGGAGGCATAAATTATGGAAAGAATAATCAAAACCGTAACCGATGAATACAGCGTACGCGCACTTGAGCTTGTAGAGAAGGTATTCACAGAATATGAAAACGAAGCGGAAGGCAAGCTCGTCCGCCGCCTTGTAGAGGAAATCCGTTCAAAGAAGTATTATCTTCCCGAGCTGGAGCTTATAATGACCGATGAACACGACGAAATAATCGGTTACGTCATGTTCTCACGTTTCCATATCGAGGGCAAATATGATGACAAACTGCTTATTCTCACCCCGGCTGCCGTCAAGACCGAGCTTCAGAGACAGCACATCTCCAAGGATCTTATCGAGCATGGACTTGCAAAAGCAGCTGCGCTCGGATACAAAGCTGTCATCGTTGAAGGAAATCCCCGCAATTATAACCCCAGAGGCTTCAGCACTGCTGCAAATTACGGCATTGTCCCCGGTCCTAATATGCATCTGCCCCACATCGACTGTCTTATGGCACTTGAGCTTGTTCCTGGCGGACTTGACGGCATAAGCGGCACTCTTGACTACAGCTTCTACGACACACTTACCTGAACTTATACCAAGGAGCAACCAACTCAATGAATAAACTTGATCGCTATACACATCTGTTCAATAAAAATCACCTGATGGGACCTAACAGCATACGCCTTCTCAATGAAATGCTCGAGAAGTGCCCCATTGAAAACGGTCTGAGAATTCTCGACCTCGGCTGCGGCAAGGGACTGACTACACATTTTCTTGTGCGCGAAACGAATGCTCAGGTCTTTGCAACCGATCTGTGGGTCAGTGCGGCAGAAAACTACAATCAGTTCATCGAGTGGGGAATCGCAGAAAACACAATTCCCATTCATGCTGATGCAAACGATCTGCCGTATGCGGATAACTTTTTCGACGCAATCGTCAGCATAGATTCATTCCACTACTTCGCACATAATGACGGTTTCTTCGAGACAAGGCTGCTTCCGCTTCTCAAGAAGGGCGGCAGGGCAATCATTGCTATTCCCGCGCTCAAATGTGAATTTGACGGTACACTGCCTGAGGTTTATCAGGAATGGCTCAGCTTTGATGAAAATGATTACGAGCTTTTCCACAGCCTTGACTGGTGGGTGTCACACTTTGACACAGGCGCTGGACTTGAAGTAACCCACAAATTTGAACTCGACAGCGCTGATGCAGCATGGAATGACTGGTTCGCCTCCGGACATGAATTCGCTCTCAGGGATGAGGAGTTTTTCAAAAAAGGACTTGATGAAATTATCTTGATTATCGGATTTGTCCTGGAGCGCAAATAAAGCTAATATAAAAAAGCGCATCAATAAGCCATTTTTCGCTGCGTTGCGCCAATGTTAACCGGCATTGCTTGCCTTTTCAAGCATGGTTGTGCTACACTACAGGCATACCACGAAGGAGGAATCGCAACCATGCTTAACGAAAACATCAAAACACTCAGAAAAGCAAAAGGTCTTACTCAGGAAGATCTTGCTGCCAGACTTCATGTCGTGCGGCAGACGGTTTCCAAATGGGAGAAAGGACTGTCGGTACCTGATGCCGACACCCTGCAGAAGCTCGCAGAAGAGCTTGAAGTTGAGGTAAGTCAGCTTCTTGGCGCAGAAATACCTGCACCGCAGAACAATAATGAAATAGCACAGCAGCTGGCGGCTATAAACGAGCAGTTGGTATCCAAAAACCGCCGCTCACGCCGTGTATTGAAAATAATCGGAATTGTCGCGCTTGCTTATGCCGTCATACAGATTCTTCTCTTTATCGCTACCTGTTCCGCTGCAAGCTGCTATACATTCAATACAAAAACAGGTTATGACGAGTGCATCAGTTATTCTGACATATACCTCAGCGATTCTGATGTTCTGGAAATTTACGAATAACAGTTTTTCATTCAATAAATCAGATATCAGCAACAGCACAACCCGCTGCCTTTTCTCTATGAAAAAGCAGCGGGTTTTCAAATTGATTTGCTGATGTATGCAGGTTTATAATTATTTCAGAAAGTGCTTTCAGTAAAATCTTAAAGGAGAATTATTATGACTGACTTCAGCGCCACCGGCAAATATTACACTATAGGGCATCTCGTTCAGATGACCGGACTTACCGACAGGACTATTCGCAGCTATCTCTCTTCCGGTATAATTGAGGGAGAAAAGATAAACGGTGTGTGGCATTTCACCCCGGAGCAAACCGAAGAATTCATATCTCATCCGGCGGTACGTCCAAGTCTTCAGGCAAAAAGGAATGCCCTGGTTTATGATTTTATGCTTGAGGATAAGCGAAAAGAACACGAATGCTGCATTATTCTGGATATTCCTGAAGGCAGTAAGCAGGAGATAGCTGAGTATTTCTGCTATGCAATAAACAATGGCGATTTCTGCAATCTGCGTTTTTCATTTGATGGAATTGCAAAGACACCCAGAATTATTCTGAAAGGCTCGACAAACGAAGTGCTTGAGCTGGTGAACAGATATTATAATCGGTAAAGGTAAACGAATAATTAACCAATGAAAACTCGGGACTTTGTCCCAAACCCTACAAGGACGCTGTCCTTGACCTGCGACCTTTTGAAAAAGGTCGATCAAAACTTTCTTGCTTTTCTCTATCTCACGCATCAAATAAACCATAAAAAATCCGCTGCGAGTGACCGTTAAGATCATCCGCAGCGGACGTTTTTATTTAATTAGCCCGATTCAAGCAATAATTACTGCTTGTCAACGCTGTCCATGTATGCGATGAGGTCGAGGCACTTGTTGGAATAACCCCACTCATTGTCATACCAGGAAACGAGCTTGAAGAAGTTGCCGTTCAGAGCGATACCAGCGGTAGCGTCGTAGATGGAAGTACGGCTGTCAGAATAGAAGTCGCTGGAGACAACAGCGTCCTCAGTGTAACCGAGGATACCCTTCATCTCGTTCTCAGAAGCTTCCTTAAGAGCAGCATTGATCTCTTCCATGGTGGTGGACTTCTCAAGGCGGACAGTCAGGTCAACGACGGAAACGTCGAGGGTCGGTACGCGGAATGCCATACCGGTGAGCTTGCCCTTAACCTCAGGAATAACAAGAGCGCAAGCCTTTGCAGCACCAGTGGAGGAAGGAATGATGTTGCCAGCTGCTGCACGGCCGCCGCGCCAGTCCTTAGCAGAAGGACCGTCAACGGTCTTCTGGGTAGCGGTGGTGGAGTGAACAGTGGTCATGAGACCCTCGATGATGCCGAACTTGTCGTTGATGACCTTGGTCATCGGAGCAAGGCAGTTGGTGGTGCAGGATGCGTTGGAAACGACAGTCATGTCGCTGGTGTACTTATCAAGGTTAACGCCGCATACGAAGGTCGGGGTCTCCTTATCCTTTGCAGGAGCAGAGATAACAACCTTGCGAGCGCCAGCTGCGATATGAGCAGAAGCCTTCTCGGTGGTGCAGAAAACGCCGGTGGACTCAACAACATACTCAGCGCCGCAGGATGCCCAGCCGATGTTTGCGGGATCCTTCTCAGCAAAGGTAGCGATCTCCTTGCCGTTTACGATGAGCTTGCCGTCCTCAGCCTTGATCTCACCCTGGAACTTGCCATGGATGGTGTCGTACTTGACCATGTATACCATGTAGTCAAGATCGATGAACGGATCGTTGATGCCGACGATCTCAAACTTCTCCGGCTGTGCAACTGCTGCACGGAAAACGAGACGACCGATACGGCCAAAACCATTGATACCAACTTTAATTGCCATTGGAATTACCTCCCTAAAATGATTTGCAATTTGCATTAATATTATAACTCTTTTGGCGAGATTTACAAGTGTTTGTCAGAATTTTAACTTACCTCGGACAAAAATCCGCAGTTACACCAATTCGCACTAAAAACGCATGAATTGTTTGTGCAGATTGTCCTGTCATGCAAACACTCACATCTGCCAGAAGAAATTATATCGCGCTAATATTCTGTATTAACAGCCAGAATAATTACCAGTAGTTGTAGCCGCCTCTGGGGGCACCGTAGCCCTCATCATCGTAGTCATAATCACCGTCGTCGCCGTAGTCATCGTCATCGTACTCATCATCGTACCCGTCGTCATACTCGTCGTCGTAGTCATCATAACCGTCATCGTCATACTCATCGTAATCAGATGCGCCGTACTCTACATCCTCGTAATATTCATCATCGTACTCATCACCGTAATCAGAGTATTCATCATACTCATCATAACGGCCGTAACCGCTGCGGCGGTCATCATAGTACTCTTCCTCTTCTTCGTATGTGCCGTAACGCGGATCATCATATTCTCCGTACGGCATACGTCCTACAGGCGTTCTCTGAGCGCGGCGCGAACGGCGTTCCTCCATCTCGCTGAGACGGTCAGCCAGTCTGCCTCCGTGTCTTCCCGAACCGAGAGATACAGAACGTCTGGGCGGCGGGGGCGGCGGATAATCGGGCTCAGATATTTCAGGTGCAGCCGGAAGCTCCTCGCCTGTTTCGTCAGATGCGGCAGAAATCACAGCTTCTCTGGGCGCACGTGCAGCATTCTCACGCTGAGCAAAGAGGCTGCTGAGCGATTCGGTAACCTCTTCGTTAAGTTCCTCAAGCTCTGCTGAGGTTTCGTCCGGTTCGGAAAGCTCGGCTATATCGCCAACGGTGAATGTCGGCATCATAACCATGCTCTCTTCTTCAAATTCATTCATCTGAGCAACAGGCATAACAGAGGATTCGAGAACCTCAAGTGCACGTCTGCCGCTGAGCATATCATCACGGAAGGAATCTATTCCACCGTACTTCGATGTTCCGTCACCAAGCTGACCGAGAGCACCGAACTCCTCAGCTACTCTCATTCCTGCACCGCGTGTGGTATAGGCATCAGGACCGGCACCGGGAAGCGGGCGCTGCATTACCGGACGGCGCGGAGCCTGCATATACGGCTGGCGCATCATCGGAGCGGGCACAGCCTGTCCGTACGGAGCTCTCTGCGGCTGCTGATAGCGCTGCGGCATATTCGGACGCTGCTGCGCGGGCATCGGAACTCTCTGCGGCATACGCTGTCTGACCGGAACAGATGCATAGAACATCATTCCTATTGCAAGAACGGTAAGCAGCAGATCGGAAAAGCTTGCTCTGTAGGGTGCTCTCACACTTTCAGAAAGCTGGTTGAATTCCGGCTTTCCGCTAAGGGCAAGGATAAATCTCGGAAGGGTGACCAGCGCGCCGAAAAGCACCGCTGCACATCCGCTTCCAAAAAGCATTTTCGAGGAATTCTCTGCCGCGCCGGAAAGGAATTTCGCAGCAGCAAGCAGGAAAAGTGTCATGAATACCATGAAAACAAGGTCATATATACTCTCATTGATATTCGCTCTTGTTGTGAAATCGAAGAATGTGAGCACCATTCGCATTCCCATCCACAGCACCGGCAGCATCATTATGACCGGACGGCTCTCGATGAGATTGTTTCCCATGAAGAAGCTGACCGCCGGGAAAAGGAAAGCCAGAACACATATAAGACCGAGGCATGAATAGACAAGACCTATCGTGCCTTCAAATCTCGCTGTCTCCTGATTAAGAAGATCGGAAGCCGACTCCCAGCCTATTGCCAGAGCTGTTCCGCCGCAGACCAGTCCCAGAAACGGTGATCTGATGTTCGGGCTGTACTGCGGATGATTCTTCGACATCAGCGCTGTAACATAGCAGCCAACGACGCACAGAACCAGTAAAACAGGCAGTATTATATTGAGTGCCCCTTCCGACTTGAAAAAGCCGGAGGAATAATCGACCGAAGTAAGCAGTTGATAAGTTTTCAGCGGAAGCGCTATCAGTGCTCCCACAAGGAAAACGATCAGCGTATTGCGTATTTTCATCAATATTACCCCGCTGTTTGTAATATACCATCCACCGCGCCTGCTCTTCAGACAGCCGGCGCGCGCTGGCTTGCACGAATTTTCCTAATATATTATTTTATATTATATATTCACTAAAGTCAATAAACAATATTCACAGCCACAAGTGTCTGCCGTATTACTCAAAAAGCCCTGCTGACATATATCTCTCGCCGGAATCAGGCAGGATAACGACAATCAGTCTGCCTGCCAGTTCTTCGCGCTTTGCAGCCTGCGATGCTGCATAAAGAGCTGCACCGCCGGATATTCCGCAGAGTATCCCCTCAGAAGCGGCAAGTGCGCGGCAGGTTTCCACTGCCTGCTCCGTTGTGACTGCGATTATCTCATCGAGCAGCGCTGTATCGGTCGTTTCAGGAATAAAGTCAGCTCCTATTCCCTGCAGACCGTGCCTGCCGGGCTGACCGCCCGAAAGCACCGGAGAATCTGCCGGCTCAACAGCAATAATACGCACCTGCGGATTCTGCTCCCTGAGATATCTTCCTGTGCCGGATATCGTACCGCCTGTACCGACACCTGCGACAAGTGCGCACACAGTGCCGTCAGTATCCCGCCATATTTCCGGACCTGTAGTCTCGTAATGCACCTGAGGATTTGCCGGATTGACAAACTGTCCGGTAATGATTGAATTCGGCGTTTCAGCAGCTATCTCCTTTGCCTTTGCGATGGCTCCGCTCATGCCGAGCGCACCGTCAGTGAGCACAAGTTCTGCACCGTATGCACTGAGCAGCTGACGTCGCTCGATGCTCATGGTGTCCGGCATGGTGAGTATGACATTATACCCCTTAATCCTTGCTGCAAGTGCCAGTCCTATACCGGTATTGCCGCTCGTCGGCTCGATCACTGTGCCGCCCGGAGCAAGTTTTCCATCCTTTTCCGCTGCCTCTATCATGGCAATTCCGACGCGGTCCTTTGCGCTGCCGGCAGGATTGAAGCTTTCCATCTTTGCTGCAATTCTTCCGCAGCAGCCCGCTTCACGGCAGAAGCGATCAAGGCTGACAAGCGGTGTATTGCCGACAAGCTCGGTTATATTGCTGTATATTTTCATCTCTGTTGCACCTCAGACTAAACGCAGAAACTGCGCGGAATCAGCTTGGCTGCAGGCATACTAAGCCAGCAGCATATCGTTAATATATGTATGGAATTCCAGCCCGAGCTTTTCGGCTGCTCTGCGGCAGAGAAGCATACGCTCCATGAATATTTCAAAATATTCAAGAGCCGAAAATCGTTTTGTATCGATAGTGAGAAACAGATTGATGGCTGTTTTCTCCTCGTTTATTCTGACAAGAGCGTTTCTGACCGAATAGTTCACCCGGTCATGTATATCAAACGTTGCAAAATCGCGGTTGCGCACACGGCTGCGGCGTACATCGCATTTGTCGCTTATGATGAGTGCGGCAGCGACTGCATTGACCGGAAAGGCGGTTGCTTCGTCATGATTGCCGATAGCTGTGATTACTGTGGTCAGCTCCTCCGGCGGCATACCCATTTCATCAAGAATGCGGAATGCCATTATGGCTCCGCTCTGCGCGTGGTCATTGCGGTTGACAAGATTGCCGATATCGTGGATATATGCAGCTATCTGCGCAAGCTCAGCATCTCTCTCCGGATACCCGAGGGTGGAAAGAATATATTTCGCTGTTGCCGCTACACGTCTGCCGTGGCTGAAGCTGTGTTCGGTATAGCCCAGCGCGGCGAGAGATTCGTCTGCTTTCTTTATATAGAGATTGATTTTCTCATTTGTTTTCAGTTCGTTGTAGGTTATCATAATACAGTACTCCCGTACAGAGCGTCTTATTTCTCAACGCAGAAATCAAGCGTAATGCTGTCCGACTCCGGCACAAATTTACGCATGGCAACACCAGCTGATGTCAGCATACGCTTTGATGCAAGGGTAGCATCTGTGTGGGCGTATTTATCAGAAAGATAAACAACCTCGGTTATGCCTGCCTGAATAATCGCCTTGGCGCACTCGTTGCAGGGGAAGAGCGCAACGTAGAGGCTTGCTCCGCTGAGCGACTTGCCGCCGGCATTGAGTATGGCATTGAGCTCGGCATGGACAACAAAGGGATATTTGGTCTGCTCGCCCTCGCGGTCCCACGGATACTCATCGTCAGAGCAGCCCTTCGGGAAGCCGTTGTAGCCGGTGGAGAGTATGATTTTATTGCGGTCCACTATGCAGCAGCCGACCTGTGTGCTCGGGTCCTTGCTGCGCTTTGCTGCAAGCAGTGCAATACCCATGAAATATTCGTCCCAGGAAATATAGCTGTCTCTTTTCATAAACTTACGCAGCTCCTTTCTCCGTGTAAAAGTCCGCCGGAAAACATTTTATTTCCGGCAGGAACGTGAATATATATTTATTCAATATATATTGTAACACATATTACCTGATTGTCAAAGATTTTTTGGCACAGCACAGCCTTCCGGATGAATATTTTCAAATATGCGCACCTTCATGGAATGATATGGTATGCCAATGATACATTTAATGATAATTTACCTAAAATAATACATTTCATATTGAACAATTATATTGGATATGCTAAAATCATATAACAGGCATGATCCCAACAAAACGAAAAGGAAGATGTAAGATGAAACTCAATTACAAACGGACGATCCTGGTCGGCTTTGCCTTCTTTCTGATCTCCACCTTCTGGCAGGCTTACGACACCATTGTGCCGAAGATTCTTACCGACAAATTCGGTATGTCTCAGGCATACTCCGGCATCGTCATGGCGATCGACAACATTCTCGCCCTGTTCCTGCTTCCCCTCTTCGGCGCTCTTTCCGACAAGGTCAACACCAAGCTCGGTAAGCGTACCCCGTTCATTCTTGTCGGTACTCTCGTAGCTGTAGTTGCATTTATCGGTCTTACATTCTCCGATAATCTCCAGCTCACCCAGATCAGCGACGTTGCTGATATAAACAGCACACACTCCCTTGAGACACTTTATGACAATCAGTACGACACCGTACTTCGCACACCTGACGGCGTTGAATACGTTCTGACCGAACAGTTCAGCCGCGAGGAGTTCACAGCTATCACCACTGATACTGTTGCTGAGGTCAACGGCGAAGAGGTCAACCTCTACACCAACTATGTTGTTCCTGCACGTCAGGCTTACGCATGGCAGAAGACCGTTTCCAATCCTCAGCCGCTCATTTTCTTCATGGCAACCCTGCTTGTAGTGCTTATTGCAATGGCAACCTTCCGTTCTCCTGCAGTCGCACTTATGCCTGATGTCACCATCAAGCCGCTGCGCTCCAAGGGCAACGCTGTCATCAACCTGATGGGCACCGCCGGCGGAATCAGCGTTCTCATTCTCGGTACTGTATTTGCCACCAGCTCGGCAAAGAACGCTCTGATGAGCTACACTGTATTCTTCAGCGTTGTTGCTGGCATCATGCTTACCGCTCTGCTCATCTTCCTCCTGACCGTCAGAGAACCGAAGTTTGTTGCTGAAATGCAGCAGCAGAGTGCCGAGTTCGGCATTGATGAAAGTGCAATCGACGAGACCACCGGCGAAAAGCGCAAGCTCAGCCGCGGCGAAGTTGCTTCCCTGCTCTTCATTCTTGCATCGGTCGTATTCTGGTTCATGGGCTACAACGCTGTAACCAGCAAGTATTCGGTCTATGCTCCCAACGTTCTCAACCTCAACTACAATACCACCCTCCTGCTTGCCAATGCCGCAGCTATCGTTTCCTATCTGCCGGTTGGTATGATCGCATCGAAGATCGGTCGTAAAAAGACCATCATTGCCGGTGTTATCATGCTCTTCACCGCATTCGCAGTTGCTTCCACCCTGCGTGCAGGCAGCTCCCCCATTATTCTTAACTGCATGTTTGCTCTTGCCGGCATGGCCTGGGCTACCATCAACGTCAACTCCTTCCCGATGGTCGTTGAACTGGCTACCGGCAGTGACGTCGGCAAGTACACCGGCTTCTACTACACCGCTAGCATGGCTGCACAGACCCTCACTCCGTACTTCAGCGGTCTTCTCATGGACAAGTTCGGTATGACCACCCTCTTCCCCTACGCAGCCTGCGCTGTTGCTCTGGCATTCATGACCATGCTGTTTGTCCGTCATGGCGACAACAAGCCGTCTGCAGCAAAGGGTCTTGAGGCTTTTGACACCGACGATTAATAACTGCAATAAATTCAGCGATAAAATATAAGGATACTGGTAAATCAAAATGGAAATCATTGAAACTCTTATTGTAGTAGTCTTCATGCTCGCACTTATACTTGCAGTGGTCTATCTGCTGCTTATCATGCCCTCCATGCGCCGTCACAAGGTCATGAAGCGCTGCAACGGCAGACAGTTTGCTCACCGCGGTCTGCATGACAGCAGCAAGCGTATTCCCGAAAACACTCTCGCGGCATACAGGCAGGCTGTTGAAAAAGGCTACGGCATCGAATTCGACGTGCGAGTCACTGCTGACGGCGTCCCCGTAGTCATGCACGACCCCAACACAAAGCGCATGACCGGCACCGACCTTGTTGTAAACGAGGTCAATTATTCTCAGCTCACCGGTCTTCGCATCAGCGGCACCGACCAGCACATTCCCACCCTCGCAGAGGTTCTCACTCTTGTAAAAGGTCAGGTTCCTCTCATTGTTGAGCTGAAGATCGACAAAAACAACTTCGATGTACTCGGAGAAAAGGTCTTCGAACTTCTTGACAAGTATAAGGGCGACTATTTGATCGAGTGTTTTGACCCGCGTATGCTCTCGTGGGTACGCAAAAACCGCCCTCGCGCTGTACGCGGACAGCTGGTAATGTTCTACAAGCGTCACGGTGACAAGACCATGCCGCCCATCGTGGATTTCGTTGCACACAATCTCATAACCAACGTTATCGCACGTCCCGACTTCATTTCGGTCTACTATCCTGACAGAGGAAAGCTCCCCTTCACTCTCTGCCGCCTGCTCGGCGCATATGAGTTCGATTGGACAGTAACCTCCCAGAAGCAGCTTGATATCTGCCGTAATGATGGCGTTGAATCGACTATTTTCGAGGGATTCATCCCTGACAGCAGCAAGTAAAACGTACATAAAAAGGCTCTGCACCAAAGCACGGTGCAGAGCCTTTTTTATGTTTTATGAATGTTCAGAATACCTGTTTCATCAGCCTTCAGGCGAGACGGTCAGGGTATAGCTTCCGTATACCCAGCATCGGTCGGCGCCCTTGATTCTGATTATCGCAGGCATTTTGCGCTGTCCGCTGGTACCGTCGTAGGTGCTCATATCAGCCATTACAGTAAAGCTGCTTTCGTCGAGCTCATTCATCTGACTCTTCGGTCCGATGACAATGAATTCAATCGAATCGGTAAGCACTGACGCCTTCACGCCCTCAATGCCTGTGATTCCGAAGCTGCCGTTGTTTTCTACCGTATAATGTCTTGCCGAATAGTGGGAAATATCAAAGGTTACTGTAACCTCGGTTCTGCCGCTGAGCTCCTCTATTCCGGAGGAAAGATTGAGCGGGAATGTCATTGTTCTGCCGCCGATATACAGCGCCGACATGTCTATGCCCTCTACGGAATAGGTTCCGGCAGCGGTCAGCTTATCGATAGCATCAACATCACCCTCAAGCGTTATGGTTCTTGGTGTGACCGAATATTTCAGCGAGCTGACATCAAAGCCCTCCGGAACATTTCTTATCGGAACGCTTATTGCAAGCTCTGCCTGCTTTCTGATTGGAATGGTAACAGTGATATTTTCTGCTGCAGGCTCTCCTGCCATGGTACTGCCCTCAAGTGTGCCGATATCATTGTAATCGATAACGGTGATCCACTTTGTTTCGTCTGCCGGTATTTCATTGCCCTCAGCGTCGTGATAGCTTATCACACCGGGAGTTTTCTCGCTTTTTGAAAGGGTCATCTCGACGTTTGCGGTGACCCTGATCGAAGCAATTTTCTCAACAACCGATTCAGGTCCCTGCACTGTGAGACTCTTTATTGAGCTGTAGTAATCGCCGATTATAAGGTCGTCACTGCTGGTAGAAACACCGTTGACTATGACCTTGTCTGTCGGGATTCTCTTCTGCTGTATGCGGTCAAACCATACTCTGATGAAATTATGACCGTCTTTGATTCGCGCTGTGACATCATGACCGCTGCAGGATACCGTAAGCTGGAGCAGATGCTCGCCTGCCGAGGTAACATTGCTCAGCTGGGCTGTTATTGTTATATCTTCAGCGGTGACACGGCTTATCTCATAAATTGAACCGCTTATCTCCACATCAACCTTTGAATCCACAAACGACTCCGGAGAGGTTATGGAAATAAGCTGCAGCTCGTGGAATTCCTCAAGGTCCTCTGTGTCGATAAGTATCGGTACATCAGTCACTACCGTCTTTGAGTCGTCACTGACATACAGCGTGATCATGACCCAGCAGGTTATCGCCAGTATCACTGAAATTACCGCCAGGGCCTTGTTTGTATACAGCCAGTCAAAGCGGATGCGCTTTTTTTCTGTTTTTTCTGCTTTGGTCTTATTACTCATTTGCAGCATCCTCTTTTTTCTTTGATCCTTTTATTCTGCCAAAAAGCTCTTCACCCTTGCGGCGAAGTGCTGCACGTCTGTCACCGTCATCGTCTGCACT
Organism: Acutalibacteraceae bacterium; assembly: GCA_045580875.1. Lineage (GTDB taxonomy): Bacteria > Bacillota > Clostridia > Oscillospirales > Acutalibacteraceae > SIG598. The sequence continues at coordinate 35,455 of JAZNOP010000117.1, forward strand.
GTCAATCAGCAGACCCATCAGCAGCGAGGTGAGTTCAACAGCATCGTAGGTGGAAGTTATCTTGCCGTTGTACGCAACCGAGAAACGTCCCGATTCTTCCGATACAACCACGACAACTGCATCGGAATTTTCACTCATGCCTATTGCGGCACGGTGACGGGTACCCATATTCGGGTCTATGTCGGTATTCTGTGTCAGAGGAAGTATGCAGCCGGCGGCGCACACGCGGTTGTCGCGTATTACAACTGCGCCGTCATGCAGCGGTGCTTTATTGAAGAAAATATTAGCTATGACAGGAACATTCGGCGCTGCATCGACTATCGTTCCTGTGCTGACTATGTCGTTCAGCTTTATCTCCTGTTCGAACACGATGAGCGCGCCCATGCACTGCTTCTTGAGCGTACGTGCGCTCTCGACAACATTGCTTATGGTTGCGAGTGTCTCACTGCGTTTTGCTTCGTCTTCATCCTTGCCGAAAAGATTGGAAACAGAAAATTTGCTTCTGCCGACTTTTTCCAGCACGCTTCTTATTTCAGGCTGGAATACGAAGACCAGCGCTATTGCTGCATTGCGGATGATAACGTCGACTATGTATGATACCATCTGCAGATGAAGAATGCCTGCAACTACATAGGTTGCAAGAATAACCAGCACTCCCTTGAATACCATCTGCGCTCTGGAATCTCTGATGAAAACCAGAAGCTTATAAAAAATAAAAGATATTATCGCAATATCAGCAATATCGCTCCAGCCAACTTCGCTCAGAACGATCTTAATTCCTTCAAGAACCCCGCTCATAAGAATCCTCCGGGCATATATTTCAACAGGCATCAGTGCCTTTTCTGCGCACTTATCCTTTATACTATATTATTTTAACATATATACAGCAGGATTCAATATTTTTTTGTATTCAAAATAAAAAAATTTGTACAGTCTCTGCCAGTTCTTAAGCCCATGACCAACATACACAAAACGGACAAAAGGACAGACCGATGTTTCCGTCCGCATCAGTCTGTCCTGCGATTCAGATTATAGAATGCACAGCTGCAAGCAGCCTGCTGCACTCACACTCCGAGGTATACATCGACGGGCATATACGCACTGTTCCGCGTTCAGCTGTCCCCGCTGCGTTGTGAGCATCAGCGGCGCAGTGAAGCCCGGCTCGCACTGCAATCCCCATTGCCGCAAGCCGCTCGCCTGCCTCATCTGCCGCCATATCACCTATATTGAACGACAACAGAGGTACGTGACGTCCGGTTTCCGGTACGCCGGTATACAGCTTCACACCGCGCATACGGTTCAGCTCGCTGTAAATATTTCTTACAAGCTCCATCTCATGCCGGTATATCTTATCGGTTCCCGCCCTCTGAACTGCCGCTGTACCGCTGTCGAGAGCACATATTCCCGGAACATTCAGCGTACCGCTCTCCAGCCGGTCGGGCAGAAAGTCGGGCTGTTCACGCTGTGTGGACAAACTGCCTGTTCCACCCTCAATCAGGCTCTCCGGCAGCACCCTGCCGCTGCACACAAGCACTCCCAGCCCCATCAGCCCGTAGAGTCCTTTATGGGCTGGCACACAGACAAAATCAGCGCCGCATTCTCTGATATCAAGCGGCAGTACACCTGCCGACTGAGCGGCATCAATGCCGAAAATAAGCCCGTATCTGCGGCATACAGCGCCTATCTGCTTCACAGGAAGAACAACACCGAGCACATTCGATGCATGGGTGCAGAATATCATTCTGGTATTCCTTCTGATCTGCCGTCCGAACTCCGCTGCTATCTGCCACGGGTCTTTATTCAGTACACTGACCCTTGTGACCTGCACTCCCTGTCTCTGCAGCGCATACAGCGGACGTACCACCGCGTTATGCTCGAGGTCAGATATTATGACGTGATCTCCCGGTTGGAGGCAGCCTTTGAGCACATAATTGACCGACGCAGTACAATTGGCTGTGAATATTATATTCTCCGGAGAGCCGGCTCCGAAAAAGTCCGCAAGCCGTCTGCGCGCTGCGTAAACAGCTTTTTCCGATTCCATCGCTGCCGGATATCCGCCTCTGCCAGGATTGGCAAAATACCGTCCGGCGGCTTCTGCCGCTGCGCAATATACCTCCGGCGGTTTCGGCCATGTTGTTGCCGCATTGTCAAAATATATCATTCGGGAGCCTTTATCTCTGACTTTATCCGTATCCCCACCCCCTCAAGAACCGCAGCTGCACGCTTGCGCGCAAAATCGCTGACTCCCACTGCATGCACACAGCCAGAGCCGGTTTCTGTCAGCTTTCTGCGCTGCGCGATTATACCTGCCGCAGATAGCACCTCCTGAGCTCTGACAGTTCTCGTCTGCGGCCCTATTACAAGCCATATCATTATTTTCATCTTCCCTGACAGTAAATTTAAGCTTCCGGCGAAATTGCCGGTCTCTCCTTACCATCATATTCATATCCGGCTGCAAAGGTACATATTAATTATCAACCTACCGCAAGTCGGAAAAGAAAGGGAGATTGTCCTATGTTCGTATGGTCGTTCAGGATGTCCAAACGCGAGCTGCTCATAATTGCCATTGGTGCAGCGGCTTTTCTTATTACCGTATTTCTTCTGCTCTTCCCCTCCGGCAGCAGAGAAACCTCTGCTCTTGCCGAATCAGGCTTCACGCTTGAAGCTGATGGCACTGACGGGCGAATGAAGTTTCTTTCGCAGTTCGGCTGGCAGTGCGAACCGGAGCCGGTGTCGGTCAAAGAGGTGATTATTCCGGCAAAATTCAACGATGTCTACACCGGCTACAACGAGCTGCAGAAGCAGCAGGGATTTGACCTTCAGCGATATTCCGGACGCCGTGTCAAACTGTGGACCTACCGCGTGACCAACTATCCCGGCGGGCTGAGCGATGTTGTCGCAAATCTGCTCATTCTCGACGGCAAGGTCATCGGCGGAGACATAAGCTCCTCGCTGCTTGACGGATTCATGCACGGATTTGATCCTGCGCAGTTTCCTGCAGAGACAGCACTGGCTTACATGACTGCTTCCGGAGTTGAGCGCACTGTTCCTGAAAGTATCCCCGCCAACTCCGAAATCCCGCCTGAAGATGACGAATAATTCTGCTTTACACCAAAAAACGCCCCGAAGCCATAGCCTCGGGGCGTTTTCATTATTCCACTTGTTGTTTATGCAAAGAAAGATCTTACTGATCTTCTCTCATCTTTGCAAAACACTCGCTGCAGTAGACCGGACGGTCCTCACGCGGCTTGAAGGGAACTCTTGCTTCCTGACCGCACTCTGCGCAGGTAGCAGTGAACATCTCACGCGCGGGTCTGCCAGCGTTCTTCTTTGCGTCGCGGCAAGCCTTGCAGCGGAGCGGCTCATTAACAAAGCCCTTGGATGCGTAGAATTCCTGCTCGCCGGCAGTGAAAACGAATTCCTGGCCGCAGTCTTTGCAGATGAGAGTCTTGTCTTCGTACATTGTTTTTACCTCGCTTTGGAAAAATGATAATTAGATTTTGCCCGCGGACGGTGGTGAGCCGTTCCAAAGACATTTGATTATGCAGGCGGCCTTTTTGACCGCTGATGCCAGAATTGCGGATCATCGCAGACCGGGTTTCAGCTTGCGGCGAACACGCTGGAGTGCGTTGTTCACTGCCTTTTCTGCTATTCCCAGATTGTTTGCGATATCCTGATAGGACCGACCGGCAAGATACATCGTAAACACTTTGTATTCAAGCTCCGAAAGCTTTTCTCTGAGCTGCCCGTGCAGCTCAGCAATACTTTCACGGATCAGTATCTGCTCTTCAGGATCAGTCCCACCGCTCACTTCACCGTTTATCTCCGACCTTGACAGATAGTCAGATAATTCCAAATATCCGGACAGCGGCTTGTTTTTATCGCTTTCCGACCTGCGCAGCACTGAGCGCAGACGGTTGTCGATGCAGACACCCGCATATGTCCTGAACGAGGCCTTACCTTCGCCTGAATAGCTTTCGACAGCATCAAGCAGGGCAAGAGAACACTCCTGCATATAATCCTGAGCTTCATCGCCCGACGGTTTGATGCAGGATATTTTGTAAAGCATGAGCCTGGTGTATCTGTTGAGCAATTCGGTGAACGCCTGAGGATATTTTTCAGCTGCGAGACGGGCAAGCTCCTCATCATTGACTCCGATGAACAGATTACCTGTATCTTCACGCAACAAACTGTCTCTCAATCAAACGTCCCCTTCACATAATATTCACATACTACGTTGTTTTTAGAATACAACGATTTTACTCACTTGTCAATACAAATGTTAAAAGAATATTTACATTTTTGTGAAAAATTCGATTGCCGGAAGCATATTTCTCTTCATGTCACACTTTTCTTCAACGGCATTTCTGATGCGTTTTCTTGCCTCCGGATAATTATCGGCAAACAGCCTGTCATTCATCTCAATTACCGCATTTATATCCATCGGGCTGTCATCAAACGGTATCTGCAGGCAGAAATCACAATCATCCTCAAGGAAGAGCAGTTTCATTTCTGTAACTATCGCAAGTCCGCGGGCAGCGTATTCAACCGTCTTAAGCGGTGTACCCTCTGTCATATTCTTGCGGTGAGCGGTCAGAGCACACAGACCGACCGAGCATTTGTCATAAACCTCATCAAGCTGCTCGCCGAAAAGTGAGCCGTAGAAAATCACCTTGTCTTCAAGTCCGAGCTCTTTTGCAATACTTTCGTATCTCTCGCGCTCAATGCCGTCACCTACAGCGTGAAGCACGACCTCGCGGTCTCCGCCGGCGGCGTAGTAATCCGCCATGCCCTGCATCACACGCTCAAGTCCGTGCCAGCGCATCATCGACGAAACCGATATCATATCCAGTCTTTCCGGATAATAGCCGTATTCAGTCAGCTTGAAATCCTCCATGCAAAGTCCGTTTTTCATGCAGAAGGTCGGCACTCCGTACACATTGTCCACTGAATTGGATACTCCGACAAGGTCGATATTCCTGTAGCACCGTCTGCGGAAAAGCTTGTCGCAGACGAGCTTCGGTATACCCTTGATCCCCTGCAGTATCAGCTCGGGCTCATACGGATAGGTCGGTATCTCAAGCAGCACGCGAAGTCCGTGTGCTTTCATGTTTTTCAGCATGGCTTCCATGTTGTTGCAGAAGAACTGGAAACGGATATATGCTCCGGTGTACTCCTTTGCATCAAGCTGGGCCGCTGCCGCATCAGCAAGGAATTTTCTCTTTGAGATGCCGGCTGTGTTCTCCATTACGGTGTGCTGACCGTCAGGTGCAATGACAACCGCACCGCTGCCGTACTGACCTACGAGTGTGCATTCCATTCCTGCGGCAGTGAATGCGCGCAGCTGGAATTCTATTTTTTTGATGACTCCGAGAAACTTCTTCTCCTTGTAGTCAACAAAGGTAACATACAGTAAATTTTTCACGCTGAAACGCTCCTTGGCAATCAGTTCTTTATCGAATGGGAAAGATAAAAATCAGTAAGGAAATCAGCTGTGGTGCTGATATCGTAGCCTGCCTTCACAACAGCATCAACTGTGTCGCGCCGGTCAAAATCACGGAACAATGCTATCGCCTGCGCCCATGCCCGATGACCCTCTTCAAGCGGCAGATAAACCACGTTTCCGGTCAGGTCGGCTTCGACGGTTATTCCGGCGGAAAATACGCACGGCAGACCGGCTGACTGAGCTTCTACGCCGACAAGCGGAAGTCCTTCGAAAAATGACGGCATTACAAACACATCAAATGCCTGCATCAGCTCATTTACATCAGAGCGCAGGCCGAGGAAAATGACCTTGTCAGCTACTCCGAGCTCCTGTGCAAGTGCCTTTGCCGCCGGCATATCATTGCCCTCACCGACAAAGCAGACCACCGCCTCCGGCACAATCTCAAGCAGAGCAGGAAGCGTTTCTATCAGGTATTTCTGATTCTTCTGCGGGAAGAACCGTGCCACGTTGCCGATTATGAATTTATCCTCAAGCCCGAGCTCTGCACGCTTTGCGCTGCGCACTGTCTCATTGAACCGGAACTTCTCTGTCTCGACACCATTATTGACAATTGTAACGCGACCGGCTTTTACATCATCTTCGCTGTAGAACCACTTCGCAGCAGCGTATGAGCAGGCAAACCAGTCGGTTGCAAGCTTCGGGATTCCTGCGCTGAGTATATCAGACACAACGCCGGAAAGCCCCTTCGACGAGCGCTCGTTATGGCTGTGGGAAATAAGGCAGCCGACATTGCCGTATTTTTTTGCAATCGGCATATATATCGACGCGGTATTTGTCATGTGCCCGTGGACAATATTGTACTCCTGATGCTCAGTGAAGAAATCCTTCAGAGCGCGGCGGTATTCGAAAAATTTATTGTAATAGGTCTTTGTCGTGGACTTTATCTTCGGCATTTCATATATTCTGCCGCCGAGCGAACGTATCTCTTCATTGTAGTCTGCATCAGGCTTGCCATAGTGGGCAAGGAAATCAAACTGTATGCGCTCGCGGTCGATGTGGCGGTAGACATTCATTATCATTGTCTCAATTCCGCCTCTGTCCATTCTGCCGATGACGTGCAGTACTCTGACAGGCTCCATCGGGTCACTTCCTTTCATTTATCACACGGATATAATCCGTCGTGAATTCTTTCAATTTATATAAAATTATAAAGACATTGTACTACAGACCTGCTTTGAATGTCAACATAAAGCCGGTTCATTAATATCTGCTGCAGCACATCATTTTACCGCGATACTGTTATCGAAGATTGAATTAGCAATAATTATATGATATAATCTGACTGTATGGATATATGCTTGCTCAAACACAGTTTTACTGCAATAAAAAAAGGAGACCGTTCAATTCTGCGGTCAAGGTACACTGCTATGTTTTTATTCAAAAAGAAAGACAAAACCCCAAAAAATGATAAAAAGCAGAACAAGTCGCTCCAGAGCGCTGATGACTCCTGCGGTCTTTCCGACCACGACGAACTCACCGGTGTTCTGACTCTGACAAAATTCTACGATGATGCTGCAGAGTGCATACGCGCCTACATGGGCGCACGATTTGCCATCTGCTGCACGACCGTCGGCAACCTTGCCGCTGTCAACGAGCTTCACGGCACTGATGCAGGAAACAACGTTCTGCGCGAGGTTGCACGCATTCTCACCACCTGTGACACTCCGCTCATTGTTGCCAGAGAGAGAGCAAAATTTGTTTTCCTGACCAGATATTCCGATGAACAGCAGCTGGCACTGTGGATTGAAAATCTTCACGCACAGCTTGCTCTTGCCGGAAAGGTTGTTCCCGGCGCACCCAGGCTGTATATGCAGACCGGAATCTATGCGACAGAGGGTCGTCTTGTTGCACTCACTCCCGAGGAGATGACCGAGCTTGCCGGCAGCGCTCATACCGAGGCTGCAAAGCGCACTCATTCCTCGTATATCTTCTACTCTGACCAGCTTAAGCTTGCTGCTCAGGAAGAGAAAATACTCGAGCAGGATATGCATGAGGCGCTTGCAAAGAAGCAGTTCACAGTATATATCCAGCCGAGATACAGCATCACCACCGACAGAATAATCGGAGGCAAGCTGATATCCAGCTGGCTGCACCCTGAAAGAGGTGTAATCGCGGCATACCGCTACATACCGATGTTCGTCAAGAACGGCTTCATCATCGACCTTGATATCTATATGCTGGAGAGACTGTGCGAGATGCTGCGCGGCTGGCTTGATGCCGGTCTCAGACCCATGCCGATGTCTCTGAACGTTCCCCGTCTGTTGGTCACCGAGTCGGAAAAATACGCCTCTGTCTACGAGCAGATGAAGGAGAAATACAATATCCCCGACGGACTTATTGAACTGGAATTCTCCGAGCGTCTTATCGATGATAACTTCAGTGCTTCAGCGCTTATTATGAAGCGCATGAAGAAGAGCGGATTCCTGTGTGCGGTTGAAAACTACGGTTCAGGAGCTACAGCAGAGCGCACGCTGCTCGAGACCGGTATAAATACAGTCAAGCTTTCGCGCGATTTCTTCGAGGACGGCAGCCTCAGTGATTCAAGTCGTGCGGTGATTTCCCGCACTGTTGAAATTGCTCACGCAAACGGCATACTTGTTGCTGCAACCGGCGTGCCTGACAGCCTTATGGAAGAGCTCGGCGATCTTGGCTGCGATATCATTCAGCGCAAGCTGTCCGCCATGCCGCTGTCAGCAGACGATTTTACAGCTATTCTGCGTTAGTCATTCCGTCCGGTCACCAAACCATAAGCTGCACGGTGCTTTCTCTTTCAGGGAAGGCACCGTTTGTTTTTATGCAGCTGTACCCTGATGCGGCTTAATTTTATATAAACAAATACTTTATACTAAAATATCATATAACTATTCCCTTTTGGATCATAATATGATAAAATAACTTGATAATTCGATTTGTTCTTTGGAGGGATGATTCATGTCCTCAAACTGGGGTAATAATATTAAAATTTCCATATTCGGCGAGAGCCATGGTCTTGGCATCGGCGTTGTCATCGACGGTCTGCCTGCAGGCGAAAAGCTTGACTTTGATGAGCTGCGCCGCGAGATGAACCGCCGCGCACCCGGTCAGGATCCCACAGCAACTCCGCGCTTTGAGAAAGATGCGCCGGAGATCTGCTCAGGTATTCTGAACGACACCACAACCGGTGCGCCGCTGTGTGCCGTCATTGAAAATGCCAACACACGTTCCTCTGATTATGACAAGCTTGCGCGCCTGCCGCGTCCCGGTCATGCCGACTACACAGCTTCTGTGCGCTACAACGGCTGTAATGATGTCCGCGGCGGCGGTCATTTCAGCGGACGTCTCACCGCTCCGCTCACCTTCGCAGGCGCAGTATGCAAGCAGATTCTTGCCCGCAGAGGAATCACCGTCGGCGGACACATACTCGCTGTAGGCAATGTTTACGACATCTCATTCGACCCTGTAAATATCGATCCTGCTGCACTGAGAGCACTCGGCAATGATACCTTTGCCCTGCTCGACAAGACCTACGAGGAGCCCATGCGCGAAACCATTGCCCGCGCACACGCTGACGGTGACAGCATCGGCGGAATTCTTGAGATTGCCGCTGTCGGTATGCCTGCAGGTATCGGCTCTCCGATGTTCGGCGGTGTTGAGAACGTGCTCAGTTCAATTGTTTTCGGTGTTCCTGCCGTCAAGGGCGTTGAATTCGGCGCCGGCTTCAACGTCGCGAGAATGCGCGGAAGCGAGTGCAACGATCCCTTCGCATTCGACAGAGGAAGAATCGTCACCACCTCAAACAACTGCGGCGGTATTCTCGGCGGCATAACCACCGGTATGCCGGTCATCATGAGAGCCGCTGTCAAGCCCACACCCTCAATCGCACAGAAGCAGCGCACTGTTGACCTTGCTGACAAGCGCGACACGCTGCTCGCAATAAACGGACGCCACGACCCCTGCATTGTCCCGCGCGCACTGCCTGCCATCGAGGCGGCTGTTGCCATAGGTCTTGCAGATATGCTTAAGGAGGCAGGAAGATTATGATAAGCAAGCCGGAACTTGAAATAAAACTTGATGAACTTGATGAACAGATCATTGCTCTGCTTGAGCAGCGCATGGAACTTGCCGCCGAAATAGCCTCCTGCCGTCTCGACCGCTCGCTTGTTCTGAGCGATGAGCAGAAGGATCAGGCTCTTATCGCAAAAGCTTCCGAAAGCGGCGAGCAGGGCGGATATGTCGCTGAAATTTACAAGACCGTTCTGCGCTGCGGCCGTGAACAGCAGGCAGAACAGTTCGGCATAGAGCTGCCCCGCGTTATTGACATCAGCCGTGAGCTGCTTTCCTCTCACGTCTATCCCGGCGATCCCATTCCCGAGCTTCGACGTGTCGGCTCAATATCCGAGGGCAGAAACAGCAATCTTTCCGCACTGAGTATGTGCGTTCATAATTCCACACACGTTGATGCTCCGCTCCACTTCGTAGACGGCGCAGGAGATATACTCACCATCGCGCCTGATGTGGCTGTCGGCAGATGTCTTGTCGTTGATTATGACCACGATGTCACTGCAGACGATATCCGCTCGCTTCCTGCCGGCACAAAGCGCCTGCTTGTAAAAGGCGGTGTATTCATCTCTCCTGAAGGAGCGAAAGCAATCGCAGATTCTGAACTGCTTCTCATCGGCGTTGAGCCTCAGTCGGTAGCACCTGCTGAGACCTCATGCGAGGTGCATCGCACCATGCTCGGCGCAGGCAGGATACTCGTTGAGGGTCTTGACCTTCAGATGGTATGCCCGGGTGAATACACCCTTTCTGCAATGCCGCTCAAGATAGCCGGAAGCGAGGGGGCACCCTGCCGCGCTGTGCTCATCTGCGACTGATTCTCCCAATGCTATAAAACACTCCGATAAGGACAGAATAAACATAAATGGAAAAACGTTCAAAAAGCTCACTTGCCGGTGTGCTGATGCTGCTTGTCGGCTCGATGATATGGGGCTCGGCATTTGTCGCTCAGAGCTCCGGAATGGACCACGTAGGTCCGTACACCTTCAACGGTCTGCGTTTTCTGATAGGCTCAGCCGCATTGCTCCCCGTTGTTCTCTTCAGACATCTGTACCGGAAGAAGCGCGGCGAGCTGCCCGACAGGACACCTGAGCAAAAGCGTACCGATCTGATTTACAACATACGCGGAGGCATTATCGCCGGTCTTGCGGTTTTTATTCCCTCCACACTGCAGCAGATAGGTCTTGTGGACACCGCGCCAGGCAAATCCGGATTCATAACTGCCATGTATATCGTGGCTGTGCCGGTGCTTTCGCTCTTCCTCGGCAAGAAGATACGTCTTAATGTATGGATAAGCATTCTGCTTGCTGTTGCCGGTCTTTACTTCCTTTGCGTGACCGAGCAGTTCAGCATAACACGCAGCGACACCATAACGCTTATCTCGGTCTTTTTCTGGGCCGTTCAGATACTTGTCATTGATTATTACGCTCCGCGCATGGACTGCTTCCTGCTTTCCTGCCTCGAATTCCTCGTTGCAGGTCTGCTGTCGCTTGTTCCCATGTTCCTGTTTGAAGAGCCCAGCCTTGAAGCTATCAAAGGCTGTGCCGGTTCACTGCTGTATGTCGGCATAATGTCCTGCGGCGTTGCCTATACCCTTCAGCCGCTTGGACAGAAGCGCACCGCACCGACCCTTGCCGCTATTCTGATGAGTCTTGAGTCGGTTTTCGCCGTACTCACCGGCTTTATCATTCTCGGCGACAGGCTGTCTGCCCGCGAATCGGTCGGCTGTGTGCTGATGTTCGCTGCTGTGCTGCTGGCTCAGTTCAGCTTCAAACGCAGAAACAAGACAGAATGCGAAACCAGCGCGGTCTGAATTACGCTATCCACCGTTTCATTCACTGCATTGAATGAAGCGAGAATATATAACACAATACACGGCGGAGAATCCGCCAGAAAGGAAACATAAATGCTTGAACTTCGAAACTGTACCTTCAGCGTTGACGATGCTGAAGGAAGAGCTGATATAGTAAACAACGTCAGCCTTACGATAGATGACGGCAAGTTCGTTGTCATCACCGGTCCCAACGGCGGCGGCAAGTCCACCCTTGCACGTCTGATAATGGGAATCGAAAAGCCCACCTCCGGCTCCATTATCTTCAACGGAACCGATATCACCAATATGTCCATCACCGAGCGCGCACGTCTCGGCATAGGCTATGCCTTCCAGCAGCCGCCCCGTTTCAAGGGGCTTACCGTCCACCGTCTGCTCAGCCTCGCAGGAGGCACCGAGCTTCCGGAAGACACCTGCTGCAGCTATCTGACCTCTGTCGGTCTGTGTTCGAAAGACTACCTCTACCGCGAGGTTGACAATTCGCTTTCGGGCGGCGAGCTCAAGAGAATTGAAATCGCTACCCTCATGGCACGTAATCTCGACCTCGCCATCTACGACGAGCCCGAGGCTGGCATCGACCTGTGGAGTTTTGCCATGCTGGTAAACAGCTTCAAGACCATCAGCAAGAGCCGTCACAAGAGCGTTATCATAATCTCCCATCAGGAGCGTATAATGAAGCTGGCAGATGAAATAATCGTCATTGCCGGCGGACATATCACAAAGCAGGGACCGCAGGAGGAAATCTTCGGCGATCTGCTCACAGAAATCGGCGAGGGCTGTGACTTCGGCGGAAAGGCAGGTGCGTGACAATGGCAAAGATGGACAACATAGACAGAGCAATGCTTGAGGCTGTTGCCGACCTTCACACCGTTCCCGACGGAGCCTACAATATCCGCAAGAACGGCGAAAGCGTTTCCCGCAACACCACCGAAGAGATTGAAATCATAACCAAAACTGACAAGCCGGGCATTGATATCATCATAAAGCCGGGCACAAAGAACCGCAGTGTCCATATTCCGGTCATCATCACCGAAACCGGAATAGAGGAGTGCGTTTACAACGACTTCTACGTCGGTGAGGACTGCGATGTTCTCATCGTTGCCGGCTGCGGCATTCACAACTGCGGCAATCAGGACAGCCGCCATGACGGCATTCACACCTTCCACATCGGCAGAGGCTCACGCGTCAAGTACGTTGAGAAGCACTACGGCGAGGGCGAAGGCACCGGTGCAAGAATTCTCAACCCTGTAACAGAAATCTATCAGGACGAAAATTCCGTCTGCGAGCTTGAGAGCGTTCAGATACGCGGTGTTGACTCCACCGTTCGCACAACAGTAGCTCACCTCAAGGCAGGCGCGAAGATGCAGGTTCTTGAGCGTCTGATGACACACAACGACCAGCACGCACAGTCGGATATGCGCGTCGAGCTCGACGGCGAGGGCGCATCTCTGCAGATAATATCCCGTTCTGTTGCAAAGGACAATTCCGTACAGGTATTCCACCCCATTGCCGTTGGCAATGCCCCCTGTCACGCACACATTCAGTGTGACTCCATCATCATGGACGGCGCTCATGTCAGCTCCATTCCCGAGATAGTTGCAAATCACCCCGAAGCAGGCATTATCCACGAGGCTGCTATCGGGCGCATAAACAGCGACCAGCTTCTCAAGCTGCAGACCTTCGGCATGACCGCCGAGGAAGCAGAAAACGTCATTATCGAGTGCTTCCTCAACTAAGCGTTCAATAAAATTCCCATCAAGGAGGTGTGTGCGGCTTGAAGCTGCCGACAGCAAAATCAATCGATGCATTCATGCGCAGGCACGGTATCAGCCGCAGCACACTGCGCCGCTCGCTGACTGCCGCCGTACTTGCCGTTCTGCTGGCTGTCTGTATACCGGTTTTCAGCACACTGAACACCCTTTACGCAGCAGCCAACAGCATCGTTAAGGTGGATACCTCCGGTGACAGCGCAAACATCGACGAGGTCTTCCAGCAGCAGTTCCAGCATGACGACACCGACCTTACCCTGTCCGACACAGACGCGCAGGTGGTAAGCGATGCCGACGCCGTTGCAACAGCCTTTCTCAAAGCCAACCAGCAACCGATAAACACAACCGAGGAAGGCATCATCAACATCCTCCTCATCGGCTGCGACACCAACGAATACAAGGGCTATATGCGCTCTGACTCGATGATAATTCTCTCGATAAACACTGTTACAGGCAGTGTCAAGCTGATTTCACTGATGCGCGATATGCGTGTCATGGTGGGCGGCGGCTATGATAAGCTCAACGCCGCATTTGCCTACGACAGCAGCGGTCAGCTTCTTCTCGAAACAATCAGGGAGAATTTCCTCATTGATATCGAAGACTTCGTGTGCATCAACTACCGCGCCTTCCGCAGGGCGGTCGATGCTCTCGGCGGCGTAACTGTCACTGTCGAGGAGGACGATATCAAGGCAATCAACAAATGTATTTCCGATGAGACCCAGCATATCCAGTATCCCGGCGAGCAGCTTCTCAACGGCACTCAGACTCTTGCCTTCTGTCAGATGCGCTCTGTCGGCACTGATATTGCACGAACAGCACGTCAGCGAATAGTCATGACCGAGCTTCTGCGCATGGCGGAGGATATGTCGATATCCGATATGACCGAGCTCATCGAAGCAACCATGCCGAACATTCTCACAAACATGACTCAGGGCGAGCTTTTCTGGCTGGCGCTCAAGGCGGTCTCAATGGACAACATCACCGTAAGCCAGATGCGCATACCTATAGACCACTCCTGGCAGGACGTAGTAGTCGACCAGAGGTGGTACATCAGCTTCAATCATAAGAAAAATGTTGACGCTCTTCACGATATGATTTACGGCGAAAACCTCACTGACGTCAGCGAATCCGACGTCGATGGGTAATCTGCCGGAATACCGGCATTTATTCCGTTTTGTTCACAACCATCACATTAAGAAAGCGTGGTATAAAAATGGGTGTTTTATCTGATCTCCAGCCCAAAAAGGTTTTTGAATTCTTCGAACAGCTCTGTGCTATTCCCCACGGCTCAGGCAACACAAAGCAGATAAGCGACTTCTGCGTTGAGTTTGCACGTCAGCGCGGTCTGAAGTATTATCAGGACGAGCTGAACAACGTTGTCATCTTCAAGCCCGCTTCGACAGGCTGCGAGGGTGCTGAGCCGGTCATACTGCAGGGTCATCTTGACATGGTCTGCAAGAAGGAGGACGACTCCGATTTTGATTTCACCCGTGACGGACTCAGGCTCATGGTCGACGGCGACTGGCTGACCGCTGACGGCACCACTCTCGGCGGTGACGACGGCGCTGCAATCGCTATGGCTATGGCAGTGCTTGATTCCGATGATATTACCCACCCGGCAATTGAGGCAGTATTCACTGTCGACGAGGAGACCGGCATGGAGGGCGCTGCGGGACTTGACACCTCTATTCTTCGCGCAAAGCGCATGATCAACATTGATTCCGAAGACGAAGGCGTTCTCACTGTAAGCTGTGCAGGCGGCTGCCGCGCAAACTGCGTACTGCCTGTTTCCCGCGAAAGCTATTCCGGCGACGTTTACAGAATTACAATCTCCGGACTTCTCGGCGGACACTCCGGCATAGAAATCGACCGCGGCAGAGCAAGCTCAAATCAGCTCATGGGCAGACTTCTCAGCGCTGCTGCAAAGCGCATGACAGTACGTATTGCTGACATCTTCGGCGGCACTCTCGACAACGTCATTCCCTCGCTCACATGGGTCGACGCTGTAATCGACGAGGATAAAGCAGCTGAGCTCGAGACTGTTATCGCTGAGTATCTTGCCATTTTCCGCAATGAATACGCAACTGCCGACCCCGGTATCAATATCACTCTTGAGAAAAAGGCAGAAACCGCAGCTGATGTGATAAGCGCAGCCGATTCTGCGCGCATCATAAGCGCACTGCTTATTCTCCCCTATGGTGTACAGGCAATGAGCGCTGACATCGAGGGACTTGTTCAGACCTCGCTCAATCTTGGTGTTCTGCACACCACCGCTGATGCCTGTGAGCTCAGCTTCTCTGTCCGCAGCTCGATCGCATCGCAGAAGAGAATGCTCATTGAGCGCGTCGAGGAGATAATCAGGCTGCTCGGCGGCAAAGTAACACTTTACGGTGATTATCCGGCATGGGAGTACCGTCACAATTCCCCCCTGCGCGACGTCATGATTTCCGCATGGGCGCAGATGTACGGCAGCGAGCCCAAGGTTGAAGCTATTCACGCAGGTCTCGAGTGCGGTCTTTTCGGCGGTAAAATTGCTGATCTTGATGCTGTTTCCTGCGGTCCGAATATGCGCGACGTTCACTCTCCGCAGGAGCGCCTGAGCATCTCCTCCACCGCAAAGGTATGGGAGTATCTCAAGCTGGTGCTCAAGATGCTCACTGAGATATAATCAATCAGATATAATCCTATAAACAAACGAAGAGCCATCCATAAGGGTGGCTCTTTTTGCAGATATATTCACGCCTGAACATCACTTTTTCAAAGTCCTTCCAGGAAATAAAGTTAATATGATAAATTTGGGTTTAGCGGAGTAAAAGTTTTGATCGACCTTTTTCAAAAGGTCGTGGGTCAAGGGCAACGCCCTTGCAGGTTTTAAGGACGGAGTCCTTAATTCTTTTTCGATGAGAAGTTGAGGCTTTGCCTCAAACTCCACGAGGACGCTGTCCTCGACCTGCCACCTTTAACAAAGGTGGACGAAACTTTTAATCTGCCTGCGCTTAATCGCATAAACCCAAATTTACCAATCTATCTCTCTCATAAACCTGTCAAGCTGGCGTTGATTTCTGATAACGGTCACCTTGTCAGAATAGTCGGCGCAGACCCTTTTGTATCGTTCCTTCGACTGCGCGGTGCGCCCGTCACGCAGTATCCACATCATAAACTCCATGTCAAATTTTTCATCGCAGCCCTGAGTTATCGATTCTCTTGTGCGCCCGCGATATTTCAGGTGACGGCGAAAAGCTCTGGCAAAACACGAAATCCGGTTAAAATCCATGAAAATTATCCTGTCGGCTGCAGCCATACGCTCCCAGTAATCCAGCTTTGAGTAATTACCGTCAATCACCCAGCTGTTATTGCTGGCGACAAAATTCCGGAGAGTCTCCAGCTGAGTGTCAAGCTCGCTTTCGTTCCAGCCGGGCAGCCAGTAAACACAGTCAAGATGCAGCACCGGCAGCGTATATTTCCTGCCAAGCCATGCCGCAAGAGTTGATTTTCCGCTGCCGCTGTATCCGATTATTGCAACTTTCATGACAGACAACCCTCTTTCTGTGAGCCATATTGCTTTTCACTGATTATCAGTTCAAAAATGCCGCCGTCAAAATATATTGCATTACCTTCGTTATCAACATGAAACGATACTTTTTCCGAGCCAATCTGTCTGAATCCCAAGGACTTGAGCAGATTTACTGAAGGCAGATTATTAAGCGCTGTGCCTGCGGTAATTCTGCTTATACCGTAGCTGTAAAGATAGGTGAAAAGTTCTGTATGACTTTCTTTTGCATAGCCCATACCGTGATAGTCAGAGTGAAAACAGTAACCAAGTTCATATCCGTAATCGCGCTGATTGAATGCGATATAGCCGATAACTGCTTCATTCAGGCATATTGCAAAAAACATATGCTCCGTGCTGCATGAAGTATCAGCCCATCGTTTGATTCGCTCACATACATCGCGGTCGTTTGTGCAGTGCGGTTTATCATACTGTGCATATTCCGACGCATTGAAATCTTCCCATATGTTCTTTATGCTTTTCCAGTCGGATTCAATTATTCTCCGGATACATAAGCTGTCAGTCTTCAGAAGCATCCTGTTCACCTCACGGTTGAGCTTTCTATAATAAATTGAACTGTAAAATATAAAAAAGACGCTTCCAAACACAGTGTTCAGAAGCGTCCTTGCAGTTTGATTAGTCAGCGGAATAGGGGAGAAGTGCTACCTGACGTGCGCGCTTGATAGCGGTGGTAAGTGCACGCTGATGATAAGCGCAGGTGCCGGTGACACGTCTCGGAAGGATCTTTGCACGCTCGGAGATAAAGCGGCGGAGCTTGGCAACATCCTTGTAGTCGATAGTATCGACATGCTCAACGCAGAAAGTACAAACCTTCTTGCGTCCCTTGCGACCGCGGTTGGGTCTTTCGGGTCTGTCTGCCATTGTATATAGCCTCCTTTTATAGTTTAGTTAGTGAAGCACTCAGACAACCTTAGAAAGGAAGGTCGTTGTCCGGGGGAAGGGGAGTGAAATCGCTCTCACTTCCGCTGGAATAAGTGCTGGGCTCCTCCTTTGCAGCAGGAGCGTAGGAATCGTAGCGACCGGCGGAACCGCTGTTGTCACGCTTGGATTCTGCGAAGTAGACATTGTCGGCCTGAACCTCCCAGGAGATTCTGTTGTTGCCGTCTTTGTCCTGCCATTTGCGGCTCTGCATACTGCCCTGAACTGCGATCAAAGAACCGCGGGACATATAGCGAGCGACAAATTCTGCGGTGCTGCGCCATGCAACGATATCAAAGAAATCGGTCTGCTTTTCCTCACCCTGACGAGTAAAGTTTCTGTCGACAGCGATGCGGAAAGACGTCACGGAAATACCACTGTTTGTGGTGCGCAGTTCGGGGTCGGCAACAAGGCGACCCATAAGGACGATAGTATTAAGCATTGTTATCCTCCTTACTCTGCTGCGGGTGCTTCTGCTGCGTCCTCATCCTTGCGGATGATGATGTGGCGGAGAACACCGTCGGTGATGTTGTAAACACGATCGAGCTCTGCAGTGAAATCGTGGGGAGCGGTGAAGTTGAAGAGAACATAATAGCCTTCGCTCTGCTTCTGTACGAGGTAAGCGAGCTTGCGAACGCCCCACTCGTCAACACTCTCCAGAGTACCGTTAGCCTCGATCAAGCTCTTGAACTTGCCGATAACGCTCTGGATTTCCTCCTCGCTGAGCTTGCAGGAAACAACCAGAATGGACTCATAGGAATTGGTCAGGATCTCAGTAGACATTATTTGCACCTCCTTCTGGACTTATGGCCACTATTGTGGCAAGGATACGGCGCGAAATGCGCGCCGGGTCACACGCATATGCGCGTAACAAATGAATTATAACAGCATCTTGGGCTGCAGTCAACATATTTTTTTCAATATTTTCAGCAAAACGATAAAGTGAACACATTGGAACGCAGAGTTTACAGAGCGTATAATGCCGGTTTATGCTTTATCACGAAATAAAATGCAAATCAGAAATTTATTTTGTAACCGACTCCGTTTTGTAATTTGCTTATGTAAACAAATGTATAAAATGCAGCTCGATGCTTTTCCACTTTACTCACCGAGTTTTCCACAATACAAGGCGAAAGAGCCTGTAATTACCGTAGCAAAACTGTGGAAAACTCCGTGGAAAACGTGAATAACTAAATGTATATACACTGCAGGTATGTGCATATTCGCAAATTACGTTCAGTATAGGTTGTTGAATATGCACAAAAAACGTGAACAATCTTTTACTTGACAGCCTGAATGCCGCAGTTAAGCCATTTAGTGAAAAAGTGAGTTTCTTTAGTGGAAAAATTATTAAGAAAGTTTTAACGCGAGGCAGAATTGAAGCTGATCAGCTGTTGGAGAATTCAACACCGGTGTAGAAATTGCGGAGTATCCACAGGTGGTCGTAGCCTTGTTTTGCGTATTCATTTGCGGCAGACTGGCTCATTCCGACACCGCTGCCGTACCCGTAGCTGGTAAATACAAATTTGTCGCCGTCAGCATCATATTCTATTGTAAAGCACGGAGAGCGCAGACAGGTGTAGCCGAGTATGCTCAGATGGAGCGTATTTCCTCTGAAACTGTGACCGCCTACAGTAACCTCCGTAACATATAAACCGTTGGGGTCACGCTCAATGATGTGGAACCATTCGTTTTTATCTGCAATTGCTGTGAGATCAATGCCTTTTTTCTCAAGTACACGGCGGGCGACCTCTGTGGAGGTAAGCTCCTTTACAGTGCAGTAGCCGCTTACAGTTTCGTCGATGCTGCAGTCAACAGATACAAGATAGGAAAGCTCAGAGCCGTTGATATCACTGTTATCTGCTGTGCGACCGGCGGAAATCGGGAAATACGGGGTGTAAGGTACAGTGCCTTTATAGGTCATATATATACCTGCAACGGCATTTGCAGCCGCAAGCGCTTTCTCCCCGGGAGTCTTTGTTGAGAAGCTGGGTGCTTTTGCGCTTCCGCCGCTGTAGAGATAGAATGTGTAAGCAGCGATAGCCTGTGCCTTGAGTGCTTCAGGCTCAAAATCAGAGCCCATTTCAGCTTCAACGATCATTGCGAGAACTTCTGCGGCAGGTCCGGTAATGACCTTTCCTCCGGCGGTTATGCGCATATCCGGCAGTATTGCTGCAGAAGAGAGCGTGGTGGCTGCTGTGGTGGGAGAAGATGTACCGCTCAGGTCTGCAGTAGTGGTTGTCGTTACTGCAAGGCTTTCGTATACATATACCCTGTCACCGTTTTCGTCTGTTATGATTGGTGCGGTAATAGTATCACGCGAGGTTGAAAACTCCGGTCCGGGAATGCTTGGAGTCTGAGCACCGTTAAGTTGATACCAGATGTCAGGCATGATTACCTGTTCGTTTGTGTGTATGCTTATCTTCTTTGGCGGATTATCCTCGTCAGCGCGCAGTTTTCTCGCACAGACAATAAGTCTGGCGCCGGAAAATTCATCATGGTCGGTAACCAGAGTAAGAATATCATCGGTCGGGAATACCTGTGTTTCAGTGTAGAAAAGACTTCGTATATACAGGTTGTGAAGATGGACCTCGCGCGAATCCTGACCGGTGAACAGTGTGTTGGTGTAGTTGAAATCACTGACAGTGTTCTGACTGACTATGCAGACGGAGAATATCTGCCATGTGGATTCGTTGAAGAGGGTGTCCATCTGAATGATGGGGTGCCGCGAAAGAAAATCGGCGTTGGTGTAGTTTTTGAGCTGAGCAAACATCGAGCCATCTGCGGGCGATTTTCCGTATACGATCAGATTGCTGTTTGATGAGCCGAATTTGATGGTGTTCGATGAATCGAAATAGAGTGTGCCGCGGCTGTCAGCATTGCCGTAGAAGTCGAGCTCGGCATATTTGTCAATATCACTTCCTGAGGTCTGAACTATCGGCAGTGATAGATCAGTTCCGGGGATAGAGAGAAATCCGCGGGTGTCAGGATTTTTTTCATACAGCTGAGCAAACTGCGGCAGAGCGAATTGCGGCAGAATGCTGTTATTGCCTTCATCGGTGTAAAGCCGGGCAAGCTCGGACTGATAGGGCGCATCAGCAGCCAGAAGTCCGGATTCGTAATGGAATATGGCAATATAGCACGATGCGCCGATTACTGCCAGCATCATTACTATAATCAGTATCCTCATGGGAAGTCCACTGCGGCGTGAAGGCGGTACAGGCGCAGGATTGATATCAATCTGAGGCTGCTGCCGGTGCGGAGTCTGTCCGTGCGCAGAACGGACAGTATTTACGCTGCTGTCGACCGACCTTGCAGGCGCGCTGAAGCGGTTTGTTTCCTTCGGCTCGCTGTATGATACATCACGTGCGAGACGTGCCTTGAGCTGCATTTCAGTAAGCTCTTCGTCCGGTCTGACGGCAGCTGCGCGGTGTTTTGCGGCTGCTTTCTCTATGTAAGCCGGAAGAGCCGGCTCCTCAGGCTTTTCCTTGACCGGTGTTTCCTCTGCTGCGGAAACATCATCGGAGCGTCCGAGGAGAGAAGGAATATAGCTGCACATCATGGAGATTATGTCCATCTGCTCACGCTCCATCCACGGGAGAAGCAGCAGGGTTTTGGTACCGGCAGTCAGCATCATTCCTTCGGGTCCGCCGTGTGCAGAGGGAAACAGTACAGCGCTTTCGAAGGTTGGCATTACTTTGCCGCGCAGCGTGTCATATATATAATGAGAGCGGCTCTGGTCATCTTCCTCAAGCCGGAGCGCCAGACAATGTGAGAGAATAGTAACAATATTCTCATCTTCGCGTCTGATGTCCATGCCGCCGACAATGACAGTAATGTCGGAGTTTTTTATCGCCTCAGCAAGAAGCGCAGGAACGATTGTCGGATTGATGGTCGTATTTTCAGAAACAATAACAGCATCAAGAATGCCCAGCAGTTCGCCAAGACGTGAGTGGAGCTCGCTGTCAGAACGGGCTCTGTACCATATCAATGAAGCGTCCATTGGCTTCACCTCGCTTGCAGTAATAAATAATCAGAGAAAATTAAAAGTCAGAAAATCTGAGCGAAACAGTTGCCGGCTCAGCGCAGAATGGTGTATATGCATACATCGTGAGTCACTCCGCTGAGTACAGCTGCCTTCTTCATTGTGCATTCAAGTTCAAAACCGCAGTTGTTGAGCACGCATCTGGCGGCAGTATTATCGGCAAACGGATAAGCGCTGATGCGGATAATTCCTTCATAGCGCTTGTAAACCTCGTCGATAAACTCTCTCAAAGCATTGGTCATTACTCCGTTGTGCTCATACTCTGCGGATACCCAGAAGGTGACATGAGCGCTGTGGGCATAGACCCCGCTGTTTATCGCAAGATGGATTCCACCGCAAAGCTTGTCATCAATAATTATTGCGCGGCTGAATTCTTTTTCATCATCGCAGCACAGCCTTGCGTTTATGAATGAAGCGGCTCCGTCCTCCGAAAAAGGAAGAACGAAGATATCGTCTGCCATTTTATCAGTGTTAACGTTTCCGGAGACTGACTGCAGCTGTGCAGTATACTTTTCCTTCCAGCGTTTAAGTTCGTATTTCAAAATAAAATCCCTCCGCAGAGAATATATATAATAAGTATAAAGGGACGAGCGGTGTGCTCGCCCCTTTGCTGTTTACCGGTTTGTTCTGTGATTATGAGCCCCAAACATCGGGCATGAGGGGGTTGGAAGCGATTGTCGCAGAGGAAACGTCGATTGAAGACTCGTTGTTTCTTACGCGGCGGGCAACAATGACAGTTCTGAATTCGTCATATTCGTAAGAACAGGTCGAAAGGGTAAGCAGAACGTCGTTTGCATTGACGTCAATGCAGCTGTATGTGTCGATAATGGATCGGGCGCGTACCTCTGCAATGTAGTTGTCGAAGTCCTGATCATTCTCGAAGTTTGCACGAATGAAGGGGAAGGGCTCACCGTGCTTTGCGAGGGTGTTCAGCTTCATTACAGAGAAGATGACCCACTCAGCCTCATCATACTTTGTATCAAAGCGGATAACAGGATTCTGCTTGTAGAACTGCAGACCGCCCGACTTGAATGCATCGTATTTGAGCAGATTTGCGAACATGATGCCGCTGCGCATATGGTGACCGAAGAGGATAGTGTTGCGGGAAACAGTTCCGAGGTCAAATGCGCAGTCATAATAAGCGAAGATTGTACCGTTCTTGTCGTAGTTGCGGTAAATATCGCGGTGCAGATAATAGAACTCGTTGTGGGCATCGAAGTACTCGATGTCGTTCGGATACTTGACGACAGGATAGTCGATTACAGTGTTGGGTACGGTTATCCAGCCAACGATATCCTCGTTGAGCTTGAGAAGCGACTCAAAGGATTTGAGTGTACCGTCTTCCATTCGCTCAATTATCTGAACCTCAGACTCCTCCTCGATGTCCATCGTCCATACGCCGTCAACTGTTGAGTTTACGGTTACAGTTTCGTGATTTTCGCGGAAGTCCTCGAAGTTTGCCTCAGCAAGCTGCGGCATGACAACAAGATTATAAAGCAGATAGCCGCCGCAGCAAAGCATGACAGCAAGAGATACAAAGAAGAGAACACGCTGAATTATATCGCCGACAGTACGCTTGCCTTTGCTGCCGGCTTTGGCAGTGCTGGCTGAAGCGGCGCTTCTTACCGCGCGTTTTGCCTCTTTTTTGGAAGGAGCGGAAGTATGTGCAGGTGCAGAACTGCGGTTAGGCGCAGGTGTGTAGGCGGAAGATGCCTGAGGCGTAGCAGACGGCATATTTGCAGTGTTGAGACCGAGAGATGCAACTGGTATTGACGAAGCTGCAAGCTTTACAGCCTGAGGAGAAAGCACAGTGGATTCGTCAAAGTAGGATTCACGCACACCCTCGCCGAGCGGCTCGCCGCCGGGCATGAGATAGGGCAGTGAGTTGATGTATGTTCTTACAAGGTTGAGCGCAGTGGTTGCGGCAACCTGACGGACATAGTCACGGTCCATGCCGGGCTTTTGAATAAGGGTCTTTCTTATCCAGACGTTTTCCTTGTCGGCAAGTGCAATGTATACAAGACCGACAGGCTTAAGCGGAGTGCCGCCGCCGGGGCCTGCG
This sequence comes from Acutalibacteraceae bacterium, assembly GCA_045580875.1. Classification (GTDB taxonomy): domain Bacteria; phylum Bacillota; class Clostridia; order Oscillospirales; family Acutalibacteraceae; genus SIG598. The sequence continues at coordinate 59,192 of JAZNOP010000117.1, forward strand.
ATACCGGTTGTAGAAACCGCAAGGGTACTGCCTGCGAGACGGCGCGCACCGACAGCCATAGCTGCAGCTGCTTCAGGGGAGACGGCGCCGTAACGCTGGATTATCTTTTCTGAAACGCCGAGTGTATCGGATTTCTTATTCGATGAATATGTAGCCGCACCAAGCTCGAAAACACGGGATGAACCCGGAATGTCGGTGATGCGTTTGGAGATAATGCCGGCGGTGCAGCTCTCTGCGGTGGAAAGAGTCATCTTTCTTTCCTTGAGCTCACGCACAACTATTTCCTCGATACCGCCGACGTTCATACCGTAGGCATCGTCGCCGAATATCTGAATTATCTGTCTGATGACAGGCGCTGCAGTATCACGCGACATCTGCTCAGTGCTGCTCTTGGCGGTAACACGGATTCGTACCTCACCGGTCATTTCAACGCACTTGACAGTAGGGTTTACGCTGTTGAGCAGATTGCCGAGACGCTCCTCAACGTCGTGAAGTGTCAGCTTGAGAGAGAATACGTTTATGACCTGAGAGAAGACAGCACCGTCGGTGAGCTGCTTGAGGTACTGTATAACGTATTTGTTGACCATCGGAGTCATCTCAACAGTTGATGACGGCAGCATGATTATGCACTGACGGCTGCTTCGGATAGCACAGCCGGGGCACATTCCGTTTTCGTTCTTGAAAACGACCGAGCCCGCAGGCATATCAGCCATCGACATGATGACGTCGTTGAGCATGATACCGTTGTTGGCGCAGTATTCCTGTATTCGCATACGGCTGATTTCGTGCGGAACAAGGGTAATGCCGAGCGCATCACATACCGTCTGCTTTGTAATGTCCTCAAGATTGGGACCCATGCCGCCGACAAGCAGAATAATATCGCTTCGTGTCAGGGCAATGGAAAGCAGATCGCGCAGACGCTGCGGGTCATAACCGGCAGTGTTTGAGCAATACACGTTGATATCGATATTGGCAAGCGCAGAGGCAAGAAACTGCTGACTGTTGCTTATAGTATCGCCTATGAGTATCTCTGAACCAATATTGATGATTTCAGCATCCATTAAGCTATCACTCCAATGCTTTCAGGTTTCCGGAACAGTGTCCGGTGGTCCGGCACAGATGTTATCTGTGCCAGGGGGCAATCCATGTGTGACGGGCTTCAGCTGCAGCTTTTGCAATCAGCTGATCGATGTCGGTAAGTGCGCTTTCAGCTTCGAGAATCTGCTCCTCGGTAGGACGTGTGCGCGGGTGCTTCGGAGTGAAGACGGTGCAGCAGTCCTCGTAGGGCTGAATGGATATCTCGAAGGTGTCTATTTTTCTTGATATGCGGATTATTTCCTCTTTGTCCATACCGATAAGCGGACGGAGCACAGGCATGACAGCCGCAGCATCAGTGCAGCAGAGTGCATCGAGCGTCTGGCTTGCCACCTGACCGAGACTTTCGCCGCTTATCAGAGCGTGACAGCCCTTTTCTCTGGCGATTATCTCAGCAACACGGATCATATAACGTCTCATGATGACGGTGAAAAGATCCTCAGGGCAGCAGTCGCGGATATGCTCCTGAATTTCGGTGAAGGGAACGACATAAAGGTTGATTGCGCCAGCCCAGTCGGATACCTTGCTGATAAGCTCGTGTACCTTCTGCTCAGCGCGCTCGCTTGTGTAGGGCGGGCTGGCAAAGTGAATGGCGGTAAGCTCAATGCCCCGCTTTGCCATCATCCATGCGGCAACAGGAGAATCTATGCCGCCGGATATCATAATAGCAGCCTTTCCGCCGGTACCGACAGGCAGACCGCCTGCGCCGGGGAGAGGATTGCCGTGAATGAATGTGCTGTGGTCTCTTACCTCAACCGATACGACCATTTCGGGATTGTGTACATCGACGGTCAGATGAGGGAATTTTTCGAGAAGATATTCGCCGACTCTGGCGGATATCTCAGGGCTTTTGAAAGGAAATGCCTTGTCAGAACGCTTGGACTCAACCTTGAAGGTGGAGATGCATTCGAGCTGGTCGGCAAGATATTCACCGGCGCAGCTGAGAATTGTATCCATGTCCTTTTTGCATTCGCAGGCTCTTGAGAGTGCGGCAATGCCGAAAACCCGGCTGATCGCATCAACGTAAGCATCGATCGGTCCTTCGTTTTTCGGGCGGACACGAACGGTGGACTGTGAACGGAATATATCAACCTCGCCGAGAGTCTTGACCGCACGGCGGATATTCTTGACCATTACCTGTTCGAAGGTGGAACGGTTGAGCCCCTTGAGAGCTAGCTCACCGTTTTTTATGAGTATTACCTCTGTCAAAATTTATCAGATCCTTTTGGAGATTTAGTGTGTTGAAATTACTTGAAATTATCTGAAGCGGATAAGCGACGACAGCGCCTCGCGCAGTGCCGTTATCATCGCATCTATATCGTCTGTGGTGTTGTCATCGCAGAAGCTGACCCTTATCGTGCTGTCTGCGATATGCGGCTCCAGACCGAGCGAAACAAGCACATGACTTGCGCGCCCCTTGGAACAGGCAGAGCCGCTGGAGACATATATCTTCCGCTCAGCGAAGTAGTTGAGCAGAGTTTCCGATTTGATGCAGCCGGTTGCAAAGCTGATTATGTGCGGTGCAGCATCATCGGGGCTGTTTATAACGACCGGAGCAAGTGCCTGAATTTCATCAGAGAGCAGGCGCTCGCGGCAGTATGCGTTAAGCCGGCTTATGTGCTCACATCTCTTATCCTGCGGCGGCAGTGATTTTACAGCAGCGCCGAGCGCGGCAATCAGCGGAACAGGCTCAGTTCCGGGTCTCAGCCTGTCCTGCTGGCTTCCGCCGTAGTGTATGGGAAGAATACGTACGCCCTTGCGGCGCCAGAGTGCTCCGACTCCTTTTGGTGCGTGTATCTTATGTCCGGACAGCGAGAGCAGGTCACAGCCGAGTGAGTTGACATTCACCGTAAGTTTGCCGAAAGCCTGAACAGCATCGCAATGCAGCAGCGCAGCGGATTTTGTCCGTTTGAGCAGCCGTGCTATAGAAGCGATGTTTGTGACAGCGCCGGTCTCGTTGTTTACCAGCATGAATGAAAGAAGTATGGTGTCAGCAGTAAGAGCAGCCGCAACGTCGTCGATATGTATATTACCGTCTTCGCGCGGCGAAATGCGTATAATTTCGAAGCCCTCGGATTCAAGCTGTGCAGCGGTGTCGAGTACGGAAGAGTGCTCGACTGAGGAAATTATTATGCGCCTGCCGGTGCGTTTCTTTGCGTGAGCCGCGCCGATAAGAGCAAGGTTGTTTGATTCTGTTCCGCCTGAGGTGAAGAATATCTCGTCTTCACGGGCGGAAAGTTCGGCTGCCACAGCGCGTCGGGCATCGTCAACAAGGTGCTCAGCCTCCATGCCGAGAGTGTGGCGGGAGGAGGGATTGCCCCAGTGCGATATCATCGTGTCGTATGCAGCCCGGGCGCTTGCTTCAGAGACCCGTGTTGTAGCCGCATTGTCAAGATAGATGCCGCTCAAAGTCAAAACCTCCGATCAAAGCTGGTTAGTTCAATATATTATACACCAACCGACCGGTATTTACAATACTTTATTTATATATAATTATAATACAATAATCATGTACCGGTTGCGAACCGGTTATCTTCCGGAAATCCGCATCAGATACCGAAAATCTGATTGCTTGCTGATAAAGGCAGAAAAATAAGCGATTGTGTCCGTTGCTGTTGCAAATCACTCAAAATGTGCTAAAATGAATGCATAACCTTAAGGGGGATAATGACAGATGAAATCGCTTCGTGAATTATATAAGGTCGGCAGAGGTCCGTCCAGTTCGCATACAATGGGTCCTGAACGCGCCTGCCGCTATTTTCTTGAGAAAACCGAGGGCGCTGACCGTTACAAGGTGATTCTTTACGGCTCACTTGCGCTTACCGGCAAAGGACACCGGACAGATGCCGCCATAGAGAAGACTATGGAAGAGTTTTCGGTTGAAATTGTTTTTGATACCGAGACTCAGGAGCTTCCTCATGCAAATACAATGGATTTCTTTGCCTACCGCGGCGATGAGCTGATGGCCGAGACAAGAATCCTTTCGGTCGGCGGCGGTGATATCCGGATTGTAGGCTGTCCCGAGGCGGACAAGCCTGAGGTCTACCACGAGAAGAATTTCCGCGAGATCGAGGAATACTGCAACGCAAAGAACATCCGCCTGTCCGATTACGTCTACGAAAAGGAAGGCGATGATATCCGCGCATTTCTTTATGAGATATGGCATGTGATGAAAGAGGAGATCCGCGAGGGTCTTGTCACCACCGGCACACTTCCGGGCGGACTTAATGTTGAGCGTGTCGCACATATTCTCTATACGCGCCGTCATATAGATGAGCGCCCCGAAACCAAGGAAAACCGCATGGTCTGTGCCTATGCCTTTGCTGCAGCCGAGCAGAATGCTGACTGCGGAACAATAGTTACTGCGCCCACCTGCGGCGCCTGCGCAGTTCTCCCTGCTGTACTCAAGTATATGCAGGAGAAAAAGGGTTTCACAGACGAGCAGATGATCAATGCCCTTGCTGTTGGCGGACTTATCGGAAATATAGTCAAGCAGAATGCTTCGATTTCCGGTGCTGAATGCGGCTGTCAGGCGGAGATAGGAACAGCCTGTGCAATGGCATCTGCCGCGCTGTGCGAGCTGTTTGAAATGGGCATCGACCAGATCGAATATGCAGCGGAAATGTCGCTTGAGCACATGCTCGGACTGACCTGTGACCCGGTCTGCGGACTTGTTCAGATTCCCTGCATCGAGCGAAATGCTGTTGCGGCAATGCGTGCGCTCAATGCACTGTCGCTTGCAAACTTCCTTACAGGCACACGCAAGATTTCCTTCGACATGGTTGTCAAGACCATGTATGAAACCGGCACAGACATCAACGCCCGCTACCGAGAGACCTCCGAGGGCGGTCTTGCAAAGCTCTTCTGATTTATCTGCAAATTGAAAACCGGCGGCACTCCTGTTTTCGGGAATACCGCCGGTTTTGTTTATTCATCGAGCATGAAATAGGGAACTCCGAAAAATCCTTCGCCCTTGATGACCGATATCTCATCTCCGGCTTTGTGCAGATTTGCAGCAGCCTCGGAAACCTCAAGCTCAACAAGCTCGCCCTCAGGATAAATGTTGAAGAAGCTGTCGTAAACACCCCTTGAAACACGTTCTGTCTCGATTTCGCTGATAGTCACAGTGTAGGTTTGCTGCTCGGAAAAATCAAAGGCGTAATTGACATCGATAGCAATTGCGCGGGTGATGGCGATGGTCAGAACGAATGTGAGAAAGGCGATGCATAGCGTATTCAGAATGGGGTGACGGTGAGAAGAGCCGTTATTTCTCAATACGATGATAACGGCTGCTGTCGCACCGATAATTCCGAACACGAAAGCAAGTATCCAGAAATCCTTGTCAGGGAAGGTGAATCGGTTTGTTCCGGGTATATAAAGCCGTAAGCCGAGATAAAACGAAGCGAGCAGCGATGTGAACTGCACCTCATTCTCAAATGCGTAATTTAACGAGTGTACAGCAAAAATAAAGAACAGAATGATGTGCGCTGCCATGACTGGTCGGTCGGTGGGGAATATCAGCTCGCCCCACGGGAGAATAGCAATGATACTGGTGAGCACCTTGAACAGCAGCGAGGATTGGTCGTCAATACGCCAGACAAAGAACAGCACACCGCCCGTGAAAACGGTTCTCAATGCAATTTTGAATGCCAGTGATTCACGTATGCCGCTGAAGAACGGATCGGTAAAGAATAACATCAGAAAAACGCTGACAGCTGCCATAGCGATCCAGAACAGTATGGTTCTTATGTCAAATCTGTCGTAGAAATTGAAGGGCTTTCGTCCGCTGAAATCACTTTTTACGGTTGAGCGCCGACGTCTTCGCGTGATTTTCATTCCCATAAAACCGTCTCCTGATGCTATGATGACATAAGTATAGCATCAATACAAAAGCGTGTCAAATTTGGGGGTGACGGCTGCATTGCGTGGAGTTTACATAATGCTGAATGTGTGTTATTTACGGCTTTCGCTTCCGCGAAGCTGCTCGAGCGCTGACATAAGCTTCGCCGGCAGCGGGATACCGCACCGACCGGCGTTTTCAAGTACGCTGATACACTCGTTTGCCAGCAGGAACCCTATGGTCAGCGCGCGGAGTACGCCGCCTGCTCCGGTGGCTCTGTCAATGATGTGCGCCACTGCCACAACGCAGAAGATAAGCACCTTCTTCAAGATACCGGAGAAGCCCTTGCGGCTGGACAGCGTACGGCAAATAACTGCTGCAATAACACCGGATATATAGTCGAGTATCACGACAATAAGCAGACCGAGAAACCATTCGTCAGCACCTCCGAAGAGGTAGGTAAATACTGCCGCGATTCCGGCGGCAGCCCAGCGTATAATATCACCAATACCGAGCTTTTCACAATTAATAAGCATTTGTTATCACTTCCTTTGTTTGGGTTATTTTCTGAATACGAGCAGAGCCCGCCATGTTTTAGCATTTATTGATCCGTCGGGATCAATTCCGTGCGCCTTCTGAAGCTTTTTGACAGCTTCTTCAGTGCTCTTGCCAAAGATGCCGTCAACGGCAAGAGTTTTGCCGTCATCGGAAGTCCAGCCCATCTGATTGAGGCACAGCTGAATGCGCTTTATCTGATATTTCGGAGCACTTTCTCCGCGCATGAGTACAGGCAGGGTAACGGTGCTGCTTTCGGCTGCGGCCGTACTGCCGGATTCATTTTCGCTCTGGTATTCGATACCGAGAAAATCAAGAAAACCGATTGCCGCAGCTCTGCCCATTGCCTGACGCTTTGCAGGAGTATCAACGGCTTCGGCATCATTGCTGTCGATAAAAGCAAACTCGACGAGTACAGCAGGGCAGTCGGTCTGCCGGATAAAACCGAAATAATCACTCCCGTTTTTATTAAGCCTCGTCTTGAGACCGCGGCTGTTCTGTCCGGTATGAGTAATAACTGCATTCTCAATTGCACCGGCAAGGGTTTTGCTTTTCCCTCTGCCGACCGAGTGGTATATTTCAAAACCGTCTCCGCCGCCGGCGTTAAGATGAAAATCCGCCGCAAGGTCGGGCGAAAAAGCGTTGCACTCCTTTATCTTTGCGGCGGCAGATTCGTATACATCGGCTGTCCGGCTCTGCAGTACTGTTATTCCGTGCCGCCGCAGTTCAGCTGAGCATGCATTGGCGATGTCGAGTGCGTAGTCTGACTCGCGGTGTACACCGTAAACCGCTCCGGGATCAGAGCCGCCATGTCCGACCCCGATATAGATTTTGTAAGACATTTATGCCTCCTTGTGTATTGTTGCTGAAGGTTACATAAAATCATGCGTAATGATACGTGAAATGAAAGGACGGCTATATTATAATTTATTTATAAGAGAGTTAACTGTCACGCAGGAAGGTCTGCTGCCGTAAAGCTTAATCTACTGTCAGGGATATGAAATTACTCGCGCAATTAAGAATAAAAAACGCGCTGATTCCGTAATCGTGCGGAATCAGCGCGTTTGTGATTTTTTTGGATAATTACCGTCAGCGGTCTGCAGGGGCAGCTGTGCCTTCTGATTTACTGCCGAGCATTCTGCGGAATATCATGAGGAATAACAGCAGTACTACAGGGAAAATCACAGCGGTAAGCAAACCTGCTTTGATGCCGTACTGCGGCAGTCGGTTGGATATCAGGCTGACCACAGCCGGACCTGACGCGCAGCCAAGGTCTCCGGCAAGGGCGAGAAATCCGAACATGGTGGTGCCGCCTGCAGGACAGTTTTTTGCAGCCAGACTGAAGGTGCCGGGCCACATTATACCGACTGAAAGACCGCAGAGTGCGCAGCCGAGGAGAGCAAGAAGCGGGTTCTTCATAAATACAGCAAGGGCGTAACTGATAACGCAGAGCACACTGCTTACACACATGAAACGGCGCAGGTCTATGCGCTCGCCGAACTTGCCGAAGAAGGCGCGTGATGAGCCCATGAGCACTGCAAAAAGACACGGACCGAGCAGGTCACCGAAGGTCTTTGAAAGGTGAAGACCGTTTTCAGCGAAGAAGGAAGCCCATTGGGACATTGCCTGTTCAGAAGCTCCTGCACACAGCATAAGCAGGAAGAAGAGCCAGAACTGTCCCGACATAAGCAGCTTGCCGGTGGGTGTTTTCTCGCCTTCTTCAACCAGCTGATTGATAGGTACGGCCATGAATACAAAAGCATTTATAAAAGGAACAATGCTCCATATTACAGGGACAAAATACCAGTGCTCCATGCCGAAGATTCTGAAGCCTGCGGTGGAAAGAAGCACAACGGCAACGTGTCCCCAGCAGTAGAAGGAGTGGAGCAGACTCATGGCTGCTTCCTTGGCGTTGGAAGAGGGGGCGGCCTCAACGATAGGGCTGATAAGCACTTCGATAAGTCCGCCGCCGATGGCATTGAGTATGATGGCACAGATAAGTCCTGTGTATGCATTGCCGAAAACAAACGGGAAAATACTCATGCCGACAAGACCGGCGGCGCTGAAGAAATGCGCAGCGATGACCGACGGTCTGTAGCCTATCTTATCGACAAACATGGAAGCGATGGCATCGACGAAAATCTGAACGCCGAAATTTATGCTGATAAGAAGTCCGATTTTTTCGAGCGAAATGTCGAAGCTTTTCTGAAAGGTCAGAAAAAGCAGCGGAGCAAGATTGTTGATTATCGCCTGAACTATGTAGCCGACATAGCAGGCATAGATTGTAGCCTGATAATTTTTCTTCATGATGACCTCAGATGAGCTCCTCCAGAGATGTGATCGTGGTGGAGCCGTCAATTCCGCTGTAGCCCATGGCGAAGGTGAAGGTTTCACCGGACACAGTATAGGTTATGGCATAGATCGGAAAGCCTTCCGGCATCTCCATGTAAAGCAGGATGCCCTCGCCGGCGGCTACATTGCCGAAGCTGTAAAGAACATCACCGATACCTGTGGGTGCATAGGTCTCTTCATCGTAATTGATTGCAACTATAGCAGCATCGGTTATATCACTGTTTACCCAGAACCATGTAGGCTGTTCCTCGGGATTGCCGTAAATATGAGTAAAGCTGAATTCCGGCAGCTGCTCCTCGTAGATAGTGCAATGCAGCTCGGTATCTGCGGGCACAGCAGGTGCGTCGGGCTGTACCTGTGCAGTGCAGGCTGTTCCGAAACAGAATATCACGGCAGCAATAAGGCAGAGAATTAATTTTTTCATATATATACTCCTTTTGGTAGATATCAACATTTATTCTATCTCTGATTGCATAATAAGTCAAATATAAAATACCGCTCCGGAGACAGCTTTACGGAGCGGTAAACAGTGTGTTGAATTACAGATATCTTCTGAGAATTCCAGCCAGCAGCCATAGGCAGAGTATCAGCAGAGAGAAGTTTCCGCGTGACTGCATTACGGCGAACAGTGCAGCAGCAGCGAGCGGTATGAGTGCGGCAAGCGATACTGCAAATACCGCACGGTCGGCAGATTGCGGCGGCAGCCGCCGGTCGAGGAAATATCTCAGCAGCGTTCCTCCGTCAAGCGGTTCAATCGGCAGTATGTTGCACATCGCGAGGCAGGTGTTTGCCGCGGCCATCTGTACAGACAGGTCGCGGGTGCGTTCGAAGTAAAGCAGAGGAATGCAGAGAAGGCAGATAAGCGCGTTGGATATAACGCCGGCAAGAATGATAATGGGACGCTCATTTGCGTCGGCGGCAGCCATTTTTATTCCAAGCGCACCGACGCTTATCCGGCTGACTGATGTTCCTTCGGTCAGTATTATTGCAATTATGTGCCCTAGTTCGTGTACCGAAGCTGCCGCAATTCCGCAGAGAAACAGACGGTCGTGACACATGAGCACCAGCGCCGCTGCCATGGCAAAGAAGTAATAACTTATATCAAACCGGCAGTTCTTTACAGTAAAACTCAATCAGTATATTCCTCCAAGTATCCATTCAGGGTCATAGCGCTGTCCGTTTTTTCTGAATTCGACGTGAAGGTGCGCACCGGTGGAATTTCCGGTAGAGCCGACAAGGGCGATTACATCTCCGGCTGATACAGCGTCACCGCTGCTGCACAAAAGCTTGCTGCAGTGGGCATAGAGCGTCTGAAAGCCTTCGGCGTGTTCGATTATCAGAAAATTGCCGTAGCCGCTGTCGTATGATGCCTTTACTACTGTTCCGGAGTACATGGCATAAATGTCAGAGCCGTGCGGCGCGGCGAGGTCATATCCGGAGTGGAATGAGTATTTTCCGGTGACGGGATTCTGACGGTAACCGAAGAGAGAACTCACACGTGCATTGTCAAGTGGCTTGCGCAACTCGGCTGAAATCTCAATCCGGTCAAGCGAAATGTGAGCAGGAACGATAAGTTCTCCGGAATACACATCACTTTCTGAGACAAATTCCCCGCCGACATCTCCAAGGTTATCGGTGCTGCCTGAAGCCGGCTGAGGTGCAGCCGGATCGATATACAGCGATGATGGGCTGAGTGGTGAAAAGCCGGTGCCGTTTCCGTTGACGGTGGCTGCCCACACTGCTCCGGCAGCGGCAAACACCAGCAGGGATAGCACTGCGCAGAAGGCTGCAGTACCAATCTTTTTAGTATTTAATCTGAATGATGCGTATCTCACAAAAACACCTCCGGCACACAAACTGAGAACGTCAGTATATTAATATGCCGGAGGTGTGAAAGTATTCTTTTTTATTTGATTAATGTCAGTACCGCCACAGACGGCGGGAGCATACCGCGCAGCGTATAATGCTGAGTATGCAGTTGATTATTATACCGATGCCGCAGGCTGCAGCAACAGCCGTCGGCGCGGACAGAGACACAGGGAGATGATCACTGCCGAACAGATAAACCACCAGCAGAAGTATTACTGCTGCAACAGCATATGGAAGACAGTAAACAAAAGCTCTTCCGAATGTTCCAAGTGCAGTGTCAGGCGAAAGATGTCTGCGGTAGTCTGAGGGCAGACGACCGGTCAAAAACTGATGCTCGGCTGTTTTCAGATAACTGAGCAGTTTCTCGGTATCATCGTGAATGATAACCGGTCTGCCGCAGGAATACAGCTCAAGATCAAATATGGCAGGACCGCCGTCGTGATGGTCGCAAAGCTCACTGCAGCGAGATATTTCCGGATCTTCAGCAAGGCTGTCAATAGCCGTTATTTCATCTGCAGAGACGCCGTACTGTTCATATTGCTTTATTTTCTCGTTATCAAGCTGAGCGGCTGCAATAACAGCCGAGTAGGAAACAACGCCTTTGTTTATCCGTGAAGAGCGGCGCTCAACCATGAATGAAATATAGTCTGTCTGGTCATCTCGTGTTCTCCGGTAGTCAGGAAAGCTGCCGGTAAATCCCATATCTGACATTCTGCCGTCAGCAGTTTTGCTGAGCTCTGATATGAGAAGAGCTTCGGTGCGAATGCTTTCGGTGGAGCCGGTATTGAGCGCGCTTGCTTCGGAAAACTGAGTACTCAGATGATGAAGCAGCGGACGCAATGTACCGTTGCCAAGTTTTTTGTTAACGCCGACTCCGAACATCTTTGCAGTGGAAAGGGCTTTTTCATTGTCCTCGATATAGCTTTCCAATGAGGCTTTTTCCAGTACAGCAGCAAGGTCGCGGCAGCCGTATTTCCTGAGAGTTTCAACAAAACTCTGCATGACACACCGGTTGCTGAGTGAATCGAGTATCAAGTCATCGTACTGCCAGTCGGCAAAATCAAAGGGAGGATGATCTTTCCCGGAGTTGATCGATGTGATATATGCATCTGCAGCGCCAAGCAGTGAAGCAATGGGCATAAGTGAGCGTTCGCGTGAATTAAGACCGTCAGAGCCGATAATCAGGCGCTTGTTAAGCAGAATACGGCAGCTGTCGAATACGGTTTCAGCTCTCGATGCGCCGCGGGCGCGCATTCTGCCGACATAGTCGGTGAACTCGGCTTCAAGAGTTATATCTGAGCACGAAAAAGAGACCGTCTGCCAGCCTTCATCAGAAAGCAGGCGGTCTGCAAGATCATTGACGGCATCACCGAAGCGGGTGTCTATAAGAATACTGAGTCCTATACGTTCCTTGTCAGAAAGATCGGCTTCAGCTGCAACAGAAAATCCGGGAAGCGGCATTACCGGCTGATGTTCAAAACGGCAGTCGGTAAATTTTATTACTGCGTGACCCCATTCACGTTCAGCGGGAGAAATAACCAGCTCGTCTCCTTCAAGAGTGATGAATATGCGCTGATTACTCAGGGAAAAGAAGGTGCGCAGAAATGTGTCTGCAGGAGCCTTCAGTCGTGAAGCTGCGGTTTTGAGTGAGGTTTCCCACGGAATCCTCTGCTGAGCATTGCGAAGATGGATTTTTCTGAGCCAGAAAAGAAAGTCGGAAAAATGTCCCTCTTTGATGAATCTGTGTGCGGAAAGCCCGGCGGAAGCCAGCAAGGCTTCAGGAATGTGTTCGACAAGCTGATAATTTTCACGAAGATACCGCAGTGAGTCGCGTATGATAACAGCAAGCATCAGCTTTCTGAGAGGGAAAAGGTCCTGAATAGCGTCGCGCAGATCATCCTCGGTGAAATCATCAAGGTGGGAAAGAAGTTCGGAGCGCTTTGCAAAAAAGCGCTCCAGAGCAATGGATTTGCGATCGATATAATTCATGTCGGATCCTCTGACTGCGATATCGGCAGATATCACAGCAGTCCAATATACAGAATTTGATTATCCGTAATAGCGTATGCAGGAAACTACCTTGCCGAGAACGGTTACGTCATCAACAATTATCGGCTCGTAAGCATCGTTTTCCGGCTGCAGACGAATGTGGCTTTTCTCCTGATATATGCGTTTTACGGTAGCTTCGTCCTCAATCAGGGCAACAACAATTTCACCGTTGTGGACAGCAGGAGTCTTTTCGGCAATAATTATATCTCCGTCAAGTATGCCGGCGTTCTGCATACTCTCGCCGCTGACGCGCAGAGCGAAGAGCTCGCTGCCGTTATATTTGTCTGAGGGGAAGGGTATGTGTGCAACAACATCCTCAAAGGCGTATACAGGCATACCTGCGGTTACACGACCGATCAGAGGTACCTGAGTGACCGGCGCCTCGTCAGCAAGACGGATCGAGCGGTTGAGACCGGTGTCACGCTTGATGTAGCCGAGCTCTTCGAGAGCGCACAGGTGGTTGTGCACTGATGAGGTTGACTTGATATTTGTGGCTGCACATATTTCGCGTACAGAGGGCGGAACTCCGTTAGAGGTGCGCTCACGCAGAAAATCCAGTACCTTCTGCTGAGAGGGTGTAAGCTTTCCAGCCATTGAATTTACCTATCCTTTCTTATTGATGACCAATAAGTGTACACAGTGACGGCAATGCGTGAATATGAATGGCATTGCGCAAAAATCAGATCTTCGTGCAGGACGTAAATCTGATAAAACATTTGTTCCCTTGAATTATAGCATAAGGTTATGAATAATGCAAACATTTGTTTGAATTTGTTTAAATTTGTCAGTTTTTTAATAAGGAGTTCACATTATATTAACAAATTTCAATGAAATGTATATATAATATACTATAGAAACGTTAAATAACCTTGGAGCCGCACCAGGGTTATTTACAAATGACGTTTAACCTCCTCAGAATTACCCCTCAAGCAAAGTTGCCCCCTCGGACTTACCGCAAAGTCCGAGGGGGTTGCTTTTTGTTCTGCAAACATAAAAGCGGCGGCAGTGAATGCTGCCGCCGCTTTGTGGCCCATGTGAATATATGCTGGAAGATAAAACTCAGAAAAGGTCGGGGAAAGCTGTCTGAACTGAGTTGTATAGTAAATTCTCGGCCTGCTCGCGAGTCAGATATCCGTATGAATACGATTCTAGTATATCTGTGAACAGCTCATCAATAACCTTGTCGCAGGGGGATACAGCACCGACTGTAATGCGGTCGGCGGCTGCAGCCATCTGAACAAAATAGTTCTGGCCGGAGAGGAATGAGTCCGCAAACTGCGGGTCGTATTTTACCTGCTCGACGGTTATTCTTGAAGGAGAGAATGTTCCGAAGAGCAGACAGTTTTTCTGCATGGCTGTTGTCTCAGAGAAGAAATATTCAAGGAAGATCGCTGCCTGTTGTTTCATATCCGAGCTGTCAGCGACAGCAAACCAGCAGCCGCCCCAGTTGAATCCGGCAGGACCGGAAACCGCGGCCCAGTCGCCGAACGAGCCCTCGCCGGCAATTGTGCCTCCGCAGGCCTTTCGCAGAATGCTTTCCATACCTATACCGGAGGAAAAATATCCAAATACGCTCTGCGAATCCTCTATTCCCGTGAGCCATGCCTCGGACCATGTTTCTGCATTGAAGCACAGCTGTTCACTGTGCATTTTCTGAGCATAATCAAGAAGTTCGTGAGCCTTCGGACTCATGGCAAAAGTGCCGTCGTTACCTACCCAGCCGACCGGGTCAGAGAAAAGATAAGGCATAACTAATTCAGAAACGCCGGCAAGCATTTTTGTTTTGCCTTCAGAACGTTCGCTGATAAGACGGGCGGTATCCATAAAGCCGTCCCAGTTGCATATCATGTCCTGTATTTTTGCCGGCTCGGAAGTCCCGAGATATGCTTCCGCAATACTGCGCCGATAGAAAAACATTCCCGGGTCAGGCTGCCAGCAGAGTGCCTTGAGCTCGCCTGATTTGCTGGTGGACATTGCAGTTGTATAATCATAATATAGATTACTGTCAGGGGCAAAGCCGAGAGCACCAAGGTCGGCTGTCATGTCTGACTCAAGATACGTCGGGAGCTTGTCAGGAGAAAGCATGAATACATCCGGCATGGTGCCTTCTTCTGCTGCCAGCGCAAGCCGTTCGTCAAGTTCATCTACAGGAACGGTTACGATATCAACGTCCCAGCTCAGGGAGGACATATCGGTGCAGAAGGATTGTTCAATGTTCTGACGGTACTGGTCGGCAAAGACCCAGACGGTGAGCGAGGGACGAATTTCCTCTTCCTTGCCGCAGCCGGACAGAATGCCGCAAAGCAGTATTGCGGCAAGAATGAATGACAGAATGCGATTGGTAATGATGTTGCGCATGAAACACACTCCGGAAAATGAAGTTTGGTATATAGCGGATTGCTCAGCAAATACAGATGAAAATAGTGATTATAATATACATTATATTATACATCGAAAGAACATAAGGTACAATACAAAAAATGAGCGTTACTCATAAGGCAGATAAGATATCTGACGCAGAGTTCTCAGGAAAGCAATAAAAAAGAATATAGCAAAGTTTTTCGTTACTATTGAAAAAAGAGCGAAATTGGTGTATAATGCATTATCAACCCAAAGTTGCAAAAGGAGTTTTTATGAAAAAGTACAAATGGGGTATCATAGGTACCGGTCACATCAGCTCGAAATTCTGTGAAGCACTCGGGCAGCTTGAAAATGCAGAAATTGCCGCAGTTTGTTCAAGAGACAGACAGCGCGGTGAGGATTTTGCAAAGCGCTTCGGCATTTCTGCGGTATACACCGATGAGAGAGAGATGTGCGAGCAGAGCGATATCGAGATAGTATACATCGGCACACCCAATCAGGCTCACCTTAACGGAATAATGGCTGCGGCGGAAAACGGAAAGAACATTCTCTGCGAAAAGCCCATAACGCTGAACGCGCGTCAGACCCGTGAGGCTGCTGATGCGGCAAGAGAAAATGGCGTATTTCTAATGGAAGCCATGTGGGTGCGTTTCCTGCCGGCAGTAAAGCAGGCTCAGAAATGGATTGAAGAGGGAAGAATAGGCAGAGTAACACAGGTTTACTCATCCTTCCATATCGATATGCCGCAGGAGCGGGCAAATGCGCGCCTGTATTCGCCTGAGATGGGCGGCGGCGCAATGCTTGACCTTGGCGTTTATCCGCTCTGCGCTGCGTCTGTTTTCCTTGGCGATGTAAAGAATATAGAATATACAGATTGCAAGCTTACCGAAACAGGTGTTGACGGCATAGACACAGCTGTGCTTCAGTGCGAGAACGGCAAGGCTGTCATCAGCTGCGGCTTTGACTGCGTTTCCAATATAGCTGTAATAGAAGGTACAAACGGTCAGATTGTCATTCCCGGATGGTGCGGTACACACGCAGCATATCTCTACAGCTGCGACACCTACGGCGAGCTGACCGAAACCTTCTGCGAAGAGGGCAGCGGCAGTATGAGATACGAGGCAGCTCACGTCATGGAGTGCCTTGACAGGGAGCTTGCGGAATCTCCGGTATATCCTGTCAGTGCTTCGATTGCTGAGATGACAGTTCTTGATGACCTCCGCGCAAAATGGGGAGTGAAATTCCCGAATGAAGATATGATCTATATTTCGCCGAAACAGCCGGTAATGGCAGGTGAGGCAGAGAAGGTCAGCGTATCATTCTCGAGCAATGCTCCTGACTGGTATCGCGATGCAGTGTTCTATCATATCTATCCGCTTGGAATGTGCGGTGCTCCTGCGCAGAACGACCTGTGCAGCCAGCCGGTCAGCCGCATCAGCAGAATAATCGATCTTGCCGGTCATATCAGCTCGAGCGGCTTTAATGCTGTCTATTTCGGACCGGTCTTTGAATCCAATGCTCATGGCTATGATACAGTCGATTACCGCATGATAGACCGCCGTCTTGGCACAAATGCCGACTTTGCACGTCTTTGCAGTGAGCTTCATTCTCGCGGCGTAAGAGTTGTGCTTGACGGTGTATTCAATCATGTCGGACGTGATTTCTGGGCATTCCGCGATGTGCGCGAAAAGCGCTGGGAGTCAAGATACCGCGATTGGTTCAATATCAATTTTGACGGCAATTCAAATTATAACGACGGCTTCTGGTATGAGGGCTGGGAAGGTCATTACGAGCTTGTAAAGCTTAATCTGAACAACCATGAGGTACGCGAGCATCTCTTCGACTGTGTCCGCGGCTGGATAAACGAGTTCGGAATCGACGGTCTCCGCCTTGATGTTGCTTATATGCTAGATCAGAACTTCCTGCGCGACCTGCGCGGAGTGTGCAAGTCGGTCAGGAGCGACTTCTTCCTGCTGGGCGAGTGTATCCACGGTGATTATTCACGTCTTGTCAATGATTCACTGCTCGATTCAGTCACAAATTACGAATGCTACAAGGGTCTGCATTCTTCCATAACCAGCGGCAATATGCACGAGATCGGCTACTCGCTCCACCGCCAGTTCGGTTCGGAGCACTGGTGCATCTACCGCGGAATGAGCCTTTATTCTTTTGTTGATAATCATGACGTTTCAAGAATTGCCACTATTCTCGGTGATGCGTCGCTTCTGCCGGTTGCTTATGCTCTGCTGTTTGCGATGCCCGGTATCCCGTCGGTATATTACGGCAGTGAGTTGGGTCTGAGCGGCGATAAGAGTGCCGGCGATGCAGCACTTCGCCCTGTGCTCGATATCGATGATGTTAAGAGAATGAAGAACAGCCTGACGACATATATTGCGCGACTCTGCTCGGCACGTCAGCAGTCTGAGGCGCTCCGCCGAGGCAGCTACCGTCAGCTTTATGTAAATTCTCACCAGCTTGTGTTCGAGCGCTGTGTTGACGGCGAGCGTGTAATATGCGCAGTAAATACTGCAGACCAGCCGCACCGTGCTCATTTTGATGCAGGCGCAGGCAGAGCGATAGACCTCATCACAGGCCACACCATTGACTTCGGCGGCGGACTTGAGATACCTGCAAGAAGCGCATACATCGGAAAGGTATACTGATCTTTGCGTAAATTGTTGTGAAAATACACTATAATTCGATCGCCAAACAAGCGTATTAGCACACAAATATCCGAAAAAACACATATTGGTAAGATATTCATTGACATAATCGCTGTGTCAGTGTAAAATACAACTTAATTGAGATAGAGGCGCACTTTGCCATGAATAGTCCGGCTGTCAAGACCGCGCAGGGTCGGCAGGGCGAAAGGGGCAGGTGCCGAAGTCGGTTTTCCGATGCGCCGGAAAGCAGGCTGGGCAGACTGGAAAATATCCGTCTGACTGTCGCAGATTATGCGGAGAGCTATCCTTAAAGTCGTATATTACTGCGCTTGTGCGCATTATTTTTGTTGACTTGAGGGCGGCTGATGTATAATCGGCCGCCTTTATTTTTGTGAAAATAATTCATCAGTGAACAGGAGAAAGAGAAAATGCTTCAGTCGAACATGGCTATCAACGCAGAGGGAAATTTTGTTTTTGCCGGAAGAGATACAGTAAAGCTCGCAGAGAAATACGGCACCGGTCTGTATGTCATGGATGAGGACAGAATCCGCGGAAACTGCCGCCAGTATGTCAACACCATGCGCAGCTGCATGCCCAAGGGCTCTGTGCCGCTTTACGCCAGCAAAGCACTCTGCTTCAAGCAGCTTCTCAGAATAATAAACGAAGAGGGAATGTGTGCCGACGTTGTTTCTGCAGGTGAGCTCTACACTGCTCTTGCTGCAGGTTTTCCGGCAGAGCGCCTCTTCTTCCATGGTGTAAACAAGACCGACGAGGATATCGAGTACGCTATCAGCAGCGGCATCGGTCACTTCATTGTAGACAGCTACGAGGAGCTTTATGCTGTTGACCGCATCGCAGGTGAGCACGGTATCCGCCAGCCTGTATTGCTCCGACTCACTCCGGGTATCGATCCCCATACCTTCGCTGCTGTAAATACCGGCAAGGTTGACTGCCAGTTCGGCGTTCCCATCGAGACCGGTCAGGCAAGAGAGTTTGTTGCAGAAACACTTAAGATGCCAAATATCCAGCTTGACGGCTTCCATTGCCACATCGGCTCGCAGATATTTGATGCTCAGCCCTTCTGCGATGCTATCGACATCATGCTCGGATTCATAGCAATGATCCGCAATGAGCTCGACTATACCGCATCTGTTCTCAACCTCGGCGGCGGCTTCGGCGTCAGATATGTCGAGACCGATCCCCATGTGGATATTCCGGCTTGCATCCGCCTTGTTGCGGCACATCTTGAAAAGGGCTGTGCTCAGCGCGGACTGCCGCTGCCCACCATTCTCATGGAGCCGGGCAGAAGCATCGTCGCAGATGCAGGCATTACCCTTTATACTGTCGGCAGCATAAAGACTATCGACGGTTACAGAAGCTATGTCACCGTTGACGGCGGTATGAGCGATAATCCCCGTTACGCTCTCTATCAGTCAGAATACACAGCTATCATTGCAAACAAGGCAGATCAGCCGGCAGACTTCCTTTGCTCCATAGCAGGTCGCTGCTGCGAGTCGGGTGCGCTCATTCAGGAGAACATCAATCTCCAGAAGGCACAGCGCGGTGATATCCTTGCAGTAATGGTAACAGTTGCCTACAACTAATCCATGGCATCAAATTACAACCGTATGCGCCGCCTGCCCATCGTTATGATCCGCGACGGCGAGGATTATGTCGCAGTTCGCCGCGAATCCTACGAGGATCTGCTTGCCTGCGAGATTTAAACTCTCAGGGGGAGATATAATGCTTACCCATGTCGGAACAAATACAATAGAAACTGAAAGACTTATACTGCGCCGCTTTGAATATACCGATACTCAGGCTATGCTGAAAAACTGGATAGCCGACGAAAATATACAGGTTATGTATTCAGAGCCGGTCTATACAACTGAGGCGGAAGTGAAAGAGCTTCTGGATAAATACATTGGCTCGTATGCAAGAGAAGACTATTACCGCTGGGCTGTCATCGACAGAAATACGGAGGAATGCATCGGTCAGATTGCGTATTTTCTGGTGGACAGCAAAAACCACTTTGCGGAAATAGAATACTGCATTGGCTCTGAGTTTCAGTGCAGAGGTTACGCCACAGAGGCGACAAAGGCAGTAATCGCTTACGGCTTTGACAGAATCAATCTGCATAAGGTGCAGATATGCACAAAGACCGTAAACAAGCCTTCAAAGCGGGTTATAGAGAAATGCGGATTCACCTACGAAGGCACACTGCGTGACTATTTCTATATGGGTGAAAGCTATGTCGGAAGATTGTATTTTTCCATACTCAGAGAAGAATACTATTCATAATAAAAGCACAAAAGCGGTCTGTTTTTAAACAGACCGCTTTTTGTTATAAGTTATAAGCTATAGTACGAAATTGACAAGAGCGAAAATCATGTGACAGACAGTAAATATCGAGACAGGAACTATGGCTATCACATTTTTGCGGTCAAGAGCATAGGTGAAAAATGCCGCGCAGGGGAGAATTGCCATGCCGATAATAACAGCATTTCCGATAAAACCAAGGTAATAAAGCACCCAGCAGAAAAGATAAAGCAGTGTGCATATCACCGAAGTAATAACGAGCGGAGAAAAGCGCAGCTTTCCGGCGGAAAGATTCCTGATTGCGCATAAGGCGAAAACAAGGGCGATCTGCGCTGCCGAGGCGATTGTATCGATGACAGGAGTGAGTGATTCATTCCGAAGAATATCGTTCGGTGCAGGGATAAATCCCCAGATTATATTTGGGATCATTATTACTGCAAAAAGCAGCAATGCCCACACATCAAAACCCTTAGTGTATTTCTTTGTCATATTATTCTCCTTTGATTACCTCGCAGAGAAGCTCCGGCGGGATTGTTCTGTCTCTGAAGTAGTATTCACGGTCACGCTCACCGACTTCACGCACTACACGGCATGGGTTTCCGACTGCAACAACGCCTGCCGGAATATCCTTCGTGACTATGCTTCCGGCTCCGATTACGGTATCATCGCCAATCGTTACGCCCGGTACAATGACAGCTCCGGCACCTATCCAGCAATTACGTCCGATTCGCACAGGTGCGTTATACTGATATCCCTGCTGTCTGAGCTCCGGAAGAATGGGGTGACCGGCAGCGGCAATAGTAACATTCGGACCGATCATTGTATAATCGCCGACATAGATGTGTGTGTCGTCAACCAGTGTGAGATTGAAGTTTGCATAGACGAATTTTCCGAAATGTACGTGATGACCACCCCAGTTTGAGTGAAGAGGCGGCTCGATATAGCAGCCCTCGCCGATTTCAGCAAACATTTCGCGAAGCAGCTGCCCGCGTTTCTCCATCTCGGATGGGCGTGTTGCGTTGTAGTCATAAAGCAGCTCAAGGAATCCGAGCTGCTCCTTCATTATGCTGTCATCAGTCGGCAGATAAAGCTCACCGCTGTGGAGTTTTTCTCTTATATCCATGCGAGTATCTTCCTTTTCGTTCTGGATAGATTGATTTTACACCGGATATCTGTAAAGGTCAATACAAACAAAATTAATATATACATATTTGATATTCACTTTTGTCAGGTTGTGATGTATAATGCATACTGTATTCAGCTGTATGCGCTGTCTGCTTCACGCAGAAAAATAATTTATAAATATAAGAATGTGATCTTGTGTATTTTGCAATGCTTGCGGCGCTGGTCGTTATCTGCTGTATTAAAGCCGGAGTTTCCGGCGAAGGTAAGCTGTATGATGACTATATGTCACATGAGCGCACAACATCGATCAAGGGCGTTTTTGCTGTTATAATCGTAATGTCTCATATGCTGCAGTATATTACAGTGAGCAGCACTCCCGACAGGTCGGCGCAAAGAATAATAGTAGCCATCGGTCAGCTGATGGTGACAATGTTCTTCTTTTATTCCGGCTACGGTATCGTCGAATCCTGCCGCAGCAAGCCGGAATATATAAAGAGCTTTTTCAAAAGCAGGATACTGAAGACGCTGGTGCATTTTGACCTTGCTGTGATCCTGTTTATTATCGTCAATGCTTTTATGGGCAAAACGTACGGCATTGAGCGTACATTGCTTGCTTTTGTCGGCTGGACATCAATCGGAAACAGCAATTGGTTTGTGTTCTGCACCTTGGCGCTGTATGCTGTCACACTGCTTGCCTTTGGCATACTGCAAAAATACCGGCATATTGCCATTGCTGCTGTGTGGGTGCTTACCATAGCTCTTGCGGTGATACTCAGGGCGGTAAAGGAAGATTACTGGTGGTACAATACCCTGCTTTGCTATCCGCTGGGAATGCTCTGGTCTGAGATAAGAAAGCCTGTCGAAGGTGCTATGAGGAAACGTACGGGTGTATGGTGGGCAGCAATGCTGACAACACTGGCTGTATTTGCCGCCGCATCTGTGATGATGACCTCCAAGCTGTATAAGCTGCCGTTGTCAAAATATTTTGAGTGGATGGATCTGCAATATTTCTATATGTTTTTTGCATGTATCTTCTGTTTATTGGTCGTTATCTCGCAAATGCGTCTTCGAACCCACAACAGGGTGCTCCATTGGCTTGGAGTCAATTCCTTCAGCATATATATACTGCAGCGTATTCCTATGAGAATTCTGACCTGTTTCGATCTCCGGAATAAACCGGTGCTGTTCATTCCGATTGCTCTTGCGGCTGTACTGATTATCGCTCCGGCTTTCACATGGCTCACAAACAAGCTGGATAAGGTGCTTTTCTCCAGAAAAAATTGGTTTAACATCAACAAAATGAAATTTCATGTATAAATACAATACGCAGCCGGAATTCACTGACCCGCTGTGTGAACACAAATTTTCAGGGAGGTTCTGAGTTGAATATCGTAATAATAGGTAACGGAAAGGTCGGCTCATATCTTGCCGGTCAGCTTCTGAAGGATAAACACAGACTGACTATAGTCGACAGCAGTGAGGAATCGCTGGAAGCTGCAGAGTCGCTTGATGCCATGACGGTAACCGGCAGCGGCTCAAGTCTTTCGATACTGAAGGAAGCTGGTGTGGACGACTGCGATGTCTTGATTGCTGTCACAGGCAGTGATGAGGTCAATATGCTCTGCTGTCTGCTCGGTAAGCGACTGGGTGCGCGCTATACCATAGCCCGTGTGCGTGATACTATTTATAATTCAGATATTGCAATTCTGAAAAAAGAACTGTCGATTGATATGACTATCAATCCGGAGTTTGTTACCGCACGTGAAATTACGCGAATGATAAAATTCCCGGAGGCAAGCGAGATCGAGACATTCTGCGGCGGCAGAGTTGAAATGGTAAGCCTCAGGGTGGAAGATGGGGACTTTCTGATTGATATGACCCTTTCAGATATAATGAAAAAGCGCATATCCAATGTACTTTTCTGTGTCGTTGAACGCGGTGAGGATACATATATTCCTAATGGTTCTTTCAGAATACAGAAGAATGATAAGCTCTATATAATCGGCAGGAGTGCTGAGCTTGTAAAGCTGTTCCGTTCGCTCGGAAGATATTCCAACAAGGTCAATGATGTAATGATATCGGGTGGCAGCCGTATAACCTATTATTTCTGCCGTGAGCTCGAGCGTATGGGTGTCAAGGCGAAAATCATTGAGATAAATCCTGCAAAATGCCGTATTCTTTCAGAAGAGCTGCAGGATATGATGGTTCTGCAGGGTGATGGAACCGACCAGGAGGTACTCCGCAGTGAGAATCTCGGTGCGGCAGATGCTTTTGTCAGCCTGACAAACCGTGATGAGGACAACCTTATCACTGCACTTTACGCAATGCAGTGCGGTGTTCCGAAGGTTATTGCAAAGAACAACCGGACTCATTACACCTCAATTATACAGAGACTCGGCATCGACGGAATCATCAGCCCGAAGGTCATTACCGGCAATCAGATACTTCAGTTTGTCCGCGGACTTGACAATTCTGAGGGCAGTGAGATGATCACCCTCTATCAGATAGCTGACGGCAGGGCGGAAGCAATGGAATTCCATATCGGAGCAGAGGCACCGTATCTTGGAGTCAAACTCAAGGACGTACCGACTCACAATAATGTTCTTATTGCCGCAATAATCAGAAACAGCCAGATAATAATCCCGAACGGCGAAATGTCAATGCTGTCCGGAGATCATGTTGTTATTGTCGCCTCAGGCATAACAGTACAGCAGTTTGACGATATTTTCAAAAAGTAACCGACCGGGAGAATTATCATGAACAGAAGATTGATTGTAAAGACTCTTGGTATAGTGCTGTACATCGAAGCGCTATGTATGCTTGCTGCGCTTGTGGTTGGACTGCTGTTCGGAGAGTCACCCAAGCCGATGATTATATCAATACTGATAGCGATTGCCTGTGCAGTTCCGATGTCGTTGATAAAGCCGAAAAGCAGCAGCTTTTTTCCACGTGACGGACTTGTTACCGTCGCTGTAATCTGGCTGGTAATATCAGTAATAGGCGCACTACCGTTTTATTTCAGCGGTCATTTTCCTACGTTTATCGATGCAGTGTTTGAAGCTGTATCCGGATTCACAACCACCGGTGCCAGTGTTCTTTCGGAGATTGAGGCTGTGCCAAAGGGGATTCTCCTGTGGCGAAGCATGACACACTTCCTTGGAGGAATGGGCGTACTTGTCCTCGCAATGGCGATATTCCCCGCAATAGGAGAGAGAACGCACAATCTGATGTCAGCAGAAAGCACAGGACCAAAACCGGGGCGTCTGGTTACAACGATAGGAGATTCCGCCAAGATATTGTATCTTATTTATCTTGTGCTTACAGTTATAGAGGTGCTCCTGCTTAAATTTGTTGCAGGACTTTCGCTTTATGATTCTGTGATAAGCGCTTTTTCAACGGCAGGTACAGGTGGTTTTTCGTGCCTTAATAGCAGCATAGCCGGATATAACAACTTAGCGGCTGAAATGATAATTATGGTATTTATGATGCTGTTTGGTATAAACTTTACCGTCTTTTTCCTGCTGCTTACGGGACATATCAAGGATGCACTGAAGAACAGTGAGGTTTATTTCTATATTGGGCTCATAATTACCGCGATAATTTCAATATCAATCAATACCTATTCGCATTATGGCTCAATAGGTGAGACGCTCCGATATACATCATTTCAGGTAGTGTCAATAATAACAACGACCGGTTTTGTTACCAGCGACTTTGAATTATGGCCGATGTTCAGCAAATGTATACTGCTGATACTGATGCTTGTAGGTGCCTGCGCAGGCTCAACCGGCGGCGGAATGAAATGCTCAAGAATTCTCATTCTGCTCAAGTCTCTGCGCAGAGAGGTACACCGCATGGCACACCCGAGACTTGTCAGAGTGATTACGATGGATCGCAAGCCGGTTGCAGAATCGGTTGTCACAAATACAATTCAGTTCCTTGTCAGCTATGTTGTGCTGGTAGTAATCGGTACACTTCTCGTCGCTCTTGAGGGACACGATTTTACCACAACATTCACCTCGGTCATAACCTGTATCAGCAATGTCGGACCGGGCTTTGGAATGGTAGGTGCGACTCAGAATTTCGGATTCTTAGGAGGCTTCAGCAAGATAGTTCTGTCAGTGCTTATGCTCGCAGGACGTCTCGAGATATTTCCGATGCTGATTCTCTTCTCACGTTCAACCTGGCGTGATAAATAAATGAATCAAATGACCCGAAGCATTCTTGTCCTCAAGTCTGCTCCGGGTCGTTTTGGAATTAGGAAGATAAATTGGGGTTTAGCGGAGCAAAAGTTTTGATCGACCTTTTTCAAAAGGTCGTGGGTCAAGGGCAACGCCCTTGCAGGTTTTAAGGACGGAGTCCTTAATTCTTTTTCGATGAGAAGTTGAGGCTTTGCCTCAAACTCCACGAGGGCGCTGCCCTCGACCTGGCACCTTTAACAAAAGGGGACGAAACTTTTAATCTGCCTGCGCTTAATCGCATAAACCAAAATTTACAAATATCTGTAAATCAATTCAAACGTCCCTGTCTATACCAATAATATATATTTACTTTCACAGCGTTTCGATGTATACTTAATATGTATGTGCATTTTACAGACAAATTCAAATTATCTGGAGGTCAGGATATGATTGGTATAATTGGTGCTATGAGCGTTGAGGTTGACAGCATCTGCGCTGCAATGACCGACCGCAGTATCAAAACTGTCAGCGGAATAGATTTTAACACCGGCATTCTTTACAACTCACCTGTTGTTGTCGCACGATGCGGCATCGGCAAGGTAAGTGCAGCAGTCTGCGCTCAGATAATGATATCGGTATTCGGTGCCAACCGCATAATCAATACTGGAGTCGCAGGCGGTCTCGCTGACGGTATGCGTCAGGGTGATATTGCTGTTGCGACCGGCTTTGTTGAGCACGACATGGATACCACTCCTCTCGGAGATGCTCCGGGATATCTCTCCGGACTTGATATAATCGAACTGCCCTGCGACAAGACTCTCGGCGATCAGATTTTTGCAATTTCCTCACTCAACAGCGATTATTCCACCCTCAGAGGAATCATTGCAACAGGTGACCAGTTTATTGCCAGCCGTGAACGCTCTGAATTTATCCGCTCGACCTTCAGCGCCTGTGCCTGCGAGATGGAGGGCGGCGCTATCGCTCATGTCTGCTTCATGGCCGGTGTTCCCTTTGCCGCCGTCCGCTGCATTTCCGACAACGCAGACGGAGAAGCCGGTCTCTCCTACGGCGACTTTGTAGGCATTGCCGCTGAGCGCTGCGCACAGCTTGTTCTCAGCCTTTTCCGGAGGGTATCTGAATGAAGATTCTCTGCGTAGGTGACGTTATCGGCTCGATCGGAATCAGTTATCTTAAGAAAAAACTGTACGAGCTGAAAAACAGTCAGAATATAGACGTTGTTATCGCCAACGGAGAAAATTCAGCTGATACAAACGGCATAACCTACGATTCCGCCGACCATCTTTTCCGGTGCGGAGTAGACGTTATCACTACCGGCAACCACTGCTTCCAGCGCAAGGAAAGCTACGATATGTATGAAGAGCACATTCTCCCGGTAATCCGTCCGGCAAATTTTCCTGACGGTGTTCCAGGATTCGGCGTGCACACCGTCGACTTCTGCTACACTCAGGTTGCTGTCATCAATCTTATGGGACTCGTTTATATGCAGGAATCCCTCGACTGCCCCTTCCGTACACTGGATCGACTTCTCAAGGATATCGATGCCAAGGTTATCATCGTTGATTTCCACGCTGATGCTACCGCTGAAAAACGCGCACTTGCCGAGATGTTCGACGGTCGTGTATCAGCTGTATTCGGCACTCACACCCATGTTCAGACTGCTGATGAACAGATTCTGCCGAAAGGAACCGGATTTATTACCGACGTCGGTATGACAGGTCCGATAAACTCAGTCATAGGCGTAAAACCGGAAGCTGCAATCAAAAAGATGACAACACATATGCCGACACGGCTGGAATATGCTGACGGACCATGCATGATGAATGCTGTACTTTTCGAGATTGACCACAAAACCGGACGAACTGTTTCAGTCGAACGTATTCTGATAAAGTAACACACTGCACCTCCGAAAGTATATCCGCAAAAGTTGATTTATCATCAATTCCTCACGTATAGTTGCGCTTTTATTCATAAAAATTTTATTTTATCTGCTGCGCGATATGATATACTAACATCGTTAAAATCGTATCATAGTAAATTATTTTCCGCGTTTCGCAGATAATATTCATAATATCGCGAAAGTGAGACACAATGAGCATTAATAAAGATTTTATAAAAAAGCTTTACCGCACCAGCGTACGAACTGCAGCTGCGCTTCTTGCGCTTCTGGTATGTCTCTCAGCTGCCGGCTGCGGTGACGGTGATTCTCTCGAGGAAAGAGAACAGCTCATAGAAGAGCTTTACGGCTCGGTCGAGCTCACCGACGGCTCAGAGAATGACATAAACTTTGCTACTACCAGCAACTTTACCATTCCCTATTGCCGTCCTGACGACAATGATGCCTCTACCACGCTCAATCCGTATATGTGCAAATCCACGCTGAATGCTGCTATCAGTGATCTGCTCTACGATCAGCTTATTACTGTGAATTCACAGTATGAGGCAGATTTTGTCATTGCTCGTTCCATTGAGCAGACAAGCGCAAAGGTCATTACTGTGACACTTCGAGACGGTATTGTATTCTCTGACGGCAGTGTGCTTACAGGTGAAGACGTAAAGTATTCCTTCGAGGCGGCAAAAGCAGAAGGTTCACGATATGCCGCTCAGCTTGAGCATTTCGTAAACTGTATGTACACAGAAAATACCATCGCCTTCCGTCTTGATAAAAACGATCCGCTTGCATATATGCTTCTCGATTTTCCCATTATAAAGAAGGAAAGCGACAAAAACGGAGCACTTCCGCTCGGCAGCGGCAGATACTATTATTACAGCGATGCTGAGCGCGGCACCTATCTGCTGCGCAACTCAAAGTGGTACAAGAACAGCGGTGAATATCAGATAAAGCGAATCTCCCTGCTGTCAATGCCCACCATAGAGAGTATCGTACACAGCGTTGAAATCGGAACGGTCAGCTATTTCTACACCGACCTTCGTGACGGCTATCCCAGCAGAGTCAACGCATATTATTCACCGGTCAACCTTAACAATCTGATTTATATCGGAATGGACACCAGTGACAGCCGTCTGCGCGATTATCAGATACGAAAAGCTATTTCCGATGCCCTCAACCGTGAGGAAATAATCACCAACGCATACGCAGGTCGTGCTTATGCCGCAACCGGACCGCTGCCCACTGCGTGGGCTCCTGCAGCAAACGCACAGAGCGGTTCTACCCTCAGCAACACAGCTTCCGCCAATCGTCTGCTTGACGATGCCGGATTCATCAACCTTGATGAAAGCTATGTACGCAACAACGGAGACGGTATGACACTTTCCTATTACCTGCTGGTAAACCGCGACATTCCGCAGCACGTCACCACAGCTGAAGGTGTCATCAAACAGCTCGGTGATGTCGGAATCAAGCTTATCATGAATGCGGTTGATGCGGAAACCTACCGCAAGAGACTTGCCGCAGGCGAATACGATCTTTACATCGGAGAATATGCAATGCTCAACAACATGGATTTCTCCGATCTCTTCACTCCGAACAACGGAATATATTACGGTCTCACAGCTGAAGTAACCACCAGCGCGTGGAACAGCTATCTTGACGGAACAACCGATATCGGCGGTGTTATCGAGGCTTTTGAGGCTGAATATCCCTTTGTTCCGATATGCTACCGCCTTGGAATGGTCTGCTATTCACGCTCCATAAACGCCCACATGGATGTCACCGAAAGTGACCTGTTCTATGGACTTGATATGTGGGATGTTGCGCTGGCTACAGGCGAGGATTGATAAAAATTCCCTTTATTTCTTCAATATATTGTAACACTTATTAGTTGTTTTTATTCCTTTTATGTGTTAAACTATACTATAACTTGTATTTTATTGTACTGTATCATGGAGTTTTACGCGCTCTGCTGTGCAGACACAAATTTGATACAGCCGCTCTGCGGCAGATGGAGGTTTACAAATGCTATCCGGAAAAATTCTTCGCGATGCCATCATTTCAGGTGCCAACGCGATACAGAACAAGAAAAACTCTGTTGACGAACTCAATATTTTCCCTGTCCCCGACGGAGACACCGGTACAAATATGTCCATGACTATGTCCGCGGCACGCAATGAGCTTCTCAAGATGGCTGACAGCGCTACCGCTACTGAGGTCGCTGACAAGGCTGCTTCTGCTCTGCTCCGCGGTGCCCGCGGCAACTCCGGCGTTATTCTCTCCCTGCTTTACAGAGGCTTCTCCAAGGGTCTCAAGGGTGTTGATGAGATCTCCGGTTCTGATCTTGCAAATGCTCTCACCCTCGGCGTTGAGGCTGCATACAAGGCTGTCATGAAGCCCACCGAAGGCACAATTCTTACCGTTGCACGTCTGGCTTCCGAGCGCGCACGTTCCGTTGCTGCAACCAACAGCGATCCTCTTGCTGTCTGGGAAGCAATCTGCGACGCTGCTGAGGCTGCTCTTGAAACAACACCTGATCTTCTTCCCGTTCTCAAGCGTGCAGGCGTTGTCGACGCAGGCGGGCAGGGTCTCTGCTACATCTTCAGAGGTATGCAGTCTGTATTCAACGGCAACAGCATTGTAGAGCTGCTTGACGGTGAGACCGGCGAGCCGGCTGACACCTTCAAGAGCATTGTCGCTGAGTTCGACGAGGTCATCAACTTCACATACTGCACCGAGTTCATCGTAGGCAAGGAAAACGACAACGATCCTATGGATCTCCGTCAGTATCTTGAGACTATCGGTGACTGCGTTGTTGTTGTTGACGACGATGAGATCATCAAGGTTCACGTTCATACAGATACTCCGGGCGAAGCTATTACCCGCGCCCTCACATATGGTCAGCTTATCACCACCAAGATCGAGAATATGCGCGAGCAGCACAAGAATGCAGGCGGCTCTGATTCCGCTCCTGCAGCAAAGGGTCTGCAGCGTGTTGATCCGGTCGAGGGTGAGATCGGTTTTGTTGCTGTTGCAGCAGGTGACGGTCTTGTCTCCCTCTTCCACGACCTTGGCTGTGAGCAGGTTGTTTCCGGCGGTCAGACCATGAACCCCAGCACTGATGACATTCTTGCTGCTGTTCAGGCAACTCCCGCTTCCACTGTCTTTGTTCTCCCGAACAACAAGAACATCATTATGGCTGCCGAGCAGTGTGTTCCCATTGCAGACCGCCGTGTAGTAGTTCTTCCGACCACTACAATTCCTCAGGGAATCGCAGCTATGCTTGCTTATGACGCTGACGCTGACGAGGATACCAACGCTGTCGATATGTTCAAGGCAGCTGAGAAGGTTTCCACCGGTCAGATCACCTTTGCAGCAAGAGATTCCGAATTTGATAACCGCAAGATTAAGGAAGGCGACATTCTCGCTCTCAACAACAAGAAGCTGGTCTTCCTCGACAAGGATCCTGTTCACGCAGCTGTCAAGCTCTGCAAGCAGATGGCTGAGCGTGACACCTCCTTCATCACCATCATCTACGGTGAAGGCGTCACTGACGCACAGGGTGAAGAGGTTCGCCGCATAGTTGAATCCAAGATCGCCAAGAAGGCTGAAGTCATGCTTGTCAACGGCGGTCAGCCCGTATACTACTTCATCATCTCCATCGAATAATTTCAGACGGGAGGTCTCCCGTATCATGTGTGATCATTTCAATCAGAACATTACAATCATCAAGGGTGTCGGACAGCAGCGCGCCCAGCTTTTCTCAAAGCTGGGCATTCGCTCTGTCGGCGCCCTTTTGCGCTTTTATCCGCGCAGCTACGAAGATTGGTCAAACCCTACCACCGTTATCGACTCTGTCGGTGATGATTCTCCCTTCATTCTTGCAAGGGTTATTTCACCTGTCACCGAAAACCGTATACGCGCCGGCATGACGCTGTACAAATGCCGTGCTGCTGACGAAAACGGAACACGCATCAACCTGACCTTCTTCAATAATCCCTACATAAAGTCATCGATTAAAATCGACAATGATTATATTTTCCACGGCAAACTGACCTATTCCGGTACTTTTGCCGAAATGGCTTCTCCTGTTTTCCGCCCCGCCGGAGGTGATGCTCAGCGGCTGACTCCGATTTATCCGCAGACAGAAGGCCTTTCTTCGCGCATTATAGAGCAATCGGTGAAGTATGCACTTGCAGGACTTCCGCAGCCGCTGCCTGATCCTATCCCGCAAAAAACACGCGAGGCACACAACCTTATGCCGCTTGATGAAGCACTCAGACATGTGCATCAGCCTGACAGTCTCAGCAATGCACATGAGGCTCGCCGACGCTTTATTTTCGAGGAGCTGCTCATTTTTTCTTTAGGCATGATGAGCATAAAAGGACGTGACCGCACCGGTACTGCACCGGTTATTCCGCATGATTTCACGGACGAATTCTTCTCTCTGCTGCCATTTGAGCCAACCGGTGCGCAGCGCCGCGCTGCAAGTGAATGCATGCATGATATGATGTCCGGCGGCGCTCCGATGGCACGTCTCATACAGGGTGATGTTGGATCCGGAAAGACTGCTGTTGCTGCTTCGCTGTGCTATTCCGCAGCAAAATGCGGATATCAGAGCGCAATGATGGCGCCGACCGAGA
The DNA here is from genome assembly GCA_045580875.1 of Acutalibacteraceae bacterium. Lineage (GTDB taxonomy): Bacteria > Bacillota > Clostridia > Oscillospirales > Acutalibacteraceae > SIG598. The sequence goes on from JAZNOP010000117.1 coordinate 91,153, forward strand.
TACTTGCTGAGCAGCATTATGCTACCCTCTCAAAAATGCTTGACGGAACAGGCATAAACGTAGTTTTGCTTACCGGCTCTGTTACCGGTGTCAGACGACGCGAGGTGCTTGCTGCTCTCGCCTCAGGCGAAGCATCGGTCATTGTCGGTACACACGCGCTCATATCAGACCCTGTTGAATTCCACAGCCTTGCGCTTGTAATTACCGACGAGCAGCACAGATTCGGCGTAGCTCAGCGAGCTGCTCTTGCAGCAAAAGGCAGGGATCCTCATATGCTTGTCATGTCAGCAACACCTATTCCCCGAACTCTTGCTTTCATTATTTTCGGTGATCTTGATGTTTCAATACTCGATGAAATGCCGGTCGGACGAATCCCGATTGAAACCTTCCATATTGATACCGGCAAAAGAGAGCGCGCATACGGTTTTATCCGCAAGCATCTCGATCAGGGGCTGCAGGCGTACGTTGTCTGTCCGCTCGTTGAAATGGGAGAATCAGATCTCGCTTCAGCCGAAGAATATGCATCAAAGCTTGCCGCGAAAGAATTTGCCGGCTACAAAGTCGCACTTCTGCACGGACGAATGCGGCCGGCAGACAAGGAATATGTCATGCGTCGCTTTGCCGCAGGTGAAATTGACCTGCTTGTATCAACTACCGTTATCGAGGTCGGTGTTGATGTGCCAAATGCTGTAATTATGCTGATTGAGAACGCCGAACGTTTCGGACTCTCTCAGCTGCACCAGCTGCGCGGCCGCGTCGGACGAGGCAGGCATAAATCCTACTGCATACTTGTCAGCGATGCCAAAGGTGAAACCGCACGTGCGAGACTGGGCACAATGGTGCGCACCTGTGACGGCTTTGAGATATCATCAGAAGATCTGCGGCTGCGTGGTCCGGGCGATTTCTTTGGGCTCAGGCAGCACGGACTTCCTCATCTGCAGATTGCAAGTCTTGAAAGCGATATGCGTATTCTTGCTGAAGCTCAGCAGGAGGCACAGCTGATTCTCGGCACTGATCCCGGTCTTAATCTGGCTGTCAATCGTCTTCTCCGGCATGAAATTGACCGTCTTTTTTCTGAAACAGCATATTAATCCGTTTTTCAGCACAACTCATTCTCCAAATTTAAAAATTTTTTAAAAAATTTGTGTTTGTTGCAATAATTTTACTGTACAAAGCATAAAAAATGTTATAAAATATTGATATATACCTACATACTGGCAAAGCTGGGGAAATATGCTATGTCTGCGTTCGTGCTGACTCTGCATATTATCGTCTGCGGCTTTGTTCTGGTATGAGATTTTCTGACGAAGGAGGGATAAAGATTGAGGGATATCATGGACAACAATAACGATAATGAGATCATTGATTCTGAAGAATTTGATGCTCCTATTTTTATTTTTCCCGATGAAAATCCGAGTGATGACGAAGATATTCCGGATTCCTCATCTTCGTCCGACTCTGATTCCAGTTCTTCACTCTCCGGCTTGTTCTCATCAAAACTTTTCTCATCTTCCAAAGAAAAAGACGATGACGACGACGATGACGGTTCACGTCTGACCTTCGGACGCGTTCATGCCACCAAAAAAGAGAAGGAATTTGTATATATGCCTTTCCTTGATGATGAACGTGATGATGACGATGATGACGGCGAGGAATCATCGCTTACATTTGGTCGTGTTCACGCTGCAAAGAAGGAAAAGGAATTCGTTTTTCTTCCCTTCCTGAATATTTCGGATGACGCTTCCGATGATGACGACAGTGAACAGAAGAGTTACGTCGTACGTCCTGACGGAACAGTTTTCGATGAGGGTATGATCCTTCTTCCCCTCTCTCCGGTTGACGATGATGACGATGACAGCGATGATGATCTGTTTGATATTGCAGACGACCCTGACGATAACGGCGACTTCGACAGCGGCATCTATGTAACCGATGCCTCGCCGGAGGAGCTTGCACGCCGTCCGCAGCGCAGACCTTCTGCACCGCAGGGCAAGCGCCCGCCTTCAAATCAGAAGAACGGCAAAAAGAGACCGCCGCAGCGTCAGTCCTCTTCCAGACCGGGCGGCAAGAAAGGCAAAAAGTCGCCCGGCTCGCTGCCTACTGCAGAAGAGCAGTTCCGCGCTGCGATGATGAATATCAATCCGGAAATACGGCGCGCTGCTATGCGCGATCCTATTCAGCGCGCTGCACTTGAACAGGCGGTACGAATTGCACTTGTTCAGCAGGCCGCTCAGGAGGCTGTTGCCCGTACTACAGGAAGTCCCGGCGGTTACGGCAACGGATTGTTCCAGAGCAATCCGCCGCAGGGAAAGAAAAACAAGAAAAAGCGTCCGGCAGCACCGTCTGCTCAGACAACTGCGGCACAGAACGCAAATGTCCGCGGTTTTAACCTCGGAGCATTCAGCAGCGCTCCTGCTGATTTCGGCTCTGCTCCGCAGCCTGCAGCACAGTCTCAGCCCGCACCTGCTGCACCTGCCGACTACACCGCTCCCGGAGAAAGCTTTGAATTTACTCCGACGGGCACTCCTGATGTTGTTCAGGATCCTGTTCTTGCTTCGCTTTCCGCTACTCCTGCCACTTCACGCACTGCTCCCTCAGAACAGCAGGATCCGGCACTTGCTTCACTTTCCGGCGGAAATTCCTCCTCCGGAGCGAAGCAGATCACTTCATATTCGCCTGCTGCAATACGTGCTGCAATGCGCGCTGGAATCGACCTTTCTCTGCCACAGACTGCAGCGGCAGCTGCTTCTGCAACACAGAGCAGCGCTTCCGCTCAGAAGGCAAAGCTCCTTGAATCGGTCAATTCGCGCCGAAGCGGCTGTCTTGTATGGATAATCGTCCTGTTTATTGTTTTCTTTATCGGTCTGCTGGGAATCGCTGTATGGCCGGCTCTTTCAACCGAGCTCAAATATCAGGATGCCTCCACGCTTATGGCCGACGGTCAGTATATTGAGGCAAGCGCCGCATTCAGTGAGCTTGACGACTACAAAGACAGTAAGGTCAAAGCAAACGAATCAATCTATGTGTATGCTCTGGCACTTCAGAATGCCGGTGAATATGAAAAGGCAATCGAATACTACTCCGATATCATGAGCTACTCGACAACGAGCGAGCGTGTCGCTGAATGCCGCTACATTCTCGGCAAGCAGTACATGGCTGAAGGCAATTACGAGGCAGCTTATGACCAGCTTTATCACATTCCGCGCTACAATGATGCCGGTGATCTGGCTAAGGAATCCAACTATCAGTGTGCTATGCAGCTCTATCGCGACGGAAATTATTCCTCCGCCATGGTAAGATTTGCAATGTTCCCTGATTATCTCGATTCGCTTTCATACTGGCAGATCTGTCAGTATGAAAACGCAGATGCACTGCTCACCGCGGGAGAATACAGTGATGCCTACCAGCAGTTCACTGAACTCGGAAACTATCAGGATTCCGAATTCAAGGCAGCAATGGCTCAGTATTATATGATAGCCAACGGTGAGGGTGTCTTCACTCTTGAGGATATACGTACTTCGCTTGCAGCAATAGAGCGAGAAGGTACTAACTTCGCCCGTGAGCTCATCGAAAGCAATGTCTACACTGCTGCAAAATTAGAGGGCACATGGTACGACGAAACCGGTTCTTCGTATGTCGTATATAATCCCGGCGGTGAATCACCGACTCTTACAATGTGCTTCTCGACTGACGGCACACCCGGAACCGAAGTCACCGTTTCCGGAGTAAGCTTCGATAATAATCTTGCTTATTACATGCACGGCGACAACCAGACAATGCTTCTGCGCGTCGAAAGCTTCAATCCTGATGATGCAGCATCACCGAATGCCGTCATTGTCTACAATTACTCAAACGGTACCACTTATACATTATACCGGAACGGGCAGCAGTAACTGATACACCGCTGCGGCATTTGCGTATATCATACGCGCTGCCCTTATCCGTATATTGATTCTTGTGCACGAAAGGGGAGGTCAACTTGATAAAGCGCCGTATTGTGCTGCTTATCTCCTGTCTTCTGATTTTTTCACTGTTCTGCGGTTTTGTCGATACAACTACCGACCTTACTGCCAACAGTGCATTTTCCGGAACCAGAGAGATGACACTGTCATTTGACATTGAAACACTTGAGTCTATTCTTGCCGGAGGAACCAAAGATCTTGACCGGCTCATCGACTCAGGTATTCCGTCAAAAATGGACTACAAATCTCTCGGTGTTTCTGAAGATGGAAGTACAGTCGATTATCAGTTCACTATCCGTTTTGCATCTATTGCAGAATACACCTCAAAGGTACAGTCGATAACAGGCGAAGAGGTCAGCATCGACTTCCAGTATGACAACAACGAGTTTTCCCGCTCAACACGTCTTGTGGAAAGCTTCAGCACCGAAGATCTCTTCGGCTGGCTTCAGCAGGCTTTTGACGATCTTCTCGGAGTTGATGCAACCAGCAACACCGACGTCGCCAGCCGTCCTGATATTTCATGGCACGACCGCGGCGTAACGGTTACCATCAACAATGATGAATACACCCTCTCCGGCGGAAATATCATTGTTGAAGACGGAACCGGCCGCATGACCGACAGTGTGGATATCTACACCGTTATCAACGAGGATCTTTCCTTTACCCGTACCGTTGTCATTTATTTTGATCCGGTCATCGGAAGCAATGCATTTTCTTCTGTATGCGAGACCGTCAAGTCTTATCTGCCTGACGGCGCTCAGTTCAGCTTTATTGACAGCAGTGACGAGCGTTCATGCACAGCTGTATTTACCGCTTCCAGCGCTGCACAGCTTGCAAAATACACTTCTATGATTTTCGGCAATACAGCAGCCTCCGCTTCTGTATCCCCCTACGAAGACGATTCTCTTCCGCTTTCCTCTCTCACTGCATTCGAGGAATCCTGCTCCTTTGCTGTTATTTCCAACGGCGAGGATATCCCCTTCACCTATTCGGTTGAATCCTACGCCGGTCTCCCCTATGTCATGTATGACATTGACACCGACGAAAATATTACCGTTGATTCCGGCTTTGCAAGCAATATCGCAAAGTACAGCGGTACCGGCACTGATTTCTCATTCCGTCTCATACTTGAGAGTATCAGCACCGCTCAGGGAATTGATTACAACCTCAAGGTCGATTCGGCAAACAGTTTCACCCGTGAAATAAAAATTTACATGGTCGAAGGCACCAACAGTGCAATTCTCGACCAGATTGCTGATTACTATTCGTCAAAGGAAGCTCCCAGAGCAAAGGTCAAGACCGTCTCTGAGAGCGGCATGATGCCTTATATCAGCATCGTCATCAAGGGCAACGCTGCTCAGATATGCAACGCTGAGAATGTTCTCTTCGGTGTCAATCCTGAGCGAGAGCTCAGCTACGACCGTCAGGGCGGTCTGTTCAGAATTCACCCCGACTCCACACTTGTTGACAGCTACGACATTTCATCGCTTCTCAGCCTGACAAATGTCTCCACCTATTCCTACACTGTACACTCGAAGGATACATACCTTTCCTACAGCATAGGCAGCGGCGAAGAGCAGTCAACCTATGAACTTGACAAGGAATCGGACACCATCTGGCAGCCTACTCTGCTCGACGGAGCCATGACATTCACCTTTATCGGTGAGTATACCAATGTTATCGCGATCATTTTCATCTGCCTGCTCGGCATACTCCTTCTCCTTCTCGCCGCTCTTGGAATTTCAATCTTCCTTACACGTGACGACGATGATGAGGAGGAAGCCGAAGAGCTTCCGGCTCAGTTGCCTGAGCACACCGAGCAGAAGTCTCTGCCTGCAGCACGTGATCTCTCTTCAGTATTTGATGAGCCTGCAGAAGAAAAGCCTGTTGCTCTGCCTGTAAGAATCACCGAAGCACCTGCTGCTGAGGAGAAAAAGGAAGAGCTCGAGGATCCTACAGAGGATATTCTCGGTATCTTCACCGGCATCAGCGTAACTCCTGACGAAAAAGCCGAGGAAAAGAAGGAAGAGTCTGCTCCCGAGCCTGTCAAGGAGGAAGTCAAGCCCGAACCCGTTCCGGAGCCTGCTCCCGAGCCCGAGCCTGAACCCGAGGTAAAAGCTGAGGTTGTTGAGGTCGAGGCTGAGGTTCAGCCTGATCCTTATGCCGACTATGTCGAGCGTTTCCCGATGGAGGATCTGCCGCCCATCACACCTTCGCCCTGCGACAGTGTTGATGAATATTCCAACCGTGACTTTATCGAAGACCTTCGTTATCTTGGTCTCCTTGATGATTACAAGAAGCGTGTTTCAAGAGTCAAGGTCAAGGTAAGAAAACGTCCCGGCGGCACTGACAACAACCAATAACGACATTAATCAAAACGCGCGGAAGCTGGTATCACCCCTGCTTCCGCGCGTTCATATTTCATCGGATTATTATCTGAACTCTGTGCTCAGCTTTTCAATAGCACGCTTCTCTATACGGGATATGTACGATCTTGAGATCCCCAGTTCGGCCGCTATCTCACGCTGTGTCTGCACTCTGCAGCCGTTAAGCCCGTATCGCTTGCAGATAATTTCAAGCTCTCTGCCCTGCAGCACCTTTGTCAATATTCTCCGCAGGTGTTCACATTTCAGCTTTGTATCAATATCGTCTGCAATTGTATCATCACATGAAATAACATCAAGAAGTGTCAGCTCATTGCCGTGCTTATCGGTATCTATCGGCTCGCTTATAGACACATCCTGTGCCGTTTTCTTTGCCGCACGAAGAGACATCAGGCATTCATTCTCTATACATCTGGCTGCATAAGACGAGAAGCGTGTTCCTTTGTCTGCAGAAAAGGTATCTACCGCCTTTATCAGGCCGATTGTACCGACTGACAGCATATCATCAGGATCGTTCGTGGGTGAATAATACTTTCTGCATATATGAGCCACCAGCCGGAGATTGTGTTCTATAAGGGCATTCCGCGCATCACGACTTCCCTGCGACATCTGGTTTATATACTCAGTTTCTTCCTGTGCAGTCAGCCGCCGCGGGAAATTCCCCGACCCCGAAACACTCAGGAATAGATAGTATATATCTGCTGCTGTCTGACATATTATTTCGAACCAATTCATGCTCATCGCTCCGTTACCGTCTGAAATTAAAATCTGGTACTATATTTATATGCAGCAGGTATGTGATTTGCGACTGATTTTTACATATTTCTGCAAAATCGGCTGCCGCTGACCTGATACATGGTGCGGCAGCCGGTTCTTTATCTTGCAACTCTTACCTTAAGCGGACATTTTCTGAGCCTGCTGCGAAAAAACACCGTGCGCTTTCTGACCCGTATAACAGGAACCTTTTTGGCATTCTCACCCATTGCACCTCACCTCCTGTTATAGTGTGCTCACTATAAGCCGAAAAATATACATCAGTCATATATCGTTTATGACTCGCATAGATATTTACCACATTTATTTCGCCTTATGAGGAGAATTAATAATGCTGTCTATGCTGATGATGACACCGCCAAAACACCGAGGCACTATAGCCAGGCAGTTGCGCAGACTTTTTCCGCCGCCTGTCTGCGGCTACCTTGATACTGTATGCAACGCTCCGTTTATCAGAATAATGTGCGAAGAACATCATAAAGGAATTGACTGGCGCATGGTTGAGGCACATTCTCTGGATTCTTCCGGAAGGCTGCTTATGCCTGCCGATATCGAATGTCCTCCTGATACCGATCTGCGCAGATTTACTCCGATTCGTTTTATACGCAGGATGATGGAAAACCTCACCATTGAATCACTTGTCATGTGCTCAGTTCCGCCGGCAGAACGAAGCATTGCCGTATACGGAAACGAGGCTGAGATAATACAGCTGATTCCGCGTCTTGTGCCTCTTGTCGGAGAAATACGCATCATAACCCGGCGCGGATACGCTGTTACGGACATTGTTGAGCAGACAATACGCGAAACAGGGATGTCCATAATAGTAAGCGATGAGCCTGATGTCGGAGACAGTCGGCTTCTGCTTGCCCCATTTGGCGGAGCAGGCTACATAAAGACCCGTCCTGAGACCGTTATAATCGCGCCTGACCACCCATGTACCGACAATGCAGCATGGGTCAGCAGCGTACGTATCACAGTTCCGTCATCGCTTGAAATTGCATACGACAAGCAATATGACCCGCTGGAATTTACCGGTGCGTTTTATGAGCTTGCAGGCATCCGTTCACTTGCGAGACTGTCACCTGAGTGCGGCTGCTGCGGTGAAAAAGAGATCACCTCAGCGCAGCTCGCGGAACTTATCGTGTAAATTTGGGTTTATGCGATTAAGCGCAGGCAGATTAAAAGTTTCGTCCACCTTTGTTAAAGGTGGCAGGTCGAGGGCAGCGCCCTCGTGGAGTTTGAGGCAAAGCCTCAACTTCTCATCGAAAAAGAATTAAGGACTCCGTCCTTAAA
>JAZNOP010000118.1:0-2593 GCA_045580875.1 Acutalibacteraceae bacterium
CGGGCTTTGAGCAGTTTATAGTAATATCAAGCGTGCCGTACTCGCATTCATATGTCCATTTCAAGTCCTTTGCAATTCTTCCTGCACGGACATAATTCAGTTTCTTACTGAAATCGAAATACCAGTTCGTTGCCTCCTCGGGATTCGTCTTGTAGCACTTATCAAATTCAGCAATAACCTCTCTGGGCATAGGTGTAAGAACGCCCATAAGCTTTGTATCGAACAGATCACGGGAATTTGCAGTGTCGCTGATTATCCCGTTTGTGCAGGCGTACTCAATCAGCGGAGCGAGCAGTTCATCTATTTCTTCTCCGACATACTCCGCTGTTGTTTCCTCCCAGTCGGAAAGCTCCAGAGCTTCCATAAGCTGATTACGGATAACATAAATATCATCGTCCGATATAAGATCATTCCTGACGGCGTAGTCAATGAGCCTTTGCACTGCACTATATATCATTGATTTCCCCTCTTACTTTTCATTATATCCATTCGGATGGCTCTTGTGCCAGTTCCACGCGCTTGCGATGATCTCCTCAAGGCTGTCGTGAACAGGTTTCCAGCCGAGGATTTTCTTTGCCTTTTCGCTGGACGCAACAAGCCTTGCAGGATCGCCTGCTCTCCTCGGAGTTTCTGTCGCAGGGATAGGATGCCCTGTGACCTTTCTTGCAGTCTCGATCACCTCACGAACGGAATATCCCACACCGTTGCCGAGATTGAAGATATCGCTCTTGCCGCCATTGTTGAGGTACTGCACAGCAAGAATATGAGCCTGTGCAAGGTCTGTAACGTGGATATAGTCACGGATACAGGTGCCGTCGGGAGTGTCGTAATCCGTTCCATAAATGGAGATCGTTTCACGCTTGCCGTTCGGAACTTGCAGTATAAGTGGAATAAGGTGGCTTTCGGGGTTGTGAGCTTCACCGATATTACCGCTTTCATCCGCACCGCAGGCGTTGAAGTAGCGCAGAGAAACATAACGCAGACCGTGAGCCTCGGCCGTCCACTTGAACATCTTCTCCATAGCAAGCTTTGTTTCGCCGTAGGGATTTGTGGGGCAGGTGCGGTCGCTTTCGAGGATAGGAATGTTTTCAGGCTCGCCGTATGTAGCGGCAGTTGATGAAAAGACTATCTTATCCACCTTGTTCTTCACCATCGCCTCAAGCAGCACCTTTGTTCCGTAAAGGTTGTTATCGTAATATTTCAGCGGATCTGTTACGCTCTCACCAACAAGGGAGTACGCCGCAAAGTGAATCACAGCGTCTATCTTCTCCTGCTGAAAGAGCTTGTCGAGGAAATCGAGATCACGGAGGTCGCCCTGATAGAATCTCGCCTTTTCGGGAACGGCACTTCTGTATCCCGTAACAAGGCTGTCAGCGATAACGACATCGTTACCTGCCTTTACAAGCTCCAGTGCGGTGTGCGAGCCGATATAGCCCGCACCGCCTAAAACGAGAATGCTCATATCAATTCTCCTTTGTTATCTCAATACCGCCGACAGGACGTATCCTGAGCTTTCTGCAAGCGTCCTCTCCGAATACTATATTCATTTCGGCAATGTAGCGGTCTGCAAGCTCAACAGGAACGAATGCCTGAATAGTTCCCGCAAAGCCGCCGCCGTGAACTCTCACCGCACCTTTGTCGAAGAGGAACTTTCTGCTCATCATAATCGCAAGCGGAATAGCCTGCTTTGTCTCGTCAGAGCAAGAGAACTGATTCTGCAGCAATGTAGCGGAGGAGTGTCCCGACTTTCTTACAAGCTTTAAGAAGTACTCGATATCGTTGTTCTTTAATGCAGCTGCCTCATCCTTTGCACGGTTGTTCTCCTCGAAGAAATGTGCCGCACGGATTATCGCTCTGTCAGAGCAGGTCTCACGGAGCTTCGGAACTGCGTCGAAGAATGCCACCTCGCTCACCTGTCTTAAGCAGGGCTTGCCGAAATGCACCGCAACGCTCTCCATCTCCCTGCGGATAGCGGCGTAGTCCTCTGTGAGGTCTGCGTGGCTGCTTCTGGTGTCTGTAATGCACAGGCAATAGCCGTATTTCTCAAAATCGAAGGTGAAGCTGTCGATATCGGGATTTTCTGTATCATAGAAGTCGATGAACACCAGTCCGCCAACAGAGGATACCATCTGATCCATCAGACCGCTGTTCTTGCCGAAGTAAACATTCTCGGCATACTGTCCGATCTTTGCGATCTCAACCGCACCTGCCTTGCCGTCGTTATAGCAGGTATCAATGATAGTGCCTATAAGCGTTTCAAATGCGGCAGAAGAAGAAATTCCGCTTCCGCACAGCACATCGGATGTGCAGTACAGATCAAAGCCGCCGATCTCTGCGCCATTATCCATAAACCTTGCTGCAATGCCGCTTACGATTGCCGCTGTGCCTTTCTTGCCATCGGCAGACACATCGCTAAGCGACACTTCAAAAGGCTCGTAGCCCTCGGAATTTACACGGATAACGACGTCCTGATGGAAAGCAGCTACTGCGATAACGTCAAGGTCCACACCCGCCGCAAGGACGCAGCCGCACTGATGATCTGTGTGATTTCCGCCGATCTCTGTTCTGCCGGGCGCGGAGAAGATTCGGACAT
>JAZNOP010000119.1:0-7672 GCA_045580875.1 Acutalibacteraceae bacterium
GCAATCATGACTTATCATCAGCTCGTCGTCTCATGCGGTGTACTCTCATTTTTTCGTTTAGCGAATGATTTCACGCAGGCCGCTCCCCGAGCCGATAAATTTCCGGCTCGGATCTCACCTATGGGCGGCTCCCGGTGCAGCTTCTCAGGTCGGCTGACCTCGCCGATATTCTTCCGGCTCGGTCTTGGGGTGTGTGCGGTTGGTGCATCACTGAAGGTGAGTACGCTAAACCAAAATTTTCCTCTATACACTCCATTTTCTGCCTGTTTTGGATTTTCTTCAAATTCATTGCCTTTTGTTCATTATTTTGTTATAATTATGTTTAAATAAATTTTACAGAAAATGGTGACCGAGATGAAAAAGCTTCTTGTTGTAAGCTATCTGTTTGCCCCCACCTCTGTCATAGGCGCCATTCGCTGGACAAAAATGTCCAAGTACCTCTCGCGAATGGGTTATGAGATTGACGTTATCACCACCTCGGCAAAGGTGCCCGAGGATAAATTGCTTATCAGGGATATCGAGAATTCCCCCAATATTAACGTTATCCGAATTGACCACAAGGATCACAAATATGACCAGACGGTCTATTATAAGGACACCCAGACTGCCGCGGCTGTAAAACAGGCTGCCCAGTCAGGCAAAAAGCTGCTCAGCCGTCAGATCAAGGACGCAATATGGCACTGCCGTCTGCTCAGCGGTATCACCTCGGTCTATGTCGCCTCTCAGGATTACGGCAGGCAGACCGACTTCGCCTCGCAGGCGGAGAAGTATATCGCCGAGAAGCTGGATATGAGTCAGTATTCGGCAATTATCTGCACCTACGGACCTACCGGCGGCACTCTGCTCGCTTTGTGGCTTAAGAAAAACTATCCGGATATTCCCCTCATCATGGATTTCCGCGATCCTATGTACAGCCCGTCTGTACCTCAGCCCTACAGAGGAATCTACCGCCGTCTGCAGAACAGCGCCTGTGCAGCTGCTGACCGCGTGATTGCTGTCACTGATGACCTGCACAGCCGTATCTGCGGCGGCTCTGACAACGGCAGGTGCCTTGTCATTCCCAACGGCTACGACCCCGAGGATTTCGCCGACGTAACTCCGACTGTGTCCGATAAATACTCCATTGTCTACACCGGCGCAATCTACAAGGATCATGCTGATTTCTCGCCGCTGTTCAAAGCTCTGCGCGAGCTTTCGGAATCGGGCGACGTATCGCTCGATGATATTGTTATAGATTACATCGGCAGAAACGGCGCAGTGCTTGAGGAGCAGGCATCGGCTCACAGCATGGCGCACATCGTCACAAACCACGGTGTTCTGCCGCGAACCCAGACCCTTTCGTGGCAGCGCGGCGCGCGTCAGCTTCTGCTCACGATATGGAACAACAAGAGCGACGGCGGCTACCGCCCGGGCAAGCTGCTCGAATATATGGCATCGGGCAGACCGGTCATCGGACTTGTCAGCGGAGATGCCGGTCAGAGCGTACTTCGCCGCACCATTGAAGACGGTCGCTTCGGCATAGCTTACGAGAATGCATCTGGCGAGGCTGATTATGCAGCTCTGCGCGACTACATTCTTTCCGACTACCGTCGCTGGAAGCAGGGTCTCGAGCCTCAGATTTCTCCCGACAGTGACTATATTGACAGCTTCGGATATCCCGACCTTGCCCGTCAGGTGTCCGACGTGATAGAAACTCTCTGACAGGCGGTGCATCATGTCCTACAGGCTTATAGCTTCCGACATGGACGGCACTCTGCTCACCACTGACAAAGCAATAACCCCGGCGGTGCAGTCGGCTGTACGCCGCGCCTGCGAAGCCGGGGCTGTTTTCTGTCTTGCGAGCGGACGTCCTTTGTGCGGATTAAAAAAATACATCGACCAGCTGTCCCTCACCTCTCCGGTGATAGCCTGCAACGGCGCGGTCATCGTCCGACCGGACGGCGAGGTGCTGTGGCGGCGCTGTCTTGAACCTGAGGCAGCGCGCGAGGTGATCTCCTTTGCTAAAAGGTTTGACATCACCCTCTGCGTATGGTCGGAGGAGAAGCTTTATCTCAATCGCGAAAACGAACGCACAGACCACTACAAGGCGCATATGTGGATAGAACACGCTGACGTTGTCACCGACTGGGAGCCGGTCATCGAGCAGGGAATCGACAAGATTCTGTGGCACGACGAGGCAGACAGGGTGCTGGGATTTCAGGAGATACTGCGGCGCGAAATGAAAACTCAGGTCAATTTCTTCACCTCAAATCCCCGCTTTCTGGAATTCATCGACCACCGCGCATCGAAGGCTGAGGCGCTTCGCCGTCTGGCGGAAATTTACGGCTTTGACATCAGCGAGACCATAGCCATCGGCGACGGCTTCAACGATCTTGAAATGCTCAGAGCCGCCGGTCTCGGTGTGGCGATGGAGAATGCCCATGAGGAAATAAAGGCTCAGTGCGGCTGGGTTGCGCCGTCGAATGAAAATGACGGCGTTGCAGCGGTACTTGAGCGGTTTGTGCTCTGTGATAAAACAACATTACAATAACGATACGCAACATGAAAAGCCTTGATTGCTATCAAAAACCGCCTGCCGCAGGAACTCCCTGTGACAGGCGGTTTGCATATTATTTCAGTATCTTATTGCGATAGATTGCATATAATTACATGCAATCTCATATAATTACACACTATTGTCGCTGTCAGGCGCAGAATCAGCCTCGGCTGCGCTGGAAACGCACTGCGGCATACTCCACCTCTTTGCACAGCGGTGCTTCCGGCTTGCGCAGGGTAAGGTCGATGTGCTGTACTTTCGGGAAGGCATCAAACAGCGCCTTTATCACCGCGCCGGCGGCTCGCTCGATAAGGTCGTAGGTATTGGCTGTCATTGCATCAGCCGCCACACGGCAGACCTCGTCGTAGTTTATTGTATCGCTGAGGTCGTCGCTCTTGTACGCCCGAGAAAGGTCAGCAGACAGCACGATATCGAGGTAGAAATTCTGCCCCTTATCCTTTTCCTCCTGCAGCACACCGTGGTTGGCATAGACGTGCAGACCTTTGATGATTATATTATCCATGTTGTTAAGTCCTTTAGTCAATATATGGTTAGAGGTGCGGCAGGTTATGCCGCACCTCGTTTTAATATAAGAAGCAACGGGAGGTTAAGGGCACCAAATACATAATTGCTCCGCCCTTAAAACCCGTCAAAGGCGCTGCCTTTGAAATCCGCAATCTTTTGAAAAAGATTGACCAAAACTTCTGAGATTCAATTATGCCTCGTAGCCGACCGATTCCTTTGCGAAAGCGTAGACAGCCTTCTCAAGCTCGTCGAGACGTGCATCGGAAGCCTCAAGGCTCTCGCCCTGTGCGGTCAGATAGAACTTGAGCTTGGGCTCAGTGCCGGACGGACGTGCGATAACTACGCAGTCGTCGCTGAGTACCCACTCGAGTACATTGCTGGTCGGGAGCAGATAGCCTGCGCTCTCGGTCGGCTGCTCGTAGTCGCGGTTCTCCTTGACTGCGGAGCCTGCGATCTCCTTAAGCTCTGCACCGCGCAGCCAGCTCATGATGTCATCGCGCATACGCTCGCCTGCCTGACCCGGCTCGAAATCGAGGTTGATAAGGCGATGGCGATACCAGCCGTACTTGTTGTAAATATCGTAAAGAACCTCGAGAAGCGGTCTGCCCTGCTGCTTGTAGTAGGAAACCATCTCGCAGATCATAAGGGAAGCAACAACAGCGTCCTTATCACGTGCGTGGTCGCCGCAGAGGTAACCGTAGCTCTCCTCAAAGCCCATGACAAAGCGGTCAGACTCGCCGTTTGCAGCAAGCTCAGCCATGACCTCGCCGATGTACTTGAAGCCGGTGAGGACGCAGCGGATACGGCAGTCATAATTCTCGCAGACCTTGTCAGCGAGAGCAGAGGAAACGATGCTTCTGATTGCAACGGGCTTCTCGTGGAGCATACCCTTTGCCTTGCGCTGACCGAGCATATAGTCCATCAGCAGAACACCGGTCTCGTTGCCGTTGAGCAGGGTGTAGCCTTCGCCGTCGCGGACAGCAATGCCGACACGGTCGCAGTCGGGATCAGTTGCGAGGAGGAGATCAGCCGGATAATCAGCAGCCATCTTGATAGCCTCGTCGAATGCGGCTCTCTCTTCGGGATTCGGACGGACAAGTCCGGGGAAGTTGCCGTCAGGATTGCGCTGGCTCTCGACCACACGCAGACCCTCGATACCGGCACGCTCCAGAGCCTTGCAGACAGGCTTGTGACCTGCGCCGCAGAGCGGAGTGTAGATAACCTTGAGACCGGCCTCGCGGCAGACCTCAGGGTTGAGCTGGCACTTCATGATAGCATCGATAAAGGTATCGACCATATCGTCGCCCATCTCAACAATAAGACCCTCAGCAACGAGAGCGTCATAATCACCGACCTTGACATCGTCAAAGATATCAAGACCAGCCATGATCTGCTCGATTGCGTGGGCATCGTCATCGGTAAGCTGATAGCCCTCGGGACCGTAGCACTTGAAGCCGTTATACTTTGCAGGGTTATGGCTTGCGGTGATTACGATACCTGCTGCACAGCCAAGCTTCATGACAGCGTAGCTTGCCAGCGGAGTGGGCTGCAGCTCGGAGTAAATATATGCCTTTACACCGTTTGCAGCTATGATAGCAGCGCTTCTGCGAGCCATCTCGGTGGACATATTGCGGGAATCGTATGCAATGGCAACACCCATATCTGCCTTGCCGCCATCATTTACCCACTGTGCGACAGCCTGAGCCGCAACGCCGACAGTGTGGATATTCATACGGTTTGTGCCTGCGCCGAGAATTCCGCGCAGACCGCCAGTGCCGAACGCAAGCGACTGATAGAAGCAGTCGTCGATCTTTGCATCGTCACCAGCCATAGCCTTAAGCTCGGTCTGAAGTGCCTGATCGGTGACTTTTTCGCACCAAATATTATACAGTTCGTTTACCTTCATGTAAATATGCCCCTCTGTATTATAATTTATCTGCCTTAAAGGCATTTTTTACTCTTCCTAATCAATTATAAAAAACTACAAACCAGCGGCAGAGAATTATCTGCCGCTGGCGCGTAAGTCAATTATGCAAGGCGCTCGCGGAGTGCAGCAAGCTGCTTCTTGAGCTCCTCAGGAAGCTTGTCGCCGAACTTGCCATAGAACTCCTCAATGCCCTCAGCCTCAGAAGCCCAAAGCTCCTTGTCGACCTCGAGGATACCCTTGAGCTGATCGATGGAGAAATCAAGGCCCTCAAGGTTGATATCCTCTGCCTTCGGAACAAAACCGATAGCAGTCTCATCAGCGTCGACCTTACCGTCGCAGCGGCTGAGAATCCAGTCGAGGACGCGGAGGTTGTCACCGAATCCCGGCCAGATGAAGTTGCCCTCATCGTCGGTGCGGAACCAGTTAACGTTGAAGATCTTCGGAGCCTTGTCGCCAAGCTTCTCGCCCATCTCAATCCAGTGTGCGAAGTAGTCAGCCATATGGTAGCCGCAGAAGGGCAGCATAGCCATCGGGTCACGGCGGACAACACCGACTGCACCAGCAGCTGCAGCAGTGGTCTCAGAAGCCATGATGGAGCCTACGAAGACACCGTTCTTCCAGTCGCGGGACTGGTATACCAGCGGAGCAGTCTTTGCGCGGCGGCCGCCGAAGATAATTGCGGACAGGGGAACGCCTTCACCGGTCTTGAATGCATCGCTGATGCAGGGGCAGTTTGCTGCCGGAGCGGTGAAACGGCTGTTCGGATGAGCGCCGCAGTACTTCTTCTTGTTTGCAGGATCAGCCTTAGCTGCAGCAGCAGCCTCCGGACCGTTCCAGGGATTGCCGAGCCAGTCGATAGCATTTGCCGGCGGATTCTTATCAAGACCCTCCCACCAAACGGTGTTGTTGTCGAGGTTATGAGCAACGTTGGTGAAGATGGTGCCTCTCTTGGTGGAAGCAAGAGCATTGTAGTTGGAATGCTCGTTGGTGCCGGGAGCAACACCGAAGAAGCCGTTCTCGGGGTTGATAGCATAAAGTCTGCCGTCCTCACCGATGCGGATCCATGCGATATCGTCGCCGATGGTCTCAACCTTGTAGCCCTTTGCAGCGAATGCCTCAGGCGGGATCATCATAGCAAGGTTGGTCTTGCCGCATGCAGACGGGAATGCTGCTGCGACGTACTTGGTCTCCTCGCCGGGCTTGGTCAGACCGAGGATGAGCATATGCTCAGCCATCCAGCCCTCGTTCTTGCCCTGGAAGGAAGCTATACGGAGAGCGAAGCACTTCTTGCCGAGAAGAACGTTTCCGCCGTAACCGGAGTTAACGGAGATGATGGTGTTGTCCTCGGGGAAATGAGCAATGTATCTCTTCTCCTGGTCGATGTCGCACTTTGCGTGCAGACCGCGTACCCAGTCATCGCTGTCGCCGAGAGCCTCGAGTACATCGAAGCCGACGCGGGTCATGATGAGCATGTTGAGTACAACATAGATAGAGTCGGTCAGCTCGATACCAGCCTTGGAGAAGGGGGAGCCAACAGGACCCATGGAATAGGGAATTACATACATGGTGCGGCCAGCATAGCGACCCTTAGCGATGCCGTAGAGCATCTCATAAGCAGCCTGGGGCTCCATCCAGTGGTTGGTGGGGCCGCAGTCTTCCTCACGGCGGGAGCAGATGAAGGTTCTGTCCTCGACACGTGCAACGTCGTTTTCTGCAGTTCTGTGGAGGTAGCAATCGGGAAGGAGCTCGTCATTGAGCTTCTCAATTTCGCCAGTAGCGCAAGCCTCTGCACGCAGTGCAGCAGTCTGCTCGTCAGTGCCGTCGATCCAGACAATCTTGTCGGGAGTCATCAGAGCAGTCATCTCATCGAGCCACTTAAGCAGGGTGGGATTCTTGGTAGGTGCGTTCATAATGTATTCTCCTTTTCGGTAAATTTACATAGCAAAGGGCAAGTTCAGGCACTTTTCAACGCAGTGCATAAATGCTCCAGAACGCTGCATTTTCAAAGCAAGCCATATTCCCCTATGTTAATGATATTATACTCGATATTGTTCTTTTTATCAATATATATTTTGATGAATCACATAAATTTCACGTAAGAGTTTTAGTCATAACGCACATCTTGTGTTAACTGTTTTTTGCGCGAATCAAAACCATAAGACCGGCCGGTTTACAATATCGTCGGCAGCAGTTATGATCGAGTGGTATTGTATTTTTAAATTTGGTTTGATTGATAAATTTGGGAGTTCTGCGGGTTAACTTTCTATAATGCACAGGCTGCCCCCAGCCCAAAGACCGAGCCGGAAGAATATCGGCGAGGGGTGGAAGTGCGGAAGGTAAATGTCTGCGGATTATTATGGCAATGTGCTCATTGTAACAATAACGTTATTTTCGATTAAGTGGTTTATGCTATTCGGTTTCGTTAAAGGTTTCGTACTTTTAACTTCTTTTCCACCTCAGGTAGCGGCGCAGCTTTTGCTGAAGCAAAAACGCCATTATTCTTAAAGGAATAACTGGGTATTCATTTTTTGTTCAGCGAAAAAAATAAATATCCCCCGGTCAAACCGGGGGTATTTCATATGCGGGCAAAGCCCTATGTTCTTCGCGTAACACGTCAACGCGTAAGTACGATCTGCCAGCTGCTTAAAGATTGTTACTTGCGACCTGTAAACGGGCTGACTCCC
>JAZNOP010000120.1:0-1889 GCA_045580875.1 Acutalibacteraceae bacterium
CGGAGCGGCATCGCCGTCGATAAAGACTCCGATAAGCTGCTGAGGCAGTGCCTGGAACAGAAGAATGATGCATGCTGTGATAATAGCCAGCGTTATGACAGTTACCTTAAAGCCCTCTTTAATGCGTGCATATTTTTTCGCGCCGTAGCACTGTGCTGTAAAGGTTGCGAAAGCGGAACCGATGGTATTCATGCCCATATATGCAAAGTTGTGAAGCTTAGAGGCGGCCTCATAGCCTGCGATAATTGCTGTATCGTATGTGTTGAGGATACTCTGGACGATAGTATGTGTTATTGCAACACAGCTTTGCTGAAGAATGCAGGGAACAGCAGCTTTGGTAATATCACTGAGTATAGGCTTACTGAAGCCAGCCTTAGACTCAGCGGGACAGATTTTGCGAAGTCTGCCGGTCAGAATGATAACAGATAAAGCTGCAGCAACAAACTGTGAAAACGTTGTTGCCCAAGCAGCACCGATAACACCCCAAGCGAGGAATCTAACGGCAATATAGTCGAGAATAACATTTAAAACAGATGAAATGAGCAGAAGCAGAAGGGGAAGCTTTGAGTCACCCAAGCCTGTAAAAATGCCTGTTGTGGCATTATATATAAGCATGGGGAACGCGCCGATTGCATAAATCATAAGATATGCTCTTGCATCTGCGAAGATATCCTCCTGCGCATTGAGAAGATGCATAAGAGGTCCGGCCAAAAGCACACCGCCAACTGCAAGGACAATGCCCAGCGCTATAAAAGATACCAGCGATGTGGTCACCGCCTGCTTCATATCGCCGAGACGTTTCGCACCGAATATCTGTGAAATAATGACAGAGCAGCCCATGGATGCACCTGTTGCTATTGCGATGAAAAACAGGGTGATAGGGTAAGCGGCACCGATAGCGGCAAGACCGCCCGCTCCGGTAAACTGACCGACGATGATACTGTCTGCAACATTATAAAACTGCTGCAGAACAGTGCTTAAAAGCAGCGGCAGCGAAAAAGTCAGAATGACCTTTGAAACCTTGCCGGTTGTAAGATCAGTTGTCATGTGTGGACCTCCTTAATTTGCATGGAATAAGAAAACAGGCATGATGGTTTTAACATCATGCCTGTCTGAATTTACAGGTCGTTTACTGCAGCATTAGCCATTGCAGTTGCCTGCATGATGTTTTTGGGTGTTACGCAGTCACCGATAACAAAGAACTCAGGAGCACAGTAGCGAAGCGCATAAGCTGCTTCGGTCTGGGGAACCTGTCCCATTGCGCATACAACTGTGTCAGCGGGGAAGAAGACCTTCTCGCCGTTGTCGCCGTAAACACCGTCTGCGGTGATCTCACAGGCGCGGGTGCCGAGAGCGAGCTTTATGTTATTATCGCGGATCTCTGTGTTCAGCGCATTCTGGTGGAGAATGTTTCCAGCGCTGTTGAGCATGGGAGCCATCTCCATAATAGTTACGTTTTTGCCGCTTCTTGCAAGGTGGATTGCAAGCTCAATACCGACAAGACCGCCGCCGAGTACAACAACATTGTCGCCTGTTTTTTCAATGTGGTCGTATACATCCTCGGCTGTCATCGTGAGATCAATTCCGGGAATAGGCGGTCTCATGGGAGTTGCTCCGAAGGCAGCGATGATAGCATCGGGAGCAATGCTGTCTGCCAGCTCGGGAGTTACCTCGGTGTTAAGACGGATCTCAGCACCGGACTCTCTTACCTTGCGCTCCTGATACTCTATGTAAGCCTTGATCTTGCCCTTGAAGGAAACTGTTTCCTCACACTTGAGAGCGCCGCCTAAACGGTCGGATTTTTCGCAGAGGATAACCTTATGACCCTTTGCAGAAGCCTCAATAGCAGCCTGCATACCGCCGATACCGCCGCCGGCTACTAAAACAGT
>JAZNOP010000121.1:0-1582 GCA_045580875.1 Acutalibacteraceae bacterium
CTGAGGAGAGGTGACAATAACGATGCCGTCGATGGGCAGGGACTGGAACACAGTCAGGGGCACATCACCGGTGCCGGGAGGCATATCAACAAACATATAGTCAACATCCTGCCACATAACATCGGTCCAGAACTGGGTGACAGCGCCGGCAATGACGGGTCCGCGCCAGACAACAGGCTCAGTCTCATCCTGGAGGATAAGGTTAATGCTCATCAGCTGTACACCGGTGTGGGTCTGTACAGGAATCAGATACTCATCGGTACCAAGGCAATGCTCATGCACGCCGAAGGACTTAGGCACTGAGGGGCCGGTAATGTCAGCATCAAGAACAGCTGCATTGAAGCCGCGGCGCTGGACTTCAGAAGCCATCAGACAGGTGACAAGAGACTTGCCGACACCGCCCTTACCGCTGACGACACCGATGACCTTCTTTACGGATGCGCCCTCATGCAGGGGCTTGAGAAAGCTCTCAGCAGTACGCTCAGAGCAGTTTGCAGCGCAATTGGAGCAATCGTGGTTGCATTCACTCATTTTGGATTATCTGCCTTTCTGTGGAAAATTATAAATAATGGATATATTATAAACCTTTTAAAAAAATAGTCAAATCCAAGGAAAACTGTAGGCAAAGCACTGCCGCCCGCGGAACCGGTACAGCAGTCTTTTTCCGTTTCAATATTTTAATTCAGCCATCCCGCATTGTCAATAAGTGCTTGGAATAAGAGGACTTCTGTGATATAATAGATTGTTATTTTATGCGAAAGTGCGGAAAGGAGCGATATTATGAGTATGTTTTCTGAATATATGCTGACATCCAGCAAATATGTGCTCATAATACTCTCACTGGTAATTATTTTCCGCTGTATCCGCTCCATGCTCTCCGAGCGCTACGAGCCGGAGGTATGGGCATATCTCACCCACAACGGTCAGGTACACAGTCTGACCCATTGGGAAAACATTATCGGCCGTTCATACAGCTCTGACCTGCGCCTCACATCCCGCGGTGTCAGCCGTGTGGCAGCCGTACTGCGCCGCAGCGACAAGGGCGAATGGCGTATATACGACATTTTCTCCAAGGGCGGCGTCTGGGTAAACGGTGTAAAAACCGGCAGCAAGGGTCTGCCCGTAATCCCCGGGGATCAGATCAATATCGGCGGTGAGCTGCTGCGCTTCAAGGATGTCAGCGCAGAGGCCAAGAGAAAGCTTGAAGAAAAGCGCACCGTCGCCGGGCACAGAGTCTCCCCTTCCATCACGCTGTTTGAGCTTACAGTGGTGCAGCTTTTCCTGCTGCTGCAGCATGCGCTTTCAGCCAGGGCTGAATACCTGCCCGCGATCGCGCTGGCTTTTGTGGCGCTTATTGCGCTGCAGTGGCTGTGCTACAACATAACCCGATTCATGAACCGCAGTGGTTTTGAGATAGAAACTCTGGCTTTCTTTCTTACAAGCCTTGGTATGTCTGTCTCCGCCTCCTCCGCGCCGGAGGAGATTTACAAGCAGATTCTGCTGACCATCGCCGCGGTGTTGCTGTATATGCTCATGGGCTGGTGGCTGAGAAAGCTTGACCGCACCACAAAGCTGCGCATTC
>JAZNOP010000122.1:0-1562 GCA_045580875.1 Acutalibacteraceae bacterium
CGAAGCATATCAGGGCGGCTATATCTGGGACTACATAGACCAGTCGCTTTATAAGGACGGCAAGCTTGTTTACGGCGGCGATTTTGACGACAGGGCAAGTGATTACGGCTTCTGCACGAATGGTATAGTTTACGCAGACCGTACATATTCCCCCAAAGTGAGCGAAGCAAAGCAGCTTTACTCCAACATCAGAATGAGCGTAGAAAACGGCGTGCTGACCATAGAGAACAGAAATCTTTTCACTGATACAAGCGGATATATCTTCAAGGTAACTCTTGAAAAGGAGGGCGACATTCTCGGCACAGAGGAGCACCGCCTGAACATCTCCGCAGGGGAAACAGGCAGCGTGAAGCTTGGTATGAATATTCCCGAAAACGGCGGCGAATATGTTCTGACAGCCTCCGCAGTTCTTGCAGAGGACACCATCTGGGCAGAAAAGGGACACGAGATATCCTTTGCACAGCAGATCGTAAAAACTCCCGAGATCGCAGCCCCGATGACTGCTCATAAGGCAGAGATAGTGTACGGCGATTTCTGTATCGGAGTAAACGGCGAGGGCTTCTCGATGCAGTTCGACAAGCGTGAGGGCGGCGTAAGCTCGCTGGTCTACAACGGAGTTGAGTACATCACAAGAGCACCCAAGGTAAGCTTTTTCAGAGCGCACACCGATAACGATACAGGCGCAGGCTACCCTTACGAGAATGCGCAGTGGCAGATCGCAGGAAAATGTGCAAAGCTCCTTGGCTACGACACAAAGGAAAGCTCCGACAGCCTTGATGTAACATTCAGATTCCTTGCACCCACCGTTCCGTCTTTTGAATATACAGTTACATACACCGCATATTTTGACGGCAGACTCGGTGTTAAGGCTGAATATCCACGTGTAAAGGGACTTGCAGATATTCCTGTATTCGCAATAGACTTCAAGCTGAAGAAGCAGTACGATAAGTTCACATTCTACGGAATGGGTCCCGATGAGAACTACATCGACAGAGCGAACGGTGCAAGACTCGGCGTTTATACATCTACCGCACAGGAAAATTTCACAAAGTATCTGAATCCGCAGGAGTGCGGCAACAGAACAGGCGTGAGATATGTTAAAGTCTACGAAGAAAACGGTGCAGGTCTTAACTTCACAACAACAGAAAATCCCTTTGAGATGAGCGTTCTTCCCTACAACGCATACGAGCTGGATAATGCAAGCCACCGTGAGGAATTACCCGAGCCGTCTTACACTTGGGTGAGGATTGCGGCAAAGCAGATGGGCGTCGGCGGTGATGACAGCTGGGGCGCACCCGTGCATCAGGAATTTAAGATATCCGCTGAGGAAGCGATCACACTTGAATTTACAATAAACTCTCTTTGATCATGAAAGGAGCAAACGCTATGAACATTCAGAAATTATTAAACGCTATCGAAAACGATGAGTATCTCGATATATTTATGAATATCTACGGAAACAGCGCAACTGAGCTTGATTATCAGAAGCAGCGCTACATCAAGGCTGTCGAGCAGTTCGCAGCTCTGTATCCCGAAAGAGAGGATGTCCGAATCTTCTCCGC
>JAZNOP010000123.1:0-37031 GCA_045580875.1 Acutalibacteraceae bacterium
GCCCTCGTGGAGTTTGAGGCAAAGCCTCAACTTCTCATCGAAAAAGAATTAAGGACTCCGTCCTTAAAACCTGCAAGGGCGTTGCCCTTGACCCACGACCTTTTGAAAAAGGTCGATCAAAACTTTTGCTCCGCTAAACCAAAATTTACCGTATTATCTTTATTTTCGGAAGGCACTTGGCGAAAGCGCTGTTCAGTAACTCAGACGTAGCTGAAATATTCAGCGGATTTGATTTTGGGTTGCTGATTCAACTACGAGCGCTTAACATTCTATTATTTCAAAATTCAAAACGCACCGGCTGTGATTTCACCGGTGCGTTTTTATTTTCGTTTGGTTCGTTTGCCGGTATCAACCGAACATTTCAGTTATTTATTCTTCATCGGTAAACAGGTCATCGTAATTGATGCCCTCATCATCTTCCTCACCCTGTCCCTGCTGCTCGAGGTACTCGGCATACTCGTCCTCGTCCATTACATAATGTTCATCACTCGGGATATAGTCAATTGCACCATCCGGAAGCATCTCGGGAGTAATAATATTCGGGTGCATCAGTCGTGCTATTTCCCACGTTGCAATAACAAGATCAGGACCGAATGAAGTCAGCTTTTCGGTGTCGTAAACGTATACAGCATTGTTCTTGATTGCCGCACAGTTCTGCAGCGAACGCATGGAACGCACAGTTCCGAGACAGCCGTCCGGACAAAGAATTACGTCGGGGTCGGACTGAGCTATAACGTCAAAGTTGACCGTTCCGCCGCCGCCCTCTATGGCAAGATTGAATCCACCGGCAAGCTCTATTGCAAGAGAACCGAGCATATCGCCTGTTATTCCCTTTGTAAGGTTCTCGTCTGTGAATATAACCACGTTGAGTGCATTCTCGACAGAAACTGCACGCTCGACGTCATCCATCTGTATCAGCAGGCTTCGTGCTGCACTGTCACCCACTGCGTAGCCGTCAGTTGCTCCGTCAAGTGCAGAACCGATACATCTGTAGAGATTGCTGAATGCAGTACGGGTTATCGGAGGCAGAAGCTGGAGCACCTGCGCACCCGACTGACTTATCTGCTCAAGAATCTCTGCCGGAGTCTCTGTGTCAGCTATGACAAGATCAGCATCCAGACCGAGAATGAGCTCAAGCGAGGGCGATGCTGCTGTACCGATTGAGGTAACATTTGCAACATCTGCATGGGTACAATCAAATGGACGTCCTACTATAAGGTTTGTGTAGCCCATTCTTATTATAATTTCAGTATATTCCGTCGAAAGACATACAACCTTCTCGGGTCTTTCCGAGATTGTGACTCCGGCTACTGTTACCGGAAAATTGTTGCGGTCACTGCCGCAGCCGGCAAGTGGAATCACTGTGGCTATCATTATCATAACTGCAAGTATCACTGCAGCTGTTCTCTTAAACATCTGTGTTCTCTCCTTAGATATAATATATATAATATTGTAATTGATAAAAACACCGCTGTCAAATACTATTGAACCGGCAGTTTGTGAAATTACTATGAATTATGCTCTTTATCGTGATATACGCTTGCACGTTATAGTCAAAAGTGCTATAATTTCATAAAATAGAACGAAATTATGATATTATTTTAACAAGCAGCATTGTAAGGTATATGTATTTATGTACACTGTTATTTACCGAAAGGAGACTTGACGCCTATGATATATCTTGGCATAGATATCGGCGGAACGAATATTGTTGCCGGTATTATAGACGATGAAATGAATATTCTCGGCCGCGGAAAGATGAAAACCCCTGCCGGACTCTCTCACGGAGAATTCTGTGATTTACTGGCGGAATGCGCCGCCCTTGCCGCAGAAAATGCTGGAGTCAGTATCTCTGACTGCGAATACTGCGGAATAGGTTGTCCCGGTGTAGTCATCGCGCGCACCGGCATGGTGGTTTATTCAAACAACCTGCAGATTACCGATCTGCCGCTGTGCTGCATGATGAACGAACGTCTCGGTCTTCCGATATATATTGAAAATGATGCAAACTGCGCAGCACTGGGCGAGGTCATGGCAGGCGCTGCAAAAGGCTCGCAGAACGCTCTTGCAGTAACGCTCGGCACCGGTGTCGGCGGCGGAGTTGTTCTTGGCGGAAAAATTTATCCCGGAATAAACGGCGTTGCTGGAGAAATCGGTCACATGGTAATATGCTCCGGCGGCGAGCTCTGCACCTGCGGCAGACGCGGCTGCTGGGAGGCATACTCCTCAGCTACTGCGCTCAAGCGCCAGACACGCGCTGCAATGGAGGCAAATCCTGACTCGCTGATGTGGAACCATGCACCAACACTGGATAAGGTTAGCGGAAAGACCGCTTTCCGCGCTATGCGTGACGGCGATGAAGCCGGTAGAAAGGTTGTTGAGGATTACATCTTCTATCTTGCAGAAGGACTTACCAACGTTGTCAACATTATTCAACCTGAGGTTGTATGCGTCGGCGGCGGAGTCAGCAACGAGGGCGAGGCACTCATGCAGCCCCTTCGGGAGCTTATAGAAAAGCACCGATTCGCTCGCGGCGACATTCCTCAGCCGCGCATTGTTGCTGCACAGCTTTTCGGTGACGCCGGGCTTATCGGTGCCGCAATGCTTGGTCGCTGTCAGTAAAACCTGTACCTGTCAGCGCTCAAACACCTCAACCTGCCCCTTGGAATTCTCCAGATAGAGATAATCCTCGGTGAGCTCGTATTTTGCTTCAATTATATAAACCTCATCGTTCGGAGCAAGGAGACTCATTACAAGATAGCCGTCCTCAGCTTCATATGTGCCGGTAAGTGTTATGCCATCGGCAGACATCTCTGCTCTTCCTGTTGCTGAAAAGATAAGCTCGGTTCGCAGTTCCGATGTTGATCTCCATTTTCCGGTCAGCTCACTGCCGCAGCCGGCAAGCATGAGAAGCAGTGCCGCTGCGCAGACCGCAGCTATGAAACGCAGTGTTATTCTGGACATAAAATCTCTCCCTGTCTTCAATTTATAAATTCTATGTTATATGCATCTGCAAAATTACTCTTATTCTGCGACTATATTATAGCATCAGAGTTACGATCCTGCAACGTCTGCGGCAATTTCCGAAAATATTACAAAATTGAAATCATCTGTTTTTTATTTTCATTTACTTTTTCGCATTAATGTGCTATACTCAAAAAGTAATCATTTGCAAACTCAAGGAGGAAACAAATCATGTGGTGGAAAATTCTTATCGCTATAGCCTGCGGTGCTCTTCTTATCAGCCCGGTTGACCTTTCTCTCGGTCATATAGGTATCGATGATATCCTTGCCGGTCTTGGTATGGCAACTACTCTTATCTCGACCTTCAAGGGGCTCAAGAACAACATGCCCAAGAAGGCTGATGCTGATGTCAACGACGTAAACGACAACTGATCAATTTATGATTTTTATGCCGCCCGGAGCGATACCGGGCGGCATTTTTTATACGCAAGCCCGCCGGGCTATGCTGATGCTGCACAGACCGGCGGGCTTTCATAAAACTTCTTATGACTCAGTAAAGGAACATTATATACTTGTGCACAAATCTGCTCATACTGTCAGGATTTGATTCAAGTCTCTCAATAAGATTTTCCATACAGCTGCTTACCATTGACAGCTCCTGCTCTGAAATTATGTGCTGACTGAAGCGCGCCTTCAGCATGATAGCCTCGATTTTTCCGGGCGGAGTTTTCTTTAATGCAGCTGTCAGCCTCACTATGTTATCCCACATGGCGATAACCCTCTGATTACTTGTTCCTGTATCAAAGCGTTCGTAACGCTTTCTGAGCACAAACCATCTGGCACAGTACAAACCGCCATAAACCGCAGCCGGTACTGCTGCAATCAGAAGTATGACAAGCAGAAATCTTCCGGAATTTCCGCTTTTGCCCTTTTCCCCTTCTGATTGTTTTCCGTCGTCGCCGCTGTCTGACGGGCTGAGTGAAGCAGGATTGTCAGGAGCATCAGAGCCGCTCGCATTGTGCGGCGAAGTGGTTGTTCCGCCTGT
Organism: Acutalibacteraceae bacterium; assembly: GCA_045580875.1. Lineage (GTDB taxonomy): Bacteria > Bacillota > Clostridia > Oscillospirales > Acutalibacteraceae > SIG598. Next base: position 4,010 of record JAZNOP010000123.1, read on the forward strand.
CGGCTGTGTATCCGATGAAGCAGTTGTTGTTTGCGTCGTGGTAGTTGATGACTCAGCAGTTGATGTGACCGGATCATTCTCACTGCCGCCCGCTGTCTCGTTATCTGCATACCGTCCTGTTACCTCGAGCAGCTGCCAACCGGAATGCGGAAGATAATATTCCACCCACGCATGGGCATCGTCTGTGGTTACAAGCCGCCATTCATCCTGTGACGCTGCTGAATAATAACCGGTCGTCAGTCTTGCAGGAATTCCAATTGCCCTCAGCAGCAGCGCGCCGCTGGAAGCAAAATGAGTACAGTAGCCGCTCTCTGCCTCGGTGAGAAACCACACAGGAAAGTCCACCCCTTCCGGCATCGGCTCGGGGTCAAGTGAATATACAGCACAGCCTCGCACAAATTCTGCGACTCTGGACACAACGTCGGCAGCATACGTCTGATTATCGATCGGTACACCGCCCACATCAGCAATCTCCTGCGAGATAATACCATTCTCAACCGCCAGCGAGAACAGCGCATCGGCTGTCCCCGACGGTATATTCAGATAATAGCTCTCCACCAGCTCGCGGTAGGAATAGACTGCATCTCCCTCGATGCTGTACTCATTAAGGTATGTATCTCTCGAAGGAAAGCCACCGAAGCTGATGTTATAAATTGTCAGCTCGCCGCCGTTTTTTATTGCCGCATCTCCGTAGGGAACTGAGCCGCTCGGTGCTGCACCGGTATAGTAAGGCGTGAATATATACGGGTGAACAGTATCTGTTTTAATGATGATACTGTGCGCTGAATCGACATCCCAGAACTGTTCGGTAAGCGGCGATTCGATAAGTCTGTTAATCAGCTCTGCCGACCGTTCCGGCAGTGCATACCACTCATTATTCATATATCCTGCGTAGGACATAGAACGAAGATAGCAGAAGTCATTATTTGATAGACGCACCGACATGACCTTGATTCCGAGCTTTTCCTGACTTGACAGTTCACTCAGGTCAATGCTGTCTCCGGTTGTTATACCTGTTGTATCCACATAATTGAACTCATTGCCGCTGTCTCCTTCGATAACACTGTTCACGACAGTATAGGTTCTGTTCTGAAGTTTCTGCAGCCAATCGGGAGTCTTGTATTCCGACGGATCAATAAACAGAGCAACTGCAATTATAAGCAGTGCAAGAGCAGGTGCTGCTCGGAAGATATGTCGGAAGCCTGACTCATCGCTGTGGCTTCGCGAGCGCGCTGACAGCACGACAAGTCCAAGTGCAAGAATGTACAGGCACACCGCCCATGGCGCGGGAAGCTGTGCAAAGCTTACTATCGACAGCGCAAAGAACGGCACTGATCCGGCAGCAGCAACAAGCGGTGAGCGCGCCCGCACGACCGTCCACACTGTGGTTATTATCGGAATAACAGCGACACTCAGCAGGAAAAGAGTTGCAGTCTCCGGCAGGAATAGCTTATCCTCTGCCATTTCCAAAGTAAGCCCGTAGTTATGTGCAATAACAGGCAGCGCAAGGAGAGCACTGTCGGCTATCTTCTTTCGCGCCAGCCAGCCGATAATCACCGGAACTGCGACACCTGCAGCAGTAAGCGCAATGCGGTAAAGCTTTCTGTCTTCATTCTCTCCAAGCAGATCTCTTGCGAGAAAAAAAGCCGCAGCAACAGCAGAAATAAACGCACAGCCGAAAAACACACCGCCGCCTGCTGCCGGGATATCATGGGCAGTGACAAGGCAGTATACAACTGCAAATGCCTGTGCGAGAGCCAGCAAAAAGCCCATCACTTCTGCCTCGAACGGGGCAGCCATCTGGCGCAGATTTTCGACAAGGCGATCATAGGCATCAGATATTCTGCCGATTCTGTCGGTTATCAGCTTTAATCTTCCGCTGGATTTATCCAATGATATCCCTCCTTTCAATTTTTTCAAAAAAAAACAGGCAGCTACTGCTGTTCACCGACATGATAATGCCAGTCGATATTTGTAAAATGAATATTGCATATTGAGGGCAGTGTGTCTGTCACACGCTCGCTGAGCAGTACGCGCATCATAGCGCTGACATCTTCTTTGCACGATACAGTATAGCTCTCCACCTCGCGTGTCGCCGGTGATATCCAGCGCACCTCGTGCTCAGTATCATTATTGCTGAGCCAGCTGCTTATCCACAAAAGCTGACCGAGCACTGAATCAAATTCATCACACGGCGGCTGCAGGTCAATTGTAAGAAGAACTGTGCCGCGGTCAGGCACCTGTGCCTCGCGCACTATCAGCCGATCGGTCTTTGCTGAAAGCTTCCAGTGAATATCACGCATGGAATCACCCGGGCGGTACTCACGCATATCATGGATCTCGGAAAATCCGCCGCCGTATTTCGGACGGTAGGAGCTGTGATTAATCTGAGACAGCACCGGCATCGGAACAGGCTGCACCGCAGCCGGCATCACTACCGTCACTGTATCATTCGGCGGAAACAGCCTGAAGCGGAACAGACCAAGATAATCGAGAGCGTATGCGTCTGTGACCCGGCATCTGACCGCACCGCAATGCTCTGTTTCCAGCTTTACTGCACGCTTCTCACCGCAGTCGAGTTCAGCTACCCACTCGCTGATTTCTCCGTTGTATTCCTCAACCTCAACCCTGACCATATAATCCGGTATAACCGATTTACTCCGGTCGGCAAACACAAGATTCAGCTCCTCGCCGCGATTTACGCTTGCCGGAACGACAGTATCAAAACGTATTTTTCTGACCAGCCCGCCTGTAAGCGCCCACGACAGCAGCGGCAGCAGCAAGGCTATCAGCAGAAACAGAGGTGCTATCCACACCCAGCTCCACATTACCATCACCAGTGCGGCAAGCAGACAGACCGCATATAATACACGGTTTTTAAGCATGATTATTCTTTCCCGGTACAGGAATACCGTTCACTATTTCGTCAATAACACTGCCGACAGTTATCCCTCTTGCCTCTGCATCAGGGTGAAGAAGAAGACGATGCTCAACAGCCTCGCTGAACACTCCTGCAACGTCGTCCGGAATAACATAATCTCTGCCGTTGATAAGTGCAAAAGCCTTGGCAAGCGCTGTTACCGAAAGTGTTGCTCGCGGACTGGCACCGCGGGCGAGCAGTTCGCTTGTTCTGGTAGCATTGATAAGCTTTATCAGATAATCGACAAGCTCCTCGCTCACGTAGACACCGTCTGCCTGTTTCTGGAGAGCCTCAAGCTGCTGACGCGAAATTACCCGCTCGACACGGTCAAGAGGATTGCCCGCCTGCCGGTTGAGCACCATTGCCCGCTCGCTCTTCGGCGACGGATATCCTACAGAAAGCCGCACAGCAAAGCGGTCCATCTGCGAATCAGGCAGCAGCTGCGTACCTGATGCACCGGTGGGATTCTGCGTTGCAATTACGACAAAAGGCTTCGGCACAGCGTAGGTTGTTCCGTCAACTGTAACCTGACCTTCCTCCATTGCCTCAAGCAGAGCCGACTGGGTGCGGCTTGTGGCACGGTTGAGCTCGTCAGCAAGAAACATATTGCAGAATATTGCACCCGGCTGATACTTCATACTGCCGGTATCTTTGTTGTACACTGTGTATCCGGTGATATCAGAAGGAAGAACGTCCGGCGTAAACTGGACACGTCCGTAATCGAGACCCATAGCGCGTGAGAATGCAAGAGCAAGAGTCGTCTTGCCCACTCCGGGAATATCCTCGATAAGGATATGTCCTCTGGCAAGAATTGCCACAAGCACCCACCAGAGCACTCTGTCCTTGCCGACAACAACCTTTTTGACCTCATTTATTATCCTGTTGATGGCGTCCATTTATATAATCCTCCGTTTTTCCTGATGGTCTGATATCTGCAATAATCTAATATATAGAATAACTTTACTGCGATAAAACAGCAATGGACAAATTGGATATATTCTGTAAAAGGTTTATTAACAACGGCTCGATATGATTCAATTATCCTTGATTTTCATGTAACAGTGGCATAATGCTGGCGTAACGGGCAATTAATATTATCCGGGTAAAATTATCATCAAATACAGACACGGACCTATCCGTTATTGTTCAGGGGGACTGTAAGATGAAAAACGACAGACAGCCCGGTTTAAGATATACCGCTGTCTCTGTACTGTCCGGCACAATCGATACAGCATTATTTGCCGCTCTGGTACTGCTGCTGAAAAAGCGCCGACCGGCTTCTTTCCTTGCAATTGCTGTTCTGTGCCCGAGGCTGATAACAGCAGCAGTGAATTACTGTCTGCATCAGAAATTCACTTTCCGGCTTACCGGCAAACGTTCTCTTCGACGATATACTCTTCTTGCAGCCGGCACACTTGCCATTTCATACTGCAATGCCCATATATGCTATATGCTTATCGGCGATTACGTGCTTATCCTGAAGCCTGCCGGTGATGCTGTGCTCAGCCTGATGGTATCTGCATTCAACCGGAGATGGGTCTTTGCCAAAACTGAACCGGGACGTTTCTACGGAAGCTATGCCCGCACTGTAAAAAAACTGTCGAAATACATTCTTAAGCGATACGACATAAGCGGCATCGAAGAACGTCACGCCGGTCAGCCTGTCGTCTATGTATGCCGGCACGGAAATATGCACGGTCCGGTCAACACTCTGTCGAACTTCAGAAATGATATCCACCCGATGGTACTTGATTGCTTCTTCACAGTAAAGGATTGCCGCAGACATTATTACGAATTTACTTTCTCCTCACGTTTCGGTATGCCAAAAGTTCTTGCACGACTTCTTGCCGGTCTCTCAGCAGTTGTAACCGTTCCGATAATGCATTCACTGCAGGCTATTCCGGTTCATCGAAACTCCAACGCCATGTCCACCCTGCGCACTGCTGTGAAATGCCTTGAAAAAGGCGAATCGGTCATAGTATTCCCCGATGTCAGCTACACCGACAGCAGCGGTGACGGAGAGATATACCGAGGCTTTGTCACCATTGGACACATATACCTGCGCTCAACCGGAAAGCCGCTGCATTTCGTGCCGCTGGTGATAGATGACGCAAATGCCCGCATAACTGCTCTTGACAGCTACAAATGGCATAAAAACTCCGACCGCAGCGAAGCCGCCGAATATCTGCGGCACGCTATACACACCGACCCTGCCAATATACCTCCTGCCAGCTTTCCGGGCAGCTCTGCGGACATCACCCCTGAGTTCGGGCGATACGCATGAATCTGACCACTTCACACATATTATCCATATTTACTCCGATAATCGCTCCTTTGCTGTGATTGTACCTCGCTGTCACTCCAGAGGAGCGATTGTCATTGCCGTTAACTATATGTAAAAAAATTCTCTCCCTCGCCGCAAGATTGTCGTTTGGTCTGCTCATCTTTGTCATTTGCTTTTTTAATAAAATTAAGATAATATTAAAAGTGTGAAAGACTCACAAAATTGCAAGGAGGAAAATAAAATGAAAGGCACTTTTTCACGAGTTCTGGCAGTCATTCTCTGCGTACTGATGATGACCGCCATGTTCCCCACCGCTGTTTTCGCCGCAGAAGCAGCAGAGACCGGGTGTGCACAGCAGCCCTTCCGCGTGCTGACCGTTGACGAAATGGTTGCTGAGATGGGTACCGGCTGGAACCTCGGCAACACATTTGACGGACACACTGGCTTCACCCCCAGCGAGACCCTCTGGCAGACGGTATACACCTATCAGGAGATTATCGATGCCGTCCACGACTATGGCTTCAACACCGTTCGTATCCCTGTCACCTGGGGCAATATGATCAATGATGATTATTCCATCAACGAGAAGTGGCTCAGCCGTGTTCAGGACGTTGTTGACTACTGCATCAAGAACGATATGTATGTTATCGTCAACATCCATCACGACGGCGCCGAGCAGGCAGGCTGGATCCGTATTGCTGACCCTACCGATGAGATGTACGAGAAGTTCGCTGGTGTATGGAAGTCCATCTCTGAGCGCTTCAAGCACTACGATGAGCACCTGCTCTTCGCTTCGATGAATGAAGTCACCGGCGATGACGGCTCTGCAAACGGCGTCCGTGCTGACATGGAGGTCATCAACAAGCTCAACCAGATCTTTGTTGATACCATTCGTGCTACAGGCTCCAACAACGCTGAGCGCTGGCTCATCTGCCCCGGCAGATACACCAATATCGCTACCACCTGTGACCAGTCCAATGGCTACAAGCTGCCCGACGACTCTGTTGAGAACAGACTTTTTGTTGAGATCCATTATTATGACTGGCAGTTCGGTCTGATGGAGAGCATGAGCGTTACCGAGTGGAATACAAATGACACCGTAGCTCTCGAAAACGATATCAACAAGCTGGTCAACAGCTTCACCTCTCAGGGCATTCCTGTTATCATGGGTGAATACGGCTCTGTCAACAAGGGTAACCTCATCGAGCGAGCACATCATCACGAAATTGTCAACGTACTTGCAAAGGCCGCCGGTGTTGTTCCCATCTACTGGGACAACGGTTCCTATGACCGTTCCAAGACTCCCGACTACTGCTTCACTCTTGTTGACCGTGAGACTCTCGAGCTTGTCGACCCCGAAGCAACATGGGGTATTATGCGCGGCTATTATGCTGACGATAATATTGCAGCAGCTGACATTCAGAAAGATCTCACTATCGTCACCGGTATGGGCATCAATGTTCCAACCGATGTGATCATGACTGCTGGCGAGCACACCAAGATTGACGCATCTATCATTCCTGCAAATTCCAATGATGTTCTTGTATGGAAGACCAGCGACACCGGTGTTGTCACCGTTCTCAACGGCGGTTATCTCCACGCAAGAAGCGCAGGCACTGCAACCATCACTGTAGCTACCCAGAGCGGCAGCGCATCAAAGGATATAAAGGTAACTGTCATCGCCGCAAAGGGCGAGGCTGCCATCAACGGCATGCCTGAAACTCTTGAACTCGAGCTCGACAGCTACACCTATCTCGACACCACCATCACCTCTGACTACGAGGGCGATTATGTCACTTACGCTTCCTCCAACGAGGCGATCGCTACTGTATCCTCTGTCGGCAAGATTCTTGCCAAGCAGCAGGGTGTAACATACATCACAGCAACAACAGCTACCGGTGCTGTTGCTGTTACCAGAGTCACTGTTGTTCCTCCGGCAGCAGTTCCCAACGACTCCATCGAGGTTTCCCTCAACGTATACTACAATGATGCTGATACCGGTTACTTCATGAATGAAACCAGCAGCGAGACTGTAGTTATCACCGGTGACGGTCAGTACAGCCTCACATTCGATTGTGCTGCTGACCTTTCTGCTGCTGCCGTTGCCGCCGGCGTTACCAGTCTCAGAAACCTCACCGCAGTTTACCTTAAGGATCAGGCTATTGTTGACGGCAGCGAATCCAAGTCTTACCTCAACTCCTGCATGATCATGTGGGACGAGGTCATCGTTGATGATGTTCCCCTGACTATTACACTTACTGAGCCCAAGAACGCTATCAAGGCAAGCGGTCAGTTTGACACCAACGACCCGATCAACTCCTGGGACGGCTCCTATGTAGAGGAAGTCACCGTAACCGATCACGTTCTCAACATCACCGCTGTTGAGAATCCGCAGAAGATCACTGTCGTCTTCACCATTTCCGATCTCGTATTCGGCGAGAAGACCGTTCCGGCTATCAAGCCCATCGAGAACCTCAACTTCGAGGCTGTCACCGAGACTGCTCTGAACTTCACCGAGGCAGGCATCTCCCAGACCATCACTGTTTATCCGGACAACCCGAAGTCCTACGTCGCATTCTATTCCTCTGATGCTTCCATCGCTGCTGTTCCTCTCAACGGTACAGTCAACGAGGACGGCACCGTTTCGGTCGATGTAACTGCTCTTGGCAAGGGCGAGTGTGTTATCACCGCTATTGCTCAGGACTGCATGTCCATTGACTTCACTGTCAGCTCCAGCGCTGCACTCAAGGCTGCTGACGAAAAGGCAGGCATTGAGCTTGATTCCACTCAGATACTTGCTATTGCAGCTATCGCAATGGGTGTTCTCGCTCTTGCGGCTGTTATCTTTGTTGTTATCATGCTGGTCAAGACCAACAAGAAGAGCAAGTAAGCAGCTCTGAATTAATACTGAAACGCATAGAAAAAGCCGGCACAGCAAACGCTGCGCCGGCTTTTTAATTTTTGAAGCTTTTTACCGGCAGCTGCTGAAAACTCTGTTTTCCAGCTCATAGCTCTCGCCATCGTAGATTACCGCATAACCGTCGTTATAATCGTCAAGCAGAAGGGTATATCTGATGCCGTCGCTCACATCTGCCGCAAATTCAGACACTTCAAACCTCTCAGTTTCGAATGTACTGCCGTACGAATCGGTCAGCTTTGCGGGATCTATCGGCAGATATCCGCTGCCAAAACGTTCAGCTTCAATATAACAGGTTTCAGTACCCTCATATGTAAACCAGCTTATCAGAAGTCCGTTGTCATCATCGTGCTTCATTCCGATTTCAGTATTAAAAATGAAAGGCTGCTTATAGCGTCCGTCTTCTGTTTTCGGAAAGAATACCCACCAGTTTTCACCTTCGTCACCTTCATGAAGAACAATTGCAAGATCATGGGTTTCGTGTATTCCCAAAATTCTATAATCACTTTCGCCGTGCAGCACCATTGCATCGTCGATTGTGGGTGCTGTATAAAAAATATTGACGAACGGAATTAAATGCAATGCGATCACTGAAACAAAAATCGCAATACACTGCACAGTTATCAGCAGCGGGTGTCTTTTTCGAGCCCGTCCTGCAGCAATAAGCACAGCAATTCCGAACAGCATTGCAACAAAAAGAACTGTACTGAATACATTACCGATAACATACAACGTCTGTGCCATATTTTCTTCCCCTTTTTTTCTGTTAATTATTATACCTTGCGCAAAGGCAAAAGGTGACAAAACAGCCGCTTGAAAGCATCAGGCAGCTGTTTTGTCATTTGTTGCAATTAATCCTGTTTGGGTCAGTGCTGTTTCATGCACTCCTGCGCCGCCATTCTGCCGGACAGCACGGCGCCCTCCATTGTGGCAAAGGAGCGGGTCAGGGTGTAATCTCCTGCGAGGAAAAGACCATTGATGCCGGTGTTCTGCTTCGGGCGAAGATGCTGGTTGTTCATACCGAGCGAATAGAATTCATTCTTCTCGCTCACCTTACGCGCCTCAAAAATCTCTCCGTCAAGGTGGACTCCGAGCGACCTCATCTGCTCAGTCACCACCGGCATTATCTCCTCGAGCGGCTTGTCTGCATATTCGTCTGCATTGCCCAGAATGACCGACAGCCTGCCCTCTGACGAGCGGAATGTAGATCGCGACTGCTCAGCAAAGCTGACCATATCGGTTCCCGGTCCGAAGGTTGTGATATCCTTTTCGAGTGCCGGTCGGTAAAGCTCAAGCTGCACGGTACAGGCGGACATACACGGCAGGCGGAACAATCCTGACAACTGCGGTGCATTTCTGAGCGGCTGCAGAATCCGCTTTGCCTCATCGAGTGTTGTTGCAATGACTGTTTTTCCGGCGTGGTAGTCTCTTCCCTGCTCTGTTCGCACGCCAGCCACCGACCCCCGGTTTATCAGCACGCGCTCCACACGCTGGTCGAACAAAATCTCACCACCGAGCGAACGTATCCTTCTGATTACCGGCTCGCACAGAACATCGGTCATTCCGCCAAGGAAGGCACCTATTCTCATCTTATAGAACTTCGGTATTGCCGGAGCAAATAGTCCGAAAAAGGCATAGGCTGAGTAATTCTCCGGCGACAGGAAAAATATGCCGCTCGACAGCGGCTCGAGCACAAGACGTTTTGCTCTGTCGGTAACGCGGTGTTTATTGGCATACTCAGCCACTGAGTATGAATCAAGCTTATCTGAGAAAATATAACTTGTGAAACCGCAGAAAAGGAACGGCAAAAGCGACAGTTTGTCGCGCCATGACAGTATATCGCGGTTACCTGTCACGCCGCGCAGTGTCTTGATCGGGGCAAACAAGGGAGCAAGACCCAGTACAAGCTTTCGCTTTTCGCCCTTCACAAGTATATCGACCTTTTCCTCCCACGTTACGATATCGCCGATTGACACTCCGCACCGCCTGAGCAGCTTTGGCAGGGCAGAATAATAACCGATATACCGGTGGAGTCCGGACTCCACCCACATTCCGTCCTCGTAGTGCGACGATGTTCTGCCGCCGGCATAAGAGCGCGCCTCAAGAACAAGAGGACGCACACCTTTCTCTGCAAGCTCACAGGCGCAGGAAAGACCTGCCAATCCTGCGCCTGCGATTATTACATCGTAATTATCCTGAATATGCATTATGCTGATTTACTCAAACGACGGAGGATTTCCTCTGAAGCGTGTGAACTGGCTGTCTGACGGGGACGGTTCTGACATACTGAAGTACATCTTTGCCGCCTTTGTGGTGCCGAAGTCACGGTTTGAGCCGGTGTTCTGCACTTTATTGAACGCTTCACGGAACATAGTGTTATGGGCCTCCTCGCGATTGAGCAGAAAATCGATAGTCTCTCTGACCTTTTTGTCATCTATCTGGCGGTAAAGATATTCGTAAACCACCTTTGCCCGCTGTTCTGATGCGATATTTGACAGCAGGTCAGCGCAAAGATCGCCGGTAACTGTGACATAATCAGCTGTCCATGAGTAGCCTGAAGCATTCATCAGACCGGGGTTAAGTCCGAGCAGAACATGGGTCTGTATCTCACCTGCCGGAACAGACTGTGCATCAACATCGTGACCGTTAAGGAGATTTATTGTCTGGGCAATCATCTCCATGTGCCCCAGCTCTTCGGCTGCGATATCGAGAAATAGATCCTTTATCTCGGGATCTTTGATACGAAAGCTCTGCGACATATACTGCATTGCCGCCTTGAGCTCGCCGTTGCCGCCGCCGAGCTGTTCCTGCAAAAGTGCGGCATACCGGGGATTCGGACGCTCTATTTCTACTGGATGGAAAAGCATTTTTTCATGCTTGAACATAAAAATAACCTCACTTTCTGAGGTTATTTTACCCTTTACGGGATATTATATTCGGTTTACCGTAAATTTCATCCGTCACTCAAGGTCGCCAATCTGCAGGCTGACCTTTTCGTACACCTCAAGCGATTCGCTGACACGTCTGAGAACATAACGGCTGGTCAGACGGAAGACTGTTGCTGTCAGCAGGAATGCAAACGGCACATATACTAACGGAACGAGGGTAAGCTGCATATCTCTGCCTGCTGCCAATACAGGAAAAACAACAGCAACAAAGACCATCGAAAACAAAAGAAAAATTGTGATGGCTTTGGGCAGCTCAAAGCGCATTGTCACACGGCTGCCGGTCGACGTATTCTCCGTGCTTATATGCATCAGCGGTTCAAATGAATTAGTGTACATACGAAATCCCGTTTTGGGCTTGAAGAACAAATCGCTTGTCGGAGCATTTTTCTGCGCGCGTTTTTCGTCCGGCTTATATGTCATGGAGGTAATCGTATCGGTGATGCGCTCTCTTACCCAATCTTCTGAACGCGCTGTCTCAAACTGCGCAAACGCACGGAAGTATTTCATTTCTGTATTCCCCTTTTCATAAAAAATGACACTTACCTGAAATCGCTTTCCATAAGCTGTTTTTCCGAGAGAAGCTTTACCTTTTCGGAGATACCAAGACCGCTGAGCATACTGTTAAGCGCAATACGGCAGTTTCCTCTGAATGATGCCCATGTAATCGGCATAGCTATCACGGCTGTCAGCAGGAATACAAAGCCAATGGCATTTCTGCCCATACCGCTTTCGTCAACAATTGCATCGAGGGCACCGGAGAAAAACGCAATCGCCAGCACTATGCAGACCGCAAATGAGCCCAGCAGCGCTGCACGAACGCCGCCTGGCAGCGAAAAGCGGATTCTTATATTTGCTCCCTGCTCAGCTTCTTCTGCTTTTATCTGAAGGTTTGGTCTGTAGTGATCTGATTTGTTTGAGATAATACGGGCACGTCTTGACGGCTTCAGAAAAAGCTCATCAGCACCAAAATCAAGGCTGTGACTGTCATCATCGGGCTTGTAGTGCCGTTGACACATTACTTCAGAAATAATCTTTTTTGCCGAATCGGCTGACTGCTTTGTACTGAAATTTGCAAAACACTCAAATAAGGCCATTATTCGTCCCTCTCTTTTCCTTTATTTGCAAAAATAATAGCACAAAGCCGGATAAAAATCAACCGACCGGCTTTGTGCTGTAAATTCTGTATTGATTATTCTGCTGCGTTCTCCTCGGCAGGCTCGAACATTTCGGGGTGCGCTTCCTTCATATTGGCAAGGGTCTGAAGCGCCGACTCGTAGGAAGCCAGCAGTTTTTTATCCTCCCTGAACTCATCTGTCATGCGGCGAAGACAGATTCCAAGCCGCGGAGATTCTCCGATTTCCACGCAGCTGTTTATCAGCTCGTTGCTTGTCAGCTCAATCCACAGCGGAGCACCCTCGAATGATTCAAAGATATCCTCGCCGTACGCCGCTACCATCATATCAAACAGATCCTTATCGACCACCCACAGCATGGACAGCGGCTTTCCGCTCAGCTGATCCTGCATGAGCACGTAGTTCGCCATGACGATGAAGCCGTTGTCTCCTGCGGTGTTGAAGTCTGCAACATCCATCTTCTTTTCGCCGTCGTTATTTACGTCGCTGACATATTTCTGCAGCTCATTCTGCACCTCGTAGGTAACCGATACACGATAGTCACTGGAGCTTACATACAAAGTGACATCGCCGTCGAACGCCTCAGGGATCGATACGATCGTAAAATAGATCACCAGTGCTATCGCTGCTGCGGCAACGATTATAAGCGCCTTGTTGCGGAACCAGAAGTCGCCTATCTTCTCCCAGAAATTGCGCTCAGGCGGAATGTACTCTTGTGTGTTCGACTCACGCTCCTGAATCTGCTCGAAAAGCTTCTGCTGCTCCTCATGTGCATCAGTATCATCAGGACCGTAATCGGGAATAAAGATTATTCCGCTGTCCTCTTCTTCCAGTGCGGGAGCTTCTGGCTCTCCTGCAGTATCGGCCTGACCCGATGTTCTGAGTTCGTTGTTTTCGCTCATCTGATTTTTTTCTCCTTGTCTCACTTTCTGTATTGATAATTATACCACGCAAACAATGGTTGTCAATCAAAGCAGTTTATACTACATAAAAATTACGAAAATATTACGTAATCCATACACACATAAATATTGAGTGACGGATATTCTGCAGTATTATGGCGATAATGGTTATCATCATGGCACTAAAAAAAAGCCGAAACAATCAGGTAATTACATCTTATTTCTGTCTATATTCCAAAAAAAGGCATAAACTTCTTGACTTTAACTCTTAAAAGTAGTATTGTTACTGTGTTAAACTGAATAAAGCTAAATGAAATCAGCAGGAGATTAGGCATTTTGCCTTTCCAAAGGGGTAATACTCTCGGGTGTCATTTTTGATGAGGACTGCTGACGGATAGCAATCTGGAGAAGTCCGCTCTGCGCGGATGCCGAAGGGGCAAAGGGTCAAACCTCAATCTCTCAGGCAAAAGGACAGATTTATTTTACATGTAATTTTCATGTTATGTCATTTTCTCTTTTCACCGCTATCCGATTGGCTGGCGGTGATTTTTTGTTTTGTTCGGTTGACAAATACTTTTTAGGAGGTTCATTTTCAATGGACAAAATTCTGCAAACAATAGAAAGCATCAACGGCGAAATCAACGGCGTTGTATGGGGTGCCTTCGGTCTGCTCCTTCTTGTTGGTACAGGTATAATCGTTACCTCGCTCACCAAGTTCTTCCAGGTCACACACATCGGTCTGTGGTTCAAGCAGACACTCGGCCGCCTTTTTAAGAAAGACGTTATCAAGCACAGTAAGGAAAAAGGTTCCATTTCTCCTTTCCAGGCTCTTTGTACTGCACTTGCCGCAACAGTAGGTACCGGCAACATCGCAGGTGTCGCTTCTGCTATATGCATAGGCGGTGCAGGTGCTGTTTTCTGGATGTGGGTTGCAGCATTCTTCGGAATGATGACCAACTATGCTGAAAACGTTCTTGGTATCTATTACCGCAGAAAGAATGCGAACGGCGAATGGGCCGGCGGTGCCATGTACTACCTCGCTGACGGTCTCGGAAAGAAGAAGGGCATGAAGTTTGTCGGAAAGATTCTCGCAGTTCTTTTCTGCATCTTTGCAATGCTTGCTTCTTTCGGTATCGGCAGCATGGGTCAGGTCAACAAAATTGTTACCAACGTAGCACAGGCATTTGATGTTTCGGCACTTTCCTCTGTTGAGGTATTCACCGGCGTTTCTCTTTATAATATCATCATTGGTGTTGTTATCATGATCCTTACCGCTCTTATCACCCTCGGCGGTCTTAAGAGAATCGCAAATGTTGCAGAAAAGATCGTTCCTTTCATGGTCGTTCTTTTTGTTCTCGGCAGCATTGTTATCATTTGCATTAACTACATGAATATCCTGCCTGCTTTCAAGGCAATCTTTGTCAACGCATTCAAGCCCGAAGCATTCGTCGGCGGCGGCATCGGTGCTGTTGTCAGGAAGGATACCACCCAGGGCTTCAAGCGCGGCGTATTCTACAACGAGGCCGGTCTCCGTTCTTCCGTTATGGTTCACTCCAACTCCAACATCAAGGAGCCTGTTGCTCAGGGTATGTGGGGTATCTTCGAAGTATTCGCTGACACAATGGTAGTCTGCACCATGACTGCACTTGTAGTTCTTACCGCCGGTGGACTTGACGGTGGTGTATTCAATGTTCTGACCGGTGAAATCGCAGAGGGTTATTCCGACGCAACCCTTGTCGGCGGTGCATTCAACTCGGTATTCCCGTGGGGCGGCATCGGCGAAAAGTTCATCGCTGTTGCTATGTTCCTCTTTGCATTCACTACTGTTCTTGGCTGGTCTCACTACGGCTCCAAGGCTTGGGAGTATCTCTTCGGTTCGAAGACAACCGTTATCTTCCGCCTCATTCATGTCTGCACTGTTATCTTCGGTGCTGTACTTACCTCTTCCCTTGCATGGGATATTTCGGACACCTTCAACGGTCTTATGATGATCCCCAACCTTATCGGTGTTCTTGCTCTTTCTCCGCTTGTTGTCAAGATTACCAACAACTATCTGAAGAGAGTCAAGAAGGGCGAAGATATCGAGCCTATGTACAATTTCGATCCTGAAATTCAGGCTCAGGAAATTGTCCGTGAGATAACTGAAGACTGATTTCAGTCATTATCTTAGTTTTTCATTAATTCTTTAATCACAAACAGCAGGGAAATTGACCTCTCCCTGCTGTTTTCTTTTGCCGCATCAATGCTGCAGGCTGCTTTAGCCTGAAGATTCAGCTGTGTCAAAATATACAGCTGTACCGTAACAATCACTTTACCCTCAGCTCCACTGCGTGTGCAACCGCAGGCATACTTTCTCCCTGAAACGAACTGGTAGGTGACTGAAGCGCGCCTGTACCGACAAAGAGCACCCGTCTGAGATCGCCTCGCTCCATCTGCGGCAGGATATACGCACACAACACGCTTGCCGAACAGCCGCATCCCGAGCCGCCTGCGTGTACATCCTGTTTCTCGCGGTCGAATATCATCATTCCGCCGTCGTTATGAACTCTGCTGATATCTGTTTTCTCACGACGGAGCAGTTCGACAAGCAGCTCACTGCCGACAAAACCAAGGTCACCTGTGAGAATCAGGTCGTAATCCTCCGGTTGAGCTTTATTTGCTTTGAGGTGGCGCTCTATGGTATCGGCTGCGGCGGGTGCCATTGCCGCTCCCATGTTATTTACGTCCTTTACACCCAGATCCTGAACTATGCCGAAGGTTCCGGAGGTTATCCGTATATTACCGTTTGTACCAATCAATGCAGCGCCGGCACCGGTCACTGTCCACTGAGCGGTAGGCGTGCGCTGTCCGCCATATTGTATAGGATTTCTGTACTGACGCTCAGCTGATGAAAAATGCGACGATGTCATTGCTGCGCACCGTTCAGCACAGTGTGATTCAATCATCAGGGCGGCGCTGAGCAGGGTTGATGACATGGTGGAGCAGGCACCGTACATTCCGACAAAAGGAATTCCAAGACTGCGTATACCGAAAGTAGAGGCTATGCACTGATTGAGCAAATCTCCGGCAAATACTGCATCAATCTCTTTCGCTGTCATACCGCATTTTTCAAGACAGAGCTCAATCACTTCAGTCTGCATTCTGCTCTCTGCCTTTTCCCATGAATCCTCGCCCAGAAGATTATCGCTGTATGTTCTGTCAAATAACGCTCCCAGCGGACCTTCGCTTTCCTTTTTGCCGGCAACACCAGCAAAGCCTTCTATACTTATATTTCCTTCAAAGTTAAACGTTCCCCGACCAATTCTTGCCATTATAATACTTCCTTTCATAGCGTGATAACCTGTACCTTGCGGCAGAAATTCATACACATCTATTTTCGCCGTTTATGCCTGATTTTATTCTCTCTTGTGCTGCTCAGGGAGCTCACTGTTGCCTGTAAAAAATCTTCCGTTTAAATCAAAAAAACATCTTGACAAACATGCTTTAATGTGATAAATTTAATTTTATATTATACAAAAAAATAAACACTGTGATGCGGAATAGTACGCAAAAATCTTCGCCTTAAGAGAGATGTCGGCTGGTGTGAGACATCGGGAAGATTCTGCCGAACTCGCCGCGGAGTGGCTGCCGTGAAACTTATCCAGTAGGGGCAGACGGGGACTCCCGTAACAGAGTTAAGATGTGTTGGCATCTAAGGTGCATCCCAAGCGGATGAAGAAGAGTGGTACCGCGGAAACTTTTGTATTTTAACGTTTTCGTCTCTTTGCAGCAACAAGGAGATGGAAGCGTTTTTTTGTTGCCGTACACTACTTGTTATTATTTCCTGAAAGGGGTTTTCACAATGAAAAAAATAACCGTCACTGACATCACACTCAAGAAGCTTCCGCAGAATCGTGAAGCCGCCCTTCTATTCCGCGAGAAAACCGCTATTGCTGCCTGCGCAGATTCCATCGGTGCTGATGCAGTTGAGCTTGCACCCATAAAGAACCTCCGTGAGGATACTATTATATATAAGACCATTGTCAAGAACATTCAGAATGCTGTTCTCGCTATTCCTGTAGGTTTTACCGCTGAGGAAACCGCTGCTGCATGGGAATGTGTCAAAGATGCAAAGCACCCGCGCCTGCAGATTGAGCTGCCGGCATCGACCGTTCAGATGGAGTACACCTATCACATCAAAGCTGACAAGATGATTGCAAAAATCGCTGAGCTTGTCAAAGCTGCACGCGCTCTCTGCGATGATGTTGAGTATTCTGCTCTCGATGCCACCCGCGCTGACGAAAGCTTCCTCATTGCCGCCGCAAAAGAAGCTGAGGCAAGCGGCGCTACAGTCATCACCATCTGTGATGATGCCGGTATTTCTCTGCCCGGGGAAATTGCCGAGCTCACTGCAAGGGTCAAGGCCGCTGTAAACATTCCTGTATTCGTTCAGGTATCCGACCGCATCAGCATGGCTGTTGCTTCTGCCGTTGCAGCTGCTGCAAAGGGAGCAGACGGACTCAAGTGTGCTATGGCCGGAGACGATGTACTGCTGAGCGGCAAGCTTTCTGATGCATTCAGAGCCTGCAGCGCGCAGATCGGTGCTGAAACAAACCTCAATAACACAAAAATACACGCAAGCATTGATGATATGCTCGCAAGCATCAACCATCAGGCTTACGAATCCGACCACGCGGTAAGCGAGAAGAAAAAGATTCTGCTTGATGCCGATAGCACTATCGCTCAGGTTGCACAGGCAGCTCAGATTCTCGGCTACGACCTTTCTGACGCTGACTGCGGTAATGTTCACAAGTCACTCATGCAGGTCTGCGAAAAGAAGGATGCTGTCGGAGCAAAGGAACTTGAGGCTCTCATCGCAAGCTCTGCAATGCAGGCGCCTTCCACCTATCATCTCGAAAGCTACACCACAAACAGCAGCAATCTGACCGGCTCAATGTCTCAGGTTACCCTCAAGTGCGACGGTGAAATCATCTGCGGTGTCAGCACTGGCGACGGTCCTGTCGACTCTGCATTCCGCGCGATCGAGCAGTGCATCGGCTACCACTATGAACTCGATGACTTCCAGGTTCAGTCGGTAACCGAGGGTAAAGAGGCTCTCGGCTCTGCTCTTGTCAGACTTCGCAACAACGGAAAGCTTTATTCCGGCAACGGCATTTCCACCGATATCGTTGCCGCAAGCATCAGAGCATATATAAACGCACTCAACAAGATTGTCTCTGAGGAGGAATAAAATGAAAATCGTTTTTTCGACCAAGAATGTAAAACGAGCATCATTCCTCGATACCTGCCGCTATGCCTATGATTACGGCTTTGACGGATTTGAGATATACGATGCTGTAAAAGAACGCGGTCAGCACCACGACAGCATTCTGCGCCGCGACCGCACTGCTGACTCTAAAAGAAAACTCATAAACCGCAATCTCTCGGTTCCGGCACTCAGCTATCCCGTCTCTCTCGACAGCGCTGAGGCTGATACCGACGTTATTGCAAAGTATGTTGATATGGCAGCAAATGCAGGAATTGAGAACATAATTGTTCGTGTTGAGAATGAGATTTCTGCAGAGCAGCTCAATGAGAAACTCGGAAAGGCCATAAAGCGCGCTGAGACTTCAGATGTTGGTATTCTGCTTGAGACGGTCGGCTATCTTGCAAACACTGAGAATATTCTTGAGCTGATCAATTTCTTTTCCTCTGCCGCAATCGGCGTTTCGTGGAACGTCCGCGGCACATACTTCGGCGCTGAAGAAACTGCTGAGACCACCATCAAAACTCTCGGTGCATACATTAAATACGTACGTCTCGGTGATATGAAGGACGGTAAAACTGCACTCATCGGCGAAGGTGAACTGCCTGTCGAAAAGCTGCTGGGCGCACTCTCCTCACTCAATTATGACGGTTTCATATGCGCTGCATGGAACGATGAGATCAACGATGCGGATATCGTCCTGACCCACTTTGCAAATTACATCTCATCTCTCCAGCGCGAGAAGAAGGAACACGACCGTGCATATTACAACAGATCCAAGACCGGCACATTTGTGTGGAAGAAGTACGATGTCATTGATTACACCTTTGCAGATGTTCTTGATACCATGGCAGAGACCTACCCTGACCAGTACGCCTTCAAGTATCCCACACTTGACTACACCAGAACCTACAAGCAATTCCGCCGCGATGTCGACGAATGCGCTGCAGCGCTCATTTCTCTCGGCGTAAAATCCGGCGATCATGTTGCTGTATGGGCAACCAATGTTCCTGAATGGTTTATCACATTCTGGGCAACAACCAAAATCGGTGCTGTTCTTGTCACAGTAAACACTGCTTACAAGATTCACGAGATAGAGTATCTGCTCAAGCAGTCTGATACACATACTCTCGTTATGATCGAATACTGCAAGGACATCAATTATAAGCAGATCATTCAGGAGCTCTGTCCTGAGCTTGAGACTCTTACTCCCGGAAAGCCGCTTTACTCCAAGAATCTGCCTTTCCTGCGCAATGTTGTCACAGCCGGCTTCTCCATGCCCGGCTGTCTGACATGGGAGCAGATGCTTTCCCGCTCCTCCATGGTACCGCGTGAGGAGGTACGCAGACGTGCTTCGCTCGTCAAGCCTGACGATGTCTGCAATATGCAGTACACTTCCGGCACCACAGGCTTCCCGAAGGGTGTTATGCTCACCCATCGCAATATTGTAAACAACGGCAAGACTATCGGCGACAGAATGGATCTTTCCACCGCTGACCGCATGATGATTCAGGTTCCGATGTTCCACTGCTTCGGCATGGTACTCTCGATGACCTCCATGATGACCCACGGCGGAACACTCTGCCCCATTCCCTACTTCTCTCCGAAATCGTCACTTGCCTGCGTAAACGACGAGCATATCACCTGCTTCAACGGCGTTCCCACAATGTTCATTGCGATGTTCAACCATCCGGATTTCGCAAAGACTGATTTCTCCTATATGCGCACAGGCATTATGGCTGGCGCGAACTGCCCTGCCGACCTGATGCGCAGAGCAGCTGACGAAATGAATATGCGCGAGATAATCTCCGTTTACGGACAGACCGAAGCTTCTCCCGGCTGCACCATGGGTGAGGTCAATGAAGATATCGACCACCGTGTCGAGACTGTCGGAAGTCCTTTCCCCGGCGTTGAATGCAAGGTCATCGATCCTGAAACCGGTGAAGAACTTCCCGACGGCGAAAGCGGCGAGTTTGTCGCACGCGGCTTCAACATCATGAAGGGCTACTACAAGATGCCCGAGGCA
The DNA here is from genome assembly GCA_045580875.1 of Acutalibacteraceae bacterium. Classification (GTDB taxonomy): domain Bacteria; phylum Bacillota; class Clostridia; order Oscillospirales; family Acutalibacteraceae; genus SIG598. The sequence goes on from JAZNOP010000123.1 coordinate 24,385, forward strand.
ACCGCTCAGGCTATCGATGCTGACGGCTGGCTCCATTCCGGAGATATCTGCTGCCGCCCTCCTGACGGCTACTACAAGGTCACCGGCAGACTCAAGGATATGATTATCCGCGGCGGTGAGAACCTCTATCCGCGTGAGATTGAAGAGTTCTACCTGACCAACCCGAAGGTGCGTGACGTTCAGGTTGTCGGCGTTCCTGACGAGAGATACGGCGAGGAATGCTGTGCATGGATCATTCTTCACAAGGGCGAAACCGCCGACGAGAATGAGATGCGCGAATACGGCAATGCTTCTATTGCGCGTCACAAGGTACCGAGATACTTCCTGTTCGTCGATCAGTTCCCGATGAACGCTGCCGGAAAGATCCTCAAGTACAAAATGCGCGATGAATCAGCTGAGATTCTCGGACTCAAGAAATAAATGAAAAAAGCACATCGCCTTTAACCGGGTGATGTGCTTTTTATTCAGTACTGTTAAACAGAAAACGGAGACAGCTGCATCACTGTCTCCGTTTTTTATTTGCGTCATAATCAGCCGTTGGTCTTCTCGAGGTCCTTCTTACGGATCTCAACACGTCTTACCTTGCCGCTGATTGTCTTGGGAAGCTCCTCAACAAACTCGACGATTCTCGGGTACTTGTAGGGAGCGGTATGTGTCTTGACGTATTCCTGAACTTCCTTCTTGAGCTCATCGGTACCGACTGTACCCTTTGTGAGCACGATGGTAGCCTTTACAATCTGACCGCGGACCTCATCAGGAACAGGAGTGACAGCGCACTCAAGAACATAAGGCAGCTCCATGATGACGCTTTCGATCTCGAACGGTCCGATGCGGTAACCGGAGGACTTGATGACGTCGTCGATACGTCCGACATACCAGAGATAGCCGTCCTCGTCCATGGTTGCCTGATCGCCTGTATGATAGTAACCATCATGCCATACGTCATTGGTCTTCTCTTCGTCAAGATAATATCCGATGAAGAGTCCGCAGGGTGCGCCGTTCTTTGTACGGATGCAGATCTCGCCGGTATCACCGGTCTGGCATTCATTGCCGTCGGGATCGAGTATTACAACGTCATACAGCGGGCTGGGTCTTCCCATCGAGCCGATCTTGGGAGTTGAACCGACAAAGTTTGCAATTGAAAGTGTGGTTTCGGTCTGGCCGAAGCCTTCCATGATGGTAAGTCCGGTTGCCTTCTTGAACTGATTGAAAACCTCAGGATTAAGCGCCTCGCCGGCTGTTGTTGCGTACTGAATTGAAGAGAGATCATACTTGGAGAGATCTTCCTTGATGAAGAATCTGTACATGGTAGGCGGTGCGCAGAAGGTTGTGATGTTGTACTTCTTGAAAAGCGGGAGTATATCATCGGAATGGAAGCGGTCAAAGTCATAGGTGAAGGTTGCCGCTTCGCAGGGCCACTGTCCGTAGAGCTTGCCCCAGAGAGCCTTACCCCAGCCGGTATCGGAGATGGTGAAGTGAAGTCCGCCGGGCTTTACATTGTGCCAGTGTCTTGCAGTGGGATAGTGACCGAGTGCATATTTATAGGAATGAGTTGCTATACGCGGATATCCGGTAGTACCTGAAGTGAACAGCATGAGCATGGGATCGTCGCCGCAGGGAGAGTTCTCAGTGCGGTAGAAATGGGTGCTGAAGCGCTCCATCTCAACATTGAAGTCATGCCAGCCGTCCTTCTGTCCGCCGACAAGAACTTTGATCATGCCCGGGAATTCTGCTGCTGCCTTCTCTGCCTCGTCGGATACCTCACCGTCAGCAGTGCATACGATAGCCTTGACCTTTGCAGCCTTATATCTGTAGGTAAAATCGTGCTCGACGAGCTGATTTGTTGCAGGGATTGCGATTGCGCCGATCTTATGAAGAGCAAGCATACAGAACCAGAACTGATAGTGACGCTTGAGAACAAGCATGACGGTATCGCCGCGCTTGATTCCGAGTGATTCGAAGTAGTTGGCGGTCTTTGCAGAGTATTTCTTCATATCGCTGAAGGTGAATCTGCGCTCAGACTTGTCATTGCCGACCCACATCATGGCAAGCTTATCCGGATCCTTTGCTGCTATTGCATCAACGCAGTCGAATGCAAAGTTGAACTTATCCTCGTTCATGAATCTGATGCCGTTGAACACGCCGTTTGCATCGTAGAAGGACTCTACGAAATTGTCAGCAACTGTATGCACCTCATCGGCAGCCGCAGCAGCTGACTTCGCTGCAATATAAGGAGCCTCGGGATACTCCTCGCTGACCTGACCGTTCTGCGGATTGAGAACAACAGCGTGGAACTCACAGCCGCCCTCGCTGACAGCGATCATTCCGTGAGGAATAAGGCTGTTGTAGAAGATGGAGTCGCCCTCATTGAGTATCTCGATATGATTTCCAACCTGTACCTTGAGCGAACCCTTGACGATTACGTCAAACTCCTGACCGTTATGAGAACTGAGCTTTATGGGCACATTCTGCTCTTCTGGGAGATACGGGAACTTTACAAGGAAAGGTTCAGCAAGCTTATCCTTGAATTTCGGTGCAAGGTTATTATAAACAAAACCTTTTTTCTTGACTATCTTCAGACCCTCGCCCTTTCTTGTGATGGCGAAGGAGGTAAGAGTTGAGCTGGTACCCTCGATGATATCAACGACCTCGACACCGCAAGCCTTTGCGCACTTATAAATGAATGTGAAGCTGAAGTCTGTCTCGCCTTCTTCAAGAATACGATAATCCTCAACCGACACACCGGTAAGCTTTGCAAGCTCTTCAGGTGTGAAGCCCTTTGCTTCGCGCAGGTCTTTTATTCGGCCTGCAACTTCTCTCAAATTGAATTCCATTGATTTTTGCTCCTTTCATTTCCGTTGCTTCAGTTTGAAGCTTTTAATTAACGGCTTTGAATAAAACAAAAAAACCCGTCTCAAAAACTTGAGACGAGTTATTCAACCCGCGGTACCACTCAAATTGCAGATTAATCAATCTGCCACTTTCCAGGCTCTAACAAGCCTTTTGCCTTTACGCAGCAATACGGAAGGAGTCTACTTGCAGCAAAGCTTTCGGTCCTCCGACTCAGAAGTGATAGGTCATCTGGAAAGCTTCACCGTTGGCTCGCAGCAACCGCCAACTCTCTGGAGGATCCACATTCCGACCGTCTTCGTCACAGTCGTTGTTTGTATTATTCAAATGTTGAGTGCATTATACTCCCACAAAATTGAATTGTCAATAGTTTTTTTCAAAAAAATTTTTATGATTTACAGTGATAAATCGCAGAATGTATGACCGTTGTTTTCCAGGTCGGAATGACAGCTGATACATCTGTAATGTTATACAATTGTACCCGTATATTATTATATACATTTAATCTGTCCGCTCTGTTTTTGCCGGTTATTGATTAACTGTCAGGCGCCTCACCTGTTAAGCCGCACCACTTTACATGCGCCATGTGATTATTCAGGCGGCGATACCACTCATTTTTCGTCCGCTGGCAGCAGCTGCTAAAAACCGCATATTTAAGCCAACTCCACTCTCAGTAGAACAGTAGAATTGTAATTCTACCATTCTACTGGATTCAGTATAGTCGGAGAGCCTGGCAGTAGGTTGTGTTTTTCGATGTATGATGGGTATAATTCATATCATAACGGACAGCCAGCCGCTGGAAATATTTCAGCACCCGCGCCGGCTTCACTATTTCATTCCGATCTGAGGGGGGTACACAACAATGTCATTCACGATCATAACCGATTCAACCGCAAACATAGAAACACGCACAGCAAAAGAGCATGAGATAGTCGTTATTCCTTTGTCCTACAATATTGACGGCAAGGAATATGTCTGCTCTGACACCGACAGCTATGATGATATCAGCTATTACAACTCAATAAAGAGCGGTGTTACTGTGACTACATCACAGGTAAACCCGCAGACGTATATAGATTGCATGGAACCGATCCTGCGCGCCGGTCAGGATATTATTTTCGTTGGACTTTCCTCCGGCATAAGCGGCTCGTTCAATTCTGCGATGATTGCACGCGAACAGCTGCTGGAGACTTATCCGGAGCGAAAGATCAGACTTATCGACAGTCTTGGAGCATCTCTTGGCGAGGGACTGCTTGTCATGCGCGCGGTCAAGTGCCGTTCAAACGGTATGTCCGTCGATGAAGCCGCCGATTATCTTGACTCTCTGCGCCACAGAATATATCAGGTTTTCATTGTTGACGATCTTATGCATCTCAAGCGTACCGGCAGACTTTCCAACATAGGTGCTGTTGTCGGCTCTGTTCTTGGAATCAAACCGCTGCTCAAAGGAAATGAGAACGGCAGGATTGTTGCATTTGAGAAAATCCGCGGCAGAATGCAGGCCATAAAGGCAATGGCAGAGAAATATTATGCTCTTGCTGATGATACCGTAAGAGAGCTTGTCGGAATTTCTCACTGCGGCTGTCCTGAGGATGCCGCTGCACTTTCTGAGCTTATCAGAAAAAAGCACCCGTCAAAGGAAATAATGATAGTCAAGCACGAGCCTGTTACCGGCTCACATATCGGCCCGGGCTCGCTTGCGCTGTATTTCGAGGGCGGCGATAACGTACGATACATGTAAATTTCAGAAGGAGACAATCATGACCCGAACCAAACTTTGCGACAGAGCATATCCCGGCTACACCAAAGGAGAAGAGCTCTTCAATACAATTTCACACGGCATCGGTGTAGTTTTCGGTTTTTTTGCACTTGCCACCTGCCTTGCTGTTTCAACCTCCAAAGGTGATATCTGGGGCATAGTCGGCGGTGCCATATACGGAATTTCAATGATCCTGCTCTACACGATGTCCAGCGTATATCACGGCCTTCCCTGCAACATGGGCAAAAAAGTCATGCAGGTGCTTGACCACTGCACGATATTCCTGCTGATTGCCGGAACATATACACCCATCGTGCTTTGCCCCATACGCGCTTATTCACCGGCCTGCGGCTGGGCAATATTTGCCTTTGTCTGGGGCTGCGCAGCTGTCGGAATAATATTTACTGCCATAGACTGGGAAAAATATGAGAAGTTCTCGATGATATGCTACCTTGGCATGGGCTGGTGCATAATCGCCGCCGGAGGCACCGCAATAAAGGCAGTTCCGCTGATGGGTCTGCTCTGGATTCTTCTTGGCGGCATCTCCTACACCATAGGCGCTGCAATTTACTGCCTTGCAAAGAATCACCGTTACAGCCATTCTGTTTTCCATATCTTTGTTCTGCTCGGAAGCATACTGCAGTACGTCGGAATCATTCTCTACGTTCTTTGATTTACGTAAAATGAATAAGAGCAAAACCGAAGCCAGAAGCTTATTTTTCGCAGATAGCTTCTGGCTTTCTTTATTATCTGAAGCACTGACAAACCGCATAACAATCAGGTTATTCATGTATTCTACCGGTCATTCTACCGGCAGTAGAGCAGTGTAATTTATCAATAGGTTGTAAACTTTCGTGTTTTACGATATAATACCACCAGAAGATATCCACCGGGGCGACGCCCCTGATGTGTCGTGTATCTGTACCGTAATATATTGATGTATTATATACAATAATTATTTACCTGCAGAACGACAGACAGATAAAAGTAAAGGAATAAATACTTATGCCATTATCCGCCAAAACGGTAAGAACTCAGATATCTATTCTCAAGCCGCTGCTTGAAAACTGTTCACTCGAGACCATAAGAAAAGCTCAGAACAAAACCGGCGAGCTGATGGAAGCTGTCTACCGCAGACAGGTTATCTGCAAGCATCATCAGTTTGACAATTTTGAAGGCGCCTGGATGATTCCCAACGATGAGCGCCGCCATACTGTTATCCTATACCTGCACGGCGGCGGATACACCTGCGGTGATCTTGAATATGCCAAAGGATTCGCATCTGCCCTTGCTGTTCAGTGCGGCACCAGAGTATTCTGCGCAGCGTATCGGCTTGCGCCTGAGCACCCATACCCAGCAGCACTTGATGACTCTGTTGAAGCCTACCTCTACCTGCTTGAAAAGGGTTTCAAACCTGAGGATATAACACTGTGCGGAGAAAGTGCTGGAGGCTCACTCACATACGCGCTGTGTCTGCGTCTGCGTGAAATGAACCGCGCTATGCCGGGAGCGATAATTGCCATTTCACCGTGGACAGATATGACAATGTCTGGTGAATCATACACCGAAAATGCTGACCGCGATCCGTCAATGACAGTTGATCTGCTCAACTTCTTTGCTGACAGTTATACTCAAAACCGTACCGATCCTATGGTCTCCCCGCTTTTCGCCGAGCTTGAGGGAATGCCTCCATCGCTGATATTTGTCGGCGGTGATGAAATCATGCTCAGCGACTCTGTGAAAATGCATGAGAAACTGAAGGCATCAGGCTGCGAGAGTCAGCTGGTCGTTGCTCCTGAGCGCTGGCACGGCTATGTGCTGTACGGACTCAAGGAAAACGAGGAAGATATTGAAACTATCAATCAGTTTATAAACAAACACATAGCACATGAACACAAGCTCCGCTGGATGCCGCTCGACAATGCCGCAAAGATTTATCCTGCTGCAAGACGGCGCAACTGGAGCAACGTTTTCCGTATGTCCATGACTCTCTCCGAGAAAATCGACAAGGAGATAATGCAATCGGCGCTTGACGTAACCGTAAGGCGCTTTCCGTCGATTGCAACCCGCCTGCGGCGCGGTGTATTCTGGTACTATCTGCAGGAGCTGTCACACGCACCTGCAATCCGTGAAGAAAACAGCTATCCCCTTTCGAGAATGTCACGTGATGATATCCGTCAGTGCGCATTCCGCGTTATCGTATATAACCGCCGTGTAGCAGTGGAATTTTTCCACTCACTTACCGACGGCACCGGTGCGATGATATTCCTTAAAACTCTTGTCGCTGAATATATCCAGCAGCGGTACTCGATTGCTGTACCTTCCGAAAACGGTGTCATGGGCAGACTGGAAAAGCCCTCCGAGGAGGAGATGGAGGACAGTTTCCTCAAGCATTATGCGCCGGTAAACGCCAGCCGCAGCGAGCCGGACGCATGGAAATACACCGGCACCCGGGAGCCTGACGGTTTTCTTCACATCACCTGCCTGAGAATGTCTGTACAGCAGGTACTGGACAAGGCACACGAGTACGGTGTAAGCGCAACCGCCTTCCTTGGTGCAGTTTTAATGAAGGCGCTTCTTGACCTGCAGGAAGAAATGGTACCTGAACGCAGAAAGCGCAAGCACATAAAAATCATGATTCCGGTCAACCTTCGCCGTATATTCGGCAGCAAAACCATGCGAAACTTTGCTTTCTACACCACGCCGGATATCGACCCTCAGCTTGGCGATTACAGCTTTGACGAGGTATGCAAGATAATACATCACCGTATGGGACTTGACATAACGCCCAAGCAGCTCAGCTACAAGATCGCGGCGAATGTTACCAGCGAGCTCAATCCGATAATCAAGATTATCCCGTTGTTTCTCAAGAATATCGTCATGAGGGCAATATTTGACGCTGTTGGTGAGCGCAAATCATGCCTGAGTATGTCAAACCTCGGCGATGTAAAGGTCCCTGATGAAATGAAGCCGTATATCGAACGAATGGATTTTATTCTTGGCATTCAGGCAAAATCCCCCAATAACTGCGGCATAGTCTCCTACAACGGCACTCTTAATGTTAACTTCATCAGAAATATAAAAGAAACCGGACTTGAGATGCACTTCTTCAGTATTCTGCGCGACATGGGCATTTCGGTCACTGTTGAAAGCAACCAGCCATAAAACAGGATAATCACATATAAGGAGAATACAGCTATGTATTGTATAAATTGCGGCGTAAAGCTCGCCGATACTGAAAAGCAGTGTCCGTTATGCGGAACAGTTCCATTTCACCCCGATATTGACCGACCGAAGGCAGAGGCACTTTACCCCACCGACCGATATCCTGTAAATCAGCAGATGAGCAAGGAGGGCGCGCTTGTAATTGTCAGCACCATGTTCCTTATTCCGCTGCTGATAACACTGCTGTGTGATATGAGCATCAACAACAGCATCACTTGGTCCGGCTATGTAATAGGTGCTCTTCTCCTTGGATATATTATATTCGTTCTACCCTTCTGGTTTGAAAAGCGCAATCCGGTTATTTTTGTCCCGTGTGACTTCGCCGCTGTCGGTTTGTATCTGTTCTATATCAATTTCGCGGTTGGCGGCAGCTGGTTTTTAACCTTTGCCCTTCCGGTCGTCGGTTTTCTCGCCCTGCTGGTCACTGCGGTGATAACCCTGATGCGCTATGTTCCGCGCGGCAGTCTGTACATCATAGGCGGCGCACTTATTCTCCTCGGCGCATTCATGCCACTTATGGAGTGCCTTATCGCCTGGACCTTCACACATACTTTCGTCTGGTGGTCTTTCTACCCGCTTATTGTGCTGGTACTGCTTGGAGCAATGCTCATTTTCCTCGCTGTATGCCGCCCCGCAAGAGAGACTATGGAGAGAAAATTCTTTATATAAATCATGTAATAAAATCTGCTGTTTTCAAATAAGAATACAGCAGATTTTAATTTTTATTTGAATTAACAAAAATTTGTTGAAATTAAATTAAAAATATAATAATATAAATGTATCCGGATTCTTTTGTAAATTAAAACACTAAATCATTAAACCGGCTCACCTGATGAGCCGAATCAAGAAAGGGAGTTTTTGATTATGGGACTTATAAAGGCATTGGCAGCTGCAGTAAGCAGCACACTCGCTGATCAGTGGAAAGAATTTTTCTCCTGTGATTCGATGGACAAAGAGGTGCTCGTGACCCGCGGCAGCAAGGTCACCGGCGGTCGTTCCTCCAACACCAAGGGCAACGACAACGTTATCTCCAACGGCTCCGGTATCGCTGTTGCTGACGGTCAGTGCATGATGATCGTTGAGGGCGGCAAGGTTGTTGAGGTCTGTGCTGAGCCCGGTATCTATACATATGACATCTCCACAGAGCCCAGCATTTTCTCCGGCAAGCTCGGTCAGTCCATTCTTGACACCTTCAAGACCATCGGACGCCGTTTTACCTATGGCGGCGACGTCGGCAACGATCAGCGTGTTTACTACTTCAACATCAAGGAGATCGTCGACAATAAGTTCGGCACTCCCAATCCTATCCCCTTCCGTGTAGTTGACAGAAACATCAACCTTGACATCGATGTTGATCTGCGCTGCAACGGTCTGTATTCCTACAAGATCACCAACCCGCTGCTGTTCTACACCAACGTATGCGGCAACATCGAAAATGATTATCTCCGCGAGGAGATCGATTCTCAGCTCAAGACCGAGTTTGTCAGCGCACTTCAGCCGGCACTCGCAAAGATCTCCGAGCTGCAGATCCGTCCGAGTGCTCTCCCGGCACACGCTGAGGAGCTTGCTGCAGCAATGAACACCGCTCTTACCCAGAAGTGGTGTGAGCTTCGCGGTATCTCGGTCGTTTCCATCGCTATGAATCCCATCACCCTCACCGAGGAAGATGCTGCTCTCATTAAGAACGCTCAGCACGCTGCTATCATGCGCGATCCGACCATGGCTGCCGCTACCCTCGTCGGTGCTCAGGCAGAGGCCATGAAGGACGCTGCAAACAACAGCGCCGGCGCTATGAACGGCTTCATCGGCATGGGCATGGCTGCTCAGGCCGGCGGTATCAACGCTCAGAATCTTTATCAGATGGGCGCACAGCAGCAGGCCGCTGCTCCCGCTCCGGCTGCACCTGCAGCTGACGGCTGGAAGTGCTCCTGCGGCGCTGTAAATTCCGGCAGATTCTGCACAGAATGCGGCGGAGCAAAGCCGGAAGACGGCTGGAAATGCTCCTGCGGTGCTGTAAACAAGGGTAAGTTCTGCCCCGAGTGCGGTGCAAAGAAGCCGGCAGATGCACCTCTCTATCAGTGCGACAAGTGCGGCTGGAAACCGGAAGATCCCAAGAATCCGCCGAAGTTCTGCCCTGAGTGCGGCGACATCTTTGACGACAACGACGCTAAATAATATCAGATAATTCAGAAAGGGCGTTGATCTTTCCGGTCAGCGCCCTTTATAAAAAAGGAGTGATATCATGTCCTCATTGCTTGAGTATAAATGCCCATGCTGCGGCGGTTCCATTTCATTCGACAGCTCTGCGCAGAAGATGAAATGTCCTTACTGCGACACTGAATTTGATCTTGATACGCTGAAAAGCTATGAAGAAATGACAAACGGCGCTCAGCCAAGCGAAATGAACTGGGCTGAGGATCAGGGCAGCGAATGGAGCAGCGCTGAGGGAGAAAGCCTGAAGGTATACGTCTGCGATTCCTGCGGCGGTGAAATCGTCTGTGATGATGACACTGCGGCTTCAAAGTGCCCCTTCTGCGACAGCCCGGTAATAATGCAGGGAAATCTGACAGGCACTCTCCGCCCCGATGTAGTCATACCCTTCAAGCTGGATAAGGCTGCTGCAAAGAATGCTTTCCGTGAATATCTCAAGGATAAAAAGCTTCTGCCGTCCATGTTCCGCAACGAAAACCGTCTCGACGACATTCAGGCGGTTTATGTTCCTGTATGGCTCTTTGATGCCGATGCTGATGCAGATATGCTGTTTGATGCAACTCAGGACAGATCATGGTCTGACGGCAGCTATCGCTACACCGAAACCAGCCATTACAACGTTGCCCGTTCAGGACATTTCGCATTCAGAAATGTTCCTGTCGGCGGCTCAACAAAGATAGACGACAAACTGCTTGAATCACTCGAGCCGTTTGATCAGAGTGAAGCAGTCGACTTCCACAAGGGCTATCTCTCCGGCTATATCGCTGATAAGTACGATACTCCTGCTGAAGAGTGCATTGAGCGCGCAAACGAGCGCATCACCGACACTATTGAAACTCAGCTTCGCCGCTCGGTGGAAGGTGAATACAACGTTCAGAACGTTACCAACAGAAGCATACGCTTCAACGACGGCAAGCGCCGCTACGCTCTCTATCCTGTATGGACAATGAACGCCCGCTGGGAGGGCGAGACATACCTCTTTGCGATGAACGGACAGACTGGCAAATTTGTCGGCGATCTCCCGATGGACAAGAAAAAATACTGGGCAAGCTTTGCCGGTATTGCGGCTGCCTGCGCAGCTGTCATTTATCTCCTTGTCCATCTCTTCGCATCATGCTGAGAAAGGAGTGCAGTATTATGAAAAAGAAAATTCTGGCTGTTATCACACTGCTTTTATACTGCCTGCTGTTCTGCATGCCGGCATTCGCCGCTGAAGACGAGGATCTGACTGCACCCGCTGCTCCTGAGCAGTTTATCATTAATGCCGATCAGTTTATTCTAAGCGAAGAAGAGCTCGGCACTCTTAACAACAAGGCCGCTGAAATTTACAGCACTTACAACCTTGCTGTCTTCATTGCACGAAATGATGCACTGGAGGGCGAAATAACCCAGTACGCACCCGAAGTATTCGGAACATACGGCGGCGGCAACGAAGGCATGGTACTTGCACTGACCTCCAGCCAGTGGTTCATCTACAAGACCGCCCGTGCTGATGCGATGATCGCTGACGAACTTGATGAGCAGCTGTGGAACAGCTTTGTCTCCGGCACTACTGACTACGAGTGCATTTCGGCATATCTCACCGCCCTCAGCGATGTGCTCGCCTCCAAGGTTATTCCTGACAACAGACTGCTCCCGCGTCTGGTCGACGAGGCTGATATCCTCTCAAGCTGGGAGGAAGAAGAACTTCTCCAGATGCTCGACGAGATAAGTGAGCGTCAGCAGTTTGACGTTGTAATTGCCACTGTGGATTCTACCAACGGCAAAGACATAATGGATTTTGCTGACGATTACTACGATTACAACGGCTTCGGCTTCGGCGAAAAGCACGACGGTGTCGCTCTGGTCGTAAATATGGATACGGCTAACTGGGGCATGAACCGTGAGTACTGGATTACAACCACCGGTTTCGGCATCAGAGCTATAACAGATGCCGGAATCAATTACATTGAGGAGAAATTCGTCTCCTATCTCTCTGACGGTGACTATTACACAGGCTTTGAGAAATTTGCAACACTGTGCGATGAATTTGTAACACAGGCAAAAACCGGAGACCCTTATGATAATCACAATCTGCCCAAGGATCCCGTTTCCTGGCTGTGGGTTCCCGGCTCGATGCTTCTCGGTGCAGCACCTGCAGGCGTTGTTACCGGCAACTGGAAGAGCAAGCTCAAGTCAATACGTTCCAAGCGTGATGCTGATACATATTTTGACTCCGGCATAAGCCGCATGGCAGGTGGAAACAGCGTTTTCCTCTACCGCAATGTCAACCGCGTCAGAATAGACACCGACTCCTCCAGCCGTTCCGGCGGCGGAAGCAGCACCCACTTCGGTTCTTCCGGCACAAGCCACGGCGGCGGCGGCGGAAGATTCTGATAACTGCCCGTTCAGTTTTTAGTATTACTCTGTTTCATTGACAAGTACTTTGTCTGATAAAAATCAAACCGCCCGGCTGAGCACCTGAGTGAACTGCCCCAAATTGTACGGACAGTACAAAAAGCCCCTAAGTAGGAAATATTAAATTAAGGAACAAACTGGCTTCGCTGCTCAAGTGGAGTCAGTTTTGTTTTAAGCTGAATGCGTTCGTGGTTGTAAAAATGTA
>JAZNOP010000124.1:0-4041 GCA_045580875.1 Acutalibacteraceae bacterium
AGCGTAACGGTCTGCGAATCTTTGACTTCCGCCTCGAGCCGGCGGAGGCTCATACTTTGCCAACAGCGGCAAAGTATGCAAAACGCCGTTTAAAGCCGATCTGCAATGCGCAATCATGACTTATCGCCAGTTCGTCGTCTCGGGCGAGGCGCTCTTGTTTTTGCTTAGCAAATGATCCCACGCAAGCCGCTCCCCGAGCCGATATATTTCCGGCTCGGATCTAAGCTATGGGCGACTCTCGCTGCAGCTTCTCAGGTCGGCTGACCTCGCCGATATAATTCCGGCGAGGTCTTTGGATTGGGTGCAGCCTGTGCATTACCTAAAGGTGATTCGCATAAACCAAAATTTACCGTATTTATATTATTTCTCACCGCTTGTGTTGAACAGTTCCGATAAATATGATATTATAATAAAATCTCCGCAGGTTGCGAATGACGGAGAAGCAAACAGCAAAGGAGGCGCAGGCAGAAAATCCGACATTGCCTGCGGTTGATTATGGCTTCCAATACAAACGCAAAGAGGAAACAGAAAACAGATCCGTATCCGTTCGGAGTGATGTCCAATACGATAATCCACGGCTATCTGCTGGCAATAATTGTCGCATTGCCGCTGATGATGGATAGCTCAAAATACGGCGCAATCACAAAATTCAAACTGACCACTTTTACGGTTTTCTTCTGCGCGGCGGCAATACTGCTGCTTATCGCATACATACTTTCCGAAGCAACAAAGGTTGAGGAGCGTCAGCCGCTTACCAGGGAGAAAATCATGAAACCCACATTCTATGCTGATGCAGCGCTTGTGGTGTACTGGGTATTCATGATTATATCCACTGTGTTTGCTGAAAATCCTCAGCTGGCATTTCAGGGAATGTCACCGAGAAACAACGGCTTTGTCATTCAGACGATGTATACGATTACCTATTTCGTCTTTGCTCATGGCATAGTACCGAAGGTGCGTGATGCTCTGGTCTTTGTGTGGGGCGGGGCAGTGTTCGGTCTTGCCTGTATTGTCCACTTCTTCGGCTGGGATATCTACAATATAGCCTCAGTTAACGGCGCTGATTACGGCGGTCCTTTCTGGACTACCACAAAATACCGCTTTCTCGGACCGATGGGCAACGTAAACCTCGGCTCATATGTCCTTGCGATAGCAGTGGTTATCGCAGCCGGTCTCTATATTCAGAAAATCGGTCCGAAAAAAGATAAGTACAATATATCAACGCTCGTATGCTTTGCGATAATTCTCTTTGCAGAGCTCAATATCAATACTGATGCCGGACTGGTAGCACTTGCTGCAGGTATCGTGCTTATTCCGCCGGTGCTGTGCAGTTCGCTGGAAACCCTCTGCCGCATGATTCATGTATATGCCGTGGCTGCAGGTGTTGCATTCCTTGACCAGCTCATCGTCGAGGTGTGGCTGCGTGAAGAGAAGTTCGGTACAATGTGCAAGCTGCTGCTTGTCGGTACTCTGTTCCTTGCTGCTGTGGGTGCAGTTCTCACTTATTTCAAAGATAAGCTCGGTAATTCATTCCTCGGCAAGGCTAAGCCGGCAGACTACCGCAAGGTCTGCGCTGCGCTGATGGGTGCTGCAGTTGTTGCTGCTCTTGCCGGAGCACTCTATATCACAGCTCCCGACCCCACACCTGCCGGAGCGGTTGCAGGTGCAATCGAGGTGGTTGACAAGTATGAGTACAAGGAGAAAACCGACACAATCGTTCACGAGCTTGGTCAGATTCTCAGAGGCAATTTCGATGATGACTTCGGTCACAACAGACTCTTCACATGGAAGCGTTCACTCAAGCTTGTAGAGCTCCGTCCGCTGTTCGGAATCGGTCCGGATAACTTCAAGACGGTCTTTGCAGCTTATTTCCTTGACGAAGCAAAGGAACAGTTCCCGTCATCGGGCGGTAATGTCGATAAGGCTCACAATGAGTTCCTTGATGTGCTCGTGGACAACGGTATTCTTGGCTTCGCGGCATTCATGGCATTTTTCGGCTTCCTGCTGTGGAAGTCGTTCCGCGATACCGACAGAAAAAACAAGCTGATATCTCCGGTGTTCGGTATAACAGTTGTTGCCTATATGGCTCATGCCTTCTTCGGCTATCAGCTCCCGATACAGTCTCCTTGTATGTGGGTCATGATCGGTATGTGCGCCGCGTTTATAAATGCTGAGGAGCGTAACGGAGAAATAGAATATTGATGATACGGTAAATACAGAAATAATCAAACCGGCTGAGCGTTGTCGTTCAGCCGGTTTTTACATTTCAGGGATGTCAGGTTGTCTTCATATCATACAGGGAGATGGTGCGTACAGGATACAGCCGGAGCCGGCTTTATCAGCTTATATGTGAGCTGTTATCCAGCTGTGCTTTCAACCGCTCATAGAAACTCAGCTGATAGTCAAGCTTTTCGAGCCACAGCTTTTTTGCTGTTTCTGTTCCGAGTGTCATTTCCTTAAGAATAGTCAGATGCTCAATCGAAGTATCTACTGTCGTTTTCTTGTCGGTGAGATTCATCTCGCTGAATTTCTGATATTCCAGACTTTCATACAGACGATAAGCATCAAAACGATCAATGTTATCAGCGTCTCCGACCGTTTCGCAGAAGGGTGTGCGCTCGTGCTCGAAATCTGCCTTATCATCAACATGAATAGCGATACCGTAGCAGATTTCATTTACTGCATTTGAACTCAGACCGAGGCTCTCCAGAAAAGGTCTGGCGATGGCGGCACTGCGGCGCCCGTGATTGATGCTGTCCTCACGGCTTTTCATTTCTTCGCAGTAGGCAATATCATGCAGCAGACCTGCGATTACGGCATTGGTAACATCGAAGCCCTCCGACAGAGCAATGCGCTTAGCAATGTTCGCAACTCTGAAGGAATGCTCAATCCTGTAATCCCGCGCAGCCGTATTGTCATGCAGGTATGAGCTGGCGGCAAAGGCTTCCCGGAGAAAAGCCTCCGTTCGGGTTATCATTTCGTTATTCATAATAATTCTCCACTGTCAGATTATGTGTAATAAAATGCGTCAGTATCCCATTTCTCTAAGCTCGCTGACAATCTCAACATAGCGGTCACTGATGTTTTCCTTGATTTTGCGTTTGCGGTTTTTTATGCCGGTGCGGCGCAGGTCTATTTCGTCAAGGTGAGATATGCCGCGGCGGTGCTCGGTGCGCCAGACACCCTTGAAATTGGTCCATTTAGCGCTTTCGACGGTGACAAGTCCGTCGTTTTCGCCTCCGTTGCGGCGTATGAATGAATGGGTCATCCAGAGAAGAATATCACTGTTGTTGTGGCTCATTGCGGCGGTATAGGACTGATAATACACACCGGGAACGTCCTTGACCTCTTCGTTGAATCCGGTCATGTAGGCTTTTGTAAACTGCTCGGCAACCTCGAGTGAGCATGGATTGTCATCACCGAGGATCTTCTTGCACAACTTGTCAAGATATTTGGCTGCAAATCTGAATATGGGCTTCGGCAGACGCATGATTTTGTCTACCCATTCCTGCCCGTGATGCGGCGTTGCGATGGTGGTGAGAGTAGCTACCATGTCAGCGGTTCCGGGCAGTGTAAGCATCTTGCGGCAATCAAGTCCGCCTTTCGAGTGAGCAATTATATTCACTTTCTCCGCGCCCGATTCAGCAATAATGCCGCGCAGACGTGCAGCGAGGGCATTGGCGTTGCTTTCAATAGTGCCCCAGCTGTCCTGACCGCCGTAGTATATCTGCGCGCCTTCTTCCTTCAGCGCATCAGGGATACGTCCCCAGTAACCGAGCAATTTAATTCCGACATCGCGGTAACCGACACCGTGAACCAGCACGATGGGATATTTCGTTTCACACTTTCCTGACATATTGTCGATCCCCTTTCCTTGTGTAAATTTTGGTTATGTTAGTGAGACGAGCAGTGACGTAAGGCGGCTCCCTCTGACGAGGGAGCTGTCAGCGAAGCTGACTGAGGGAGAGACATATCGCAGATTTAAGCCAATTTTTTCTCTCCCTCCGGCTCTGCGAGCCACCTCCCTCGTCAGAGGGAGGC
>JAZNOP010000125.1:0-12804 GCA_045580875.1 Acutalibacteraceae bacterium
GACTACAACCAAAACGACCACTACTACAACCACAACGACTACCAAGCCGACCACCACTACAACTACAACGACAACCAAGGCGACCACCACAACCACTACAACAACCACCAAGCCAACCACCACAACAACGACAACGACTACCAAGCCGACCACCACTACAACCACAACGACAACCACCAAGCCGACTACTACCACAACTACAACAACCACCAAGCCAACCACCACTACAACTACAACAACCACCAAGCCGACCACTACCACAACCACAACAACCACCAAGCCAACCACCACTACAACTACAACAACCACCAAGCCGACCACCACTACAACCACAACGACTACAACCAAACCGGGCACCGCCACCACTACGGCGGCCACAACAACCACCAAACCGACCACTGTCTCCACTACGACAGCCACAACAACCACCAAACCGACCACTGCCACCACTACGGCAGCCACAACAACCACCAAACCGACCACTGCCTCCACTGCCACAAACACAACGACCACCAAACCGACCACTGCCTCCACTACGACTACCACAACCACTACAAAGCCGACAGACTCTGAGACGGTCAGGGTAGAGCGTATTGCAGGCGGCAGCAGAACACAGACCGCTGTTGCAATATCCCGAAAGGCTTTCAGATCGACCGGTACGGTAATTCTGGCTGACGGTGAGGGCTACGCTGATTCTCTTGCAGGCGTGCCGCTCGCCCATGCGCTGAACGCACCGATACTGCTTGTGCGCAGCAGCAAGCTTGATGCTGATACTATTGCTGAGATTCAGCGCCTTGGAGCAAACAAGGTCATAATTCTCGGCGGCGAGCTGGCAATAGACGGCAGTGTCGTCACAGTGCTGAAGAATATGGGACTTGATGTAGACCGGATTGCCGGCAAGTCACGTTTCGACACGGCAGTTGAGATAGCAAAGAGACTTGAGCAGACAACAGGAAGAAAGCCCACAGAGGCATTCTTTGCATTCTCGCATGGCTACGCTGATGCCCTCTCGATAGGCGCTGCGGCAGCTGCAAGAAAGGCACCGATACTCTACATTGCGGCAGACGGCGTTCTTTCTGACAATACAAAGGCTTACTTCCAGACGGCAGGAATAAAGAATGCCTTCGTGCTCGGCGGCACTCTCGCGATTTCCGACAGCGCTGAAGGCAATATCAGAGCAGCCGGCGCGGTCAATGTACAGCGTGTATCAGGAAAGACAAGATACGATACCTGCATTGAGATAAACAAAACATTTGAAGATTCATTCGGCGGCAGAAATATCTGCATCGCCACAGGAACCAACTTCCCCGATGCACTCGCAGGCGGTGTATTTGCCGCAGAAAACAGCGCACCGCTGGTACTTGTTCCCGATAAGCTGACCGATGTGCAGACCGGATACATAAACTCGGTAAAGCCTGAGAATATCTACATTTTCGGCGGTGAAGCTGCAGTATCAAGGGATATTGAAAACCAGCTTGGCGGAAAGTAAATACATAAACAGCTGTAACATAACAAGACCCTCCCGCTGCAGGTAAAAGTGCTGCGGGAGGGTCTTTCATTGTTATGCTTTCGTGATAAAAAGAAGCATCTGTCAGATTTGTGTCCGGCAGATGCTTTTTGTGCTGGCTGTATCGCTGTATAGTTTTGTATTGTTCAGTGAAGCGATGATTACTTCTGACCGCCCTTGAGTGCCTTCATTCGCAGAGAGTGGTCAAGAATGCGCTTTCTGATTCGCAGATTCTTCGGTGTTACCTCGAGAAGCTCATCGTCAGCGAGGAATTCGAGCGACTGCTCAAGGCTGAAAACACGCGGCGGAACAAGGCGAAGTGCATCGTCGCTGCCCGAGGCGCGCATATTTGTCAGCTGCTTCTTCTTACAGACGTTGACAGAGATATCCTCTGATTTCGGAGAGCTGCCTACTACCATGCCTGCGTAGACAGGTACACCAGCGCCGATAAAAAGCTGTCCGCGCTCCTGAGCGTTGAAAAGACCGTATGCGGTTGCATCTCCGGTTTCGAATGCGACAAGAGAACCTCCGCTTCTGCGGTTGATATCACCGCGCCACGGAACATAGCTGTCAAAGACCGAAGACATGATACCCTCACCGCGGGTGTCGGTGAGGAATTCGCTGCGGTATCCGAAAAGACCTCTGGAGACAATAAGGAATTCAAGACGCATACGTGAGCCTACAGGGGTCATCTGAATGAGCTCACCCTTGCGGTTGCCCATCTTTTCCATGACAGCGCCCATGCTCTCCTCGGGTACGTCAACAATCAGGCGCTCGACCGGCTCACACATTTTGCCGTCAATTTCCCTGAGCAGCACACGCGGAGTGGATACCTGGAATTCGTAGCCCTCGCGGCGCATGGTTTCGATGAGAATGGAGATATGCATCTCGCCTCTGCCGGCAACATTGAAGGAGTCTGTGCCGACCTCGGTCACGCGCAGAGAAACGTCCTTCATCAGCTCGCGGTTAAGACGGTCACGCAGGTTTCTTGAGGTGACAAACTGTCCCTCTCTGCCGGCAAACGGGCTGTCGTTGACCGAGAAGGTCATCTCTATTGTCGGCTCGGATATCTTGACGAAATCGAGCGGCTCGGGACAGTCAGAAGCGCAGATGGTATCGCCGATGGTGATATCCTCAATGCCGGAGAATGCAACGATATTGCCTGAAGAAGCGCTTTCGACAGGGGTGCGTCCGAGTCCGTCAAACTGATAGAGAGCAACAACTCTCGCCTTACGGGGAGGAGCGTCGCTGCTGCTGTTGCAGACAAGTATGTCGCTGTTGATGTTGATGATGCCGCGCTCGATACGTCCGATTCCGATTCGTCCTACATATTCGTTGTAGTCGATGGAGGAGACGAGCATCTGGAGCGGCTGATCGTCATTGCTTTCCGGAGCAGGGATATAATCGATAATTGTATCAAAGAGCGGGCGGAGGTCGGTGCCCTCTTCATCGGGTGAATAAGAAGCAATGCCGCGTCTTGCAGAGCAGAAAACGGTGGGAGAATCAAACTGCTCCTGTGTTGCGTCAAGGTCGAGAAGAAGCTCGAGAACCTCATCGCATACTTCGTTGACACGGGCATCAGGGCGGTCGATCTTGTTGACAACAACGATGACCTTGTGGTTAAGCTCAAGAGCCTTCTGAAGGACAAAGCGTGTCTGCGGCATAGGTCCTTCTGCAGCGTCAACCAGCAGCAGTACGCCGTTGACCATCTTGAGTATGCGCTCGACCTCGCCGCCGAAATCGGCGTGACCCGGGGTATCAACGATGTTTATCTTGGTGTCACCGTAGACTATTGCGGTGTTTTTTGCAAGAATTGTTATTCCGCGCTCACGCTCAAGCTCGTTGCTGTCCATGACACGGTCGACAACCGCCTGGTGCTCGCGGTAGATGCCGCCCTGCTTGAGCAGCTCGTCGACGAGTGTGGTCTTGCCGTGGTCAACGTGGGCAATAATTGCAATGTTTCTCAGATTGTTCAAAGCATTCGCCTTCCTGTATATGATTATTATAATTATTATTCCAAACTATTATTTTACACCAGCAGGCGGAAATTGCAAGGGAAATCAGCCGCCCGGTCAAATTTTGTAGCATTGCACACAGTTGAGGTTATTATGGCTGAAAAAAGGTGATAAATATGAGAAAGAAAGTTATGTGTACAGGTGAATACTGTCATAACGCAGTAATGAATTGCCTGACGGGAAATTCATTTGTAGGTTTGACAATTGACACAGGCGGGCAGGGTTGATATACTTATATATTGAAACAATATATCGTTTTTTGGAGGAATATAAAGGATGATGAAACGATTTATTTCCGTTCTTCTCGTGCTTGTCACAGTCATGGGGCTGCTCCCTGTGATGCCTGCGAACATGACTGCTGATGCTGCATCTGAAGGGATATATACCTATGATGTAATTGACGGCAAGGCAACCATTACCAAAGTGGACAAGTCTGCCGCCGGAAAGGTGACAGTGCCGTCAAAGCTGGGAGGATACACAGTTGCTGCAGTCGGCAACTCTGCATTCTACGGCTGTTCGTCAATGACAGAAGTAATCCTTCCGACGACAGTTCAGTCGATTGGTGCATATGCATTCCAGAACTGCAGTGCAATGACCGCGATAAATATTCCGAACGGCGTAACCGGCATCAGCTGGAATGCTTTCTACAAGTGCTCTTCACTCAAGAGCATGACTCTGCCGGCAAGCATAAAAACCATCGGCAACTCTGCGTTTGCTCACTGCACATCGCTGCAGAGCATAAATCTTCCCGCCGGTGTTGCTGATATTCAAGAAGGTGCATTCTACAACTGCAGCGCACTTGCAAGTGTCAGCATACCTGACAGCGTCAGACATATCGGACATCAGGCGTTTTTCAACACTGCGTACTACAATAATCCGGCGAGCTGGACCAGCAGCGGTCTGCTTATAAACAACAATGCATTTATCTGTGCAAAAACCACTTTCTCCGGAGATTATGCCTTCAAAAACGGAACAACCGTCATTGGCGATAATGCTTTCTACAACTGCTCCGGACTGACAGGCATAATCATTCCCGCCTCGGTTGATACTGTAAGTTCGTTTGCATTCTACAACTGCGATTCGCTCAAAAGCGTGATTATTCCGGATAATATAACTACCATCAGCCAGGAAGCCTTCTATGACTGCGACAATCTCGAGAAAATAACTATCGGGAAGAATGTTTCTGTCTGCGGCAGCAACGCTTTCAAGGAATGCACAAATCTCAAGGGTGTATACATCAGCGACCTTGCGGCATGGTGCAGAATTGATTTCAAGAATGAGGTATGGGAGAGCTATTACAACAAGTCAAATCCTCTCACCATGGCGAAGAATCTCTATCTCAACAATACCCTCGTCAAGGAGCTTGTCATTCCGGCAGGCATTACTGAAATCAAGTACAATGCATTCCGTGGCTGCGAGTCAATAACAAGCATTGTTATTCCCGACAGTGTGAAGAGCATTGGTGATTATTCCTTTGCCGGCTGCAAGAACGTTACTGCGGTTACTATTCCCAAGAGCGTGACCAGCATCTCTACGAGCGCATTTTCCGAGTCCGGCAAGCCTACGATAAGAGGTTACAAGGGCTCGTATGCTGAGACATTTGCAAACACCTACGGCTACCCGTTTGTTGATATAACACCGACGACAACCACCACGACAACTACAACCACAACCAAGAAACCGACTACAACTACCACTACCACGACCAAGAAACCGACTACCACCACTACAACCACAACCAAGAAGCCGACTACCACCACTACAACCACGACTAAGAAGCCGACCACTACCACCACAACCACAACCACGACCAAGAAACCGACTACTACCACAACCACAACCAAGAAGCCGACCACTACCACCATAACCACGACAAAGCCGACCACTACTACAACCAGACCGGTTGTTCCGGGAACGGTAAACGTAGAGCGTGTTGCGGGCGGAAGCCGTACACAGACAGCAGTAGCAATTTCAAAGAAGGCATTCAGAACAACTTCCACAGTTATTCTCGCTGACGGCAACGGTTATGCTGATTCCCTCGCCGGTGTACCTCTGGCATACGCGCTCAACGCACCTATACTGCTGGTGCGAAACAGCAGGCTTGATGCTGATACTATTGCAGAGATTCAGCGTCTTGGCGCAAACAAGGTTATAATTCTCGGCGGTGAACTCGCCATAAATAAAGACGTTGTAACCGCACTCAACAGAATGGGAATCGATGTCGAGCGCATCGCAGGCAAGAGCCGTTTTGATACAGCGGTCGAGATAGCAAAGAGACTTGAGGTAATCACAGGCAAAAAGCCCTCCGAGGTATTCTTTGCCTACTCACATAACTATGCCGATGCACTCTCCGTAGGCGGCGTAGCTGCAGCTAAGAAGGCTCCCATTCTCTACATTGCAGCCAACGGTGTGCTCTCTGATGGCACGAAAGCCTATCTGCAGTCGAGCGGCGCAAAAACTGCAACCATACTGGGCGGTATTCTCGCTGTATCCGAGGCGGCAGAGGGCAATATAGGCAAGGCAGGCCCGAAAACGGTCAACCGTGTATTCGGCAAGTCGAGATATGCAACCTGTATCGAGATAAACAAGGCGTTCGAAACTGTATTCGGCGGTGTCAATATCTGTGTTGCGACCGGCACAAACTTCCCTGATGCTCTTGCAGGCGGTGTCTTTGCAGCAAAGAACAACGCTCCGCTCGTGCTTGTTCCGACAAAGCTGACCGATGTTCAGACCGATTACATCGATGAAGTGAATCCATCGAATATCTATATCTTCGGCGGTACAGGCGCGGTATCAGCTGAAATTGAGAACGATCTGAAAAAGTAACCTGTGCGGCGGCTGTTCGCTCAGATTCTGACAGAAAAACAAAAATACCCACCCTGCGAGACATGGGAGTCTTGCAGGGTGGGTTTGTTTTGATGAAAAACAGGCGATTATTTTCTTTTGTTATTGCCGAAGGAGTTCTTTGTGCCCATTGCGAGGCATACTGCCCATATAGCACCGATGACAATACCGATGAAAAGATCACCGAAGGTGAAGGTGAATATTGCAGCGACTACAATACCGAAAATAATACCGAAAAGTATATGCATGATAATTCCCTCTCTCTTTCAATTGAATTTGAATATGTCTGAAAATATAGCGCAGCGGTCTGCTGTATCAGAAAGCAGATATGCGGCGGCTTACGGAGTGACGGTCTCACCGGCGGCGAGAGCTCTTGCCGCTGTGAGGAATTTCTCTGCCCACATTGCGGTCACGTTTGCCGAGCCGCTGCCGTTTATCTGACAGAGATAGCTTCGTGCGCCGTTTTCGGTGTAGGTTATTGTCTCTGATGAATGACCGAATGTGTCAAAGTAATCAATTATTACAGTGAAATACGGCTCGGAATCGCTCTTGCCGGAGGTGTATTCCGAGGCGGCTGCATGGTTGAAAATCTCGAGCATTGCCTTGAAATTGCTCAGCGATACCGGTATGCTGCCGCAGTACGATTTGTATTCGTAGAGCTCGCTGCTGTCGTTCATGGCAACGCGCTCGGTGCGGAAGACGTACTTTTCATCACCTGTTATGACGGTGAAGGATTCGATTGCGTCAAAATAACGGACGTGAACATCACTGCTGCGGACAGTGCGCAGGGAGAGCGATGCGATAGCCTCGTTGGAGGCGGCATCTATCTGATAGATAACCGGAATGCCGTCAACGAGAGCATAGAGAGTATCGTAGTCGTGTCGGGCGAGGGTCAGCTTGTGTTCGGTGCCGTTGCGCGTCACGCGGAGTACAGCATAGGGCTCGTCAAGCCCGTAGGCGGCAAGGTCATCGTCGGAAGGATATGGGACAAGTGCTTCGTATGCCGTCAGCCACGAAAGCTCATCGATGAGGGTTGACATGAAGTAGTCATCGGCGGCGCAGGTTTCCGGAGAGGTGAGTATATAATCGTAGCTGTACCACGGGTCGCTCTTGTCGGAAGGGTCGTGTGGGATTATAACCAGCTTTTCACCGTCCTGCGGCAGGTCGATGGCTATGCGTGAGATTTCGGCATCACCCTCGTAGGAGGTTTTGAAGAGATCGTCGCTTATCCAGTATCTTTCACCCTGAAAAAAGGAGAAATCGAAGGTGGTGACGTATATTGCAGGGTCGCTGTCAAGCTGGAAGTAGTAGGAGTCGCTGTCGGGCGAAATTGCGTTGCCGATGCGTACGGTGTTCCCGGTGCCGTCGGCATAGGTCGTTGTGAATACTGCCTGAGGGGGCTCAAGACCGAAGTCTGCAAGGGTCAGGCTGCCGTCATCGGGCAGAGGAATTTCGTTTGAAAAGCCAAGGCTGACAGCTGCATACCATGCCACCTCGAGAAAATCAGTGTTGACAGGAATGCCGTCAAGCTCTGCGATGAACAGAGTGCCTTCGGAATCGGGCTCAACGGTGAACGTGCCGTTGACGTTTTCCATGACAAGGCGTGTCAGGTCAAAGGTGCTGCGGTTGACAAGCAGGTCGTTCTGATCGCTGACCGGAGTGTCGGTTACATCGTCAGCAGAGATATGGCTGTCGTTTCCTGTAAGATTGAGGAGTGCGAGTATTCCGCCCATCACAAGCACAGCGCACAGCATCAGCAGCAGGCGTTTTGTATTGCGGCTCACAGGCGGCGCCTCCTTACACAGACCACAACGCCGATTCCTGCTATTATCAGCGGAACGATATAGCTGAATATCACTGTGACAGTGATGAGAATGTCGGTGTCTATGGCAAAGTCGGTGGAGGTGAGGGTCTTTGAGGCGATATTCAGAGTTTCGTCTGACATTCCGCACCGCTCATTGCAGATTCCCATAAGAAGCGGGAAGTTGCTGTAAATAAGGCTTGCGCCGAAGTAGTCGGGGCTGCAGAGGGAAGCCGGTCCGACGATGATATCGCTGCGCATGGTCTCGCCCTGAGCGCCCTCGCTGTAGGTGGTAGCCTGTGCCATGATGTAGCGCACAGCGCCGTCAGCAGGGGTGTAAT
This sequence comes from Acutalibacteraceae bacterium, assembly GCA_045580875.1. Taxonomy (GTDB): domain Bacteria; phylum Bacillota; class Clostridia; order Oscillospirales; family Acutalibacteraceae; genus SIG598. Next base: position 8,509 of record JAZNOP010000125.1, read on the forward strand.
CGGCAGGATTGTAAACCGTGCCGAGGGGAGAAACGAAGCCGGCAGAGCTGCTGCTGAGAATGCCGTTGATGACCACATTGCCCATGGTCTGACCGGCGATTCCGATATTGAGCGCACCCTCGACAACCGTCTCGCTTGTGGAGATATTATCGGTGACGTATTCGCTGTTCATATAGCCTGCCTTGAAGATATCAGCTGTCTGCATGGGCAGTACGCGTGAGGAGTCACCCTCGTAAACGACTGCGCGCTGCAGCTCCATGCCCCATTCGGTCAGCAGGCTTGTCAGATTGGGCATCTCCTGCATATAGGGGGAGGTGAAAACCAGCAGTGTTTTGCCGTATTTTCCGTCATTGTAAAGGAAATCGGCAAGGTGGTCGAGCTGATTGAGCGACAGGTCATATTCCGGTGCTCCGATTATAACCATCTGCACCTCGTCGGGAATAGGCTCATAGCCGAAAGCGAAATGCTCGCTCGAAAGTATGCTGTAGCCGTTGAGGGCAAGTGCATCGAGCAGATTGCCGACGTAATCGCCGCCGCCGAGGCAGTCAAGATAAGCTGCGACAGGGACGGTATCAATGGTGACGGTTTTGATAAGCGATGAAATATAGGTCTCGGTGAGCGAAGCAGCAATGTCAAGGCTGACCGAGTCGGTGGAGGCTGTGGAGGAAAGGCTTGGCAGCATCTCGTAGAAGGAGGTCATGCCTGAGCGCCTTTCTGAGCGCACCACGATGGAGTAGGTGTAGAGTGAATCGCGGTAGTCGGGAACAAGGTCAAGAAAACCGGGATTCTGTGTTATATCAACGTAGAAGACCTTGACATTCGGGCTGTGCTGGGCATATCTCTCGATAAGCTCGCAGGCAAGCGGAATGTGTCCGTAGGGGTCAACTGTGATGTCGGGATTTTTGCAGATCGCCTCGGAGGCTATGATGTCGATCTCGACGTGCTCGTCAAGTTCTGCAAGCATCTCGAGGGATACGTCCGAGAGGGTGTAGATCTTATTGGCTGTCATGTCAGGGCTGAGAAATGCAAACCGGTCGGTCAGCGAGACTGCTACGAGGTTTGCAAGCACCACAAAGACGATGAACAGCGCTGTCAGAAGTGCCGAAGCACCTCCGCGCCTGAAACGGGGAGTTCTGATTATCCGTCCGGCGGTCTCGCCGAAAGAAGCAAAGAAACGGCTCATTCTTGCACCGAATGACCTGTTGTCGGGGTCGCTGAGCAGCGCTTCACTTGTTTCGCTGAGTTCATCGAGGCGGGAATCAATTGAGCCCTGCTCCTGACCGAGCTCTTTTATCTGATCAATTGAGAGTTTTTTCTTTGACATATTGCACCTCTTTCATCACGCCCAGCGGCGGCGCTCGATGGACTGCATGGTAAAGAAGAAGAACATTGCAGTCACCGAAAGGAAGAAGATTATGCTGGAGAAATCAAACAGACCCTCGGTGAAGGGTGTGTATCTGCCGACAAAGGAAATCCATTCGATAAGTCTGAGGACAGTTTCATTGGTTATCAGCACGGGAATGACGTCAAGAAGAATGAACATTGTGCCGATGAAGAAGGAGATTATTGCCGCGACAACCTGACTTTCGGTAAGGCTGGAGATGAACATTCCAACAGAGATGAATGCCGCACCGAAGAGCAGAGCGCCGAAGATATTGCCGAAGACAAGTCCCCAGCCGGGGTCGGCGAAGAAGGTGAATACCACTGCGTAGACAAGTGTGAACAGTACAACAGCGGCATAAATTGCCATTGCGGCAAGGAATTTTCCGGCAACCAGCGAAAAGATGGAAACCGGTGAGGTGATGAGTATCTGGTCGGTTTTCTGCCTGCGCTCCTCGCTGAACATACGCATGGTGAGAATGGGGAGCACCAGCAGAATGATGTTTATCATGCCGTAGTAGACCTGCGGAAAATAGAACGACATTCCGCCGACGAGCACCGTGCGGAAATAGAGCGCGGAAAAGAAGAGATACACCGCGCAGAATACATAGCCTATCGGTGAGCGCAGATAGGCGGAAAGCTCACGTTTGAATATAGCCAGCATATTTGGGATCCTTTCTGCAGAGAGTTGAGACAGCGTGCGCTATCTGGTCAGCTTCATGAATATCTCCTCAAGGGAGAGCTCGCTTGCACGAAGACCGAGAAGCGGCCAGTTTTTGTCAGCCAGACGCTCGAAAAGGGTGCGTCGGATATCCTTTCCGGCTGCAATATCAAGCAGATATTCCGATTCATCACTTCCGCCGTCAGCGGTGTGAGATACAGTGACACCGGTGACACCGGGAATGGCGCACAGCAGCTTGCGCACAGCCTCACACGGACCGGCTACAGTGCAGATAAGCCGGCTGCCGCCCATAATGGCGGTGCTCAGCTGGTCGGTGGGGGAGTCGGCAACGATCTTTCCGTTATTGAGAACGACAACACGATCACATACTGCCTGCACCTCGCTGAGAATGTGGGTGGAGAGAATGACGGTGTGGCGTTTGCCAAGCTTCTTTATAAGCGAGCGGATCTCGACAATCTGATTGGGGTCAAGACCGACGGTAGGCTCGTCAAGTATAAGCACAGGTGGATTTCCGGCGAGTGCCTGGGCTATGCCGACACGCTGGCGGTAACCCTTTGACAGGTTCTTTATCAGGCGGTGGCGGACATTTTTCAGCAGTACAAGCTCGCATATCTCGTCAAGATGCTGCTCGAGCGGAAGCTGTGAATTTTTCAGCTCGCACACAAACCGTAGATATTCGTCGACTGTCATGTCAGTGTAGAGCGGCGGCTGCTCGGGCAGATAGCCGATGCGCTGCTTTGCCTCGAGCGGCTCTTCCATGATGTCGTAACCGCCGATAGAAACGCAGCCGTTGGTGATTGAAAGATATCCGGTCAGCATATTCATCGTGGTGGTCTTGCCTGCGCCGTTGGGTCCGAGGAAGCCGAGAATCTCACCTTCCTTTGCGGTGAAGGAGATATCGTCAACAGCGAGGAACGGACCATATTTTTTTGTAAGATGGGATACTTCTATCATAAAACAGTACCTCTGATGTATTTTTATCTGAAAATCAGAAACGCTCCATGAAGCGCTCAGCGTTGCGCCACAGGACATCCTCAAGCTGGTCGTCGGTAAAGCCGAGACGTTTTACCCGCTCAAGCTCCTCAGCATGATCCCACATGGGGAAGTCGCTGCCGAAAAACATACGCTCAGTGCCCCATTTCTTCACAAGCCGGCGAAGATGGTCATCATCATTCATCATGCCGGTGGTGGAGCTGGTGTCTATCCAGCAGCGGCGGCTGCCGAGAGCCTCGTATGCCTCGTCCCAGACGGAATATCCGCCGAAGTGAGCGGCAATGCAGTCAAGGTCGGGGAACATATCCAGCACTCTTGCCATGCGGCGCGGGTCGGACCATGAGTAACGATAATCACCGGTGTGGACCAGAATGGGGAGACGTCCTGCAATACACTCGTACATGGGGAGCGCCTTGGGGTCATCTATGTTGAATTTCTGGAAATCGGGGTGGATTTTTACGCCGTGAAGACCGAGAGAGATAAGGTATTCAACCTCAGCCTCGATATCCTCAGCATCAGGGTGAAGTGAGCCCCAGCCGATAAACTCGGGGTGAATCTCGCACTGCTCGGCAATAAAGGTGTTGATGGCGCGAATCTGTGCCGGAGTGGTGGCGACAGAATGAACCCAGTACTTCTCAACGCCTGCGGCACGTCCGCTCTCGAGCAGAGCCTCGCAGCTTCCCACGTATTTCATCGGAACATCGTAGAATACACCGATGCCGGAGGTTGCCTTGAGCGCAATCTTATCCGGGAATATGTGGGCATGACAGTCAATGATTTTCATTTTTGATTCCTTCTTTATATGATAATGGATTGTAACACAAAAATATTAGCAAATAATGAACTCTCACAGAAAAAGCAAAAATTGAGAAAATAAATTTCAGTTTAACAGCAGCTTAGTAAGTGAGCGGCGGTTAAACGTCCGAATTGGATCTACTGATCATTTCACAGAGCGCGGTAAATTTTGGTTTAGCGGAGCAGCCTTTGGTGATGCACAGGCTGTGCCACCCCCAAGACCTCGCCGGAATTATATCGGCGAGGTCAGCCGACCTGAGAAGCTGCAGCGAGAGTCGCCCATAGCTTAGATCCGAGCCGGATATAAATCGGCTCGGGGAGCGGCTTGCGTGGGATCATTTGCTAAGCAAAAACAAGAGCGCCTCGCCCGAGACGACGAACTGGCGATAAGTCATGATTGCGCATTGCAGATCGGCTTTAAACGGCGTTTTTTGCTTCATTTTTTT
>JAZNOP010000126.1:0-2125 GCA_045580875.1 Acutalibacteraceae bacterium
CGTACAGGTCGCTCCCTTCGGCGGAGATGAGCCTGTTATATACGCAAGTACCCTTGCAGGTACAAATTTTCTAAAACTCATCGTCTGCGGAACAGATGAGCAGACAACGGTAACCGCAGTTTTCGACAACCTTGGCAAAGGTGCTTCGGGTGCGGCGGTGCAGAACATGAACATTATGCTCGGCTTCGACGAGAAAGCAGGACTCTGAGGAGGAAATTATTATGGTACATATTGAAGGCGGCGTATGCGCGGCAAAGGGCTTTAAGGCAAATGGCGTTCACTGCGGAATCCGCAAGAACCGCGACAAAAAGGATCTCGCCCTAATCGTAAGCGAAACACGCGCCGCAGCAGCCTGTGTATATACAAAAAATCTTGTAAAGGGCGCTCCTATCCACATTACAAAGCAGAACGTAGCAGACGGCTACGCACAGGCGATGATCTGCAACAGCGGCAACGCCAACACCTGCAACTTAGGCGGCGAGGAGATCGCCCTTGAGATGTGTAAGCTGGTTGAAAAAGAGACGGGAATTCCTTACAGCGATGTTATCGTGGCTTCCACAGGCGTTATCGGCCAGCCTCTGGATATTGAGCCTATTGCTGCCGGTATCCCCGAGCTTGCAAAGGGACTTGAGGTCTCCTCTGAAAATGCCTGCGCCGCCATTATGACAACAGACACAGTGCCCAAGTCTACAGCCGTATCCTTTGAAATCGGCGGCAAGAAGTGCGCTGTTGGCGGCATCGCCAAGGGCTCGGGTATGATTCACCCCAACATGGCGACAATGCTTGTTTTTGTAACTACCGACGTTTCAATTTCTCCTGAGATGCTTCAGAAGGCACTTTCCGCCGACGTTGACGACAGCTTCAACATGGTAAGCGTAGACGGCGACACATCCACAAACGACATGGTCTCCGTCATGGCAAACGGCATGGCAGGCAACGAAATGATAGTCTCCGAGGGCGAGGATTTTGATACCTTCAAGGCAGCTCTTGCCGAGGTCACAAAAACTCTCTGCCGTATGATAGCAGGAGACGGTGAAGGCGCAACAAAGCTCCTTGAGTGCAACGTCACAGGCGCTGCATCTAAGGATGTTGCCGTTACGGTTTCCAAGTCCGTTATCTGCTCTGCTCTGGTAAAATCCGCAATGTTCGGTGCCGATGCAAACTGGGGACGTATCCTCTGTGCAATCGGTTACAGCGGAGCTGAGGTAGACGTTGACAAGATAGACGTTGCGTTCAGAAGCGAAGCGGGTGTTCTCCCCGTATGTAAGGACGGACGCGGCGTTCCCTTCTCCGAGGAATTTGCAAAAACAGTTCTCACCGAGAAAGAGATAAAGATAGATGTTGAACTGAACAGCGGTGAGGCAGCAGCAACTGCATGGGGCTGCGACCTTACTTACGATTACGTCAAAATTAACGGCGATTACAGAACCTAAGGAGAAAACCGATGCAGAACATGGACGCGATGAGAGCGGAGATGCTGACCCAGGCACTTCCGTATCTCCAGAAATACAGAAACAAGACAATCGTAATAAAATACGGCGGCAACGCCATGCAGAGCGAAGAGTTAAAGCGCCTTGTTATGGGCGATGCTGTCCTTCTCTCCATGGTCGGTATACGCACGGTAATCGTCCACGGCGGCGGACCTGAGATAACAGATATGCTGAAAAGAGTGGGCAAGACCACTCAGTTTGTGGACGGTCTGCGTGTGACCGATAAGGAAAGTGCCGAGATAGTCCAGATGGTTCTGGCAGGAAAGGTAAACAAGGACCTTGTAAACATCCTGCAGAACTCAGGTGGCAGAGCAATCGGCATTTCCGGTATCGACGGTCACCTTATCGACGCCAAGATACGCGACGAGCGTTTGGGATATGTTGGTGAGATAACAAACATCAACATTGAAATAGTTGAGGATATTCTGAACATGGGCTATATCCCCGTTATCTCCACCGTCGGTCTTGACAATGAGGGCAATGTATATAACATAAACGCAGACACAGCTGCAGCGAGAATTGCAGGTATGCTGGGTGCAGAAAGCCTTATTATGATGACCGATATACGCGGTGTTCTTGAGGATAAGGAAAGTCGGATCGTAGCCATGTCGTTCTGTGAGCCAAGGAGTTGATAG
>JAZNOP010000127.1:0-14921 GCA_045580875.1 Acutalibacteraceae bacterium
AGCGTAACGGTCTGCGAATCTTTGACTTCCGCCTCGAGCCGGCGGAGGCTCATACTTTGCCAACAGCGGCAAAGTATGCAAAACGCCGTTTAAAGCCGATCTGCAATGCGCAATCATGACTTATCGCCAGTTCGTCGTCTCAGGTTCGGCGCTCTCGTTTTTTCGCTTTCGAATGATCTCACGCAAGCTACTCCCCGAGCCGATTGATATCCGGCTCGGATCTAAGCTATGGGCAACTCTCGTTGCAGTTTCTCAGGTCAGCTGACTTCGCCGATATAATTCCGGCTCGGTCTTTGGAAAGTGCAGCTGTTTCATTACCGAAAGGTACTCCGCTATACCAAAATTTACCGCACACGCATCAACATCCTGAAGCAGAGGTATCTCCTCTGCTTTTTTATATTTATACTTATAAAATATGTTTTCAAAATCTATTGATAAAGACCGGTCAATAATTTATAATGATATCATCTGTAATTATGCCCTTATTTCTCAAGGAGGGATAGACCGTGGGACTTAAAAAACACAAAAAGCTTCAGGATATCTGGGACCCGTCGCAGGAGTTTATCGACCGCAATACATCGGTCGTTGAATCAATAAAGGCGGTCAATTTCGCCGGACGAAGCGACAGTACACTGCGCGCCTTTGCCCAGTGGATACGCAGCAATATCAAAACTGACGCCGATGCAAACGACCACCTCGTTCCGGCATTCGCGCTTGCACGTGAAGCTGCAAAGCGTGTGCTCGGAATGCTCGCCTACGACTGTCAGATTCTCGCCGGCATAGCCATGTTCGAAGGCAAGCTGGCCGAAATGTACACCGGCGAAGGCAAAACCCTCGCCGCTATCATGCCTGCGGTGCTTCATGCCCTCTCCGGTCACCGTGTCCACATTCTCACCTTCAACGACTACCTTGTTGAACGAGACAAGGAGTGGATGGGTCCGGTATTTGAATTTCTTGGACTTTCGGTCGGCTGCATCACCGCCGAGACCTCGCGCGAGGAGAGAAAAGAGCTCTATCAGCGCGACATTCTGTACATCACCATGAAGGAGTGCGGATTTGACTATCTGCGCGACTTCCTTGCAATGAAAGAAGACGAGCTCGTTCAGAGCCGTTTCCAGTATGCCATCGTCGACGAGGCTGATTCCATGCTGATCGACGAGGCGCGTGTTCCGCTGGTCATTGCCGGCAACGTGCCCTACAATGACTCCCTCCCAAAGACCTGTCTCAAGCTGGTCAAGAAAATGGTGGAGGGTACTCACTTCCGCATCGACCAGTTCAACAAGAACGTCAGCATCACCGACCGCGGAATTATTCTGCTTGAGCGCCTGCTCGGTCTTGAAAATCTCTACGACAGCGAAAACATGGAGGCACTTGAGTGCATCACAAACGCGCTCAAGGCTGAGCACACGCTCAAGGCTGACCGCGACTACATCGTGCGCGACAACAAGATTCTCATTGTCGATGAATTCACCGGACGTACTGTCGATAACCGTCACTATCCCGACGGTCTGCAGACTGCCGTTGAACTCAAGGAAGGTCTGCCCAGCCAGGCTGCCGGTATGATTCTCTCGCAGATAACAATTCAGTACTTCACCAGAATGTACGCAAAAATGACCGGCATGACAGGTACCGCCTCCACCTCGGCAGAGGAATTCATGTGGATGTACGGTCTTGAAATTGTCACCGTACCGCCCAACAAGCCGCTTATCCGCATCGACCGTCCCGACAGCGTCTATCAGACCAAGGACGCAAAGATGCGCGCTGTTATCGCTGAAACCATCAACCTGCACAAGGACGGACGTCCTGTTCTCATCGGCACAAAGACGGTCGAGGAATCGGAGTGGCTTGCAAGCGAGCTTCGCCGCGCAGGTGTTTTCACTCAGGTGCTCAATGCCAAGCAGGACACCGACGAGGCAAAGGTCATCGCAAAGGCAGGTCAGCTGGGTGCTGTCACAGTTTCCACAAACATGGCAGGACGCGGAGTCGATATCCGTCTCGGCGGCGAAAGCGGCAAGAACTGGGAAAAGGTCGCTGCACTCGGCGGTCTGTTCGTCATCGGCACCAACCACTACGAGAGCCGACGCATTGACAACCAGCTGCGCGGTCGTGCCGGACGTCAGGGCGACCCGGGCGAATCCCACTTCTTTGTCAGCCTTGAGGACGAGATGATGATCCAGTTCGGACTCAAGAACCTGCTTCCGAAATACATTTATCAGCCCTCATCGTCACAGATGATACGTGATGAGCGTGTCATGACCGAAATCGCGCGCATACAGAGAATTGCCGAGGGCTACTACCACGACGTAAGAAAGCAGCTCTCCGAATACACCTCGATAATTGACGACCAGCGCCGCTATATGCATAAGATGCACTACAACATTCTTATCGGCGAGACAAAGCCCCGTCTGCTGGCTCAGCATAACCCCGAAAAGGCTATCCGCCTGCAGAAGGCATACGGACTTGAAAAGGTGGCTCTCATCGAGGCACAGCTCACCCTGCATTATATCAACCGCTGCTGGTCGGAATATCTTGAGTACATCACCAGCGTCCGTCAGGGCATACACCTCGTCGTCATCGGCGGCAAGGTGCCTATCGACGAATTCCGCCGCGAGGCGATAAAGGCATATTCCAACATGATGCGCGAGATTGAGCGCAATGTTGTCGACGCGTTCGATACTGTCATTGTCAACGCTGACGGTGTCGACCTCGAGAAATCCAACCTCAAGGGACCGACCTCCACATGGACCTATCTCATCGACGAGTCTGCCGACCAGTTCAGCCGTCTGCCTGAGATTTTCCGCAAGCTGCTCGGTCAGACCAGCGAGGAGGACAACGACACACTGTAAGGCGCGTTATTGTCCGGCGAACCGGTTTCATTCATTTTTATTCATTTTCATTTATTGATTCCACTGATTACACTACACGGGGATTTAACCTATGAACATACAGATTTTCGGCAAAGCGAAATGCTTTGACACAAAAAAAGCCGAGCGCTTCTTCAAGGAGCGCGGCATAAAATACCAGTACATCGACCTGATAAAATACGGTATAAGTCAGGGCGAATACCGCAACGTAAAGGCGGCTGTCGGACATTACAGCCAGCTCATCGACACAAAGAGCAAGCTGTATGTTCAGCTTCACCTTGCATATCTTGCCTATCCTGCGCAGGTCGAGGAAAAGATGCTGGAAAATCCCGGCGTACTTCTGACACCCATCGTACGCAACGGCAAAAAAGCCACCGTCGGCTACAAGCCGGAGGTCTGGCAGGAATGGATAGACGAGGAGAAATAAGTTACCGCCATGCAGTTACAGCAATCCATCGCGCCCCATTTCAGGCGGCGTGATTCAGTAAAAAACATATCACTTGTGCTCATCATCGCCTGCGGCGTACTGCTTGTGCCGGCTGTTATCACATACGGCTTCCGGGCGGTGATAATGGCACTCTCAGGCATACTCGGCGCAGCGGCTGTGGAGGGAGCGTGGTGCTTCTTCAGCAACCGCGAGCAGACTCTGCCCAATCTTACCGCAGTGGCTTCCGGCTTTATCTGCGCCATGCTCATTCCGGCGGAGTGTCCGGTGTGGGCGCCCTTTTTCGCCGCCGCATTTGCAGTGGGAGTTGTAAAGCTCCCCTTCGGCGGTCCGGGCCGCTCGGTCTTTAACCCTTCTGCTCTTGGCGGCTGCTTTGCACTGCTCTGCTGGGGCGTATACAAGCAGAATTACAACGGAAACCGCAAGTCGGTGTTATTCGGCAATCTTGCCGACCGCTGCTACGGATATATCAGAGATATCCTTCCGGTCTTCGCAAACGTCGACACGGCTGATGCCGCAAACCGTGCTGAGCTGTCTCCTCTTGTGCTTCTCTCTGCCGGTCAGCAGAATGTCGTCAGCTCAACCGATGCTGTGGCTGCCGTCTGCGACCCCGCGCTTACGGCAGGAGATTTCCTCCTCGCCGGATTCGGCGGACCTATGGGCACAACCGCTCCGGCACTGATTGTTCTCTGCGCAATTGCACTGACCCTCTTCGGAGCCTGCGCATGGCAGAGCAGCGCCGGTTTTCTCGCCGCTGTCGCGGTGCTTTCATTCATCATTCCATACAACAGCATTCCTGTATGGCAGTCCCCTCTCTATGACCTTTTCACCGGCACCACCCTTTTTGCCGCTGTTTTTCTTGCCGGCGACATAATGACCGCCCCCCACATGAACACCGGACGCTTTATGTACGGCATCTGCGGCGGTGTGCTGACGGTTATCCTGCGGCGAATCGGAGCGGTTGAGTGCTGTGCGGTATTTGCCGCCGCGCTGATGAATCCCATGGCTTCCGCCATTGACCAGATGGTCTGGCAGTTCCGTCAGAAGGGCATCAGCTTCCACACTCAGCGCAAGAAGCTCGAGCGCAGGCTCAGAAAGCTCCTGCGCATTGCTCCCGGTCCTTTCGACAGCTTTGATTTTGATGATGAGGAGGACGACGATGGCACTCAGATATAACGACCGTTCACGCCGTATCTCCGATGACGGTGAGGTTTTCAGCTACGCTCTGAGGCAGAATCCTCTGCTGACAGCCGCAGCCGGCACAGCCATTATCGCCGGCGGCTGCACCACAGCCGGCAACGCTCTCGTTCTGAGCATCATGATGGCTGTCATTCTTCCGCTGATGGGTCTTGTCTCAGCTATTGAGGCTGAGCGCATACGCTATGAGGTGCGCCTTGCGGCATACTGCGGCATCTCAGCCATGCTGGTTTTCGTTCTTTCACTTATAATCGACACTGTCGTTCTCGGAAGTGTCGAAGCTATAGGCATTTTCGCCCCCCTCGCCGCTTTCAGTTCGCTTGTTCTCGCAAGAACTGCCGATGATGCGCCTATTCTGACCAAGCGCGAGGCTGTCTTTGAGGGGCTTGCCTGCGCCGCTGTCTTTGCGCTGACGGCAATGCCGGTCGGCATTATCCGCGAGATAGTCGGCAGCGGAAAGCTTTTCGGCGGCTGGCTGGGCTTTTCCGGCACAGACATATTCACCGAGCCCGGAATGGGCTTTATCCTCTGCGGTCTTGTTATTGCAATTATCCGCCGCGCCACCGACAAGCCTGAGCGCACACGCCTTTCCGGCAGTGAGGAGGTGAGCCGATGACTGAAATCTCTGATATCCTCACCTATGCACTCGGCGCTGTGTTTATTCAGAACGTGGTATTTTCCGCCGGCTCCGAGGTCTCGCTGACACTGCTGGCACTGCGCAAGCCGCCCAAGCTGCTTGCCGTTTCGCTCATTGTGTCGGTATTCTCTCTGCTGAGCCTGCTGACTATGTATCCCTTTGACCTGCTGGCATGGGGCGGCTGGCTGAGCTATATGCCGATACGCGGCGTTCTGCTTTCGGCTGCGGCTCTGCTGTGGTATCTGATAATCGGCGGAATTGTCCGCAGAATTGACAGCCTCAACGCAAAAATCGGCAGCTTCATCGCACCGGCGGCGCTCAACAGCGCTGTCATGTCATTCCCGCTTCTTGCAGGACTTGAGAAAATCGGCTCGATCTGGGGCATTTTCGGCACTGCCATCGGCGCAGGTGCAGGCTTTGCTCTCGCCTCGTGGCTGATAAACATCGGAATGCGCAGAGCGAATAATCCCGATATGCCGAAATTTCTTCAGGGCGCACCTGCAATGCTGATTTATATCGGTCTGCTGTCGCTGCTCTTCAAGGCTTTCGGGCTGTGAGCACACTACACAAAACAGGAGAAAACAATTATGAAACGTGAACTCGGCATTGCGCGATGCGGATTGGCATGCTGTCTCTGCTCGGAAAATGTCACCTGCTCCGGCTGCGATACAGGAAACTGTCCCGATAAGGAATGGTGCGAAAATCTGCGCTGCTCACGCGAAAAGGGACTGCAGGGCTGCTGGGAATGCGGCGAAGACTGCACAAAGGGTCTTCTGTCGAAAATCAAGCCCGGCACTTTCAGGGCATTTATCAGACAGTACGGTCTCAATCAGCTTCTCGACTGCCTTGAGCGCAATGAGCAAAGCGGCGTTGTCTATCACCGCGAAGGTATAAACGGCGATTATGATGATTTTTCCGACCCCGCAGAGCTTATGGAGTTTATCTGCACCGGCAGGCGCAGAGACTGAACCTGCACTATCAGACAGTCTGCCGGTTTGTTAAAATATAATTCCTGTAATTCACAAAGATAAATCAAGGAGGACAAAAGCTATGGATCTTGAACTTCTTCGCGAGAAAAAAGGCTTTATATGCGATATGGACGGTGTTATCTATCACGGCAACCGTCTTATTCCCGGCGTTACCGAATTTGTTGACTGGCTCAACCGCGAGGGCAAGCAGTTTCTCTTTCTGACCAACTCCAGCGAGCGCTCCACCCTCGAGCTTCGCCAGAAGCTTCTTCGCATGGGCCTTGACGTAGGTGTTGAGCACTTCTACACCAGCGCACTCGCCACCGCACGTTTCCTTGACCGTCAGGCTCACGGCTGCAGCGCATACGTCATCGGCGCACCCGGTCTCTACAACGCACTCTACGAGGTAGGCATCACTATCAACGACATCGACCCCGATTATGTTGTTGTCGGTGAGACCTCGGCATATAATTACGACATGATTCTCAAGGCAGTTGAACTCATTCAGAAGGGTGCGCGCCTCATCGCCACCAATTCCGACCTGACCGCTCCCTCTGAGAAGGGCATAATTCCTGCAACACGTGCTCTGGTTGCTCCCATCGAGCTTGCAACCGGCCGCACCGCCTATTACGTCGGCAAGCCCAACCCCCTGATGATGCGCACCGGTCTGCACAAGCTGGGCGTTCACTCGGCAGAGGCTGTAATGATAGGCGACCGCATGGATACCGACATCGTTGCCGGCATGGAGACCGGTCTGGACACCGTTCTGGTGCTCTCCGGCTGCACTCAGGCAGAAGATCTGCGGCTTTACTCCTACCGTCCGCGCTATGTTCTCGACAGCGTTGGCTGCATTCCGCCGCAGAAGTAATTTCACAATACAATACGATGCAATTACAGTCGGAGAGCGTACGGTTTACGCCCTCCGGCTTTTTGTATTGATGCATCTTCCGCCTGCGATCACCCGCCGGACAGTATGAGGTCAGATTTGCGGTAAAAGTACGTTTTAACACGCAATTCCCCGTTTGCTGTAATTTTCTGTAATATTCCGCCGGTCAGCGGCATAGATATGATAACAGCAACCTGCCCACCTGTACCGAAAGGAGCGTAATTTCATTGCAGAGAAAGAAACAACAGAGCCTGCAGGAGCTTATCGACAGCTATAATGCTGAGATTATGCGATACAGTCAGATGGCTCAGCCCGAACACACCACTGCCGCCGGTCAGCGCACCGAGGGCGAAAAGCAGAGAGAGAGCGGCGAGGAGGAAATTGAACGCGGCCGCACCGAGCGCGATTACTGGCTCGGCAAGGGCAAGCAGGGACTTCAGAGCGGTTCTCCCTCAGCCGCCCGTGACCGCCGCCCTGAGCCTGATGAACCGCTTTACCGCCCGGGCTCGAATATGCCGCGTCCCGAGCCCAGCGAGCCGCTCGAACCGCCGAAAGCTTCCATTCTGCCTGCGCCGCCTGCCGGCACACCCGATTACGACCTGTGGCGGCGCGAGGTGGAGAACAGCCTTGCCGAGCTTCAGCGTGTAATCAGCGAGCTCCAGCGAAGCCAGCAGGATATTATCGCCGGACATCGGAACAGTTCATCCGCTCCACAGCAGAGTCATAATTTCGTCCCTAATCCTGCCGTATCTCCACAAAAAGAAGCATCAACACCACCAAATGCACACACTCCTCCACAGTCCGAACAAAAGCACACCCCAACCCTTCCGCCGCTCCACATAAGGCGAAATACTCCTGAGAATTCCGCAAACATTCTCCACAGCACCCCTGTTAACGCTCATTCACCCGCATCTTCCGCTCCACTTACACCCCAAAATACCCATCAGAACGGCATCTCCGCTCCATTTATGCAGAATCAGCCTCAAAACAGAGGTATAATTTTTTCACCGCAGTCGGAACAGGCGCCTTCCTCCAACGCCGGTGCGCCCATTTCTCCCATCTCGTCCGACCAGCGTTCGGCACAGTCGTCGGAATCAATTCCTGCCGACGGAACGGGTACGGGTTATCTGCAGGTTGGAGTGTACACCGCGCGGCAGTCGAATCCCATTCCGAATGCACGTGTTACGATATTCCGCACAGCTCCGGAGGGCAGCGAGCTTTATGCCTCCGCCACGACCGACGACGACGGGCGGATACCGCTCATACAGCTGCCTGCCGGTACATCTTCGACCGACACGGTCAGCGCTCCTTTTTCAATATATAACGTCTCGGTCGCCGCCGACGGCTACTATCCGCGAAGTGAGCTTCAGGCGCAGATTTTCGACGGCATAACCGCTCAGCTGTGGGTCGAGCTGACTCCGCTGCCTGACAGCGCATGGTCGTGATCGGCGCCGGAATTCACCCACATCACGAAAGGAGTGCATTATCTTGCCTGATACGCCGGTCATTCCGGAGTTTATAACCGTCCACCTCGGCAGACCGAATGAGCCTGCCGAAAACGTGACCGTCAGCTTTTCTGATTATCTTAAAAACGTCGCTTCGAGCGAAATTTATCCCACATGGCCCGAGCAGGCGCTCAGAGCCAACATCTACGCGCAGGGCAGCTTTGCCCTTAACCGTATATTCCTCGAGCATTATCCCAGCAGAGGTTATGACTTTGATATCACCAATTCGACCGCCTACGACCAGAGCTTTGTCAACGGACGCGACTTTTTTGAGACGGTCAGCAACATCGTCGACGAGCAGTTCAACACCTACGTTGTGCGCGACGGTCAGCTCGAGCCGCTCTTCACCGCCTATTGCGACGGCAGAGTGACACAGTGTCAGGGGCTCAAGCAGTTTGAGACGGTCACCCTCGCCAATCAGGGCTACAGCGCCGAGGATATCCTCAGGTATTACTACGGCAACGACATTTCCATTGTCGAGGACGTTCCGGTGCAGAATATCACACCAAGCTATCCGGGTGCGCCTCTTGTGCGCGGGCTTGCAAACAACGAGGTGCAGCAGCTGCAGGTGCGCCTCAACCGGATTTCGCGCAATTACCCGGGAATCCCAAAGATTTATCCGGTCAACGGCGTCTACGGAGAAGCCACCGAGAACGCAGTTCGCACCTTCCAGCAGGTTTTCAGCCTGCCTGTGACCGGCATCACCGACAAATCGACATGGTACCAGATTGCGCGCATTTATGCCGGAGTCAAGCGGCTGTCCGAGCTTGATTCCGAAGGACTTACGCAGGAGGATATCCCGCGCCAGTATCCCGGTGTGCTCCGCCCGGGCGATTCGGGACAGCGTGTGCGGCAGCTGCAGTATTTCATTGCCGTCATAGGAGAATTCTACCCGTCAGTTCGTCCGATATCCATCACAGGAACCTACGACGACCGCACAGCCAGCGCAGTGCGCGATATCCAGCAGACCTTCGGGCTGACTGTAGACGGCATAACCGGCAGGCAGACATGGCAGGCAATTTATTCTGCCTATCTCGGCATAATCGAAACCCAGCAGAGCATCGAGGGCGGCATCGCGCGCTATCCGGGCGAGCCGCTGTCGGTCGGCTCAACAGGCGATGATGTGCTTGTGCTTCAGAGCTATCTTCAGACCATTGCGCAGTATTTCGATGCCGTTCCGGCGGTCAATCCCGACGGAATCTTCGGCGCGCGCACCGAGGCGGCAGTAAAGGCAGTGCAGCGGCTATATTCTCTGCCTGACACAGGCACAGCCGACCCGCTCACATGGGTAGCCATTGCCAGCCTCTATTCCGACCTGACCGTCGGTGGAAACAAAACCGGCGGTCAGTTTCCATACGAGATATCCTGAGTGAGGTGACGCATATGAACAGCAAATGGAGCCGACCGCGCCCCTTACTGCCATTCAATCAGCTTTATGCCGACAAGCCGTTATACATTGCCGAGCTTCAGCGTTTTATCCGCGCAATTCCCACTCCCGACGGCGGAGTGCGGCTGATTGCCATAGACGGCATTTACGGTCCGGAGACACGTCAGGCTGTGGCAGATTTTCAGACCGACTACGGGCTGCCCTCCACCGGCAGAGCTGACAACCGCACATGGGATATGCTTTTTGACGAGTATGAGCGCAATACCGCCGCGCGCAGACCGGCTGCCCTGCCGATACTGTCACACACACTGACAACCGGCAGCAGCGGCGCTGATGTTCTGACCATGCAGGCTATGATAAACCAGCTTGCCGACCGGTTTGCAAACATCACGCCAGTGCCCTACACAGGCGATTATGATGAGGCAACGGCTGAATCGACAGCACAGCTGCAGCGCATACTCCGTCTTCCGGCGGACGGCGATACCGACAGCAGGACATGGCAGGCGGTATTCAGCCTGCTCTGACCGATACAGAATCCTGCACAGACAGCAAAAAGCTCCGGCGGAAGGTCTCAGTGACCCTCTTCCGGAGCTTTTCCTTATCAGTTTGCTTTGCGTTGTCAGCAGTATTTGTCAGATTATGCAGCCATGCTCTCGCCTGCGGTGTTCTCGCTGTACTCATACATTGCGATAACCGATGCGCGGGAGAGAAGTCTTGCCTGACGGCTCATCTGTGCAGCCTCACGGGCGGCAGCGCGGCGGACCTGCTCGCGGCGAGCCTCGCGAAGGGCAGCCTGACGACGGATCTCAACGCGGTAGATACCGAGGATAGCAGCGCTGAGTGCTACATCGATGACCGGCCAGAGCATCTGCCAGAAGGTGGCGTAGCTCTCGATGGTCAGAATGGAGATGACGCCGGCGGTGATCGAAAGCAGGAAGAGCTCAGTCTCGGTACGTCCCTGATTTCTGAACTTGAAGCGCATATAAAGTGCAGCAGCAATAATTGCCATTCCGATGATGATATTCATGTTACTTTTCGACCCGACACAAGTCTCTCCGTCAGGTCTCCTCCCTCTTTATAGTTTGTTTTATTATTTTCTTCAGCTGAGGACGCTGTGTCCGGTCAGGCGGGAAAAGAGTGGTGTTTTCTCCTGAACGACCGTTTGTTCGTCCTTACACTTCAAATTATACAGGTTATTCCACCGATTTCAACCCTTATTTTTCGCAAAGTCCGTTTAATGGTACGACTTTTCGACATTTTTTGACTTTATTCTGTCCGTTTAATGGTACTATGATGAACAGCCGTTCTGGAACGTTCGTTCTTTTGCTGTTCTGTTCGTCCGAACGCAATACTGATTGTAATAATCGCATCGAATATTAATGTAAAATTTATTGAAAACGTTACCAATAAATTCTTTACTATCGGGCTGTTTTCTGCTATCATTTATTACAGCAGACAAACACTTTTCCACAAAAAGAAAGGAATCCACAATAATGAAAAGAATTATTGCTCTGACACTTGTTCTCTGTCTGACCGCCGCTCTTTTCTGCGGCTGCCGGAATACAGCCGGGTCTGAGCCGGTCACCTTCGATATCCGTGACGATGCCTACAATCTCTACTATGAGATTTTCGTCGGCAGCTTTTACGACAGCAACGGCGACGGCTGCGGCGACCTTCAGGGAATAATCGAAAAGATCGATTATCTCAACGACGGCGACTACGCCTCCGAAACCTCACTGCACGTCGGCGGTGTCTGGCTGATGCCCATCATGCCCTCGCCGACCTATCATAAGTATGACATAACCGATTATTACGATGTCGACCCCGACTACGGCACTCTTGACGATTTCAGACAGCTTGCCGATGCCTTCAGCGAGCGAGGCATCGAGCTGATAATTGATATGCCGGTAAACCATTCCTCAAATTATCACCCGTGGTTCATTTCCGCCTGCCAGAGCATCGGCATCGAGCCCTGCGGCGGCGGCGATGAATGTCTCAGCGGCGATGTTCTCTGCAGCGAGCATAACATCTATTGCCAGTATTACAACTTCTCGCAGGAGCGCCCCCAGGGCTATCACCCTGTAAAGAACGCTGACGGCTGGTATTACGAAGCACAGTTCGGCACCCATATGCCCGACCTCAACCTCGACAGCCAGCCTGTACGCGACGAAATCGTCAGCATCTGCAAGTTCTGGCTGGATATGGGCATTGCAGGCTTCCGTCTTGACACCATTACCAATTATTACACCAACAGCATCAACGCCAGCGGCGAATTCCTCGGCTGGTTCTATGACGAGCTGAAGGCCTGCAAGGACGATGTCTATCTCGTAGGCGAGGTATGGAAGAGCGACATCGAGATAAAAAGCTACTATGAAGCAAGCCATATCCCCAGTCTCTTCAACTTCCCTTTCTCCAGCACCGGAACAATAAACAAGGCTGTGCGCAACGGCAGCGGCGCAGTGCTCTCAGAGCGCCTGATTTCATGGAATCAGATGCTCAGCACATACGGCTGCATCGACGCTCCCTTCCTCTCCAACCACGACCAGACACGCAGCTCGGGCGCATTCCCCGGAAACGAGTCAAAGAAGCAGGCGGCTGCAGTGTATATGCTCATGCCGGGCAACCCCTTCATCTATTACGGCGAAGAGATAGCCATGGGCGGCGGCGGTGACAACGACCCCCACAAGCGCGCACCGATGGTATGGTCACTTACCGACACCACCGGACAGTGCGATCCGCCCGAAGGCACAACCAAGGTGCGCGAGGTTGATGCCGGTGTGGCAGAGCAGCTTGGCGACCCCGATTCCCTGCTCCGTTTCTACATCGCAGTTTCTCAGATACGCAATCAGTGGGCAGCACTTGCCCGCGGCGAGGTCAGCGAGTCGGTCTACTCCTCCGACGATGAGAGCATGAAGCCGCTGTGCGCCTACACTGTATCTTACGAAGGCACAACCCTGACCGTGCTCCATAACCTCGGCGAGGAGCCCATCACCCTCACCCTGACGGAGGGCGACAGAGTTGTCAACACCCTTGCCGCCGGCGGCACACAGCCCACCGTCGAAAAGGGCATACTGACAATGCCGTGGTACACCACCGTTATTCTCCTCTCGGAAACAGCTGAATAACTGCCGTCCGGACAACAGCACACAAAAAAAGGCTTCGCCCTCCTGAGGCGAAGCCTTTTAAGCTTATCAGCTGTATTAATTGTAATTATAATATTATAAAACGATATATTAATCCTGTAAACCGGCTGCCGCAGTCTGTTTTGGGCTTCCACGTCATCATATCACCGCAGAAATCCGTAAATTCTGCATAATTTGTATGGAATTTCGGTTGAATTATCCGGCGAAATAGTATATTATTAAACTATCCGAAAGTATGCCCGTCTGCCGGCAGCACGGCAGACAGCTTTTTTCACCATGCAATCGCTCTTTTGAATGGAGGCAATAAAATGCTGTCATCAAAAAAGATACTTTACCTCGTTATCATATCCCTGCTTGTGGTATGCGGCGTCAACGGCATCGACTACCGCTCGGGTGTATACGACGACACCGGTATAATCACCGACGAGATAATCACCTTCTCCGACTCCGGCTTCTTCGATGTTCCTGAGGGCAACTTTGCCGTGCCTGTCGTTTCTGATGACGGAGAAGGCAATTCCAACAGTGCTGATGTATACATACCCGAGGATACCACCACCACGGTCGAGACGCCGGATATAATCACACTTGATTCTGATACCGGCACGACCACCACGACTACCGTCTCTACAACCACCTCCACAACAACACCTACTGTTACCACCACTTCCGGAGGCGGCGGCAATCAGACAACGACCACCACTACCGTTTACTATGTCCCGCCCGAGTCTACAACTTCAACACGCACTACCACAACCACCACGACTACCACTGTTATCTATGTCCCCCCCGCAACCACAACAACCACTACGACAACCACCGCTCCGACCACTACAACAACCCGTGTTTACTACGACAGCGGCTCGGTTCACTTTGTATATTCGACCATACGAATCTACGCCGGCTCGACCGCAACTGTCGAGGTAAGCTTCCCCTTCGGCACACAGCGACTGGCAAGCTTCAGCAGTAAGGACAGCACCATTGCCTCGGCTTCAAGCTACAACGACACCACCGCGCTCATAACCGGTATGTCGGTCGGTACCACATGGATACAGGCTACCAGCAGCTCGGGCGATTACGCCTACTGTAAGGTCATCGTAACCGACTTTGCCGAAGAGGTTCTCCGCCTGACCAATGTTGAGCGCGCAAACTACGGTCTGCCGCCTCTCACTGCCGGCAGCCAGCTGGTTCAGACTGTTGCAAATATCCGTCTGAGTGAGTCAATGAGATACTTCTCCCATACCCGTCCCGACGGCAGAAAGTTCTCGACCGCTGCGGAAGATGTCGGTCTGTCCTACCTGAAGATAGGCGAAAACCTCGCCAGCGGTCAGGTCACACCTGAACAGGTTGTCAGCGAGTGGATGGCATCAACCTCCCACCGCGCCAATATCCTTGATTCCAACTACACGCAGCTTGCTGTTGCCTACGGTATCGGAACCGACGGATATTATTACTGGGTACAGATCTTCTACAAGCCGATGTAACGGCAGACCTGCACTGGAAATAAAGAACAAAAAGGCCCCGCAGCCGACATACATCACAGTCGGCTGCGGGGCTGAATAAACAAAACACCGCAGAGCGTTTTCTCCGGTTCAAGCTCACCAAAAGAAAAACGCTCCGAATGCAGAAAGCATTCAGAGCGTTGGTGACCCGGACGGGATTCGAACCCGTGTTGCCGCCGTGAAAGGGCGGAGTCTTAGGCCTCTTGACCACCGGGCCATTATTAAAAAAAACAGGGGCGATACCGTGTGAGCGCTATCGCCCCTATGGTACCGGCAGTCGGATTCGAACCAACGACACTGCGGGTATGAACCGCATGCTCTAGCCAACTGAGCTATGCCGGCGTGTCTGTACTAAACAGCTTTTTCATTATACCAAATAATTTTACGTTG
>JAZNOP010000128.1:0-26123 GCA_045580875.1 Acutalibacteraceae bacterium
TGCGGCAGAGCATTGTCCATCGCAATAACAATGTCAAACTGCGCTGAGAAGGTATCTGACAAAGCACAGAAGTTAGCGTGTTCAAAGGAAACACTTACATTGTTCTTCTTGGCTCGTTCTTTGGCTTCAGCGATTTCTCCACCACTAATATCCGAACCTGTTACATTGTAGCCGATGGCAGCAAGACCGATTGCCTGTGTTCCGATTCCACAGGCACAATCCAGAATATATGCAGATTTGTCAAAGCCATTACTCACAAAAAGTCTGTCCAGAATGACCGCCTGTTCCTGTGTAGTGGCTTGCCAATCAAGAAACAGTTTATCATATTGGGAAGCCAGATTATCATAAAAAGTCTGGGTAATATTCATATCATGTTCTCCTCGTCAAATTCAAGTTTGTCGAATTGATTATATCATACACAAATTTATGTTTCTATCATAAAAAAACAAAAGTCCCTATGGAATCATTGTATCCATGATTCCATAGGGAGATGGTCGGAGTGAGGTGACTCGAACACCCGACATCCTCGGCTTCGCCGCCTCTTGCGGTGCCCGAAAAAATCATCGCGCATTCGCCGGCTTGATTTTTTCGACCGCTGCGCCTTCTTTTCACTCCCTTATTCCGCCACAGGCGGCGGTCGTGAACGAAGCCCAAAGCAGGCGCGCCTGCCTGTGTTCAGAAACCGGTCATCGAAAAATATCACTGCAAAAATAAAGAGTGCAACGCCAAACGGCGACGCACTCTTCATGGTCGGAGTGAGGTGACTCGAACACCCGACATCCTGCTCCCAAAGCAGGCGCGCTACCAACTGCGCTACACCCCGATATGTGCTTGTATTCTCTGTCTTGACGATGCGGGGGCAGGATGTTCTCCGACATCCTCGGCTTCGCCGCCTCTTGCGGTGCCCGAAAAAATCATCGCGCATTCGCCGGCTCGATTTTTTCGACCGCTGCGCCTTCTTTTCACTCCCTTATTCCGCCACAGGCGGTGGTCGTGAACGAAGCCCAAAGCAGGCGCGCTACCAACTGCGCTACACCCCGATGCGTATTTGCTTAGATATTATACATTTTTGCCCTCGAGTTGTCAAGTCGAAGAGCGGCGAAATAAACTCCGGTTGTTGCAGCTGCGGCTTGTTATGAATATTTCTGTCTGCTATAATGGAAATGAGCTGGTGCAAAGCCGGCGCAATCGATTGTAATGAGGTTGGATTTTATGAAATACATTCTGATAACAGGTGCATACGGCGGTATGGGCAGAGCGGCGGCGCTCAGGCTCAGAGATGAGGGATACTTCGTCTTTGCGCTCGACAGAAAGGTTGGCGAGCCGGAGGCGAATATAGTCCCGATTGAGGCAGATGTCACAAGCGAGGAAAGTCTGCAGAATGCCTTTCTGCAGGTGTCAGCTGTGACACAGGAGCTGTTTGCGATTCTGCACTTTGCAGGAATATATGTCCTTGATTCGCTGGTGGAGATGGAAAGTGAGAAGTTCTGCCGCACGTTTGATATCAACGTTTTCGGCGCGTTTCGTGTAAACCGCACCTTCCTGCCGCTGCTGAAAAAAGGCAGCCGGATTATTATCACCACAAGCGAGCTGGCTCCGCTTGATCCGCTGCCGTTTACCGGTCTTTATGCAATTACAAAGAGCACTCTCGACAAATACGCCTATTCGCTGAGAATGGAGCTGCAGCTGCTCGGCATAAAGGTTGTTGTACTGCGCCCGGGTGCGGTATCGACCGGAATGCTCGGAGTTTCAACCTCGGAGCTTGACCGCTTCTGCGAAAAAACCGGGCTCTATTCCTGCAATGCCGCGAGATTCAAGAAGATAGTAGAGGGTGTAGAGGCGCGCAATGTTTCGCCCGAAAAGGTTGCGGATAAGGCGCTGAAGATACTCAGGGCGAGACATCCGAAGTATGTTTACAAGCTCAACCGCAATCCTCTGCTTCTGATGCTGAATATTCTGCCGCAGAGAATGCAGACATGGGCAATAAAGCTGGTGCTTAAGTGAGCGCTGCTAGTGAGGATTTACGTCCGTAATTCTTCTCAAAAAACAATAACAAAAAGCGATCTGACAGGAAAGCCCTGCCGGATCGCTTTTTGTTTGAATTATGACTTATTTTGTACCGAAGAGACGGTCGCCTGCATCGCCGAGACCGGGCAGAATGTAGCCCTTTTCGTTGAGGCATCTGTCAAGGGTGGAAACGAAGATGGTGACGTCAGGGTGCTCGGTGGCAACCTTGGTTATACCCTCGGGTACGCCGATGACTGCCATGAACTTGATGTTCTTGCAGCCGCGCTTCTTCAGCATGGAGATCGCATCGCAGGCACTGCCGCCGGTTGCAAGCATGGGATCGACCAGCAGAACGAGCTTGTCCTCGATTCCGTCGGGAAGCTTGCAGTAGTACTCGCAGGGTTCGAGGGTCTCCTCGTTGCGGTAAAGACCGATGTGACCGACCTTTGCCGAGGGGAAGAGAACGTGAACACCGTTGACCATGCCGAGACCGGCACGGAGAATGGGTACGATTACGATGGAGTTGTCCTTGATGACACGCTGAGTGCAGGTTTCAAGCGGAGTCTTTACCTCGCGCTCAGTGGTGGGGACGCCCTCCTTGAGGCACTCGAAAGTCATGAGGGTGGTAATTTCTTCGATAAGCTCACGGAACTCCTTCATGCTGGTGTTCTCATCGCGCAGGATTGCTATCTTATGAGCGATAAGCGGGTGGTCGAAAATTGTTACATTGTCAAAATTCTGCATTGTATCTGCCTCCGGGGAAATTATTTCTCAGTGCCGAGCTTGCCGCTGTTTACCTTGGTCAGAATAGCGTTGGTGATGATACCGATGATAAGTGCAGTAGCAATGGAAGTGATCTGGATAACATTGGTGATCTCGCCTGTTTCAGCAATTTCATAGGGGATTCTGATGGTGAGGCCGCCGATACCGGAAATGAGGATAGCCGCAACAACGAACATATTCTTGTTGTCGGAAAGGTCGATATCCTTGAACATCTTGAGACCGGAAATGGCGATGAAGCCGTAGAGAGTCAGACATACGCCGCCCATTACGCAGGAGGGGATAGTCTGAAGTACAGTCATTATCGGGCTGATGAAGGAAAGTGCAATGCACATGAATGCGGTGGTGGTGATGGTTGCGACAGAAGCGTTGCGGGTGATAGCTACGCAGCCGACAGACTCACCGTAGGTGGTGTTGGGGCAGATACCGAAGACAGTACCTGCGATGGAGCCGACACCGTCACCGAGGAGAGTCTTTCCGAGACCCGGATCCTTGATGAGGTCGTGGTCGATGATGGAGGAGAGGTTCTTATGGTCTGCGATGTGCTCAGCGAAAACAACAAGAGCAACGGGCAGGAATGCGATTACAACCTCTGCGACACCGCCGAGATCAAGCAGCTTTGCGCCGCCGTTGGCATTGAGGATCTCAGCAGACATATTGCCGGTGGTGAGCTCCTTTGCGGCCTCAAAAACTGCAAGGTGGGGATAGTCGATGAAAGCCTTGAGACCGCGGAAGGTGCCGTCAGCCTCGTAGAAGTTGTTGACGATGGGGTCAAAGTTTACGATCATCAGGTAATCAGTACCGGTGTACTTGCCGATAACAGTGAAGATGGCAGCTGCTGTGTAGCCTGCTGCGATACCGATGATGAAGGGGATAAGACGTGCCATCTTGTAGCGCTTCTGAGTGGAGCAGACAATGATGGTGATGAAAGCAATGAAGCCGCAAAGCAGAGCAACAAGGTTGTAGGAGCCGTACATTGCGGAGGAATTAGCCTTTACGATATCGCCCATGGCATTTCCGGCGAGGGAAAGTCCGATGAGGGAGACGGTCGGTCCGATGATGATGGGAGGCATGAGCTTGTCTACCCATGCAGTGCCGGTGAAGTGGATTACCAGAGCGATAACGACATAAACGAGTCCGGCAACGATGGAGCCGAGAATTATGCCGCAGTAGCCGTATGCAACAGCTACGCCGAGAGAGCTGAGGAATGCAAAAGAGCTGCTGAGGAATACAGGGCTCTTGAAACGGGTGAAGAGCTGATAAACAAGAGTACCGACACCTGCACCGAGAATAGCAGCGGGCATCTGGGTGGGGAGACCGATAATTGCGGGGACAGCTATGGTAGCTGCAAGGATTGCAAGTACCTGCTGAAGAGCGAAGATCAGCATCGCACCGAATTTAGGTCTGTCGTGAATGTCATAGACTAGTTTGTTTTCCAAAAATATACACTCCCTCTTGATAAAAATTGTAGAAACTGTGCCTTGCTAATTGTATCACAGCCGTCGACATTTTGCAAACCATCTTTACAAGATTCTGCAAAATTCTGCAAATATATTTTGCTGTACCGACGCAGGCGCAAATCCTCAAAAAACAGCAGATTACAGCGGCGCAGAAGAATGCCGCTGCACCGTCAGGAAAACAAAAACGCAGAACAGTTCCCGGACAGCATCAGCGGTCCGGCAGCGGTTCTGCGTTATGGTTATAATTCTGAGAGAAAGATCAGTCGTCGATATCCATGCTGTTGAGCAGGTCGCGCAGAGCCTTGAGCTCGCTCGAGGTGAGGGTGACACCCTTGCCCATGCGCTCGTGGTCATCCTTCCATGTACGGATATCGTAGACGGGCTCGCGGCCGTTCCAGCTTATAAGATTAAGCTCCTTGACCCAGCCGGTGGTGTTGTTGGATACGATTCCGAACTCCTGACGAATTTCATACTTGATCTCAGGCATCTTATTGCCCTCCGTTTTCTCGTATATTTTGCATCTGACTTTCCGCAGACACAAGTAAAATCAAAATCTATCCAATTATAGCACGTTTTTTTGAAAATATAAAGCACTTACAGCGAATTAATTGGCTAAATTAATAAAATTTTAAGAATTTTCACCGGTTTCTGTCAGTCTGAGCTGCTGTCAGCGGTTTCACTCCGGTTAAGATTTATCTGAGAGATGCTTATTCCCTCGACCATATAGGCGCGCGAGCCGAGCATCAGCACGTCATCAGCCGATACTGCAGCCGACCACGAGCCGAGATTCTCGCCGATGAGGGAGTAGGCGTTCATGCTTCCTCTGCCGAGAACGCAGCAGCCGTTGCTGCTGAGCGAAACAGCGATGCCGTGGAGAGCGACCTCCTTTGTCCAGCGGAGCTGACCGCGGCTGTCATAAAGGGTGAGCATACCGCTTGCTTCGTCAGGCGAGGTGCTGGTGTAGACGGCAGCACCGGTATCGCAGCTTATGTCATAAGCCTGAAGGGTGCCGTTGTAGCCGAGCAGCTCTACGTTTTCGCCAAGGCTGTCAATTACTGCCAGCCTGTTGTCACAGACAGCGTAGAGAACGCCGGTGTTGGTGTATTCAAGAGTGAGGCAGAGAGAGCCGGAAAGCTCTATTTCCCTGAGGGTGCCTTCCTTGCCCACACGGTGGATTATTATGCTGGAATGGAGAATCCCGTCCTTTGCCGAAACACCTGCCATGGCAAGATATTTTCCGTCAGGGCTGAGAGCTGCCTCGGTAATGTAATAGAAAGCGCTGTGCCATATGTGAAGCGGCTCGCCGTCGCGGCTGAAGACCTCCACCATGGACAGCTTTGAGGTGCTGTAGGAGGAGCCCTGTGTGATTATGGCAAAACGTCCGCCGCGGGATACAGCACCGCCTATGACCGGCATATCGGTACTGCCGGAGGCAAGGGTGCCGGATACCGTCTCAAGCTGATATTTCGTGCCGCCGATATCGGTCAGCAGAGCGTATCTTCCGGCAGTCTTCATTGCCGGTGTGCCGAGGTAGTGGGCGCGGTTCATCACCTGCTTGGAGGAGGCGTTATAAACAGCCATCGCAGTGTCGGTCAGTACAGCTATGCCGCCAGCCATCTCATCTTCGGCAAGGACATCACTGCCCAGCGCCGAAACAGGGAAGCCGGAGCCTATGCCGACCATCTCGGGGGTGTCCTTTGCACACTGCATTATGTTGGTGCAGCTCCACTCAACGCGGTTGCGCCATGCGGTGACAATGAGGATTATGGCGAGAAGCACGAGGAACAGCTTTATGCAGGTGCGGATTATTCTGCTGCGGTCATCATTTCCGCGGGGAATAATGCTCTTGCGGCTGCTCTTCCTCTTTCCGGAAGAAGCACTGCCGGTCTTTTTCTGAGAGTCTTTCGACGATGTGCTCTTTGAAGAGGTGTTCCTTGAAGCGGAACTCTTCGGCGATGTGCTCTTTGACGATGCGGAATTTGCAGAAGAGTTCTTCGGTGAGCTGCTCTTTGATGATGAATTCTTTGAAGATGTGCTTTTGGAAGAAGCGCTCTTCTGAGAACTGCTTTTTGATGATGTGTTTTTTGACGAGGCACTGCCTGATGAAGAGCCTCTTGTCTGAGAGGTGCTTCCTCTCGATGCGCCGCGTCTTACCTCGTCGCGCGGGTCACGCTGTCCGCCGGAGGGTTTCTTCTTGTCTGCCATACTGCGGTCTCCCTTCTTTCTCTTTCCGGTATGATGATTACATCCGCCGTGCAAAATGTATCCCCATTCTCAGCTGTCAGCCGGTCTTTTCCAGCTCAGGGCGGTTTGTATTGAAAAATTCATGCCCATGGGCTATAATTAGCATAATTACTGTAGTCTGCGGCTGATGCGTATGTTGACATAAAGTTTTGTAAAGCTATTATATCAACAACTTATCGCCGTGAAAAGACCTTTTTGATAAATTTTTTATTATTTAATGAAAATACAATCAATATGTTCAGGAGGAAATCATGTCTGCTCATTTCTGGTATCCCGACGACCGAATTTCACCCGACAGCGATGATGCATTCACTCAGGAGGAAATAGAGGAAATAATTCAGCTTGTGCGCGAGAGCAGCTTTCTCGACGACGAATCAGGTGCGTCAATCGACGAGCGCATGACCGACGTTTTCGGCGGAAAGGCGCCCGAATGGAGCGGCTTTCAGACAGCTGAGGGCTTCTGCTGCGTAAACTGCGGCGGTGTGATGACTGCTGACGGCGAGAGCATGGGAGTGGTCATTCAGTTTGAAATTGCCGAAGATCTCGAAAGCTTTGTATTCTCAGGAATGCTCATCGACGGTGTTGAGCAGCCGGAGGGGCTCATACTGCAGTTTGAGGAGCAGTTTGCAACAAATCTCTGGGACGAATACGACAGCGGCGACGATGCTCTTCCGGAAGAATATCTTTACGACCCGCGCGGCAGGTTTGCAGCGAGCGGCTATGCCGACTGGGAGGAGTCAGCTCTCTGGGACGAGGACGGTTTTGACGAAGATGAGGACGATGAGGAGGATGAAGACGACTGCCGCTGTGGTCATCACCACCATGACCACGACCATCATCACGGGCATCACCATCATCACGACCACTGCGACTGCGGCGAGGAGGAGATCCTGCTGTATTCCGACGAAGACGAAGATGACGACGAGGAGACCGGCTGGGGAGACGATGCCGCCGAGCGTTTCTGGTACGGCAGCGACGATGACGACTGGTCTGACGAGGAATAAATCAGCAATAAACAATAACGGAATAATAACAGAGGCTCACAGCGGTGGTCGGTCAGACTTCTGCTGTGAGCCTTATATATAATATGGATTATTTTTTGTATCATCGGGAACAGCCGACGAAAGGTCATTCCTGCAATGGTGAGCATCAGTCCAGTGTCGTGTGAGAAGCTGTCTCTGCGGGCAGATGCGCGGATAAGTGTCCCTGCATCTGCATATCTCCGTCCGGAAGCGCATATAATCGGACAGATGACAACAAGGGGCGATATTTATGGATTTTGCATTGAAACCTGCAGTGCCGCGCCGCACATGGGGCATAAGCTATCCGGTCAGGCAGCTGCTGACGGCGGTTGGCGGAGCGGCTGCATCATTTGGCGCGGCGGTGCTTCTGCACTTTCTGTGGGACTGGTCGGGAGGTTATATGCCGGTGGCTGTGTTTGCGGCTGTCAATGAGAGTGTGTGGGAGCACGTGAAGATTCTCAGCTGGCCGTTTCTTTTCTGGAGCATAGCTGAGTATTATATCCTCAGACCGGACGTCCGCCGGCTGGTGACTGCGCGCACAGCCGGTGTGCTGACCGTGGGTGTGCTTACTGTGGTGTTCTTCTATGTGTACAGCGGCATTCTCGGCTATAACGTGCCGTGGGTGGATATATCAGCGGCTGCGCTTTGGCTGCTCGCCGGCGAGCTGGTGTCGATGCGCGTGCTCAACAGCCGGGAACAGATTGAAAAATACTGGCTGATTCCGGCAGCGGTAATGACGCTTGTTGTTGTGATGCTGCTTTGCTTCACGGCAAGCGCGCCTCATATCGGATTGTTTGCCGATCCGGATACCGGACTTTATGGGCTCGAGCAGATGCCCTGACAGATTACACGATTTAATCTGTTCAGCAGATAATTAATTAAAGCCTGAAATCAAAACCAGCCGGCTGCAGAAGGTGTACTCTGCGGTCGGCTGGTTTGTAATATGTACAGATAAAACTACTTAGCGTAATAAAAACGGCTTTCGGAAAGGAGAAAAACAGGTTGATTTGTAATATAACCCGTTGGTTATACGAGTTGTAATTATCAGAACTCGTTCTTCAGACTGCGGGTGAAGAGCGCGTTGATGGTGGTTCGTGCGTCGGTGTGCTTGTAAAGAATATCATAGACAGCCTGACAGATCGGCAGCTCGACATCCAGCTCCTCTGCCATTTTCAGTATGGCGCAGACGGTGTAATAGCCCTCTGCAAGCTTCTCAAAGGTCTCGCCCTTGACGTAGCTTTCGCCGAACTGGCGGTTGTGGCTGTATTTTGAGAAGACGGTTGCCTCGTAGTCGCCGAGGTGGCACAGACCGTAGGCAGAAAGCTCGTTTCCGCCTGCTGCAGCGATGAGTCGTGCAATTTCGCGTGTGCCGCGTGACATCAGCGCACCCTTGAGGGAGGATATCTCCAGACCGTCGAGCATACCTGCAGCAATGCCGATGACGTTCTTTGCAGCCGCGCCAATCTCATTGCCGATAAGGTCGGTTCCGTAGTAGAAACGGATAAGATCGCTCGAGAAGGTCTCGACAAGCAGCTTCTTGACGTCTTCGTTCAGGCTGTCGATGACCATGCAGTTGGGAATACCGCGGTAGAATTCCTGAACATGACCCGGTCCGATCCAAACTGCAATAGCGTTGGAAGGGTCGGTGTTGTCGCTGACTACCTGCGAGAGGCGGCGTCCGGTGGAGATTTCCATACCCTTCATGCAGAGAATGAATATCTTATTTTTCAGATCAAGGGGCTTGAGCTCGTCCATAAGAGACTGCAGACCCTGCGAGTTGATGGAGATGACAATTGCATCAGCATCAAGCAGGCAGTCGAGTGAGGTGGAGAGGGTGACCGATTCAGGCAGCTCGAGCAGGTCGTTGCGGCGGGTTGCGAGAAACCGTGCCATATCAGGCATATCGGCGCGTCCGTAGAGGGTGACACTCTGACCTGAGCGGTCAAGATACCATGTTATAAGCGAACCCCAGCGGCCGCTGCCAATGACAGAAATTTTCATCTGATTACTCCTTAATAAATAATTGATTCAGCCTTTTAACGTGCTGATTTGCTACAGTGATAAGATTATCATATATTTTACCTGCTTGCAATATCATACTTGTTAATTAACGGTAAATTTAGCCATATATATCCGGTTAATGCATGAAACCGACCGCAATTGCAGGGCGGAAGGCTGTGCGGCAGCACCCGGGGCGGCGTATTGTATTGTGCCGTCTCCGCGCATATTTCGGACGGTGATATTATAATTCAGGCAGTCAGAAAAATCCCCCGAAAATTGTCTGCACCCCCATCGGGTCGGTGTTCCGACCACCCGATGAGGGCGCAGTGGTTTGCATTATTTATTGGAGGGGTTGAAAAAATCCAAAGAAAAATGAAAAGGGGGTTGTTGCCGGCGGAGACAGTGCGGATGTCCCCGCCGACTGAAGAGAAAGAGGTAAAAACATAAAGGAAAAATCTAAAAGGAGTAAGTAAGCTTATGGTGCGGCGCAGGTTTTCATAAAACAGCACCGCGGGTCAGATTAAATATATTCAAGTGTATAGCCGGTGCCGTAAGACAGCCGGATACAGCGTGTCGGTAAATATAGTAAAATATTTGTCGTTCTGATTTCGTATACCTGCATGATAGATTTGCTGAAGGATTTTTATACCATATTTTGTGCCTGAGACCTTCTGCTCTGTCCGTCTGACATTCACCAACTCCTTCCCGGACGTTACTGGCGGTCAATTCGGCGGCTCTCACCTCGCTTTCCTTTGTTGTCTATATAATAACACGGATATATGTTCTTTTCTTTACATAAAAATGACAAAATTAAGAATTATGATGAACAATTTGTTACCGCTGCAAATTCATCACTGCGGCTGATTCTGGTCGCTGATTTCAGCCAGCAGACGGGCAAGACGGTCCTCGCATTCGCGCGTTGCACAGCCGCGGCAGTCTCCGATTCCGCTGTAGCGGCGCTTTGCGAATACCGGACAGATATCGTCAAGTCCTATCTGCGCGATGCCCATATCCTTTGCGCGCTGCAGCATCCATCTGTTCTCGTCAGCGGTGGTCAGAGCGGCGGTCATCAGCACAGGCTTTGCGAAAACTCCGCCCAGCTTGCGCGTGACCGCGTATATCTCGTTAAGATGAGCGGTTTCAAGTCTGCCGCTCTTGCAGGAGATGAAAAGCGGAATGAGGTCGCGCACAGCAACAACGTCAAGTTCATTGCTTGTGGGAGAGGGACCCTCGCCGTCCCAGTCGATGCGGATATTTATCTCGCAGTCGCGGAAAAGCTCAGGGTGCTTCTTTATGCAGGAAAAGGTAAAAAGCTCGAGCGCGGCGCCTGCGTCCTGCAGCATGGCGCGTACGGTGGTGTTCTTGTATGTAAACCGCACATTGCCGCTCTTTGCGTACAGGTCGCGGATAAGTCCGGCATCGGCAAGCTCCTGCAGAAGTCCGGCGGTTTCATCAAGACTCATGCCCTTTATGCTGCGGAAGGTGTCGACTCTGCAGTTGTCGCCGTCAAGCCCCTGAAAATAGAGCACGATTCTGTGCCAGTCGGAGCGGTGGGCAAGGAAGATATACCACAGCTGACGGGCATCAGAGCGCGCATCGAGGTCAAGCTGCGGAGGGGAGAAGTGTCCGTAGCCGAGTGTTCCGGCGTGGGAAAGGTCGAAGAAATTGCGCGCGGAGAAGTAGGGCAGAGCAACGTTGTCAGCTTCCTCACAGCCGCGTATATTGGCAAAGCAGCGGCGGTCAATATCGTAATGGCATATCGGGATATCGGTGTGCTCAGCAAACATACCTGCCGCAAGCAGGCTGAGATATTTGCCGCCGGAAATCTCCAGCACGCTGTCAGGAAATTCCTCCTCAACGGCAAAAAGCTCCTCGATTATGGCTGAGCAGTCGGAGGTATCCACACTGCGGAAATGGGTTTTTGTCTCAATTCCGAGGTCGCCGAGAAAGTCGTTTATCCAGCCGCGGGCGAGTTCAAGCTCGTTTGTGTCGGAAAAGTCACCGACAAGCACGATGTTTTCCGGCGACGGCTTGAATGCACAGGCGGCGAGCACGTTGAGTATCGTTTCGCTGTCGTAAAGCTCGATTATAGTTTTCATTTCCCTTTTCTCCTTGCTTGCTGTGTTGATTATCAGTAAAAAACAAGCCGGTGCGCACCGCGGCAAGCCATGGTCGCACCGGCAAAACCGGACGGTCTTACAGCCTGCTGTGCAGTTTTAATTTACACAGCAGGTGTTAATTGAGTATTAATTTTATGTGATGAGTTGCCGACTAAAGTTATTCTGCCGGCTGGTCGGTGGAGGAGGCAGGCGGTGCGGTCTGAGTATTATCTTCAGGCTGCTCCTCAACTTCAGGCTGCTTGTCCGCTGCGGCCTCAATAGCGCTGCGCAGAAGCTGTACTGCGGTCTGTATCTGCGGGTCTTCGTCGTCGGAGAGCAGATAGCGGTTTTCCTGCTGATAGCTTGTCAGCTTGACCTCGAAGTCAGGAACAACTACGCCTTCCTTGATGGCGAGTGCGGCGGTGGTGCTCCATGTGCCGGTGGTGATGGAGATTGCCGAGCCGTCGCTCAGCTCGAAGGTCTCCTGTACGGAGAGCTGACCTGCTGTGGAGGTGCCGATGAGGTTTGCCTTGCTGTAGTCGTACATGGCGGCGGCAAAGAGCTCGGAAACACCGGTGGTGCCGTCGTTGATGAGCACTGACATGGGCAGGTCGACCGAGCGTGTGTCAGAGGTGTAGAGGGTGTCGGTAACACCGTCCTTGTCGGTGACAAGCATTATCTTACCTGCAGGGAGCAGAGTGTCGAGAATGCTGCAGGCGTCCTCATAACTGCCGCCCTTGCTGTCGCGCAGGTCGATTAT
The DNA here is from genome assembly GCA_045580875.1 of Acutalibacteraceae bacterium. Taxonomy (GTDB): domain Bacteria; phylum Bacillota; class Clostridia; order Oscillospirales; family Acutalibacteraceae; genus SIG598. The sequence continues at coordinate 12,374 of JAZNOP010000128.1, forward strand.
CAGAGCCTTGACTCCGGCGCGCTGCAGCTTGGAGAGCGCTGAGTTGAACTGGTCGGGTGTTGCCGAATTGAACTGATTTATCGAGATATATCCGATATCACTGCCGATGGTGTGATATTCAACCGAAACGATGCTGAAGCTTGCCTTTGTGACTGTGAAGCGCAGGCTGTTGCCATCGCGGCGGACACGCAGAGCAATGTCAGTTGTGGAGGAGCTGATATTGGATACAGCCTTGTCGTAGCCGGTGGAGAGAACGGTGACACCATTGACATAGGTGATGATGTCGCCCTTCTGGAGACCTGCGTTTGCGGCAGGAGAGCCTGCAGTGACGCGGTTTATCTGGATATTTCCGTCAGAAGCCTTGGAGATATCGATTCCCAGACCGAAGTCGAAGCCTGCCATGCGGTCGTTTTCAAGCTCCCATTCCTGAGCCGAGAAGAACTGGCAGTCATCGTTGCGAAGTCCGCTGATGTAGCCGGCGGCGATACCCTCGCGCAGAGCCGATTCGCTGATTCTGCCGGAGTATTCCTGACGTACCTTGCCGTCGATCTCGCTGATGAGGTCGTGAGTTGCCTGACGGTCGGTGATGGCGCTCATGCGGCTCTCAAAGGTGTTGATTGCTACGGTATATGTGAGTGTTATTGCGATAGTCACAACGATAGCCATAATGGATATAGCCAGTCCAAGAGGTATCTTTCTGTTCATAAAGCACAGCCTTTCATTGGGTGTTATACAGGCGCCGGTAAGTGCCGGACGGCTGTATATTTAAATAAGTATACCACAAAAATGCCTGTTAGCCAATAGATTATGAAAAATAACACGCGCTGCAGCGAAAAATCCACCGCAAAAAACGACATTGCCGGAGAGCGCATTCTTGTTTGAGCGGCAGAATCAATGAATAAAAACAAAACGGAGGGCCGCATTGCTGCGATCCTCCGCTGATGCTTTTTAGAGGTAGTTGAGCGGGTTCTGAGCCACGCCGTTTACGCGGATCTCGAAGTGGAGGTGAGGTCCGGTGGAACGTCCGGTAGAACCGCACAGTCCGATGACGGTGCCTCTGCCGACACTGTCGCCGACACTGACGTGACGTGCGCTGAGGTGACCGTAAACGGTCATGTATCCGCCGCCGTGGTCGATAATGACATAGTTGCCGTAGCCGCCTGCGTTGTAGGAGCTGGTGACAACTCGTCCGGCGTTGGAAGCGATGATGTTTGCGCCGGTGGGAGCAGCGATGTCTATACCTTTATGGTAGCTGTTTGACCAGGAGCGCCAGCCGAACTTGGAGGAAACTCTGGTGTAGCCGGGGGAAGGCCAGCGCCATGTGCCGCCGACGTATTCAGCATCGCTGGAGTTTGCAGCAGCGGCATTGATGATAGCGTCGAGAGCCTCACGTGCCTTCTGCATTTCCTTGTCGATCTTGACCTGCTCCTGCTGGAGCTCAGCCTTGTCAGATGCAAGCTGGGAGAGAAGAGCATCGGCCTCAGCCTTCTGCTCGTCAAGCTCTTCCTTCTTTGCAGAGAGGGTGGCTTTTTCGGATTCAACAGCAGCCTTTTTCTCCTCGACCTCGGCCTTCTGAGCCATGAAGCCGTCCTTATCCTCGGTCAGTGCGGTGACGATGGCATCATCGTGCTCTGCCATGATCTGGATATAGGTGATGGTGGAGAGAAGGTCGTCGAAATCGCTGGTGGAGAGCAGAAGCTCAAGACCACCGGTGATGTCGCCTGCTATGTACATTGCGCGGACACGGTCCTTGAATGCCTGATAGCTTGCGTCGATCTGTGCTTCTTTTGCGGAGATGTCAGCCTCAAGATCAGCGATTTCAGCGTTCTGAACAGCTATCTTCTGGTTGACGGTGTCTATCTGTACCTCGAGATTGGCAATAAGCTCATTGATCGCGTTAACACGATCCTGAACGTCTGCCTGACTGCTCTCGAGCTGGCTTATCTTGCTCTTGATGGTTGCCTGCTCAGCTTCGAGAGATGCCTGTTTTGCCTTAAGCTCGGCTTCGGTAGCGGCGCTGGCGACAAGTGTTGCATCGTGCGAAAAGAAAGCACATACAGCGAAAAGAACAAGCACGGCGCTGATACAGAACAAGAGCTTTTTACGCATTGGAAAGTCCTCCTTCTTTGTGGAGATATTTGTGAATGGAGATAAGTGAGCCGACCGAGCCTGCAAGAGTACCCGAAAGCAGGAAGATGGCAAGCACCCAGCCCCACATGGTGGAAAATGCGATAAGTCCAAAGGAAAGGACGGAAGAAACTGCGGAGGTTGCGGTTACATATATGTATGCAACAAGTCCGAAGGAAGTAAGTCCGGCGATGAGACCGATGACCATACCCTCTACAAGGAAGGGCAGGCGGATAAACCAGTCGGTGGCGCCGACCGATTTCATGATGCTTATCTCAAGACGGCGGACATACATGGTAAGCTTGATGGTGTTGGTGATGATGAAAAGGGAAACGAGGAAGAGCAGTCCGACGATCCACACGCTGACGATGGTGACAACGCGGCTGATGCTCTGAAGCTGCAGAGCAAGCTCACTCTTGTCGCTGACAGCGTAGACGTTATCAAGCGATTCAAGCTTGATGACTGTGTCCTCGAACTTTGTAAGATCGTTGAAAGTGACGTTGTAGGCGTCAGGCAGGAAGTCGCCGGTATCATCGATGGCGAGAATGAGCTCAGGATTGCTGGTCATTCTGCTGATGATGCTCTGATAAGCCTCCTGACGGTCAACGAACTCGATGGATTTGATATTGCCCACACCTGTGATGGTAGTGGCCATAGCCTCGGTCTGCTCGGTGGTCAGACCGTCTACAAGGAATACCTTTACTACGTTCTGATCGCCCAGCCAGTCGATAAGGCTGTTGATGTTGACGGAAATAAGTGCTGCACTTCCCATGAGAACCAGACAGCAGATAAGAACGCCGATGGAAGCAAAGCTCATCAGGCGGTTTGCCCACAGGTTGCGGAAGCCCTCACGCACAAGATATTTGAAACTATGCATAGTAGTGCACCTCCGGACCGCTGTCTGCAACAAGCTCGCCGTCCTGAATCTCTATGATGCGGCGGCGGAACTTCTTGACCAGTGAATGCTCGTGGGTAACGACCAGAACGGTGGTGCCGCGGCGGTTGATCTCGTTGAGCATGTCCATTATCTCGTAGCTCATGCGGGGGTCAACGTTACCGGTAGGCTCGTCGGCAATGATCATTGAAGGGTTGTTGATAAGTGCTCTTGCAAGACCGACACGCTGCTGCTCACCGCCGGAAAGCTCCTTCGGCAGGCATCTTGCCTTGTCATTGAGTCCGACAAGACCGAGTACGTAAGGCACCTTCTTGCGTACTGCCTTGGTGGAGGCGCCTGTGACGCGCATGGCGAAAGCCACGTTGTCAAAGACGTTCATGTTGGGGATAAGACGGAAGTCCTGGAAGACCATGCCCATTGACCGGCGATAGTAGGGTACGTCAGCATGACGCAGGGTGGAAAGGCGGCGTCCGTCGACGATTATCTCGCCGGAGCTGGGCAGCTCTTCGCGCATGAGAAGCTTGAGCAGGGTGGATTTGCCGGCGCCGGATGAACCGACGATGAAGACGAATTCACCCTCGTCAATGAAAAGGTTGAGATCCTTCAGCGCGCGCGTGCCGTTGTCATAGGTTTTGTACACGTTGCGAAATTCAATCATTGATCGCGAATCTCCTTGTTTATTTTATACGACCAGTATGCAGTATGCAAAACGTCATTTTGCAGGGCATCGGCCCGGTCTGAGTTATCATATTGCAGGTATACTTTTCAGCGAAAAACATTATACAATATCGCAAACCTGAATTTGTTACACAGATGTTACGAATTTGTGATGTAATAGCGAAAATCGGGCGCGGATACGAGCTGTCTGCCGCATCCGCGCCGTTATTTTCCATTGATTTCCGGAAACCGGAATTACCTGAGGGTTATGTACTCGGAGGTGCACCAGCCGGTCTTTCCGCCGGAGAGCTCAATCTCGTACCAGCCGTCCTTTTCGGAAACGACGGTGACCTTGTCGCCTTTGTCGAGCTTGCCGATTACCTTGTAGCCTGTACCCGGACCGGAGCGGACGTTGAGACGCAGTCTCTGTGTGGTGACAACACCGCTGCGGGGGAAGCCGTCGTTGTCGTCATCGCGGACAGTGGTTGTCGTAGTGGTGGTTGTGGTTGATGCAGACTCAGAAGCAGTGCTTGACTGAGTTGTAGTGGTGGTCGAAGCGGTAGTGGTAGTCGTTGTTGCCTCGGTGGTGGTTGTCTCTTCCTCAGGCTCAGTGACATCGGAGTCGGAAACAACGGGGCGCTCAGGAATTACTGCGCCTTCAGTGCCGCCTGCTATATCGAGACGGGTCAGCTGATAGCGGTAGGCTGCGCTGCTGACCATCAGTACCTGGAATACCTCGCCGAAGACCTCACGCTCGACATACTCGGGCTCGGGCATCACAGTGATGCTGGCGCTCATTCCGTCGGGCTCGACAGTGATTCCGGAAACGCTGTTGAGGGTCTGCGGAAGAGCAACTGCAGCAGGAGCCTGGAATGTGAACTCGGGGAATGCATTTGCAAATGAAGTCTCGAGTGTGGAATAAGCATCAAATGTTGCTGCGCCGAGAAGCAGTGCATGAAGCGAAGTGTTTATCTTCTTCGGTGTCTCGAACTGTGTGCCGCCCTCATACGGAGGAATGACAAAAGCATCAGATTCAGAAACATCAGAGGAGGATACGTCAGATGCGGAAACTGCGTCGCTGCCGGAGGTTACCTCTTCAGGCTGCGGCTCGGAAACCATTGCATCAATGACCTTTGCAAGAGCCGCACCGTCAGTGACACGCACGACGAAGAAGCTCTGCATATTCATCATCTGGTAATCAAACTGTATTGCAGGAAGAGCAAATCCGCACTCTCTGAGCATTTCGGTCAGCTGTTCGGCAATCGACTGGCTGATGGTTATGCGCGGTGAGTAGGCATACTCGAGCGGAAGCTCGTTTCCGTAGGCGTCATAGAGAACAGCCGTGCCGAAGGTGATGGAGCCGGAAGATATGTATCTCACCGAGGCGGGTGCCGCAGGAGCGCCGGCATCATCTTCTGAGGCAAGTGCCGAAAGCGGCAGAGCCACAAGCATAAGGAAGCACATCAGAAGTGCTGTCACACGTTTGATCATCTTGAATAATCCCCCTTCAGAGCAGTTTCGGCGGATAATGTCGTTTTCCGCCCTGCTTTTGGTAAAAGATATCAAAAAAGATACCTGTACAGAATACATTATATCACGGTGTTTTTTGATTTACCAGTATTTTTAAAATAATTTATAAACATATTATATCATTTTCTTGTTTTTTATTCGTCTGAAAATTTTCTGTATGCCCGGTTACCGACCGGCAGACCGGGAAAAAGGGCTCCTCCGGATGATGGAGAAGCCCTTTGCAGCTGATTGCGGATATGCGGATATATGGATATTAAACCGGTTTGCGCAGTTTGCTTTATCAGAAGGTGTCGTCGGTAAGGTCGCTGATGTCCTTCTTTCTGCGGCGGGTCGGAGCAGGCTGTGCTTCAGCCGGACGGTCATCAGAGGCGGGGATATCGCTTTCGGAATACATATCACCCAGCGCGTCAGCCTGTGCCTTGCGGCTCTGACGGCGTTCCTTCGGCTCGGCATGAGGTTTTATGCGCAGATAGCTGAAATCGGAGGCGCTTTCGTCAAGATCGCTGACGTCGGCGAGGTTTATGCCTTCCAGTGAGCCGTAGATATTGGCGTGAATCTGCTCGCGTTCGCGGCGGCGCATGGTAAGGAAGGTACCGAGTCCGGCAAGCAGCAGAATGACCGGTATGGAGAGCATTATAACCAGCGGCAGATCGGGATTGGACTGCGCAAGGTTGGCAAGTGCGCTGACCTGACGCGGCTCTTCGGTTATGTCAAAGGTGTAGTATTCGAATCCGGAATAATCGCCCTTGCAGGTCAGAAGAATCTTGCCTCTGCCCATCTCGGTGTTGTTGAAGTACATGAGGTCGTAATCAACGCCCTCAGTCAGCACGACATCGCTGCCGGAGACAAGATCACTGCCCGAAAGGACATCTCCGCCGTAGTAATAGACACGCGGCTGGGGATATACCGGCTCGCCGGTGTAGTAAATATTTTCAGGAAAATCAACCTTGAGATAACGCAGGTGCATCGAGGTGGCATCGACCATCGCGGTGACGATTTCATCATAGCTCCACACCAGAGTGCGGCGCAGGAAGAGATTTCCGTCGTCCCACCAGAAGCAGGGGATGCCGTATTCAGCCGCCTTGCCGGTGTAGTAGGCGGCGTGGGCTGCACGGGCATCTGTGTTGCCCTTATCTGCCGTGCAGAATTCGGTGATCATCACCGGAATGCCCTGATTTGTGAAGCGGCGGTACAGCTTGCCGAAAAGTGCGTCCATTTCGGCTTTGTCCTGATCGCTGCCCCATACCGAGTTATCGGTTGAGCTGACGGCCTCGCCGTCGCTGTCACCCTCGGTGCCGAGTTCAATATCGTATGAGAAAAGCGCAGGGAAATATGCGTTGACCGACACGATCAGACGGTCGTAGGCGGTGTCCTTCGGCAGCCTGAAGCCATCGATTATATCCTGCTCGTGAGAGCCGGCGTAAGGGGTGACAACAAGGCAGCGCTGGCTGTTGTTGCCGCCGGTGGCGCGGACGGTATCAACAAAGGTCTGAGCCAGATTGTTGACCCATTCAATATCGGTTTTTCCGGGATAATCCCACGTGTTGTCCTTGTCGGTCAGCTCGTTGTAGCCCTGAAAGAGCAGCCTTTCGTCATAGTCTCTGAATCGCTCGGAAAGCTGTGTCCATATGCTTGAATACTTGTCCACATCGGTGTCGCTCGCGACCCTCAGCCAGCCGGTCGTGCTTCCGTCGTGATACAGGCTGAGTATGCAGTACATATCCTGATGAATGACAAAATCAACAACCTCCTGTATGCGGTCGAGCCACGCGGTGTCGATGACATCGCTGTCGGAGGGGATATGATTGAAGAATGTGACCGGAACACGCACAGCGTTGAATCCTGCGCGCTTGATCTCGGTTATCATGTCATAGGTGGTAAGGGGGTTGTTCCAGAGGGTCTCAAAATACTCCGGCTTGCCGTATTCCATCTGAGGAAAGTCGACAAGCTCGACGGTTACCTCGTAGGTGCCGTCGGTGATGCCGTAGGTGCGCTTGATGTTGCTGGGCCAGTCGTCGGTCATGAGTGCAACAGTGCCGTATCTGGAGATGGTCAGGGTGTGCTCGCCGAGAAGCTCGTCGAGCTCAATGACGACCTTGTTGCGTCGTGTCAGCTTTGCCTTGGTGACGTTGATTGTGACCTCGGTGGGCTGCTCAACGGCGAGATTCCATATCTCGAAGCCTATCTGTCCGATTTTGGTTTCGCTGTCCGAATCGATAAGACCGGTTGCCCACTCGAGGGTGCAGGTGTTCTTCTCGTCGAAAGCCTTTGCGATCGAGGTGGAGCGGATATTGTCTGAATCGTCATAGCGCAGAATGAGCTGGTATGCGTTGGAGTTGTAGTAATCATCGTAACCTGCGTCACTTGACCACGATTCCAGCGCCTCGCCGAGATTCCAGCCGAGGTTTATCTCGCTGACAAGCTCGGAGGCGGTGACATCGCGCATACTGGCGGTAGTGCCGCCGACCGGCTGGTCGGTTACGGTATCGGACGAGGAAACGATATCAGAGCCGGAAACAGTTTCGGCAGCGGAGACCGGCAGAACTGTCGCGGCAAACATTATTATCGCAAGAACAAGCGAAGCAAGTCGTTTTTTCAGGCTCACAGCAGGCACCTCATATTTAAATAGTTAACAATTAATATAACACAGTCGGAGCAACTTCTCAAGAATTTTGCGAGAGTTCATAAAAAATTACAAATTACGGCAGCGCTGGCTGAAGGGGGATATTGACGTCAGGTGCTGTCGGTGATAAAATGAAAAGCAGGAAAAACAGAGGTGAGAAATATGCAAACAGCTGAAAAAGAATGCAGAATAGTGAAAATTAATTGCCCTGATAGCTTTGATCTCGGCGGAACTCTGCTCAGCGGTCAGTGCTTCCGGTGGGAGCAGGACGGCGGCGGATATTCCGGCATAGCCTTCGGACGCAGGGTGAAGATGTCACAGGAAGGCGGCTGCATCACTGTCGAAGGGGACGACGATGCCGCGCTGTGGCGAAGCTATCTCGATCTTGACACCGATTACGATGCAATCAGAGCGGAGGTCACGGCTTTCGAGCCGAGGCTGACCGATGCGGCGGCAAGATGCGGCGGAGTGCATATCCTGCGTCAGGAGCCGTGGGAGGCTCTCTGCTCGTTCATCATCTCACAGAATAACAATATACCGCGCATACGGCTGATAATATCCCGCCTGTGCGAGCTGTGCGGCACACCTGCCGCGGGCGGCGGCTGGGCATTCCCGACAGCAGAGCAGGTCGCGCAGCTGAACGAGGAGCAGTTCAAGGGTATCGGCTGCGGCTACCGCGCAGGATACCTTGTGAGCGTGTCTGGTGCAGTGGCGGGCGGCAGATTCCAGCTTGAGCCGCTGTATGAAATGCCTGTGAATGAGGCTCGTGAGACGCTGATGTCACTGCACGGAGTCGGACCGAAGGTTGCCGACTGCGTCATGCTGTTCGGACTGCACCGCCTTGAGGCAATGCCGCGCGATGTGTGGATAAAAAGAGCCCTCGAGAATGATCTCAAGGGCACCCGTCTTGCCGAATCACGCTACGCCGGCGTGGCACAGCAGTATGTGTTCGAGTATATAAGAACGAAAGAAAAGGATGCGCGCTGAATTTTGGTTTAGCGTACTGATTGGTTGGTGCATTTTAAAGCCTTCCCCTTGAGGGGAAGGTGGGCGGATCGCCGCCCGGATGAGGTGTAGAGCACGAAGTGCTCGTGCTAACATCGCATAGCGATGCCGTTTTTAGCGGCCGCGGCAAGCGCGGTCTACACCTCATCAGTCACTTTGTGACAGCTCTCGCTGCGGCTCGGTCACCTCGCGGCTCTGACGTCCACTGGACGTCATTCACTACCGCTCGGCCGCTTCGCTAACTCCTCAAGGGGAAGCCTTCGAATACTGCTGAAATTCTTACCCTACTAACCCGAAATTTATTACACTGCGGCGTATCTTCACCATTCATTCGGATTGCAGCTCTGATGCAGAATATCAGGAGGGGAATCAGTTGAATTACATTATAAGACCGATGAAGCTGGAAGAATATCCTCTGCTCGAAGATTTTCTCTATGAGGCGATTTTTATTCCTGAGGGAACAGAACCGCCGCCGAAGTCAATAATCAAGCTGCCGGAACTGCAGGTTTATATTGAAAATTTCGGCTTGAAGCCTGATGATATCTGCTTTGTCGCTGAGAGTGGCGGAAAAGTTGTCGGTGCAGTGTGGGTCAGAGTGATGAATGATTACGGGCACATAGATGACGGCGTGCCCTCGTTTGCCATATCGCTGTACAGTGAGTACAGAGGCTTTGGCGTAGGTACGGCAATGATGGAACGAATGCTTTCGGAGATGCGCGCGAGGGGCTATGAAAGAGCTTCGCTCGCCGTGCAGAAAGCCAACTATGCAGCGAAATTATACAAAAAGGTCGGCTTTGAAACGGTTGACGAAAATGATGAGGAATACATTATGGTGTGTCAGCTCGGTTGAGCCGGTCGGAGTGAAAGCTGGTATATCAGAATACACAAAAAGCCTGCCGGAGATAATCCGGCAGGCTTTGATTATGCGGATAGTGCGTAATTACACAATTATTATCAGCTTATGCAGCAGATGCCATCATTGCACCGAAGCAGGCCATGCAGCCGGCGCAGGCGGTGATCATCAGACCGAAGAGACCGAGGGGAACAATGCCCATGACCAGTCCGGCGGTGGAGAAACCGCTGATGTCGCCTTTTTTCTTGCCAATTGCAGCGAAGATGATTGCCATGATTGCAAAGGCAATACCGAGACCGCAGGTTACCGGGAAGAAAATGGTATCGAACAGGCTGACGAATACCAGAAGCATAGCAAGAATACCGAGGACGAAAGCCGAAATGCCAAAGCCTCTGCCGGGGCGCTTTGCTCTTACCTTCCTGCCTTTGCCGCCTTTGGGGTCGACAGGCTGAGGAGCTGCAGCCGGTGCTGCTTTCGGAGCAGTTGGTGTACTGCTGCCGTCGCCAAGAAGGATCATCGGAGCGACCTGCTGATTCTGGTTGGTGGTGGCGAGCTTTTCATTGTTATTCATAGAACACCATTCCTTTCAGTATATCTGTCAGACTGTCCCTGCATTTGCAGGATTTACAGCTTGATTCTGTTTATATATCCATTATAATTGTATTGCAGTCCGATGTCAACAGAAACCGCGATGCAGCGGCTTTGAGGATTTTGTGTGCTGCTTCTGCGAAAAAATACTCTGCAGAAAACAAGAACAGGAAGCAGAGGCGGCAGAAAACATTGCGAATATGAAATACGATGAAAAATTAAAAATGCAAGTTTCAAAGCGGATTGAAATAGCATAGGAAATATTATGAATAACAATGAAAATGCAATAAAATCAAGACTGAAAAGAGTCCAAAACGTTCCCAGGGGAGGTATTTGTGCAGGAGGGAAAAACAGGTGCGAAGAATGTCGCAAATGGAAAAAGATTGAAAATAATTTAACAAATTAAGCAAAAATAACAATATTTATTACTTTACATATGCCGATTAAAATGTTATTATATCAGTTGGCAGTATGATGCTGGGTGCGCTGCCGGAGGCTGAAACCTGCGGCTGTGCATCTGATTCAAATAAAGGGAGGAAATTATTCAACATGGCAAGAATCAAAAAAACCATGGACGGTAATAACGCTGCTGCTCACGTAGCGTATGCGTTTACCGAGGTCGCTGGTATTTACCCGATCACACCGTCCAGCCCGATGGCAGACTATGTCGACCAGTGGTCAGCTCAGGGTCTGAAGAACATCTTCGGAACAACTGTTACCGTTTCCGAGATGCAGTCTGAGGCCGGTGCTGCAGGTACTGTTCACGGCTCTCTCGCCGCTGGCGCTCTCACCACCACCTTCACCGCATCTCAGGGTCTTCTCCTTATGATCCCGAATATGTACAAGATCGCTGGTGAGCTGCTTCCCTCAGTTTTCCACGTTTCCGCTCGCTGCGTTGCTTCGCACGCACTGAACATCTTCGGCGACCATTCCGACGTCTACGCATGCCGTCAGACCGGTTTCGCAATGCTCGCTGAAACCAACACCCAGGAAGTCATGGACCTCGGCGCTGTTGCACACCTTGCAACCATCAAGAGCCGCGTTCCGTTCATCAACTTCTTCGACGGTTTCCGTACCTCTCACGAGATCCAGAAGATCGAGTGCTGGGATTACGAGGACCTCAAGGAGATGTGCGACATGGATGCAGTTGCTGCATTCCGCAAGCGCGCACTCAATCCTGAGCGCCCTGTAATGCGCGGTTCCCACGAGAACGGCGACATCTTCTTCCAGCATCGTGAGGCCTGCAACAAGTATTATGATGCAGTTCCCGCAATCGTTGAGGAGTACATGGATAAGGTCAATGCAAAGCTTGGCACTGACTACAAGCTCTTCAACTACTACGGTGCTCCCGACGCTGAGCGCGTAATCATCGCTATGGGCTCTGTCTGCGACGTTGCAGAAGAGGTCATCGACTACATGATCGCTCAGGGCGAGAAGGTCGGTCTCATCAAGGTTCGCCTCTACCGTCCGTTCTCCACCAAGCACTTCATCGACGCTATTCCTGCAACCTGCAAGAAGATCGCTGTCCTCGACCGCACCAAGGAGCCCGGTTCCATCGGCGAGGCGCTCTTCATGGACGTTGTCACTGCTCTCGCAGCAGCTGGCAAGAAGATCGACACCGTCATCGGCGGCCGTTACGGTCTCGGTTCCAAGGATACACCTCCTTCCAGCATCTTCGCAGTATACGACGAGCTTGCCAAGGCTGAGCCCAAGGCACAGTTCACCATCGGCATCAACGACGATGTCACCTACCTCTCCCTCGAGGAGAAGCCCGCTCCCAACACCGCAGCAGAAGGCACTATCGAGTGCAAGTTCTGGGGTCTCGGCGGCGACGGTACTGTTGGTGCTAACAAGAACTCCATCAAGATCATCGGTGACCATACCGATAAGTATGTTCAGGCATACTTCCAGTACGACTCCAAGAAGACCGCCGGTATCACCATCAGCCATCTTCGTTTCGGCGACAAGCCCATCAAGAGCCCGTACTATGTAAATAAGGCTGACTTCGTTGCCTGCCACAACCCCTCCTATGTCATGAAGGGCTACAGAATGGTCAACGACGTAAAGCCGGGCGGCGTATTCATGATCAACTGCCAGTGGACTCCGGAAGAGCTCAGCGAGCATATGCCGGCTGAGGCAAAGAGATACATCGCCAAGAACAACATTCAGCTTTACATCATCAACGCTATCGACCTCGCTATCGAGATCGGTATGGGCAAGCGCACCAACACCATCCTCCAGTCTGCATTCTTCACCCTCGCAGGCATCATGCCGCAGGCTGAGGCAATCCAGTACATGAAGGACGCTGCAACCAAGTCCTACCTCAAGAAGGGTCAGGATATCGTTGACATGAACCACAAGGCTATCGATGCCGGTGCTACCGCATTCGTCAAGGTCGAGGTTCCTGCTGACTGGGCTGACGCTGTTGATGCAGCTGCTGAGTCCACCGAGAACGGTCCTGCAAAGCTTGTCAAGATGGTTGACGGCATCATGAAGCCCGTTTCCAAGATGGACGGCGATCTGCTTCCTGTTTCCGCATTCATCGACCACGCTGACGGTACCTTCGAGCACGGCGCATCCGCTTATGAGAAGCGCGGCGTTGCTGTTACCGTTCCTGAGTGGAATGCAGAGACCTGTGCAAAGTGCAACAAGTGCGCATTCGTCTGCCCGCACGCAACTATCCGTCCGTTCGCTATGACCGCTGACGAGGTTGCTGCTGCTCCCGCAAGCATCAAGATCGCTCCGAAGGATATCGTAAGAACCGAGTACAAGTACACCCTCGCAGTATCCCCGATGGACTGCATGGGCTGCGGCGTATGTATCGGTGTCTGCCCGACCAACTCCCTGAAGATGGTCGCAAGAGAGACTCAGGACGATCAGCAGGCAGTATTCGATTACTGTGTTGCAAATGTTACCGAGAAGCCCGAGACCACTGCTACCATGAACGTCATCTCCAGCCAGTACAAGCAGCCGCTGCTTGAGTTCTCCGGCTCCTGCGCAGGCTGTGCTGAGACTTCCTATGCTCGTCTCATCACCCAGCTTTTCGGCGACAGAATGTACATCTCCAACGCTACCGGCTGCTCGTCCATCTGGGGCGGTTCCGCACCGGCTACTCCCTACACCGTCAACAAGGAATCCGGCCGCGGTCCCGCATGGGCTAACTCCCTGTTCGAGGACAACGCTGAGCACGGTCTCGGTATCCACCTCGGCCAGCAGACCATCCGCGAGAAGCTGATCCGCAAGATCGAGGACATGATGGCCTCCGACAAGGCTTCCGACGAGTTCAAGGCTGCCGCAAAGGCTTACCTCGACACCAAGGACAGCTCCAAGGCCAACGTTGAGCCCACCAAGGCCCTGATCGCCGAGCCCGAGAAGGCTGCCGCTGACGGCTGCCCCACCGCTCCCGCAATCCTGGCCGAGAAGGATTACCTCTCCAAGAAGTCCGTCTGGATCTTCGGTGGTGACGGTTGGG
>JAZNOP010000129.1:0-6647 GCA_045580875.1 Acutalibacteraceae bacterium
CCTCGTGGAGTTTGAGGCAAAGCCTCAACTTCTCATCGAAAAAGAATTAAGGACTCCGTCCTTAAAACCTGCAAGGGCGTTGCCCTTGACCCACGACCTTTTGAAAAAGGTCGATCAAAACTTTTATTCCGCATAAACCAAAATTTATATTTATTGAACTATTAACTGATACAGAGTATAATATGTACGCTGCCATGATGCGCCGGGCGTCTTGCTGCACCCGGCGCATTGCATCTGCGTTCAGAACCGGTTTATCTGCTGCGATTCTGATCGTTCTTGTTCTGATTCTGGTTCTGGTTGTTCTTGTTCTGGCTGTTGTTCTGATTATTCTTGTTCTGGTTGTTATTCTGATTGTTCTGATTCTGATTCATTATAACTCACCTCCCTGAATTCAAACACCGGATACAGACAACGCTCTTCGCGAATTTCTTTCCGGTGTCCCGATATTAGATTTCCCACCATTTTTCTGATTATTCATTTTGACTGGAGTTGTATGCAATGCTTCCGCCGCAGGAATTTTTTGACAGAATGAAATCGGTATGTCCTGACATGGATTCTCTCATCGAAGCCTATTCCATGCCGCCGCACCGCGGAATCCGGCTCAATCCTCTCAAATTACGACAGGATCACTCCGTGCTAGGCTTTGACCTTTCTCCCCTGCCCTTTTCGCCGCTCGGATTCTCTATAACCGACGATGACTTACGGCTTGGCAGATCACCGTGGCATCATGCCGGTGCGTATTACGTTCAGGAGCCGGCTGCAATGTCCGCTGTCACTGCGCTTGATCCGCAGCCCGGCGAGTATATTCTTGATATGTGCGCCGCTCCCGGCGGAAAATCCACACAGGCAGCTGCACTGATGAACGGCAGCGGTTTGCTGTGGTGCAACGAATACGTACGCAGCAGAGCTCAGATTCTAATTTCGAATATTGAGCGCATGGGTATTTCAAATGCAGTCGTTTCTTCTCTGAATCCTGATGATATAGCTCAGGAGCTGAACGGATTTTTCGACCGTGTTCTGGTTGATGCCCCCTGTTCGGGTGAAGGTATGTTCCGCAAGGAAGAAGCCGCAATCCGCGAGTGGTCCGCTGAGCACGTCAAGGCGTGTGCTCACCGTCAGGCTGTTATTCTTGACAGTGCTGCCGAGTGTGTCCGTCCGGGCGGTGTGCTGGTATACTCCACCTGCACTTTTACACCTGAAGAGAACGAGGAAAATATTGCTGCATTTCTTGACCGCCACCCTGATTTTTCGCTTGAACCGATTGAGGCTCAGTTCGGACGCTGCGGTCTTAATATCAGCGACCGTTATGATCTCACGCTCACACGCAGAATCTATCCCATGGACGGCGGCGAGGGACATTTTGTCGCAAGGCTCCGCCGCGAAGGTAAACACATCTCAGTCCGCCCAGCTCCGGCAGACGGCGGCATATATCCTGACGATGTCAGAGATCTTATTGAGCAATGCTTCTTTTCCGCTCCTGATGGCATAATAAAGGAAATCGGAGATGACATATATCTGACTCCGCTTTCAATGCCTGAATACTGCCGTCTTCCCGTAATGCGCGCCGGTGTTCTTCTCGGCACCAGAAAAAAGAAGCGCGTCGAACCGGCACATGCTCTTTTTATGTCTGCTTCACCTGAAAACTGCCGCAATATCATTGACCTTTCACCTGACAGCCCTGAACTTAACGCTTTTCTTCACGGTGAGACCCTCACAATCGATGATTCAGTTAAGGGGTACTGCGCGGTAGCCTGCGGCGGCGCTATAACCGGATTCGGAAAGTGCTCTGACGGCACACTGAAAAACCACTATCCCAAGGGGCTTCGCCTGCTCGGCTGATAACCATCTCAAATGTTACATTTTATACACAAATAATATATCTACTTTCCTTGACACAGGCTGGCATATTAATATATAATTAATCTAATTAGTGCATTATGCCCATTTTTGTGTTGAAAAGGAGTATATTATGAGCGTTTTTATGAATTTGCTGCCTTATATTACTGCCGTGATTACAGGATATGCACTCGGCTGCATCAATCCCGCTTATTTCATTGCAAAACTCAAGGGCGTTGACATTCTTGCTCACGGCTCAAATAACCCCGGTGCATCCAACGCAACAATTACCATGGGCTGGAAAGTCGGTGTACTGGTTGGATTCATCGACATAATGAAGGCGTTCTGTTCTGTCATGATTATCCGCCTTGTTTTCCCCGGGCTCCCTATTGCTGAGGCGCTCGCGGGTGTTGCCTGCGTACTTGGTCACATCTATCCCGCCCCCTTCCGCTTCCGCGGAGGCAAGGGCTTTGCCTCCTTCCTTGGAATGGTTCTTGCACTCGACTGGCGCTTCTTCATCGCTATTGGTGTGGCTATAATTCTGATCACTGTCATCACCGATTACATTGCGCTTGCAACCCTCACTACAGTCGTTGCTGAGCCTGTTCTTATTGCACTTTTCAAAGCTCAGTACATTGTTGTGGGTATTGTCTGCATTGCATCTGTGGTAATAATTATCAAGCATATTGAGAATATCCGGAAAATCGCTTCCGGCAAGGAAATCGGACTTCGGCAGGCATTCGCCAAAAAGAAACAGTAACACACAGCGGAGAGTTTACAGCTCTCCGCGTTTGTTTTTTTGTATTGATAATCGCACAATTGTCTGCTCTGAAAACCTGAATATCCGTTGCGTTTGACGTAATATGGTGTTAAAATCAACTTGATAAAATACAAAAGGAATGATTGACTGTGTCACAATTTACCGTTGCTGCCGTTTTCAGCAATCACATGATTCTTCAGCAAGGCAGAAACATAAACGTATTCGGTCTTTATGACGGAACTGAAGCAATAACTGTAAGCATGGGCAATATTTCGGTTACTGCTGATATTACAGACGATCGCTGGCGAGCTGTTCTGCCGCCGTTTGAGGCAGGCTGCGGCTACACACTTACCGTTGTCTGCGGCAATATTATCAGGCAGTTCACCGATGTAGCCATCGGTGAAGTATGGCTTGCAGGCGGTCAGTCAAACATGGAGCTTGAACTGCAGAACTGCAAGGAGTGGCCGCAGGTAAAGGATCTTCCTGCAGATAATCTTCTGAGATTTTACTACACCCAGAAAAAAGCATATCTCGACGACAGCTTCTTCGCCTCCGAAGCTGAGACCGAATGGTCAGTTTCCGGCAGTGATGCCATGCGTTTCTGGTCTGCTGTCGGATATTTCTTCGGTGCAAAGCTTCGTGCTGAACTGAATGTCCCTGTCGGTATAATCGGCTGCAACTGGGGCGGCACCTCTGCTAGCGCATGGATGGATACCGACACTCTTACTGCCGACCGCGACACCAACAGCTATGTTCAGGAATACCTCGACGCAATCGACGGAAAAAGTGAAGCTGAGCAGGTAAGGGAATTCAACGAATACACCCTGTATCACGAGCAGTTTGAACGTCGCATGGCTGAGCTGTACACTGAGCGACCTGACATCGAATGGGACGAGGCTCTTTCAATCGTCGGCGAGTGCCGCTGGCCCGGTCCTATGAACTGCGCAAATCCCTACCGCCCTGCCGGACTTTATGAGTGTATGCTCTCCCGTGTCGCCCCGTATTCCCTGCGCGGCTTCATTTATTATCAGGGTGAAAGCGACGAGCACAAGCCGACAATGTACCACAAGCTTTTCTCTGATATGATATCCTGCTGGCGCCGCCTCTGGGAAGATGACACCCTTCCGCTTATCTGCGTTCAGCTTCCGATGCACCGCTACAAGAATGATCCTGACCGCAAAAACTGGCCGCTTATCCGCGAGGCTCAGTACCGCGCTTCTCAGACAGTCGGAAACGTCAGCACTGTTATTGCAATTGATCAGGGTGAATGGAACGAGATTCACCCAAAGGCAAAAAGCATTGTCGGTGACAGACTTGCTTTGCAGGCACTTTGCAATGTATATAATATGGATTATGATAACACCGCTTTCGGACCGGTATTCCGCAGCTGTATCCGCGAAAGCAGCAGTATGCGCATCATTCTTGACCATGCTGACGGCGGACTTGTATGCCGCGGTGAAAAACTCACGGGTTTTGAATTAGCCGGCGCTGACCGCAGATACTTCGCCGCAGAGGCTGTAATTGACGGCAGCGAAATAATTGTCCGCACCGAAAATGTTGCTGCGCCTGTATTTGTCCGATATCTCTGGACAAATTACGCTGATGTCACCCTTTTCGGCAATAATGGCATTCCGGTCGCACCCTTCCGCTCAAGTCTGAATGACGGCAGCGAAAATGATCTGAATCTTGCCTGATATTGAGTCATTCAGGAAATCAAATGAATTACATCACCATTTATTGGCTATAATATTAGTGACCTTATCCGCCCACGCTGATGCCCCGACGTCATGCGTGGGCAGACTTTTACCGGGAGGAAACTATGGATATTCTTCGTGAGGCTCACAGCATTTCGTCTCAGGCTGAAGCGGATTACCGCTATCTTCATACCCACGCCGAGACAGGTTTTGATCTGCATGACACCTGCGCTTATGTCAGGAAACAGCTTGAGGGAATCGGCTGTCAGCCGGAAGTCTGCGGAAAATGCGGTCTGACTGCTATTATTGGCGATCAATCAAAAGGAAAGTGCATACTTCTGCGTGCTGACATGGACGCTCTTCCGATTCAAGAACAGGCTGACATCGATTTCTGCTCTTCCAACGGGAATATGCACGCCTGCGGTCACGATATGCACACTGCCATGCTGCTTGGCGCGGCAAGACTTCTCAAGGCTCACGAGCACAAGCTTAACGGCGCGGTCAGACTGATGTTCCAGCCCGCCGAGGAAATATTAGAGGGCGCAGATGATATGATCCGCGGCGGCATACTGGGCAATCCCGAACCCGATGCGGCAGTCATGATACACGTTATTCCCGGCATACCGCTTCCTGCTGGCACGGTGATAATTCCTCCTTCAGGCACCGGCGCTCCGGCAGCCTGCTACTTTACCATCAGAATAAAGGGCGTCGGCTGTCACGGCTCCTCCCCTGCTGCAGGCATTGATCCGATCAGCTGCGCCGCACACGCTCTTATTGCTCTGCACGAAATTCCTGCGCGGGAGCTCTCACCCTCAGAGCACGCAGTGCTGACTGTCGGCTCGATAAACGGCGGCACGGCAGCTAACGCAATACCTGATGAAGTAATCATGCGCGGTACACTGCGCGCCTTTGATGACCGCGTGTGTCAGCGGATAATGGAGCGCATACGGGTCATCGCTGAATCAATTTCGACTGCTTTCCGCACATCTGCAGAAGTCACCTTTGACAGCAGTTGTCCCACATTGATAAATGATTCAGAACTTTGCCGTCATTCTGCAGAGGCATTGCGTGAGCTGCTTGGCAATTCCGGCTGTCTTTCTGCCGAACAGATGCAGTCTTCCGGCGGCACCTCACTTAACGGTTCAGAAGATTTTGCCTATGTCAGTCACAAGATTCCGAGTCTCATGCTGGCGCTGGCTGCGGGACGTCCTGATGACGGTTATAATTACGGTCTGCATCATCCGAAAGCCCGCTTTGATACATCAGTACTCCCTGTCGGCAGTGCCGTATATGCACACACCGCAATCAGCTGGCTTGAGTCGCACAAATGATGCACATCTGATTTATTTCCGGAGCTTAATTGACACGATATTTTTACCTTGAATTTGATAATTTACTGTTGACATCTGCCATTTCCGGTGCTATAATAATCAAGCTTGAGTTGATCAGGCACCTATATATGCGGGTATGGCGGAATTGGCAGACGCGTTAGATTCAGGTTCTAATGGTCGCAAGGCTGTGCAGGTTCAAGTCCTGTTACCCGCACCATATCGAGTGTTCATAACGGATTTGCCCGTTGTGGACACTCGATTTCTTTTTACTTTTATGAATGAGCAGGCGGGTTGCCTGCGCTTTTTGTGCTTTAGAATGAAATGTATGTTTTCTCTGTTTCTTTCAGATTGTTTTTGGTAAGGTATCAGGGGTGCGACCCCGGACAAGCGGGATTGCTACAGCAAATCCGTTACTTGTTACAGCATAGGACAACATTGACTTGTTTCGTAGAACAGAATATAATTACAGAAAAGGTGGTGAGTAGCATGAAAAGATTTGTGTTCTATAAAAACTACTATCTAATTACTAATCGGATATATGCGGATCATACCATTTGGTCTGCCGAAAACAGAGAACAAGCCTGGCGCAAAGGTCAAATCAACACCTCAAAAAGAGAGCGAGTTGTTTTTATTGCTGCTCAATATTGTGCTTTATTAGTAGCTGGAATTCTATTTGTGACAGGAAACGGTAGGCATGGTATTATTGGATGTGTAGTGTTTCTGCTTAGTTCACTTATTACAGATTTTTCTATAACGAAAATAGAACTGCTATATCAAATATTTACACATAACAGCCCATACGCGTCACTGCTTTATAAAACTTTTTCAGGAAAGATAGATAGTTTTTGGGGTCTCATACAGCCAAAAGTAAAGAAAAAAGTGTCTGGCTTTGTACGAATCAATAGAAATAAGTTTCTTGCGAAATACCGCGTAGTATTCCGGAAAGAGCATGAAAGCGTAACCATAATTATCAGTCCCTTCAATATCAAGTTGAAATCAGAGGCAGATAACATCGTTTTTAATGAT
>JAZNOP010000130.1:0-41699 GCA_045580875.1 Acutalibacteraceae bacterium
TTTGGTTTAGCGGAGTAAAAGTTTTGATCGACCTTTTTCAAAAGGTCGTGGGTCAAGGGCAACGCCCTTGCAGGTTTTAAGGACGGAGTCCTTAATTCTTTTTCGATGAGAAGTTGAGGCTTTGCCTCAAACTCCACGAGGACTCTGTCCTCGACCTGCCACCTTTAACAAAGGTGGACGAAACTTTCAATCTGCCTGCGCTTAATCGCATAAACCAAAATTTATCATATTAACTTTATTCTTAGGAAGGCACTTGGCGAAAGCGCTGTTCAGTGGCTGTCAAACTGAAATTCACCTGCCATTCTTTTGCAAAAAAGAGGCGCACCGACGGTGCGCCTCAGTTAAGCTTATCATGTTCTTATTTGCCGAGGATAGCAAGGAGAACACCGGCTGCAACAGCTGAGCCGATAACACCTGCAACGTTCGGACCCATAGCGTGCATGAGCAGGAAGTTGGAGGGATTGTACTCCTGACCGACTCTCTGGGACATTCTTGCTGCCATCGGAACAGCAGAAACGCCAGCAGAACCGATAAGGGGATTAATCTTCTTGCCGGAGATGATGTACATAACCTTACCAAAGAGCAGACCACAGATGGTACTGATACAGAAAGCAAGAAGACCGAGACCGATAATCATAACGGTATCGAGCGAGAGGAATATCTCTCCTGTAGCTGTTGCACCAACAGTAACACCAAGGAATATAGTGACAATATTCATCAACTCGTTCTGTGCTGTGTTGGAAATTCTCGATACAACACCTGACTCACGGAAGAGGTTACCCAGCATGAGCATACCTACCAGCGGAGCTGCAGACGGAAGAAGCAGAGCAACAACGATGGTGACGATGATCGGGAAGATAATACGCTCAAGCTTGGAAACAGAGCGAGATGTCTCCATCATGACGATTTTCTCCTGTCTGGGGCTAAGAGCCTTCATAATAGGAGCCTGGATCATAGGAATAAGAGCCATATAGGAATATGCTGCAATAGCAATCGGTCCGAGATAGTCAGGAGCGAGCTTTGATGTTACATAAATAGCTGTAGGACCGTCGGCACCGCCGATGATTGCGATAGCACCTGCAACGTTGGGTTCAAATCCGAGAAGAATAGCACCGACAAAGGTAATGAATATACCGATCTGTGCTGCTGCACCAAGCAGGAAGCTCTTTGGGTTTGCAATAAGGGGAGCGAAGTCGGTCATTGCGCCGATTCCGAGGAAAATGAGCGGAGGATAGATACCGAGCTTTACGCCGAGGTAAAGATAATAGAAAAGTCCGCCGCTATGTACAACCTCAACATACTGCTGAGTAATGCCTGCGGCATCGGTCATCGACACGGTGCCGTATTTGGCAATCTCGGTGGCAGTAGCTTCAGCCAACGGGATAAGCTCGGTGCTCTGCGTTGCCATAAGACCTGCAAAGGGCAGATTGGCCAGAAGCATACCGAAAGCGATGGGCAGCAGAAGCAACGGCTCGTACTGCTTCTTTATTGCAAGATAGAAAAGAACGCATGCAACGATGATCATTACGCCGTTCTTCCAGCCGCCGTCCATAAAAAGTCCGGCAATACCGGATTCATTTGCCAGCGTGAGTATGGTTTCCCATATATAATTCAGTATTTCCATTGGATTTCACCTCTGTATTAATTGCTGATCAGAACGGGCGGGTATTCTCGTAAATACCAGCCATGCTCCATGCCGGACGGCCTTCCTTGCTGCGTCTGACACTGCGGATAACATAAGCACCGTCATCCATAGCAGCAACAGCAGCTGCGATAACAGCGATTATTTCATCGGGGATTCCATTTGAAGAAGCAACCGGAGCGGCAGCCGGTGCAGCCTTGACAGCCGGAGCGGCGGGTGCAGCTTTTTCAGCAGCCGGTGCAGCCTTGGACTTCTTGGATTTGGATTTACCTGTGTTCGAAAGCATCTTACCGAAAAGGCTGATAACAACGATAAGCAGAATCAGCGCAACGAAGACCATCAGAATACCGCAGACAGTTACTATCAGCGTAAGCATTCCCTTATTGTCTTCAAGTGCTCCCGAAGCGGCAATGAGCGGATAAAGGTTCATGATAAGCAGCTCCTTGAATTTATTTATCCGGGGTAAATCCCGGTTTATTACATAAATAATGCATAATACAGGACAGAACAGGCGTATCGGCTTTTTGCCTCAGTTCGCTGCACTATCCCGCATCGTGCCCCATAATATTATATACGTTTTTTTCTGTTCTTGCAACAAAAAATAAAGACGGAAAAAATGCAGGCTCAGAATACATTATTGTGTATAATGTGACAAATCCTGTAAATCACAGATATAATACGGCACGAAAAATCTGACAACAGATGCCGGTGAAGTGAGAAATAAATCTGAACCGCCTGTACTGCAGCACATTTTTCTTACGTCTGCGTTCTCTGTTCATGCCTTGTTTTCCTTTATTTTTCGTCATTTAGCACAAGGATAAGATGAAATACCACTACATCATTATTCACTCCATTACAACACTCATTACCTTCGCCACATTCTGCATCGAGTGTATCAAGTCGATGCAAAGCAACGCCACTCCGACAACACAGCAAGATTCACCATGTAAAAATACACAAAAATCAAATAAAAATTAACAAAAGCTTCTAAGAAAATAAATAAACAGCTATTGCAATTATTATTACAGTCTGCTAAAATTATAAAGGTATATTTATTATTAACTCTAAAAGGCTCTCTTTCTGTGTATTCTGCCTTTTGTACCCCGGTGTAAATACACAGATATTTTATGCTTTTTATCACATCTTCTGAAAGGAGGAGCGTGCTGCGGCACTGCTGCAGCTGCACTGCTTCGCATGAGCAAGACAAATACTACCAAAGAAAACATTCCGCTTTACTTCTTCGGGCAGGGCACCAACTACCGCACCTATGAATATCTCGGCTCTCACCGTCTGAATGGTGACCGTGCCGTTTTCAGAGTGTGGGCTCCGAACGCTCTGTCGGTATCTGTAGTAGGTGATTTCAACCAGTGGGACGCAAAGGCTCACGTAATGCACAGAGTAGACAACAGCGGTATATGGGAATGCGAAATTGACGGTATTCACGACTACACTATTTACAAGTACCGTGTAGAGGCTGCCGATCACACTGTCACTCTCAAGAGCGACCCCTATGCATACCACTACGAAACCCGACCCTCCACTGCTTCACGTTTCTACGATATCGAGGGCTACCAGTGGAACGACTCCGCATGGGTAAACCGCAAAGATGCTTCAGAGCATTACAACCGTCCGATGAACATCTATGAACTGCATTTCGGTTCATGGAAAACCTATCCTGACGGCAATCCCTTCGGCTATGAGAAGATGGCTGACGAGCTTATCCCCTACATAAAGGAAATGGGCTACACTCACGTCGAGCTGATGCCTATGACCGAGTATCCCTACGACGGCTCTTGGGGCTATCAGGTAACCGGTTATTTTGCACCCACCTCACGCTACGGCACACCGAAGGATTTCATGTCATTCGTTGACCGTCTGCATCAGGCTGGAATCGGAATAATACTTGACTGGGTACCTGCACACTTCCCGAAGGACGCTCACGGTCTGGCAAGATTCGACGGCGGTCCCTGCTACGAATATCCTGACCCTCGCAAGGGCGAGCACAAGGAATGGGGCACCAACGTATTCGATTACGGCAGACCCGAGGTTCGCAGCTTCCTCGTTTCCAGTGCGATGTTCTGGCTGGATAAGTATCACATTGACGGTCTGCGCGTTGATGCTGTCGCCTCCATGCTTTATCTCGATTACAACCGCCGCGACGGTGAATGGATCGCCAACAAGCATGGCGGACACGAAAATCTTGAGGCCATCGAGTTCCTTCAGCAGGTCAACACCGCTGTATTCGAGCAGCACCCCAACGCACTGATGATTGCTGAGGAGTCCACCGCATGGCCGATGGTATCAAAACCGGTTTCTGACGGCGGTCTCGGATTCAACTACAAGTGGAACATGGGCTGGATGAATGATATGCTCCGTTACAGCTCGATGGATCCCCTCTTCCGCTCCGGAAATCACAATGCACTTACCTTCTCATTCTTCTATGCTTTCTCTGAGAACTTTATCCTGCCGCTCTCGCATGACGAGGTCGTACACGGAAAGTGCTCACTGATAAACAAGATGCCCGGCACCTACGAAGAAAAATTCGCCGGTCTCAGAGCTTTCATTGCCTACACAATGGCTCACCCCGGAAAGAAGCTTGCCTTCATGGGTCAGGAATTCGCTCAGTTCAAGGAGTGGGATTATCAGCAGGGTCTCGACTGGGTACTGCTCGACTATCCGGCACACCAGCAGATTCACGAATTCAGCCGTCAGCTCAACCACTTCTATCTCGACAACGCTCCTCTGTGGGAGATCGACTTCTCCTGGGAAGGCTTTGAGTGGATCGCTCACGATGACTACGCACAGAGCGTTATCAGCTTCCGCCGCAAGGACAGAAACGGCAAGGAGATTATTGCAGTCTGCAACTTCTGCCCGGTCAGACGTGACGGTTACCGCATCGGTGTTCCTGAGGCAGGCACCTACAAGGAAGTCTTCACTACTGACGACGCCCGTTTCGGCGGCAGCGGCATCTCCAACGGAATTGTCAAGGCAGACACCAAGGAGCCTATGCACGGTCACGAGCAGTCAATAGCACTTACACTTCCCCCGCTGTCGGTCATTTATCTCAAACTTGACAAGAAAGCTCCGAAAAAGAAGGCTCCTGCAAAAAAGTCTGAACAGGCTGCCGAGGCAGCTGACGAAAAGCCTGCACCTAAGAAGAAGGCTGCTGCAAAGAAGTCCGAGCCTGCTGCTGAGGCTGCCGAAGCCAAGCCTGCACCTAAGAAGAAGGCTGCTGCAAAGAAGTCCGAGCCTGCTGCTGAGGCTGCCGAACCCAAGCCTGCGCCTAAGAAGAAGGCTGCTGCAAAGAAGTCCGAGCCTGCTGCTGAGGCTGCCGAAGCCAAGCCTGCACCCAGGAAGAAGGCTGCCAAAAAATCTGATAAATAAATTATGATAACCGCAAAATGCACGGATAAATTATCCGTTCCGGTTATATAATCGTAAATGAAGAAATTCCCCGCACCGCATTTTGCACAGCAGAGAGCTTCTTCGGACAGTGCGGCTGATACCGCCCCGCTGTCACAAACTAATGTTAATTCTATCGCTTGAAAGGAAGAAACACCTATGCTTTGTCCAAGATGCAGCGCAATCAACAAGGATACCGCAAGACAGTGCCGTGAATGCGGTGCACGTCTGACCGGTGTTCGCATCAGCCCTGAAGCTAAAAAAACCGAGAGCAAGTATCTTATCTCCGGCATCGTTGCCTTTATCGGTATTGTTCTTGTTGTCGTTCTGCTTATCACTTCGATAAGCTGTATCGCCTGCACAGATGGCTGTGCTTCCTGCGGCGGCGATGAGAACTACATCAATGAGAATGTCGAAGGTGATTGGGACGCTATTGCTGTCAGCCCCTCTGACACCGTCTCCTCCACAGACGATATCCCCGTTGACTCCACCGCAGACGGCAGCACTGCTGAATAAATCAGTCGATCCAATTTTTCAAATTACAATATAATTTATTTTACAGGAGGTTCAATTTATGTTCCCTAAGAAAGAATGTATCGCCATGCTGCTTGCAGGCGGACAGGGAAGCCGCCTCTATACGCTGACTAAGAATGTTGCTAAGCCAGCTGTACCTTTCGGTGGCAAGTACCGCATCATCGATTTTCCGCTTTCCAACTGTGTAAATTCCGGTATTGATACTGTCGGTGTTCTCACCCAGTACATTCCGCTCGTACTTAACGGCTATATCGGCACCGGCGGACCGTGGGATCTCGACACCATGTACGGCGGCGTACATATCCTTCCGCCTTATCAGCGTCAGAAGGGCGGCGACTGGTACAAGGGTACCGCAAACGCTATCTATCAGAACATTCCTTTCATCGAGCGCTACGATCCCGAGTATGTAGTTATCCTCTCCGGTGACCACATCTACAAGATGGATTACTCCAAGATGCTCGAGGCTCACAAGAAAGCCAACGCAGCCTGCACCATCGCTGTTTACGAAGTACCGATGGAGGAAGCTTCCCGTTTCGGTATTCTCAACTGCAATCCTGACGGCAGCATCTACGAGTTTGATGAGAAACCGAAGGTACCGAAGAGCAACAAGGCTTCCATGGGTATTTACATTTTCTCATGGGATAAGCTCCGCAAGTATCTTGAGCTTGACGAGGCTGACGAGAAGAGCGAGAACGACTTCGGCAAGAACATTCTTCCCACCATGCTCGCTGCCGGCGAGACCATGGTTGCATGGCAGTTCGACGGCTACTGGAAGGACGTCGGAACCATCGACAGCCTCTGGGAAGCAAACATGGATCTTCTCGATCCCAATGTTCCTCTCGACCTTTCCGATCCGGCATGGCGTGTTTACACCCGTAATCCGGCAATGCCGCCCCACTTTGTATCCAAGCACGCTCAGCTCCAGAATTCACTCGTTGCTGAAGGCTGCGTAGTTGAAGGTGCTCTTGAATTCGCCATTCTGTTTGCCGGTGTCACTGTTCACAAGGGAGCAAGAGTCACCGACTCCATTATCATGCCTGGCGCAAAGATCATGCCCGGCGCAACCGTCCAGTATGCTATCGTTGCTGAAGATGCTGTTATCGAGGCAGGTGCTGTCGTCGGTCAGCGTCCTGAGAACGTTGAGAACAAGGACGAGTGGGGTATCGCAGTTATCGGCAACGGCGTAACCGTTGGTGCCGGCGCTGTTGTTCCTGCAAAGGCAATGATCGAAGAAGATATCCCCGCGGCGAAATAAGTGATTGAAAGGAAGGTATAAATTATGACACCCAACAATGTTGTCGGTCTTATTTTTGCGAATATGCACGATGATCGCCTTCGCGAGCTGACTGACATTCGCGCAATGGGCTCTGTCCCCTACGGCGGACGCTACCGCGCTATAGATTTTCCGCTTTCCAACATGGTAAACTCCGGCATCTCCAAGGTCGGCGTTATCACCAAGAGCAACTTCCAATCCCTGATGGATCACCTCGGCTCCGGTAAGGCATGGGATCTCTCCCGCAAAAGAGAGGGTCTCTTCATTCTTCCGCCCTTCGGTTTCCACAATGAGATGTATCAGAGCCGTATCGAGGCTCTTTACGGCATCAGCCACTTCCTGAACACCTGCAAGGAAGAATATGTCGTAATGTGCGACTGCCACATCATCCACAACATCGACTTCAGACCTGTCGTTGAGGAGCACATCGCAAAGAACGCAGATATCACTGTTGTATACAAGAACGGCGTTATGCCTGCTGACCTGCCTGAGCGCGTAAGACTTGAGCTTGCACGCGGCAAGAAGGTTTCCGCTGTCATCAACGGCGGCGAAATCGAAGGCAAGTGCAACTGGAGCATGGGCATTTATGTCATCACCAAGAGCTTCCTTGTCAAGGTCGTTTCTGAGGCTGTTGCACGCAACCGTCTGTCCTTTATCCGTGACGTTCTCCAGTACGGCACCAGCGAGGCAGACTACCGCATCTTCGGCTACAAGTTCGACGGCTTTGCAGGCGTTCTCGGTTCTGAGAAGGGCTACTTCGAGGCTAACCTCGCTCTCACCGATGCTGCTGTCCGCGCTGACCTCTTCCGCGCTGACCGTCCCATCTACACCAAGGAGAGAGACGAAATGCCCACCAGATACGGTCTGGGCTCCAAGGTCGTCAACTCCATCGCTGCTGACGGCTGCATCATCGACGGCGAAGTCGAGAACTGCATTCTCTTCCGCGGCGTAAAAATCGGCAAGGGCGCACGTCTGCGCAACTGCATCATCATGCAGGATTCCGATGTCGGCAAGAACACTGTTCTCAACTATGTCCTCGGCGACAAGGACGTTGTTTACAAGGATGGCCGCTCGCTCATGGGCTATGATTCCTATCCTGTTTACATCGCAAAGGGCAGCGAGGTCTGATAAACCGCTCTGCTATACTGATTATTTCTGAATGACATATGCTGCGCAGGTACTCCTGCAGCTATCTGCGCGGCAGTTCAGATATATGCACAAGCACAACTCAATGGAGGAACTAAATAAATGAAAATTCTTTATGTTGCAAGTGAGGCTCAGCCTTTTGCCGCTTCCGGCGGACTTGCTGATGTTGCCGGCAGCCTGCCGCAGGCTATGCGCCTGAGACTGGTCGGATGCCGCGTTGTAATGCCCCTTTATGAAAGCGTACCGCAGGAGATGCGCGACAATATGCGCTTCATCACCAGTCTTTCTGTTCCTGTAGCATGGCGCAGACAGTACTGCGGCGTATTCGAGGCAAAGGTCGGCAATGTTATCTACTACCTGCTCGACAATCAGTACTACTTCAAGCGCAAGGGACTTTACGGTCACTACG
This sequence comes from Acutalibacteraceae bacterium, assembly GCA_045580875.1. Classification (GTDB taxonomy): domain Bacteria; phylum Bacillota; class Clostridia; order Oscillospirales; family Acutalibacteraceae; genus SIG598. The sequence continues at coordinate 8,407 of JAZNOP010000130.1, forward strand.
ATGATGCAGAGCGTTTTGCTTTCTTCTCCCGCGCTGTTCTCGAGATGCTTCCCTACATCGACTTCAAGCCCGATGTCATCAATGCCAACGACTGGCAGGCAGCTCTCGTTCCCATCTACTACGATATGTTCTATTCCCACTCTGACTGGTATCAGGGCATCAAGACTGTTTTCACCATTCACAACATTCAGTATCAGGGCAAGTACGGCATGGAGCTGTGCGAGGATGTTTTCGGCATTCCTGCAGACAAGCAGCACATTGTTGAGTACGACAAGTGCCTCAACCTGATGAAGGGTGCTATCGAGACTGCCCACAAGGTCACCACCGTTTCCCCCACCTATGCTGAGGAGATTCTTGACCCGTGGTTCTCTCACGGTCTTGACCAGATCCTGCACGAGCGTTCCTGGAAGCTCTGCGGCATACTCAACGGTATTGACACTGTTATGTATGACCCGGCAACCGATGACGATATCTTTGAGAAATATGACACCGAGACCTTTGCTGCCGGCAAGGCAATAAACAAGGCAGAGCTCCAGAAGAGACTTTACCTGCCTGAGCGTCCCGATGTTCCCCTTATCGGTATGGTTACCCGTATGGTTGGTCACAAGGGACTTGACCTTATCCGTGACGTTCTTGAGGGAATTCTTTGCGAGAATGATATCCAGTTTGTAATTCTCGGCTCCGGCGACTGGGAGTATGAGACCTTCTTCCGCGAGATGCAGTCCCGCTATCCGGATAAGCTGGTCGCCTGCTTCGGCTATGTTCCCGAGCTTTCCCACAAGATCTACGCCGCTTCCGACATCTTCCTTATGCCGTCCAAGAGCGAGCCCTGCGGACTTTCTCAGATGATCGCTCTGCGCTACGGTTCTATCCCCATTGTCCGTGAGACCGGCGGTCTTAAGGACTCCATCACCGACAGCGGCGATAACGAGGGCAACGGATTCACCTTCAAGAGCTACGATGCCGGTGACATGAAGTGGTGCATCGAGCGCGCTCTCAAGGGCTTCGCTGACAAGGAAGGCTGGAGCATTCTTGTAAAGCGTGCAATGGAGGCTGACAACAGCTGGGGCAAGAGCGCCAACACCTACATAAGAATGTACAAGTCACTCATTAAGGAATAATCCTTGAACTGAGTAAATAATCAAAACAGTCAAGGCTGCCGCAGACTTCTCTTAACAGGGAATGTTTGCGGCAGCCTCTTGCGTTTTTGCTGCAATGAATGTATAATATCGTGATATGAGAAACTATATCATTGATTTTAAGATTGCACAGCCCGATCAGCTTGATGATGTATTCAGACTGTTCTGCGCTGTAAAAGACGGACTTACTGCCAGCGGCATAGACCAGTGGGACGATGTTTATCCTGACCGTGAAACACTTCGGCAGGATATTGAAAAAGGTCAGCTTCAGCTTGGTTTTGCTGATAACACAGCGGTCTGCGCTTTTGTACTGAACGACGAATGCGATGAGCAATATGCCAACGGTAAATGGAGTCGTTCTGATGCTCATTTCTGCGTTGTGCACAGGCTGTGTGTCAATCCGCAGTTTCAGCACTGCGGCATCGGGCGCAGGACAATGCAGCGCATTGAACAGCTGGCCTTATCGCTTGGATATAACGAAATCCGCCTTGACACATTCACACTCAATCCCTATTCCATAAGACTTTATGAAAATCTCGGCTACCGCACTGTCGGAATAGCGCACTGGCGCAAGGGAGACTTTCTGCTTATGGAGAAATCTTTACATAATCAGACAATAATTCCGGAGGCAGACCTGTCATGAGAATGAGACGCAAGAAACACCTTGAGAGCCGTATTGATGCCTGCGCGGAGCTTCTGCTCCCCTTCTGCACAATCGGTCTCGATTCGCGCACTGCAACACTCGAGAAGGAATATGTGAATTATTCTGAGCTTTTCGGCAATGATAACCCTGTGGAACTCGAGGTCGGCTGCGGTAAGGGCGGCTTCATCTGCGAGCTTGCTGCGCGCAATCCCGACATTAATTACATCGCTGTTGAAAAGACCCGCAATGTACTGTGCGCTGCCTGCGAGCAGGCTCAGCGCATGGGACTTACCAATGTGAGATTCATGAACATCGGTGCAGAATATCTGGAAAAATATCTGCCTGACCACACCATCAGCCGTGTGTATCTCAACTTTTCCTGTCCCTTCCCGAAGAAGCGTTACGAGCACCACCGCCTGACCGCTCAGCGTTTTCTCGCAATTTACGAAAACCTGATGACTCCGGGCGCTGAGATACATCAGAAAACTGACAATATGCACTTCTTTGAGTATTCGATAGAGCAGCTTGCCACCTACGGCTACGCAATAAAGAACGTCTCACTCGACCTGCATAACAGCGGTTTCGAGGGCAATATTGTCACCGAATACGAGCGCCGCTTCTCCTCCGCCGGAATGCCGATTTACCGACTGGAGGCTTACATAAAGCAGCAGTGAGGTGAATGATATGAATATCTGTCTGTACGGCTCAGCGAGCGAGGATATTGCGAAAATCTATCACGACAATGCTTACGAACTCGGCAAGGCTATCGCCGAAGCAGGTTTTGGCATGGTTTTCGGCGGCGGAAAATTCGGACTTATGGGTTCGGCTGCACGCGGTGCAAAATCCGCCGGCGGTCACGTCATTGGCGTTGCGCCGAAATTTTTCCAGCCGGACAGCGTTCTTTTCGAGGATTGCGATCAGTTTGTCTACACTGAGACAATGAGAGAACGCAAGCAGACCATGGAGGAGCTTTCAGACGCTTTCATCGTCATGCCTGGCGGTATAGGAACATTCGAGGAATTCCTTGAGATACTCACTCTCAGGCAGCTCAGACGGCACGACAAGCCGATATTCGTGCTTGATACCAACGGATATTATGCAAACCTAAGAAATATGCTTGACCACGCAGTCAATGAAGGTTTTGTGGGCAGCTCGGTTACAAGGCGCTCACTTTCCGGCAACGGCGCAGATATTCCTGCTTTGGTAGAATTTATATCTGAGCCGGAAGTTCTGATGGAGCGCATTATTGCGCTGCTCGCTTAATATTAATTATGTTAACTATATATCAAGCCATACAAAAAGCCAGCGTTCCGGCAAAGTACTATCGGAACGCTGGCTTTTATTAATTGAATTCTTTTGTTTCTTATTTTGCTGCCTGCTCGAGTGCCTGATCGATATCAGCGATGATATCCTCGACATTCTCGATACCGACAGAGAAACGAATGAGGTCAGGAGATACTCCGCACTCCTCAAGCTCACGGTCGGTCAGCTGGCGGTGTGTGGTGCTTGCCGGGTGGAGGACACAGGTACGTGCATCGGCAACATGAGTAACGATCGCTGCAAGACGGAGAGCATCCATGAACTTGACAGCAGCCTCTCTGCCGCCCTTTACACCAAAGGAAACGACGCCGCAGGTGCCGTTGGGCATATACTTCTGTGCCAGCTCGTAGCCGGAATTCCCCTCAAGTCCGGGATAGTTGACCCACGATACGCGCTCGTCCTTCTCCAGGAACTTGGCAACAGCAAGAGCATTTTCACAATGACGCGGCATACGCAGATGGAGGGTCTCAATTCCCTCATTGAGCAGGAATGCATTCTGCGGAGCCATCATGCAGCCGAGGTCGCGCATGAGGTGTGCGCGGAGCTTACCCATGTATGCACACTTGCCGAAGTGGTCTGTATAGACAACGCCATGGTAGGTCTCATCGGGAGTGGTAAGATTTTCGTATTTATCAGCATGGGCAGCCCAATCGAAGGTGCCGCCGTCAACGATGCAGCCGCCAAGAGCGGAAGCGTGACCATCGAGGTACTTACTGGTAGAATGGACAACGATATCTGCGCCCCACTCAATCGGGCGGAGATTGATCGGAGTCGGGAAGGTATTGTCAACAATGAGGGGAACACCATGTGCATGAGCTATGCCAGCCCACTTCTCGATATCAGTTACGCAGAGAGAGGGATTGGAAAGCGACTCAACAAAGCATACGCGGGTATTTTCCTTGAAGAGTGCGTTTATTTCGTCATCGCTGGCATCAGGTGCAACAAAATCGACATCAATGCCCATCTGACGAATAGTTTTATTGAAAAGATTGAATGTACCGCCATAAATTGCAGTGGAGCAGATCATATGCTGACCGGCGGTGCAGATATTGAAGACCGACATGAGAGAAGCCGCCTGACCTGCGCTGGTAAGCATTGCAGCAACGCCGCCCTCGAGTGCAGCTATCTTCTGCTCGACATGGTCGACAGTAGGGTTAGCGAGACGGGTGTAGAAGAATCCGTTCTCGGTAAGATCGAAGAGACGTGCCATGTGCTCAGAGGACTCGTATTTGTAGGTAGTGCTCTGGACAATGGGAATAACACGGGGCTCACCGTTGCCGGGATTGTAGCCCGCCTGAACGCAGTTTGTCTCGATTTTATACTGGCTCATTTTATAATTACCTCCGTTTGGAATAGTGTGCGTAAATTTACGATGATTTTTAATTATAGCACGTTGGAGGTGGATTGGCAATAATTTATTCATATGAATTGCCAAAAAGCCTGCTGACAGATTATTCACTTTTCGGCTTCTGTTTTCTGAGTTTTGCAAGCCGCTCCTTTGCCCTTTTGTGTATCTCTTCGCCTTGCATCTGATAAAATGTTTTATCATTTCCGGGCACATTGACGTCGTCCTGCATTACCTCAGCTATGCGGCAGGCCAAGTTCAGCTGTTGCATCGCCTGGTCTCTTTCGCCTTCAGCTTCGTGGTAGTCGGCAATCCGCAGAAACATATTGAGCAGAGTATGGGCAGAAAGATACTTCTGACCCCACGCAGCTGCGCACATCTGCGCTCCCTCAAGCAGTTCGGCATCAAGCTCAAGCTTTGAGAAATAAATTTCCGGTATACGCTCGATAGTTGCCTTACATAGCGCGTCTTCCCCCTGTTCCTTGTAGGTCTCTGCGAGGATACGCAGCGCATCGTATTTTACATCTTCGTACTTGGTCGATTCAATCAGCACAGTGCAAAGTTCAATGACTTCCTGCGCACGTTCAGGCGAGCGCATTGTATAGAGCAGGTTATTGAGAATGATATCATTTCCGGGATACTGCTTCAGTCCGTCACGGAGGATCTGTTCAGACCTTGCAGTATCGCTGAAACGGTATTTATATGCCTCATCGCAGATTTCCGAAACGCGCTTTTCAATCTCCAGCATATTGAAATCAAACAACTCATCGGTGGATACGTGAAAGAAGGATGCAATTGCTGGTATCATTGTAATATCCGGCATAGTTGTGCCGTTTTCCCATTTACTGACCGCCTGAAAACTGACCGACAGATACTGTGCAAGTATCTCCTGTGAAATGCCCTTCTCCTTGCGAAGTGCTCTGATTTTTTCGCCGATTCTTATATCCATAGCTTAAAATTGCTCCTTTGAAAAATACTCGCTGCAGCTGTATTAAGAATAACATACCGGATGTATTTTTCAATAACCGGGAGAGAGAGAAATATTCAACCGGAGGTAGAAATCTATATTATCAGCATTGCTTTGACAATTTGACATCCGCCATTAACCATACTATAATTATTTCAAAACAATACATGGAGGTTATTATGCATTTTTACGTCAGATTCAGCGATGAGAGTATTGCACAGCATCTTAATGGAGAAGAGCTCTTTGCTGATGCTCCGGAATCTATTGATTTGAGTGACGAGATCGAACAGGTTTTCAGCTTCTACAACGACAATATGTATGATGAAGACTACAGCGAAAACGATGAGATTGATGATGCAGACACTGCAATTCGATTCATCAAAAAACACGATCCCGATGCATTTGCAGCCTATGCATCCGCTATGGATCACTCGACAGGTATGACCTATATTATGTGGTCTGCCGGCAGTGAGAGTGAAGTTCACGCACTCGACACTGACAACTATATCCACAACTCTCCTGACGACGAAAACGATTATGAGCATATCCCAGTTTTCGGCACTGATGAATGGTTCGATTACGCTGTAAGACTCGAGCGTGAAAGACAGGAGTATATTGACTCTCTGGAAGATTGATACGATTAAACTCAGATAGACGCAAAGCCCTCCCCTGTTACAGGAGAGGGCTTTGCTATGTCAATTTTCTGTTTCACAGAGCGACGATTATATTAAATCTTTCATCATCGATTACATGCTGCGAGTTATGTCAACTGTTTTACAGGTACAAGAAAACCCCGAATGCGCTTGGCATTCGGGGTTTCTGGAGCTGATAACCAGAGTCGAACTGGTGACCTCATCCTTACCAAGGATGCGCTCTACCTTCTGAGCTATATCAGCAAAGTGGCGACCCAGAACGGGCTCGAACCGTCGACCTCCAGCGTGACAGGCTGGCGTTCTAACCAACTGAACTACTGGGCCGTAGATGCTGTCGTTTCGTGACAGCTTCATTATTATAATCGGTGCAAAGGGATTTGTCAATGCTTTTTTTGAATTTTTCAGAAGATTTTTTCTTCTTCCGCACGAACCTCAAATAAACCGCACAACCATGCGGTTTGTTTCGCATCATTTACACTGTTCAGCCTCTGTCCCTCTGTATCAGCAGCTTCATTGCCTCCACTCCGACCCGGATAGCCAGCGTCGTATCATGCTGAGGGTTATCTCTGCCGTATGCTTCCTGATTCCACACTACGTGAAATACTGAACCGCAGCGCACTGCACGGGCAGCTGCCACTGTAAACATTGCCGCAGACTCCATCTCACTGGCAAGCACCCCGAGCCGCTTCCAGGCTTCCCATTTTGCATTAAGCTCATACGAAACCGGCATCGAATCAGGCGCATGCTGACCATAGAACGCATCCTTGCACTGTACTACTCCGGTATGATATCTGATTTCCATTGCCTTTGCCGCATCGACAAGTGCAGTAGTAACACCGAAATCCGCAACCGCCGGGAATTCTATCGGTGCATATTCGCGGCTGGTTCCTTCCATCCGCACTGCGCCGGTGGCTATAACACAATCTCCGCCGTGCACATTCGGCTGCATACCGCCGCAGGTGCCGACACGTATAAATGTATGCGCGCCGAGTTCAAACAGTTCCTCCATTGCAATTGAAGCCGAGGCTCCGCCTATGCCGGTCGAGGTTACCGACACTTTTTCTCCAAGCAGAGTTCCTGTGTATGTTGTATATTCCCTGTTCCGCGCGACAAGCACAGGATTGTCAAAAAAACTTGCTATGCTTTCACATCGCCCCGGATCTCCGGGCAGAATAACATACTTTCCGACATCGCCTTCTCTGCACTTGATATGATACTGATAGCCGTCTGTAAACATAATCCCGACCTCCTGACTTTAATCGCATTATTATCACGTTATTATTGTGCCATATCATCGTGCAAAAATCAACGCTCTTTTTCAAAACAATTCTCTGCAGTGATTGCGTTTGTATATAATTGTATGTTATAATGTAATTTAACTAAAATGGATTATTATTGCCATTAAACATAGATTACAAAAAAGGGGGCTGTAAATCCATGCAGAAACCCGCGTCTATCCTCTCTGTTGAAAACGTCTCAAAAAGCTACACTGGAATTCAGGCGCTCGATTCGATATCCTTCAATGCTGTTGTTGGAGAAATACTCGGTGTGCTCGGTCCTGCCGGTTCCGGAAAAAGCACTCTGCTTCACGTTCTCGGCGGTCTGGTAATGCCTGACAACGGCGACGTTTTTGTTGCCGGAACAAGTCTTTACCGCGATTACGAGAAGTGCATGGCAATGATAGGATATGTTCCCGAAAAGCCTGCTTTCTACGACTATATGACCTGCATGGACAATCTGCGCACTTTTGCAGCCATGTACGGCGGCATAACACGTGCGCGGCTCGACGAACTCATCGTGCAGTTCGATCTTGCCGATTACGCATTCATGAAAGTCAGCCAGTGTTCATCAAGCGTCCTCTGCCGTCTCGCTATTGCTTCTGCAATGATAAACGACCCGAGAATGCTGGTAATAAGCAACGTATTCGACGGACTTGATCCGCTTGCTATTGTCGATCTGCGGCGCACGCTCAAGCGGCTTGCATACGATCATGGCGTTACCATAATTCTGACTTCCCGTCTGATCGGCGAGCTGGAGCGCATCTGCGACCGTGTAATGATACTCAACGAGGGACGCATTCTCGGTGTCGGTACCGTTGACGGACTCAAGCAGGCAAGTACCGGCAAGCTGCGCCACAAGCTTCTGCTTGACCAGCCGGAAGCCGCCGCCGCATACCTGCACGACTCGGAGGGTATTCACACCGAACTGCGCGGAAACACGGTAATAATCGACGCCGACCAATCGAGAATCCCGCGCATATTGAACATACTTTTTGCAATGGGCAATCTGGTGTATGAAGTCACTCCGATCGAGCTTACGCTTGAGGAGGCCTACTACCGCCTGCTGCGTGATTGGTCACGCAAGAATTATGTAGACCACTCCATCTACGGAGGTGCTGTAAATGACTAAACTATTCCGCGCTATACGCGCTGAATTCCGCAAGTTATGGTGCAAGCGAAGCAGTGCAGCATGGCTTATGATTTCGGCAATCATGGGCGCATTCGTTGTATTCTGCTGTGCCTCTCTTCTGAATTATGTAAATTACGACAGCCGTGTTTTCGGCAATGCTGCACACTTCAGCGACTACGTCACTCAACCGGCAAATCCTGTCGGCTGGGAAACCGAAGCCGAGGCTCTTATCAACAGCTCCTACGACAGATGGAGAGAGCTGTCAGACATCGTTGAAAACGGCACCTATCTGCAGCGTGCCGCCGCAGAACGTGCTCAGGAAATCACCGCCCGCGAAAGCGCAGTTGCCGCATATCGCATTGAGCATTCCATTGCTCCGGGCGGCGGAGGAATGTGGCGTATAATGCCGCTGGTGCTTTGGCTGATGATGCAGCTTATCTGCCTGGTCTGCGCGGTTGCGGCTTCTGATATGTTCGCTGGAGAATATTCACGCGGAACGATTTACATGAATCTTGCGCGTCCTGTAACACGCATCAAGCAGTATTTTGCAAAGATGATCACTGCGTGGATCTACGGCGCACTGCTGCTTATTGCCGCCTTTGCCGGAGCTGCTGTCATCGGCGCACTGCTGCTTGGCGATGACGGCGGCGCATATGTCGGCTTCATCAACGGCGCGGCTTATCACGTTGGCTGGAAGCGGCACTGTCTTGCCGTTCTCGGCTGCTGTATGTCAACCGTCGTGATGTGCATAACCCTGTGCGGAACTCTCGGAACGCTCACGCGCTCACGTGCAGTTTCCGCCGTCGGCGCCTCTGCCGTCGTACTTATCGCGGTATGGCTCGGCAGCTCTGTTGCACCTGTTCTGGGGCATGTATCAGGTCTGTCTGTATTTTCATGCATTGACCTCACCGTTCCGCTTATGACCGCAGCAAACTTCCCCGGTCTCAGCTTTGCTGACTGCTGTGTTTCATGCGGAGCACACCTGCTCATCTTCTTCATTCTCGGCTATTATTTCATGCGCCGCGACATCAGCAGCTGAGTTGTTTTCATCTGCTCACAGGCGCTTTGCTTAATTAACCTAAAAATGTGATTTTAATCGCATAAAATTGTTTTTTACTCTTTTCAAAACAGATAATATATAGTATAATATAAGCTAACTATGGCAACAAAGGAGATTTTTTCAGTATGCTGAACAAAGTAAAACTTACTATTTGCGGCACCGATTATTATGTAACCGCTGAGGACGAGGAAAATTATATCCTCGCAGTCGGCAATGAGGTCAACGAGCGCATGAACACCATGCTCAACGAGAATCAGCGCGTGTCCACCACCATGGCTGCTGTTCTCTGTGCTCTTTCCTATGCTGACGAGAACCGCAAGGCAAATGCAGCTTCCGACAACCTCAGATCCCAGATCAAGGAATATCTTGAGGACAGCCAGCGCGCACGTCTTGAGGCTGATGATGCAAAGCGTGAGGTTGAGCGTCTGCGCCGTGAGCTTCAGGCTCTCCGCCTGCGTCTCGCAGATATGGACGACAGGTGATAACAGCCAAAGCCGAAATACTTGCTCCCGCCGGAGCTATGGAACAGCTTGCTGCATCGGTCAGAGCAGGAGCTGATGCTGTTTATCTGGGCGCCGGAAAGTTCAACGCCCGTCAGGCTGCTGCAAACTTCGACGGAGAGCTGCTCAGTCAGGCTGTTTCCTACTGTCACGAGCGCGGTGTCAAGGTCTATCTGGCAATGAACACCCTGCTTTTTGACGACGAATTCGAGCAGGCAAAAGAGCTTGTCAGAACAGCCTGCGAACTTCATGTTGATGCAATTATAGTGCAGGACGCCGGTCTTGCTGCATTTGTACGGCAGTGTGCTCCTGATATGCCGCTGCACGCTTCCACACAGATGACCGTACACAATCCGGCGGCACTCTGTACGCTTGATAAGATGGGTTTTGTCCGTGCGATTCTTGCCCGAGAGATGAGCCGCAGCGAAATGGCAGAAATGTCTGCCGCCTCGGACATGGAGCTTGAGGCTTTCGTTCACGGCGCTCTGTGTATGTCGGTATCCGGTCAGTGCTATCTGAGCGCAATGCTCGGCTCACGAAGCGGAAACCGCGGACGGTGCGCGCAGCCCTGCCGGCTTCCGTTCCGTTCGGGCGGCTTTGAAAATTGCCTGAGTCTCAAGGATATGTCACTTGTCGGTCATATAAACGACATGATTGACTGCGGTATTTCATCACTGAAGATCGAGGGACGTCTGAAGCGTCCTGAATATTGTGCTGCTGCGGTAACTGCCTGCCGCCTCGCCCGCGACGAGGGCAAGGTCGACACACAACTGTCAGATAATCTTGAGGCCGTTTTTTCGCGCTCCGGTTTTACTGACGGTTATTTCACCGGCAGACGCGGTATGCCGATGTTCGGCAGCCGTACTAAAGAGGATGTGACTGCGGCGAGCAGCTCTGTTCTCGCATCACTGCATCAGCTTTACAAAAATGAATATCCCCGCGTTCCGCTGAATATGACTTTCATTGCAAGAGCCGATTCTCCGGCTGTGCTCACTGTGACAGATAACTTTGGTCACAGAGTCACTGTTGAGGGCATGATTCCTCAGCCGGCGATCGGTCGTCCTCTCGACAGTGAGAGTGTCAGCGCGCGGCTCTCAAAAACAGGCGGAACCCCGTATTTCGCGGACACTGTTGAATGCTGTATCGGCGAGGAGCTCATGCTGCCTGCATCGGCAATCAACGCAATGCGCCGCGATGCACTTGAACGGCTCTCTGCTTTGCGTTGCGCACCTCAGCCTATCGGTTATTATCCGGAAAATGATGCTTCATTCTCTGCACACAAACCGTCGGAGACCGCCTGCCACGCTGTTTTCCGCAGCATTCTGCAGGTACCTGCAAACATACCGGAATCTCTGCGCCGGATTTATCTTCCGCTCGAGACCCCTGCCGGTGAACTGTCAGCACTGTCAGACAGACTTGCCCACACTGGAACAGAACTTGCTGTTGAAGCTCCGCGCGGACTTTTCAGTAACGAGCAGAAGCTGAGAACCATGCTTTCCGGGTGCGCTGCAATCGGCATAAAGCGCTGCATGATACACAACATCGGTCTCCTTCAGCCGGTACTTGATGCAGGTCTTATTCCTGTAGGCGGATTCGGACTCAACATAGCCAACACACGCTCGCTGAATGAATATCAGCGGCTTGGTCTTGGTGAGACCGAACTGAGCATGGAGCTTACCGTCAGCCAGATAAACGAGCTTGGCGGTGAGATTCCCAGAGGCGTGATGATATACGGTCATCAGCCGCTTATGCTGGTACGCAACTGTCCGGCTGCTCTCGGCGGAAAGTGCGGCTCAGGCGACGGTATATGTTCCATAACCGACCGTAAAAACCTCACCTTCCCGGTGATGTGCCGCCTTGGCTGCAGCGAAGTTTTCAACAGTATTCCACTCAGTATTGTGGAAAAACCAGATCAATTCAGCTCTGTTGACTGGTTTTTAATCCGGTTTACGGTGGAAAACCCGGTGGAAACTGAGGAAATCCTCAAAAAAGCAATCAATTCAATTCCAATCTGTAATGACAGCTTCACACGCGGACTTTTTTACCGCGGAGTTGAATAAAGCGGCGGCAACCGGTCTATATTAACAGCTGCCGCATATAATCAAATCTATCTGGAAAGGAGGACAGACGCATGAAAACAGCTCTCCGTACAGCACTTGCAATCATTGCACTTGCTGCAGTGCTGCTTGTATCAACCGGCTGTGCTGCCGGCGAAGTCATTGCCGACGGCGGAACCTTCGGAGAGTTTTTCAACGCTGCATCTGTCGACCTTTTCGGTGTACCTGAACAGAACTGCACAGAGATAACCGTATCTCTCCCCCGTCATGCCGGCTATGATGTTCTTGCCGACAAAACAGCCTATGATTCTCTCCGCACTGCAGCTCAGCGTGAGGCATACACAAGCATCGAGGAATCCCTCTTCTTTGTTTCTGACGAATGGTCAGATGAATTTGACGGATACGCCATGCGCCATGCATTTATCCCTGAGCTCAACTCTGCTGAAATATTCATCGTCAAGGAAGCCGTTCTGGCTGATCATCCTGAAGCATTCTGGATAACCGGCGATTACGGCATAGGCGTGAATATGCACGACGGCAGTTACATCACACTTTATTCCGGTTATTCCTACAATGACATACTGACAAATATGCTGGCTCTCGAGCGCAGTATAATTTCAGTCTTCAAGGAAATCCCCAGCAACCGCTCCGAATATGAGCGCGAGCTTATCATTCATGATATTCTTGTGCGTGATATTTCCTACGCAACTGAATCGGTAGCTTATGCAAACAGCTACATCGATGCTGCTACCACCTACGGTGCGCTCGTCGAAGATCGGGCCATATGCACCGGCTATTCTCAGGCATTCAAGCTGCTCTGCAACCGTGTCGGTCTTTCCTGCCGCACGGTAAAGGGTATCAGCAAAGGCGAAGGTCATATGTGGAATCTTGTCCGGCTCGACGGCTACTGGTATCATACTGACGTTACCTGGGACGACCCTGTTGTACATGGCGACTCTTCCGGAACAATAAGCTATGATTACCTTAACCTGAGTGACGAATGGATAACTGCAGACCACGAAATTGCTGCTGATTTCAGTGAGCTTGAGCGTCTCATTGCAGAGAATCCTGCATACAACGAAACCGCATTTTATAACTTCCCGCTCCCTGTATGCACTGCTGTAAGATACAACTACTACCAGCAGAATGCAGTCAGGATAACGGAACTCAACGACGACAGTGCACAGCGCATTGCTGAGATAATATACGCGGCAAGACAGGACGGAATCAGCGATCTGATCTTCTCCTTCCCGAGAACGATGGATCAGCAGATTGTACTCGACTGGCTTATACCGGTTCTTCTTGACGGCTGCGAATATGCAAACAACCCCTTCCTGAACATCGGTATGCCGCTTATCGAAAGCTGCGAACGCACTGTACGTTCTGATGACCACGAGACACCGTGGAATCACATTCACTGCATACGGCTTGTATATGAGCCAATTGAAAACACACTGACAATATATTAAGTATAAGCAGCATTATTACTGCTGACGAAAGAGGTGCCGCAAATGAAGCTTATTCTGGCATCCAGCTCCGCTCACCGTGCAAGGCTGCTTGAGCTCGCCGGCTTTGAATATGAAGTCCGCGAGCCGCGTATCGACGAGACTGTAATAACAGGCAAAAGGCTTCCTCCGGCAGAGGTTGCGCGTTCGCTTGCTGCACAGAAGATAATCGCTGTGTGGGAAAAGAATGAAACCGAGATAATCTGCGGAGCAGAGACAATTATCGCCGTCGATGACGAAATATTCGGACAACCGCGCGACAGGGATGATGCCCGTCGTATGCTGCAGAAGCTGTCCGGCAGCACTCACGAGATATACACCGGAGTTCACATCTACGGTGATTATATTGAGCTGAGCTTTTACGGAAAAACCATTGTAAATATGTTTGAGCTTACCGAAAAGGAAATTGAAAGCTATCTTGACACCGAGGAATACCGCTCCATGCCCGGCGGCTACGATATCGGCGGCAAGGGTGCGCTCTTCGTTGAAAGCATCACGGGCGACATGACCAACGCTCTCGGGCTGCCCGTTGGAATGCTCATCAGACAGCTTCGTGCCTGCGGATTCAGAGTGTAACCAGATGCTGTTGTGCATGATATTGCACATAATGAACTGCGCGTTAATTTTTAAGGAACTATTGAATTTATTATTGTACTGAACACGCTGTGGGGGTATAATAATATAATCGGAATGACATAATTCCGGAAACTTTGATTTATGCTGCCGCTAAGGTGCGGTACTGTAAAATTGCTTACTGCAAGTGGATACTTGATAATATATGATATGTATAAGAGGCAGCAGAGCCGGAGCGAAGAATAAGACCGCCCGTTCTGCCATGCACCCGAAAGGAGTAAAAATATGAATTTCTTCTCTAAGGATATTGGTATTGACCTTGGAACAGCCAACACACTGGTATACATAAAAGGTAAGGGCATTGTTATGCGTGAGCCTTCTGTTGTTGCAGTTGATATCCGCAGCGATACAGTTCTGGCTGTCGGCAGCCAGGCTAAGGAGATGATCGGTCGTACACCGGGCTCCATTGTTGCTGTACGTCCCCTCAAGGACGGCGTTATTGCTGACTTTGACATCACTGCTACCATGCTCAAGTACTTCATCAAGAAGGCAGTTCACACCAACCTTTTCTCCCGTCCCCGCGTTGTCATCTGTATTCCTTCAGGTGTTACCGAGGTTGAGAGACGTGCTGTTGAAGACGCTGCAAAGCAGGCTGGCGGCGGCGACGTTGACCTTATCGAAGAGCCGATGGCAGCTGCTATCGGTGCAGGTCTTCCTGTTGCTGAGGCAACCGGAAGCATGATCGTCGACATCGGCGGCGGTACCTCTGAGGTCGCTGTCATCTCTCTCGGCGATATTGTCACATCTGTTTCTGTCCGCGTTGCGGGCGACCGTTTCGACGAGGCTATCGTATCCTACGTCAAGAAGAAGTACAACCTCCTTATCGGTGAACGTACCGCTGAGGAAATCAAGATAGAAATCGGTTCTGCATTCCCCTACGAGGACGAGCAGAGCATGGCAATCAAGGGACGCAACCTTGTTGACGGTCTGCCGAAGAACGTTGTTATCTCGGCTGCCGAGGTCCGCGAGGCTCTTGCTGATCCTCTCTCCAGCATCATCGACGCTGTTAAGAGCACCCTTGAAAAGACTCCCCCTGAGCTTTCTGCTGATATAATCGATCACGGTATCATGCTCACCGGCGGCGGCGCTCTTCTGCGCGGCTTCGACAAGCTGGTCGCTCAGGAGACCGGTATGCCGGTTCATATTGCTGAGCGTCCGCTCGACTGCGTTGTTGACGGTACCGGCAAGCGTCTTGATGTTGTTATGCCCAGCGCATACTGGGGTGCACGCAGATAATTCTCTGCTGCATTCTGTCCCTGATATGCATATTTTTCGCGATATACAAAGAGGGATTCTATGAGAGAACTTCTTAAATCCAAAAACTTCAAGATTCTGCTGTTTGCCATCGTTGCTCTGCTGGTCATTATGATTTACTCTGCCAGCACCTCCGGACAGCAGAATATCATAACTGCGCTTTCCAGCTTTATCACCACACCGATACAGCGCCTGAGTGCTATTGTATCCGGCGGCGTAAATGATTTTGGTGAGAGCTTCACCGACATCGACACCATTCGCGCTGAAAACGAGCTTCTGATGCAGAAGGTCAGGGAACTTACCGCAGAAATGGTTGATTACGAGGACGTAAAGCAGGAGAACGCCAGACTTCGCGCTCTCCTCGGACTCAAGGAAGAACACAGTGATTTCGAATTCGCCTCGGCAACCGTAATTTCACGTGATGTCAACGATACATACGGAACCTTCATAATAGACAAAGGTACTCTGCACGGCATTTCATTTCTCGACCCCGTCATAACTCAGGACGGTCTTGTCGGTTATATTTCCGAAGCCGGTCCGGTTTCAAGCCGTGTTACCACTATCTTCAGCCCGGCAACCGATATCGGCGCCATCGACCGACGTACTCTTGACGGCGGCGTACTCGGCGGCGATATGGCTCTTGCTGCATCGGGCTGCACAAAGCTCAGCTATCTGCAGCGTGACTGCGATGTTACCGTCGGTGATATAATCGTCACCTCCGGTCTGGGCTGTATTTATCCGAAAAATCTCATCATCGGTGAGGTTATCGAAATCAAGGCTGAGTCTCAGGACATCTCGCTTTACGCGGTAATCGACCCTGCAGCTGATATTATCAACTGCACCGATGTTTTCGTTATTACCTACTTCGAAGGACAGGGCGCTGTTGTTGACGGTGAGCTTGCAGACATTGCTATCACAAGCTCCAGCGATGCTCAGTAGTCTGTTTTCCTCCCTGTCGCAAAGGATGGTCAGATGAGCTTTCTTTCCAGATTCAACCTGAAATGGCTCGCCTACGGTCTGGAGCTGTTTCTTGTATATATCATTCAATGCACCCCCAATCTGCTTCCAAGCTTTTTGGGGGTCAAGCCATTGCTGCTGGTAGTTTTCGCAATAAGCATCGCAATGTTTGAGGGCGACGGTCCGGCGATATGGATCGGTCTTGCAGCCGGATTACTGATGGACCTTCAGTCGGGCAATATGGGCTTCGGCTTCAATGCTATCGTTCTAATGGTTATCTGCTTTGCCTGCGGAACTCTGGTTGTTTATCTCATGCGAAACAACATCATAACAGCTATCGTTCTTGCTCTTGCAGGAATGCTTATAATGGGACTTCTCCGCTGGTTCTTCTTCTATGTAATCCCCGGCGAGCCCAAACTCGGCTACTATCTCTACGCAGTCATGCTGCCGCAGATAGTTTATACCGTTCTTGCAATGCCTCTCGCGTTCTATTTCAACAGGGCTATTGCAACCCATATCGTATCCGAGGATTGATACGATGCCGCATATCCCGGCACGAACATCAACATTCGCCGGCTGAACCGGCACAACCGAGGTTTCTTTTAACTTATGAAAAAAAGCAATGTTTCTATGTACACAAGACGATTCATCATCATAATGGTGATAATCGTTCTCATATCAATAGTCTATACCGGTGTTCTGGCAAACATGCAGCTTGTTGACGGTGAAAAGTACGAAACGCAGGCACTGCAGTACACCGCTACTTCAGTGCGCATTACTGCTGCCCGCGGCGAGATCGTTGACCGCTACGGACGCCCGATCGCACAGAACCGCATGGGTTATCGCGTCTACTTCAACCGAGCTGAGATGCCTAAGGACGGCGAGAATGAGATAATCTGGCAGCTGTGTCAGATTCTCGGCGATGCCGGAGAGCCATGGATCGATAACTGTCCGATCATCATCAGCCCCTCGGGCTATGCAAGCTTTACCGATGACAGTGACGATGCCATCAGCGATATGAAATCAACGCTGACCCTGCAGAGTTATGCGACCGCACAGAACTGTCTTGACACAATGAACACAAAGTATGAGGTCGGCAACCTGCCCACTGATGTCGCCCGTCAGATAATGGGTGTACGTCTGAACATGGAGCAGATGGAATTCTCCAGCGCCAACCCTTACATTTTTGCTGAGGACGTTTCCCTCAACACTGCACAGATAATAATGGAAAACGGTGCACTCCTCCCCGGTGTTTCGGTCGAGGTTGTACCTATCCGTGAATACACTGACGGTACCGTCGCTCCTCACCTCATCGGCAACACCGGTCCTATCTGGGCGGAGGAATATGAAGAGCTGAAAGAAAAAGGCTATTCCATCAACGCCACCGTCGGTAAGTTCGGTATCGAGAAAACCTATGAGAGCTACCTCAAAGGCACTGACGGTATCAGAAAGATTCAGCGAGACACTAACGGTGAAATTATTTATGAATATATTGCACAGGATGCCGTCCCCGGAAATACAGTTGTTCTGACAATTGACTCCGAGCTGCAGAAGGTTGCTCAGAAATCTCTCGGCGCAACCGTCCAGCGTATCGCTGCAGAAGGACGTGCTTCAGGTCGTCCGCGCGCTGGTGCTGATGCAAACGCAGGCGCACTGGTTGTTATGAACTGCCGCACATTTGAGGTACTTGCCTCTGTTACCTACCCCTCCTATGATCTTAACACATACAACAAAGACTATGGTGAGCTGCTGACCGTTGACGGTGACCCTCTTTACAACCGTGCGCTCAACGGTACCTACGCTCCCGGTTCGACCTTCAAGCCCGCTGTTGCCCTTGCCGGTCTGCAGTCTGGTGAGATTGACAAGAACACAAAGGTAAACTGTATCGGAGTCAACGGCAAGGGGCGTTACTATCTCGAGGGCTACGACGACTTCTATCTTACCTGCCTGCATGAGCACGGCAACATGGACGTTGTTAACGCCATCGGTGAATCGTGCAACATTTTCTTCTACCATACCGGCTGGAAGGTTGGTATCACCGATCTCAACGACTACTGCAAACAGCTCGGTCTTGGCGTTGTCACCGGTATCGGTATGGGCGAATCCAAGGGTGTTCTTGCCGGTCGTGAGGAACGTGAATCCCGTGAAGAAGGCTGGTACGACGCTGACGTTCTGACAGCTTCAATCGGTCAGAATGATAACAAATTCACACCGATGCAGCTGTGCGCCTATATGTCCACCATCGCAAACGGCGGTACTCGCTACGAGGCAAGACTTATCAAAACCATCAAGTCTTATGACATGATCCAGACCCTTGTAGAGGACACAAGTGAAGATCCGGTTGTCTACAACGCACTCAACGTTGACAAAACCTACATCAACCTTGTTAAGCGTGGAATGCTCGCCGTTACCAAGGACGAAGCCGGTACCGCTTCGACAACCTTCGATAACTATCCCATTCAGGTAGGTGGTAAGACAGGTACGGCTGATACAACCAAAACCGCCACCGCAAACGCACTGTTCATTGCATTTGCGCCCTTTGAAACACCTGAAGTTGCTGTCGCAATAGTCGGTGAACGATGCGGCTACGGCAGCTATATGGCTATAATCGCCCGTGATATTTTCGATGAATACTTCTTCTCTGAAAAGACCACCGGATACGATGTCATAACCGAAGGACAGCTTGTTTCCTGATAAACGGCAGTTCTCATTATTCAGGTGACAATTATTGACAAAGCGATTGTATTTTTGTATAATTATTATTTGTATAATACTGTGTAATTTATAGAAAATACGGCAAGGAGGTGTTCTGCCCATGGATAGCTCTTCCGAGAATAAAAAACTGCGTGTTTATTCCATTTCAACAGTAATAATTACAATCGGAATTCTTGCACTGATTGGCGCCGCAGTTATCTCGCTTACCCAGCGTATTGATACTAATCTGCTCATATGTCTCGGTATTGCGCTTGCCTGTCTTATAGGAGCGCTGGCTGCTGTATTGCTTGCCAAGAAGCATATTCAGAGTCAGGAGCAGAAAAAGAGGCTCAACCCCTATGCCAACGTCGATAAAAAAGAAATCGACAAGGTTCTTGATATGATCTCACGCGAAGAGGTCCGCCGCCAGCGAAGCGAAGACTTTGCCGCCGGTATTGACCTTTCCGGAAGCCATGCAGGAACTGATGCAGTTGATAATGACCCTGCTGACGAAGATGAGCTTCGCTTTCTGGTTATTGATGACCACGAGGACGAGGATGCTCCCGAGCCAATTGCTCTTTCAGCTTATGAAAGCGATGAATACGATGATGCTTCGGAAAGCTCTGACTCAGAGAAAAATGAAACTGAGGATAAGACAGACAGCCACACCGAATCTGCTTATCACGATACCACAGAAGAAAAGGAGGACGACGACTTGAACCGAGGTTATGATGATTATGACGACCGCGCACCGCGCCGCCGTTCCCCGGAGGGCGCAGACCGCCGCGAGCGCGATCCGTACCGTGATCCGTACTATGATGACTATTATGATGATCGCCAGTACCAGAGAGGTCCGCGTGATCCCCGCGACTCCCGCGGAGACTATCGTGATCCCTATGCCCGCGACCGCGAGCCGGTATATTACAACGAATACGGTGAGCCGGTAAGACGCCGCCGTCCTGCTGCATACGATCCCTATTACGATGATTACTATGCAGAGCGTCCCCGTCAGAGAGGTCAGCGTGATCCGCGTATGTCACGTGATCCTTACGCTTCCCGCGACCGCGAGGGCGTTTACTACAACGAATACGGCGAGCCGGTAAGACGCCGCCGCTCTGCACCTTCCCCCTATGACGACCGTCGTCAGCCCTCTGCACCGCGACGCCGCCGTCCCGATGGATATCCTGATGGACGTCAGCCGCGTTACGACGAAGAGGATACCGCAAGACGTCCGGCAGCTGCACCGACAGTGTCTCCCATCGAGGGTACTGATGCAGTACCTGCTGCTCCTGAAGCAGCACCGGCACCAGCACCTGCTCCCAAGGCTCCGGAATACGATGAGAACTATGTACCTGTTGTTATTCCCGATGATGATTACGATTACGATGCTGTACGCACTTCACACTCCGGTCGTGCTGGCGTAGGCGCACTTCACCGCACTGAGACCCCTTCAGCTCCGCCTCCTGTCCCTGCCGCATATCGCAGCGAGGCTCCCCGTACAAATAACCGTTACAGCGATTACGACGAGATTGAGAGTATGCCGGTTGCTCTTCCTGATGACGAATACTTCGAGAACCGTTACTCCTCTTCCGCAGACCGCGGCGATGCCGGTTACCAGCGTGACAGCTACCGTTCAGCCGGTTCTGTACCTCCGCCTCCTCCTGTTTCTTCCGGACGCGGTCGTGACCGTTATGTTCCTGATTACGAAGAAGAGGAAATGGTCATTTCTCTTCCCCGAGATGATGAGTATGAATCTTATCTCGAGCATAAGCGCGAAGAGGAAGAAAAAAAGCGTGAGGAAGAAGCACTTGCGGAACAGCAGCGTCTCAAGGAACAGAAAAAAGCTGAGCGCATAGCTTCCGGCAAGATTGTACTTACCATAGTAAAAATCCGCCGCAAGAAGATCCGCCGCAAGTCGCGCAAGTATAAGCAGTTCCGCGCAAGCGTTACACATCTGAATGATTATCTTCATTCATTCTCTGCAAAAACCGGTAGAACCTGATAAATAAAAACTGACACCGCAGAAGCAGATCCGGCTTCTGCGGTGTTTTGTATTATGCGGTAATTCTCTGATCAAAACAAAAGTCGGCAACTGAGCTTTGCTCACTCGGTTACCGACTTTTCTAATTTTATTCCTGTTTCATCTTATCGTAGGCAGCCTTTGCACCATTTATAACGTTGCCGACACCGCCGATATTCTCACTCTGCTGTCCTACAAAGTACAGATTTCTGACCGGCGTGATATGAGTGGGATTCTTCTGATTCCATATCGGCACAACACCGCCGAAGGAGCATTTGTCCATGTGGGTATATGCCTTGTAATCGTCCGCCGTCATAATTTTCATTGTTGTGATATGCTTTGAAAGCTCCGGCAGGTGCTTTTCTGCAAGGGCAATGAGATGCTCTGCATACTCTTCCTTTTTCTCTTCCCATGTACCTTCTGCAAGTTTATCCGGCGCAACAGTATAGATTGTCACGCAGTGCCTGCCCTCAGGTGCAAACTGCGGCGCGTGTGCACTGGGCACGAAAATAAGGAATCCGTCTTTGCCGTCGTGATATTCGCCTGAACGAAGCTTTTCTGTTGCTGCTGGCAGGTCATATGTGCCATAGTAGTAGCAGAGCGCCTCCTTCTGATACTGGAGCGGGTCGTAATCCACGCCGAGGTGCAGCATGAATA
The DNA here is from genome assembly GCA_045580875.1 of Acutalibacteraceae bacterium. Classification (GTDB taxonomy): domain Bacteria; phylum Bacillota; class Clostridia; order Oscillospirales; family Acutalibacteraceae; genus SIG598. Next base: position 30,220 of record JAZNOP010000130.1, read on the forward strand.
CCGCCTCCATCGGTCGGTAATTGTCAAGTACCTTGAGATATTCATCATTGAGATATTCTCTGCCGACAGCCTTGTTGAAGAAATCGCGCCCGCCGCCGCTTCCGATTACTGCATCAGCGCGGTGCTCTGTTCCGTCCACCAGTCTGACGCCAACCGCAGCGCCGTTCTCAACCAGCACCTTATCAACCACTGTGTTGAGAATTATTTCTCCGCCATGGGAAGTTATATAGTCTGCAAGCGCTTCCGGAAGCTTCTGGCAGCCGCCCTCAATGTAGCAGTAGCCTGGATAATATGTTCTGCCGTCTTTCTCCAGCGGGATACGCTTGTCAAACGCCGGCTCCATATTCATGAACACAACGCCAAGTCCCTGTACCTCATTCGGATCTGCACAGAAATCGGCAAATATGCCTGTATAGAGTGTTGCAATGCGCTCGTCCTTGAAGAAGTGCATTGCAAGCTCATGTGCATTCATCTTGCTGTATTTCTTTATTTTCATAAATGCAGCAAAAAGGCGCAGCTTGTTTGCCATGGTCTGCGGCAGGGTTGACAGATAGCGCAGATGCATCATATTGTCATAGAATTTATAATAAGCATCGATGCCCTCACTCTGCTCCGGGAAAAGCTCCTTAAGCCGCTCGCGTCTCCAATACGGACCTGCATACTCGTCAGGCTTCCACATTTCGTAATCAGGCATGACAATGCCTCGGTCCGCACGCACTGTCGGCAGGGTGATATCAAGCTCCTGCAACGTATTGTAGAGTGACTCACCCGGAAGAAGGTCGCCAATAAGCAGCGGACCCTGTTCAAAATAATATCCGTCATGCTCAAGCAGCGCTGCAACACCGCCCGGCTGACTGTTTTTATCATATATGGTAACCTTATGACCGTCCTTTGCGGCAAAAGCACCGAAAGTAAGGCCGCCAAGACCTGCTCCGATTATAATTATATTCATAAATCCATCTCCTTTATATATCATAATTCGCAGGAACAGATTATGTAATAAATTATAATCCAAAGCGCCTGCACTTGTCAATATTTGTGCAAATTTCACCTGTGCATCATAAAACAGCCCGACACCGTTGAGGTGTCGGGCTGAAGCTGATTTTATGTTTTTTCAGATTTGCACTCTTTTCTTTACAGGAATCCAGACTGCACTTTCGTAGTCAGCATCTGTTGTTTTCCCCTCAGCGCTGTACCACTCAATATTCAGCTGGAGTGCTATCTCATATTCATTATTTTCCGGAAGCCACTCCTTGAATATTTGAGTATTCACCGACTGCAGTGAGCCCGGCATCGGACCGATGCAGCGGAACTTTGCCCAGTGCGCTTCAGGTATCTCATACACTGACATTCCCTCCGGCACCTCGCCTCCCCTGTATACTCCAGCGATAAAATAGCGGAAATTTCCTGTATCGGGCAGATCGTCAACGCACAGTCCAAATTCTCCGACCATATTTTCGCACATTGCCCTCTCTATTGCTGTTTCAGGCTGTTTGCCTGCAAGGATCGGTTTCTCGTATTTTTCGAATATTTCGCTCCAGAACAGAGGAATTTCCTGATAAGACGATTCAAATGAAAACTCCCTTTCAAAGCCTATAAGTCTGAAGCTGTCCATTTTTTCAACAGTGTAATCCATACTGCTGCCTCCTTTAAGCTCTATTGATATTCTGAGTGGCAGGAACGGCTTTATCATGCGGGAATCACCCTGCAGCTGTGACGGCGAAACTCCATGAAACCGACGAAATGCCTTTGTGAAGCTTTCAGGTGTATCATAGCCGTATTTCAGCGCAGCATCAATAACCTTTATATCCGCTGACAGCAGCTCGAGCGCAGCCTGATATAGCCTGCGGTTTCGGATATATTCACTCAGCGAGCAGCCTGTCATAAGACTAAAGCCTTTCTGCAGATAAAACGGTGAGATATTAACCTCCCTCGCAACATCGTCCGGACCGATATGCTCGAGCAGGTGCTCCTCCATGAAACGTATCGCTCTTCTGATACTGTCTGTCCACTGCATTTTATCGCCCTCCTGTCACTGTGTCTGCATTATATACCCTTACAGTCAGATTGTCCTGTCTTTTATTGCATACTTTTGTCCGCCTTTGCCCCACATTTCAAAGGCTGCAAAAAAACAGGAGCATCAGCACAAAACTGATGCTCCTGCGGCCTGTTTTCATTTTCCGGCACGATACTCTGGCAAAGCATCTGAAGATGATATCAGGCGTCGATACTGGTCTTTCGACCTTTCGCCAGTATTGTATGCCGTAGATGTTAACCGAATATTACGTGTGAATATTTTACGCGTAGTTTCAGCACTGATTATTTAATATGCCAGATGTCGCGTGCGTAGTCATCAATTGCGCGGTCTGCAGCAAAGATGCCTGCATTTGCAATATTTACAAGGCTCATCTTGTTCCAGCGTGCAGTATCAGTGTAGATAGCAGATGCTTCGTCCTGTGCACGGCTGTAATCAGCGAAATCGGCAAGAACCATATAGGGGTCAACGTTGAGAAGATTCTGTGCAACCTCAGCGAAGGAAACACCATTGAATCCCTGAGTCATGGTATCGATAGCACGGCGGATTTCCGGATTGTTGTTGTAATAAACACTCGGGCGGTAATCGCGCTTCATGTACTTTGCCTCAGGTGTGGACATACCGAAGATAACGATATTGTCATCACCTACAGCACGGTGGATCTCGACGTTTGCACCGTCCTCTGTACCGAGAGTGATTGCACCGTTGAGCATGAACTTCATGTTGCTGGTACCGGAAGCCTCGGTGCCTGCGAGAGAAATCTGCTCACTGATCTCACTTGCAGGTATAAGCATCTCAGCAACAGTTACACGGTAATTCTCAAGATAAACGACCTTGAGCTTGTCACCGATGCGCGGATCGTTGTTGATCTGATCAGCAAGCTTGCAGATAAACTTGATGATCTGCTTTGCAAAATAGTAACCGGAAGCTGCCTTTGCACCAAAGATGTATGTCTTCGGGGTGAAGGGTGCATCAGGATTATCGAGCAGCCAGAGATACTGAGCAAGAATATGCAGAGCGTTGAGATGCTGGCGCTTGTACTCGTGCAGGCGCTTGACCTGTACGTCGAAGATGGAATCAGGATTTACAGTGATTCCATTGTGCTTCTGAATATAATTTGCAAGATCGACCTTGTTTGCTCTCTTGATCTCAGCGAGTCTCTTCTGTACGGAAGCATCGTCCTGATACTTGAGAAGGTCGGAAAGCTTGGAAGCATCGGTGATATACTTGGTGCCGATAAGCTCGCTGATGAGTTCGGCAAGACGGGGGTTGGACTGGTTGAGCCAGCGGCGGTGTGCGATACCGTTGGTGACATTCTTGAACTTCTCCGGCATTACCGAATAGAAATCCTTGAAAACGTCAGCCTTGATAATCTCGCTGTGCAGCTCGGAAACGCCGTTTACGCTGTGGCAGCAGGCAACGCAGAGGTTAGCCATCTTAACGTAGCCGTCTCTGATGATGCTCATACGTGCAACCTTGTCGTAATCATAGCCGGTCTGCTCGGTCATTCTGTCGCAGAAACGCTTGTTGATCTCGCAGACGATCTGGTAGATTCTCGGCAGTCTGCCGCGGAAGAGATCCTCGCTCCAGCACTCAAGTGCCTCAGCCATGACGGTGTGGTTGGTGTATGCCATGGTCTTTGTGACGGTATCCCATGCCTCGTCCCAGCCAAAGCCGCACTCGTCCATAAGGACACGCATAAGCTCAGGAATAGCGAGAGCCGGGTGGGTATCGTTGATGTGAATTGCAGTAAGATCAGCAAAGTTCTCCATGGTGCGGTGGTCACGCAGGTGACGCTTGATTATATCCTGAATGGAAGCCGAAACAAGGAAATACTGCTGGGAAAGACGAAGGGACTTGCCCTCGAGGTGATTATCGCCCGGATAAAGAACCTTGGTGAGCATCTCTGCCATTGCATTCTGCTCGATGGAGCGCATATAGTCGCCGTCATTGAAGGACTTCATATCGAATGCAGCGCTTTCTGCTGCCCAGAGGCGAAGGGTGGAAACCGCCTTTCCGCCGGGACCTGCGCACATCATATCATAAGGAACAGCCTTGATGGAAGAGTAGTTTACCTGCTCTGCGTGATGGTAATTGCCATCCCAGCGCTCTTCAATGCTGCCGCCGAACTTGATGTCAAGTGCGTCCTCACGGTGCGGAATGAGCCAGACCTCGCCGCCCGGAAGCCAGAAGTCAGGAAGCTCTGTCTGCCAGCCGTCGACTATCTTCTGATTGAAGATACCGAACTCATAGCGCAGGGAATAGCCCATACCGAGAATATCGTCAGCTGCAAAGCCGTCGAGGAAGCAGGCTGCGAGTCTGCCGAGACCGCCGTTGCCAAGACCTGCGTCAGGCTCCTGATCGTAAATTCTCTCAAGTGTGGTGTGATACTTCGGGAGAACTGCTGCAACAGCCTTCTCGAGGCCAAGGTTGCAGATGTTGTTGCGCAGGGAGCGGCCCATGAGGTACTCCATGCAGAGATAGTAAACACGCTTGCCGCCGTTTTCCTTCTTGCCCTTTGCAAACTGGCTGCGGCTTTCAATAAGAATATCGCGGATTGCAAGCACGAGGGCTTTGTATATATGCTCCTCGTCTGCATCAGCCGGTGTGAGACCAAAGTGATGCGACAGCTTTGCGTCGATCATTTCCTTGATCTGCTTCTGGGTCAGTGCCATTTATTATTCCTCCAATAAAGTGAAATAGCTTATGTGGCAGTGAAACTTCTTGATGCCTGAAATGCTATGTGGAAAACTCACATATGAAGCTGCATCAACTCACTGTAATAGATAGCATTATAACACAAATTTCCGAAAATTTCAACCCTAATAGCTTTCAGCGCAACACAGTGTATTTTTGGCTTTATTATGCGATTTTACAGCATTTTAAACGGAAATTCCATCAAAATTTATTAGTAAGATAAAAACACCTTCATTTTGTTTAAACTTCATAATTGTTGAAATCTTTGTGGAAAAAGTAGTTTAAATTGTATAAAAACCGTACAGCAAGCTAATTACAGTCTTCGAGCAGCTGAAATATTCTTTCAGCATATTCATAACCATGATTGATTGAGAACTCGCCATGATAACGTCCTCTGAGAAGCTCTGTTGTACTGCAAGGTACAAGTTTACCGATCTTCCGTACTGAAACACGCATTTTACGACTCTCTCTGCTGCCTGCGATCACAAGCAGCTTTGCCGTTGTACTTTTCAGCGCAGGCTTTAACCGATAGCCTGCATTGGCTTTTAGAAATGCCTTCATGTCGTCCTTGCTTATTGCGCAGGTATCAGCATAATACATATTGTAAAGCTCTTTGCGTATCTTCAGCTCTCTGAACTGAAGATGTGCAAACCACGGCTTGCTGATAAGTCCGTAGCTCATATCAAGCATCGGCCCGACAAGTGCTTCCGTCAGATGCATCGGCACAGCAAGAGCACTCTCGACCAGAGCGCATCTGCATATATCTTTTCGCTGAGACAGAATTTCCAGTAATATCTGGCCACCGAGAGATAATCCGCCTATCAGTGCAACCCTGCCGCCGAAGTGTAAATCTATATACTCGATAACACGTGCGGCATTCTCTTCTATACTGGCAAAGCTTTCTTCACTGCCTGCATGACCGTCAAGCAAAGGCAATACCACGTGATATTTGTTTCTCAGCACTTCTGCGGCTTTTTCATAATTCCACCATGATAGTCCGCCGCCATGCAGCAGCACGACAACCTCACTGTTTTCTTTTCCGTACTCGATACACTTCATTTTTCTTTCCCCCGAAAACATCCGGACTAAAATCAAAGAATAATAAGATCCTTTTCGTAGGTTGTAAGATTAACTGCAGAATTTTCGGTAATGTAGAGCATATCCTCAATTCTTACACCGAATCTGCCCTCGAGATAGATGCCCGGCTCGACGGTGACGATATTGCCGGCAGTAAGTGTTGCTGTGCTCTGCGGAGCAAGGCGCGGAGTCTCGTGGATTTCAAGTCCGACACCGTGACCGAGAGAGTGACCAAAGCATTCGCCATAGCCCTCTGCAGCGATGATATCACGGGCAACCTTATCAGCCTCACGTGCATCGGTATTGCCTGCAGTCAGGTAATCGATAGCGGCAAGCTGCGCGCTGAGAACAGTGTCATAGACCTTACGCATCTCATCGGTGGGATTACCGAGCACAACAGTACGGGTCATATCAGAGTGATAGCCATTGACAACCGAGCCGATATCAAATGTGATGAAATCGCCTTTTTTAATGCGGTAATCGCCGGGAACTGCATGGGGCATGGAGCTGTTGGGGCCGCCTGCAACGATGAGATCGAATGCAACACGCTGAGCTCCGCTGCGGCGCATCTTGAACTCAAGCTCAAGAGCCAGTTCGCGCTCAGAAACACCTTCACGCACACAGTTTGTCAGGAGGTCGCGCAGGCAGTTTTCGGTAATAACCTGAGCTGCACGGACAAGCTCCATCTCGTAGTCATTCTTGCTGACACGCATAGCATTGAAGATATCGTCAAGCTGCTCGGATTCCACTGTCTTATGCGGCTCGATGCTCTTTGCAAGATGAGCTGCATCGGCAAGATAGAGACGCTCGCGCTCAACAAGCACGCTATCTGCCTCAAACTTATCGAGAATACCGCACATAACCTCGCTGAATCTGCCAAAGATATGCACCTCGCATACACCGCTGAGAGCTGCATTTGCAGCCTCAATGTAGCGGAAGTCAGTTACAAATGCAGTGCCGTTTTTGGTGACGATAAGCCAGCCTGTATCAGTATCGTAGCCGGTAAGATAATGGCGGTTGACCTGTGAGGTGATGATAGCGCCGTCAATATCCTCAGGAAGCTGAGCGACAAAACGCTCTATTCTGTTTCTGTAATCTGCACTGTTCATGTTTATCGTGTCCTTTCAAATGATTTGATTATTGATTATGATTGTCAAAGTAAATTTTGGTTTATATGATTAAGTCAGCGGAAACCTAAGGAGCCTCCCTCTGACGAGGGAGGTGGCTCGCAGAGCCGGAGGGAGAGAAAAAATGGGCTTAAATCTGCGATTTGTCTCTCCCTCAGTCAGCTTCGCTGACAGCTCCCTCGTCAGAGGGAGCCGCCTTACGTCACTGCTCGTCTTACTAACATAAACCAAAATTCAACTGCCTTTAATCATATTATAATACTCCTTCATTGCCAGCGAGTCGGCTGTCTGTGTGCCGGCTGATTCGCAGATGACCGTGGGAGTCATTCCGCGGCTGACAAATTCCTCAATCATAGGTTCAAAATCAGGTCCGTACTGCTGATCCTCAAATGTCAGGTGACGCACCTCTCCGCCCTTGGAGTATTCTATTTTCGAGAAGTGTACGTGCATCATTTTTGCCCGCTCAGCGCCTATTGCACCGAATATCTCGTCCATTGCCGATTTATACAGCATCTCGCCGTGCATACGGCTGTTGAGATGTCCGAAATCGACGCACGGCAGAAGACTTTCCTCAAGTCTGCAGAAGTCAAGCACCTCTGTCAGGTTGCCAAGCTGATTTATCTTGCCCATTACCTCAGGGCAGATTATGGTTGTGAGTCCCTCCGCCCTTACTGCTTCAATTGCACGAAGCAGAGTTTTTGACGCAAGCTCCCATGCCTCAGGACGGCTGAGTTTGCCAAGTCCGCCAGGATGAACAACAATACGCTCAGCGCCCATCCATGTGGCAGCGCGTGCGCTGTCGAGGATATATTTTATTGAATTATCGCGTTTTTCTTCCTCAGGTGAGGCAAGCGAAATATAATAAGGTGCATGCAGCGACAGTACAATTCCGAGGTCAGCAGCCTTTTTACCAAGCAGCCTCGCCTTTTCCTCGCCTATATTCACTCCTCTGCCGCACTGATACTCGAATGCATCAACACCGCTTTCAGACAGAAAGCTGAGCAGCTGCTCGGTGGATTTCACCTTTGCCGCATCAGCCGCGTCACACTTGCCGGCAGGACCGAATATTGCACGGTTGCGCTCTGTCATGATATCATCCTTTCGTGAAAAAATACTGTAAAGCAAGCCTTCACAGCCTTATTAAAATAATATAATATTATAACCCATCAACATATACTTTTCAAGTTTCCGGTCAGGTGTTGTGTGTGTTTTTCAACCGCAGCCGCCGGCTCTGCTTGAATTGATTGCCGTTTCATGATATAAATTGATTATAATTTTCACGCAAAGGAGCGGTATTAATGATCACACAGGAACGGCAGAAGCTTTTCGACCCTGAGCGCAAATATCTGCACATAGGCATCACCGATGACGGAATACCGCTCAGCTCCGGCTTTGTGCCATGGGATCTGACCGCAAATGCTTTCAATATGCGGGTTCCTGATGTATATTTTACCCGTGCCGATTTCGAGGATCCCGAAATAATGCAGCGTATCAGCCAGCTTTGCGTTCACGGCTGCTACATCTTCACGCCGCTCGATGATTACAGCTTTCTTTCGCAGTTCACACAGCTGTGGGATCTGCACATAGAGCATGGCGGTGCAATAAAAGACCTGTCATTCATGCAGAATATGACCGAATGGTTTCAGCTTTTCATCGACGGTGCGCACCTGCCGGACCTTCTGCCGGTCTTCCCTCCTGATCGCAGGCTTGGCATGCACAGCCGGTGCATCGCCTTCAACAGGTGTATCATTGACGACATATCTGCACTCATTGAAAACAACCCGTATATATCCGAGCTGCATATATGGATGGAACCTTACGCAGGAAGCAAGGCGGACAAAGCCCGCTGGAAACAGGTAAAAGCAAGTCATTTTGATTATTATATCTATCCCGACAAAACAAATGGTGAATAATCGTCATCTTGACATCGGCAGAAATAAAAGCTATAATATATCATTGTAATTAATATATAAAAGCAATGACGAAGAAAAGTAGTCCTTGAAACCATTTCAGCGAGCCGGTGGCGGTGCAAGTCCGGTATGTGCGTTCAACGATGAAAATCACTTCCGAGCTGCGCACCGAAAAGCGGCAATTAATCGCCCGAGTAGACTGCGCCGGCACTCCGCCGTTACACGGAGCGCATATGATAGTATGTTGAACAGGTGGTACAGCGCGACATTATTATGTCCGTCCTTTTCAATGAAGGGCGGACTTTTTGTTTTTCTCTGTCCATCTGATAATCATGTAACCAAGAAATCTTTAACGGAGGCTGCTTATGTATAACGACGTATCCAACAATCTTAATTTTGTTGAGCGCGAAAAGAAAACATGCGAATTCTGGCGTCAGCGCAATATTTTCCAGAAGAGCATCGATTCACGCGCTGAGGGCGAGGTATTCACCTTCTATGACGGACCGCCCACCGCAAACGGCAAACCGCACATCGGTCACGTTCTCACCCGTGTCATTAAGGATCTTATTCCCCGCTACCGCACAATGAAGGGCTACATGGTCCCCCGTAAGGCCGGCTGGGACACCCACGGTCTGCCGGTTGAGCTCGAGGTCGAGAAGCTTCTCGGTCTTGACGGCAAGGAGCAGATTGAGCAGTACGGTCTTGAGGACTTTATCGTAAAGTGCCGCGAGAGCGTATGGAAATACAAGGGAATGTGGGAGGACTTCTCCCAGACTGTCGGCTTCTGGGCTGACATGGACAGACCCTATGTCACTTATGAAAATGACTTCATCGAGTCCGAGTGGTGGGCTCTTCGACAGATCTGGGACAAGGGACTGCTCTACAAGGGCTTCAAGATCGTCCCCTACTGCCCGCGCTGCGGAACTCCGCTTTCCTCTCACGAGGTTGCTCAGGGCTACAAGGACGTAAAAGAACGTTCTGCTATCGTCAAGTTCAAGATGAAGAATGAGGATACATGGATTCTCGCATGGACCACCACACCGTGGACTCTGCCCTCCAACGTTGCCCTCTGCGTAAACCCTGACGAGACCTACGTCAAGGTTGAGAAGGACGGCGCAAAGTACCTCATGGCACAGGCACTTGTCGAGCAGGTTCTCGGCGAGGGCTGCACCGTTCTCGAATCCTACACCGGCAAACAGCTCGAATACACCGAGTATGAGCCCCTCTTCGACTTTGTCACCCTCAAGGGCAAGGGCTGGTACATCACCTGCGACAATTATGTCACTCTGACCGATGGTACCGGTATTGTTCATATTGCTCCGGCATTCGGTGAGGACGACGCAAAGGTCGGCAATAACTATCAGTTGCCCTTCCTGCAGCTTGTCAACGAAAAGGGCGAGATGACCGAGGAGACTCCGTGGGCCGGCACCTTCTGCAAGAAGGCTGACAAACCCATTCTCGTTGACCTCGAGAAGCGCGGTCAGCTCTTTGACGCTCCTGTCTACGAGCACAGCTATCCGCACTGCTGGCGCTGCGACACTCCGCTTATCTACTACGCAAGAGACTCCTGGTTCATCAGAATGACCTCTGTGCGTGAAGATCTTATCCGCAACACCAACACCATCAACTGGATTCCTGAGAGCATCGGCAAGGGTCGTTTCGGCGACTGGCTCGAGAATGTTCAGGACTGGGGTATCTCCCGTAACCGCTACTGGGGCACACCGCTCAACATCTGGGAATGCTCCTGCGGTCACCGTCATTCCATCGGCTCCATCGCTGAGCTGAAGGAAATGTCCGACAACTGCCCGGACGATATCGAACTTCACCGCCCGTACATTGACGCTGTCACCATCAAGTGTCCTGAGTGCGGCGGCGAGATGAAGAGAGTTCCCGAGGTTATCGACTGCTGGTTCGATTCCGGCGCAATGCCTTTCGCTCAGCATCATTACCCCTTCGAGAACGCTGATCTCTTTGAGCAGCAGTTCCCGGCACGCTTCATCTCCGAGGCTGTCGACCAGACCCGCGGCTGGTTCTATTCTCTGCTTGCTATCTCCACCCTTGTTTTCAACAAGGCACCTTATGAAAACGTTATCGTTCTCGGTCACGTTCAGGACGAAAACGGCCAGAAGATGTCCAAGTCCAAGGGCAACGCTGTTGACCCGTTTGATGCACTTGCAACCTACGGCGCAGACGCAATCCGCTGGTATTTCTATACAAACTCTGCTCCGTGGCTTCCGAACCGTTTCCACGGCAAGGCAGTTACAGAGGGTCAGCGTAAGTTTATGGGTACACTCTGGAACACTTATGCTTTCTATATCCTCTATGCTGACATTGACGAGTTTGACCCGACAAAATATGAGCTTGACTACAACAGCCTTTCAGTAATGGACAAGTGGCTTCTTTCAAAGCTCAACTCAATGGTTAAGGTTGTTGACAATAACCTCGAAAACTACAAAATCCCCGAGGCTTGTAAGGCACTTCAGGAATTTGTTGACGAGCTGAGCAACTGGTACGTACCCCGCAGCCGTGAGCGTCTCTGGGGCACTGAGATGACTCAGGACAAGCTCAATGCCTATATGACCCTCTACACCACCCTTGTCACTCTGGCAAAGGTCACTGCTCCGTTCACTCCCT
>JAZNOP010000131.1:0-5672 GCA_045580875.1 Acutalibacteraceae bacterium
CACAGAACGACATGGCGACGATGCGACAACTCGTCAAGAATAATGAAGCTGTGATCGAGTGTTCGACCGCGCATATAGGCGAGAGGAGCCACCTCGATGGCGCCGCGCTCCTGATAGCGCTGGAATGTCTCAGCACCGAGCATATCGAAGAGAGCATCGTAAAGCGGTCTGAGATACGGGTCAACCTTCTGCTGCAGATCGCCGGGCAGAAAACCGAGTTTTTCGCCGGCCTCAACTGCCGGACGAGTGAGGATTATACGGTTTACAGCGCCGGCTCTGAATGCGGCGACAGCCATCGCAACAGCAAGGTAGGTCTTTCCGGTACCGGCAGGACCTATGCCGATAGTAATGGTGTTGTTCTCGATTGCCTCGCAGTATCGGCTCTGACCGAGTGTTTTCGGTTTGACCGGTTTGCCGCGCGAGGTAATGCAGACACACTCTTTAAGCAGCGATTCCATGCGGTCAGAGGTGCCGTCACGTACCATTGAGATACAGTAGCGCACATTCTGGTCGGTCAGCGGTTCGCCTTTGTTAAGCATGATAAGCAGCGTGTTTATCGCCATTACAGCGTGAGAAACATTTTCGGGCTCGCCTTTTACCTTGATATCAGAACCGCGGCTGACAATGGATACGTTGAATTCGCGCTCGATAAGCCTGATGTTCTCATCAAAGTTTCCGAACAGCCCTATGGCATGCTCCATGCGTTCAAATTGGACAGTTTGCTCAAACATTAAACAAGTTTTCCCCCGGAATATGGATTAAGGTAAACTGCAGCGGATAACACTGCCATACCGGTGTGCAGCCGGTCAGCTTAATGAATACCATATAATGCCAACAGTTTACATACTGTGGTTATTATACCACATACATACAGAAAAGTCACGCTTGTTTTGAAAATTTTATGAAATAATACAAAAATATTTAATAAATATCATTCGAACAATATAAGTTCTTTTACCGCAATATCCTCTTTTACGGTAACTGTGACATCAAGCTGTACGCCTGAATCGGTGTGCCGGAGTGATTCTGTTACGGAAATTATCTCAAGACCGTCGAGTGTGTTCATCTGTTCATTTATTTCTGCCCGTGCAATGGCTTCAGCCTCATGCGGGTCAATTATCCTGTTAACAGTGCGCAGCTCATACCACTTTTCCGTGCGTGTCTGCAGCGGAAATTCTGTTTCACCGACGGTAAGCTGCCACTCTTCGTATTCACGCTCAAAATTTCCGTCCGGATTGTTCCCGAAATAAAGAGGAATTTCAATTCCGAGAAGCATAAGCCGCCGTATGGTGACCATTCTGCCGGTTCGCTCGGTTCGGTGAAGGTCATAGCTTATCTCGCTGGAGAAATTGTAGAAGGTCGAAGCAATGACCTCGCCATGCGAGTGAACCATTGTAATATCACCGCTTCCAAGCTCTATTACTCCGTTTATCAGCAGATCTCCTTTTGCGACAGCCTGCCCGACGGTAACCTCGCTCTGTCCCTCAGATGCCTTGACAGAAATGATTACACCATCGCGGGCAGCAACGATGTTGCATGGCTCACCGCTCGTGACTTCCTGCCGAAGACGCTCCATTTCGCGCACATCAACGCTGATATAGCTTCCATTTGTTGAGATGCCTGCCCACGAAAGCTCCCTGAGTTCAAGCTGAAGCTCGTCAGCTATCATTGAAGCATCGATCTGTGACCGGAGAACACCGGGACGTATTCCGGCGGCATATATCGCTTCATCAAGTCTGCCCTGCAGCGCCGGTGAGACCTGAGGGGTTTCAACTATCCAGTAAAACTGACTCAGCAGCCATATAATTCCGCAGAAAAAGATAAAACCGAGCGGCATTCCGGCTCGTTTGCGGTATGGGAGCAGGCGGAAGGGCAGTCCGTATTTCTTTTTGATTCTCAGCCTGATTCCGCACTTTTTTGCCAGCGGTCTCAGTTTTCTGTAGCGACGTGCGGTTATCTTTGCTGATATTCCGCCGCTGATTCGGTGAATATCCCATAGTCCGGCATCAGCGCGAGCGGCAAGATTGAGGAAGCGCTCCGGAAAATTGCCGGAGGCGAGAAACTCGCAGTATCCGTTTATATAGCTGAACAGATTCAAAAAATTCCCTCCGATCAGATGAATTCAGCGCTGATGATTCTGCCGCGTATGCACACAGTTCTGCCGAACATGCCGGAAATAACAAGACTGCAGCCGGTGATAAGCAATGCGCGTTTGCCCATGTTAAGCTTTATCTGCTCCTCGCTGCAGGACATTATTCCCATGCAGCCTTCAGCAATGACTTCCCGGTCATCGTTGAACTCTATGTGATAGTCGCAGGACAGTGACGGTGCCGTACTGAACAGATCAGAAATAAAGCCCTGCTCATCTTCGTTTTTCTTTTTTCGCATCTGCAGTTCCTCCGGTATATTGAATAATCAAGGGTGAAATTGAATAATCATGAAAGGTCAGCTTCGTCAGGCTTGCTGACGAGACTATATGAGTATATGCAGGTCAGGGGGAAGCGTATGAATCAAAGTGCAGCGATAAAATTACGTGCAAAAAATATATCGTCAGCTCTGCTGGCATTTTCTGTGGCAGTTGCAATGTTTGCAATGCCGGAGGCGGCTGCATCAGGTTGTGCGGAAGGCGTGCAGCTGTGTCTTGATACAGCTGTGCCTTCACTGTTTCCGATGATGTTTGCAGCGGTTTTTGCCACAGAGACAGGTCTGACCCAGTTTCTCGGACGACTGACAGCGCCTGCGGCAAAATGCCTGTTTGGGCTGCCGGAAGAAGCCGGAGGCGCTGTAATCATGGCTGTAACGGGTGGATTTCCAGCCGGCGCCAAAACAGTGTGCGGTCTGATGGAGCGAGGTGCGGCAGATAAAGAAGAGTCAGCGCGTATGTGCCTTTTCTGTTTTGCAGCAGGACCGGCATTTCTGCTCGGCGCGGTCGGAAAAATCTATGGAAGTGTGCATATAGGCGCAGTACTGCTCATTATTCAGCTCATCTCGGTGGTTATTGTCGGTATGCTGACAAAACTGCTGAAAAGCAAAAGGATTCCGGGCACAGGTCAATGTCATGAGCATCAAATTAACAGAAAGGCAGCAGATATCAGCACAGCATTTACACGCTCAGCAGCTCAGACTGCGTCAGCCATGCTGAATATCTGCCTTTATATCGTAATCTTCAGTATTGTCCGCAAGGTGCTTGACTCGAGCGGCATTTCAGGCGCCGCGGCAGACCTGTTGACCGGACTCGGATTGAGCCGTACAACAGCAGAGGCAATTATACCGGTATTGCTCGAAGTGACCTCAGGGTGTGCATCAGCTGCAAAGGCAGGACTACCCGTGACAGCGTTTGCAGTAGGATTCGGAGGATTGGCTGTTCATATGCAGGTTCTCGCGATTGCACAGAGTACAGGAATGAAATACGGTCTGTTTTTGGCGGCGCGTTTTGTGCAGGGATTGCTGTGCGCGTTGATGATGCAGATTTATATTTCGGCAGCGCCGGAGCCAGCAGTTTCGGTCTATGCAGCAGTCAACAGCCCGTCAATCAGTACAACACCGGCAGGCGCTGTTGTACTTGTTGTAATGTCAGTAATGCTGCTGCTGTGCCTGCCTGACGGAAGATTTCGTGCTGACACAAAGTTTACGATCGCATAAAAAAGCCCGTCTGCACCAGGGCAGGCGAGCTTTTTGTTATTATTCGGAGACATTTCTCCATACAGTTCCATCGGTTGAAACTACAGCATACACAGTGCCAAGCTGAAGAGGATAACTCTCCATTACATATCCGTCATAATAGATTCGTACGACATCTCCTGCCGTAAAAACTGCTGTATCATTGTCAGGTGACAGTCGGTTGGCGGAGAGGGAAACCTGACTGCCCTGTGAGATGGTGTTTTCTGCGCATGAGATACACTCCACCAGAAGATACGAGCCGTTTACTTCAATTATTCGTGCGTCAAAGCTATGATAATCAGAGAATCCGTCAATATCTGAAAGGGGAGCGGTGGTACAGCCGGAACAGCACAGCAGGAACAGTGCAGCAATAAGAAACGGTAATCTTCTCATCGTTGCCCCGTATTATTTGTAATCAGGAGCATTGGTGGCTGCAGTCTCATCACTGTTATCGTCAGAAACAGAAGCGGTTACAGGTGCTGCTGCCTTTTTCTGCGCGCGGCGTTTTCTTGCTTTGATTACAATAAACAGGATGATACCTGCGATGATGAGCAGGGGAGATGCAGAAATAAGGAGAATGGCTATCCACTGAAGAGCCGACCAGACAAAGTTGCATACGCCAAGGAAGCCGTTCTTTATCAGCTTGAGAAAGTCGCTGCCGGTCAGGGAATCCCACTCAAATTCCTTTTCCTCTACCGGTTTCTCTGTGTACTGTGTTATATCGAGATAGATGGTGGATTCGTCGACAAGGGAGTCGTAGAGTCTCAGCTTGCCTTTAATCGACTCGATATTCTCGGTGATGCTGTCAATGCGGCTCTGAATGCTGAGAATTTCATCTACTGTTTCAGCCTTCTCGAGCAGTGCATAATAGCTTTCAAGCGCTCTTTCTTTGCTTTCAAGGCGAGTGGCAAGGTCGTAATAATCAGCGGTGACTTCGTCGGAGGTTACTGCGCAGTAGGATATCTCACCGTAATCGCCGTTTTTGAGATCGCTGATAAACTGATCGAGCTTTTCAGGCGGAATACGCAGTTCGGCTTCTATGTATACATAGGTTCCGCCTGAATAATCATTGTTTCTTGAATTGAAGTTGCTTTCGTAGCCGCCGTAGGTCTTGATTTTTTCAAGAATAGCGCTGTAGCAGGCATTTGCATCATCAGCGGAAATTTCTACATCTGCGTTGCGGATAATCTTTCGCTCAACAGCAGTCTCACTGCCAGAAGCAGATTCGGATTCCGTGGATTCACTTTCCTTCGGTGCCTCATTAAGAACCGCGCCGTCGGTAGATCCGGCATCAAAGCCGTAGTCGTACATTGCATCATAATCTTCTGAAATGTACGCGTCATCAACAGGCATATCGTAAGCCATAGACTCGTTTGCAGAAGAACTGCAGCCTGCGAGTGCGGGTACTGCAAGCAGAAGGAGTACAGCCATTACAGCGGCGGCGGATTTCATAAGCTTTCTTTTCATTTCTCATCTTCCTTTCGGGGTGTTTTCATACATAAAACAAATCAGCTGACTATATGGTTGGAAAAATGTTGGAATTTTTTCAAATTTATGATATGCTATTGAAAGTAAATATTTTGCTGATAAACAGCAGGACAGGATTGATGTGTTGCAATGAGAAATCTTACAGATATCGGTGAGGTGCGAGCAGCCCTTGCCAGACACGGAATAATACTCTCAAAGGGAATGGGTCAGAATTTTCTGATCAATCCTTCTGTCTGCCCGAGAATGGCAGAAATGTCCGATATAGATTCTGAGACCGGCGTAATTGAAATCGGACCGGGAATCGGTGTGCTTACTGTAGAGCTTGCAAAGCTTGCAGGCAAAGTGGTTGCGATCGAGCTTGACAAGCGCCTTGAGGAGCTTCTCGGAGAAAACCTTGCACCGTACCCGAATGCCGAGGTCGTGTGGGGTGACGTGCTTGAAATCGACCTGCCGAAACTTATCGAAGAGAAGTTTGCGGGATATAAAAGGCTTGTGGTGTGTGCAAACCTTCCTTATTATATTAC
>JAZNOP010000132.1:0-20486 GCA_045580875.1 Acutalibacteraceae bacterium
GTGATGAAGGGCAGGTTTACGTTGGCTGTGGTCATGCCGGAGAGCTCGATCTTAGCCTTTTCTGCTGCTTCTTTGAGGCGCTGCATTGCCATTTTATCGCTGCGGAGATCGATGCCGTTTTCCTTCTTGAACTCGTCTGCCAGATAGCCGATAACTCTTGCGTCGAAATCGTCGCCGCCGAGGCGGTTGTTGCCTGCTGTTGCAAGAACTTCCTGAACGCCGTCGGACATATCGATGATGGAAACGTCGAAGGTACCGCCGCCGAGGTCGTAAACCATGACCTTCTGATCCTGCTCCTTGTCAATGCCGTAGGAAAGAGCAGCTGCGGTCGGCTCGTTGATGATACGCTTTACCTCGAGACCTGCGATGCGGCCTGCGTCCTTGGTTGCCTGACGCTGAGCATCGGTGAAGTAAGCGGGAACGGTGATAACTGCGCTGGTGACCGGCTCGCCGAGATATGCCTCAGCATCGGTCTTGAGCTTCTGCAGGATCATAGCGGAGATCTCCTGCGGGGTGTAGCTCTTGCCGTCGATGGTTACACGGTAGTCGGTGCCCATCTCTCTCTTGATGGAAGCGATGGTTCTGTCGGGGTTGGTGATAGCCTGACGCTTTGCAACGGTACCGACAAGTCTCTCGCCGTCCTTGGTGAATGCAACAACGGACGGAGTGGTTCTCATTCCTTCGGGATTGACGATGACCTTTGCCTCGCCGCCTTCGATAACTGCTACGCAGCTGTTGGTTGTACCAAGATCAATACCAATAGTCTTTGCCATTTGTTTAGTTCCTCCTGAAAAAGTAAATTTGTTTTTCGTTAATTATCTTCTGATGATTATCTATATAAATACCATACCGCATACGTCATGCGAAATTTGGCGGTGCGGCGGTGGTTTTGCCGGAAATTATCACTCGGCTATCTGTACCATTGCCGGACGGATGACCTTATCGCCGATTCTGTAGCCCTTCTGGATTACCAGTGTGATCTGACCGCTCTCGAATTCCTCCGATGCGACCATTCCGATGCCGTTGTGAATGTTGGGATCGAATGTATCACCCGGCTCGCAGAATGCGGTGATTCCGAGGGATTCAAAGATGGTGACGGCCTGCTGCTTTATCATCTCGACGCCTCTGCGTATGGTGTTTTCGTCAGCGCCGTCAAAGGTGAGTGCAAGGTCGATGTTGTCAAGAATGGGGAGAAGCTTCTCGACGGTGCTTGCCTTGACGTCAGCGGTCATGGCTTCCTTCTCGCGCTGGGTGCGCTTGCGGAAGTTCTCATACTCAGCGGCGAGACGCAGATAATTTTCTTTTGCCTGTGCCAGCTCTGCAACAAGGGGATCAATTTCCTCTTCGGCCTCTTCGGCTTCATCGATGATATCGCCGGTTTCTTCCTCAATCTCCTCCTCAACAGCGGCAGCTTCCTCTTCGAGGATCTCCTCTGCGGTCTCAATATCGGGAGTGGGCTGTTCGGGTGCCTGATCCTTTTTGCGGTTAAACATTAGTCAGTCTCCTCTCGTTTCGTTTATAAATCCGGCGAATCGGTCTCGATAGAGCTCATCAGCCTGCCGACCGCCGTTGCAAAATACTCAATATATGAGATAGTGCGCGAATAGTTGATGCGCGTTGGTCCTATTACTCCCACCCAGCCCGACGCGCCGCCGCTGGAGTGGTATCTTGCCAGAATGACACTTGCATCTGCAAGCTCGGGAATGCCCGATTCGGAGCCGATGAAAACGCTCAGTGAGCCCTGTGCCGAGGATATCAGCCTGCCCAGTTTTTCGTTGTCGGAAAGGAAGGTGAGAACATCTCTCAGCGAAGCATCTGAAAAAGCGTTTCTGCCGAGCAGAGCGGCGTGACCGTCAAGCATTATTCTTGCCGAAGCGCCCTCTGCCGCTGCATCTCTTGCTGCGATGAGCAGCGGATCGATGGTCTCGCCGAAGGTGCCGAGCTGGTCGCGCAGGAGTGTCATGTATCTGCGGTTGATCTCGGAAAGCCTTTTTCCGAACAGCGCACCGCGCAGGAGAGCCTTGAGCGAGCTTATAAACTCAGGCGTAAGAGCGATGTCCAGCCGGCAGATGCGTGTTTTGATCGAAGCCGGTGAAATCATCAGCATCATCATGCAGGTGTGCTGACCGGTTGCCATCAGGTCAAGTCCGGTTATCACAGCCTCCTCAGAGGTGGGGGTGGCGGCAACTGCAGCCAGTCCGGTTATCTGGGAGAGCATCTTCACCGCGCCGGCGAGAAAGCCGTCGGGGTTCATGCTGTAGCCGGTCAGATTGACGTCGATGTACTGAATGAGCTCTTCGGGCAGTGTGCGCTGATTCATCAGCCGGTCGACATACAGCCGGTAGCCTCGCTGGGTCGGGATACGTCCGGCGGAGGTGTGGGGCTGATAGAGATATCCGCTTTCCGCCAGCGCCGCCATGTCATTTCGCAGGGTGGCGGAGGAGACAGCGTTGTCAAACAGCTGAGCCAGCGTTTTGGAGCCCATGGGCTCACCGGTTTCGGCGTAGCTTTCGATGATCGCCGCGAGAATCTGTAATTTGCGTTGTTTTGGCTGCACTGGCGATCACCTCGTTTCGCAGATTAGCACTCTCGAAGTGCGAGTGCTAACTTCGTTGTATATAGCATAGCACCTTCCTGACGCTTTGTCAAGATATTCCTGGGTGAATAATTTGTGAACATGAAAATCCGACAGGAAATGACAGGGTTTTACGGCGGAAATTTACCGACCAACCGCGTCTGACTCAAAGACCGAGCCGGAAATCTATCGGCTCGGATCTCAGCTATGGGTGGCTCTCGCTGCAGCTTCTCAGGTCGGCTGACCTCGCCGATATAATTCCGGCTCGGTCCTGGGGGCGGCTGCATTGTTATCGAAAGCCTGATCACATAAACCTCGATTTACCGTATCTGCTGTCGGATTTTCCAGCAGTCGCAGGCATTGAGTGCTATTTTCTAATTTTATGTGAATTGCGGTCAATGGGATTGCTAATTTGAAATATGAATGATATAATAGATTATTATTTGATTATATAATAGAAGTAATATATCTTTTTTTAGATTTTAATTAAATATTAAATAAATGGAAGGTGATTGTTTTGCCTGATTATTACAACAGCGGAAACCGTAATTCAAGGGGGAACGACCGGCAGCAGGGCGGCAGGTACAGCGACAGCAGCCGCGGCGGATACGATGACCGGCGCTATTCATCGTTTGAAGAGGGCTATACCTCTGCCGACAGCCGCAGTCGTCAGAATACCGGCTACAGCCGCGGTCAGCAGAGCCAGTCGGGTTACGACGGAAGATTCATAGATGCCGGCGACAGATATATGCGCTCGCAGGGAGGATATTCCGACCAGCAGAGCAGATATCAGCAGGGTTATGACGCATATGCTGAAAACAGCGGATATTCACAGAGCAGAGGGTATTCCAGCGGCTTCGAGGACGATTTTGATGCAGAGCCGGCGGATACACGCTACACTCAGCACGACGGCGGATATGCCGACAGCGGCAGATATCAGCGTACCGCTTCCCGTCAGGCTCAGCAGGGCGGATACCGTCAGGAGGAATACTACGACCGCGCACCGGCGCAGAATTCAGGACAGCCTGCCGGCAGAGATTATTACGCTCAGTCAGACCGTTACGACCAGCCGCGCCGCAATGCCCGCGCGCAGCAGTATCAGCAGTATGACAGCCGTTACGACCAGCGTTATGAGCAGGATTACGATCAGGATTATGATGATTTTGACGATGACCTTGCAGAGGATAACCGCCGCAGTGTTCAGCGCACCAGCAACGCCCGGCAGGATTACTACAGCGCACCGGCGCGCACCGCTCCGGCAAGAAATACTCCGGTCAGAAGCGCAAAGCGCGGCTCAGGAGATATAATTGGAAGCGTTATAGACTGGTTCAACCGCCTTGACAGCCGTCAGATGACACTCATGCTCGGCGGCGCAGCACTTGTGCTTATCGGCGTGATAGTCGTCATATGCCTTGTCATGCAGGCTGATTCATGCGGCAGCTGTGCCGGCGGAAACGATATCCCCGTTGTTGAGCAGGGCGACGGCGAAGAGGCTTACAACAACGGACAGAATTTCTACGACGGCGAGGAGTTCGGAAACAATGACGCCAGCGAGGTCGTATCCACAAGCGACGGAATGATAACCATAGACGAGACGCTTGATACCGACGACTTCACTGTTTCTGTGACCGGCGCTGACGGCAGCTATTCACGCACCGATGTCTACCGTGCGCAGGCGGCTTCGCTTGTAATTGCCGAGCAGAACGAGACCGGCTTCGAATTCACTCTCGAGGTAAAGGGCGATGGCACAATGGGCAGCCTTTCGGGCTACGCTTATTTCTGCGCAGAGCGTGAGGCAATCTACGAGGGCGCACAGGGTCTGCTCAACTTCAGCTTCGGCTCGAGCGGAATAACGGTGTATCAGGTGGATATAATTGATGCCTTCACCGGAATGAGCCCCGACGGAATCTATGTCGAGGGCACTCCCTCCTACGTCGAGGACGAGGCAGAGCAGTCCGGACAGCTCGGGCTTGATGCAAATATCCGCACAAGTGATGCAGTGAGCGCGGCAATAAACAGCATGCTTTCCGAGAAGGATGCAGCACTGCTCGACTTTATTTTCGCCAACGGAACACAGGTCGTTTATGACGGCTCGGAAAAGGGCTACGACAAAAACGGCACGGAGATAAATATCGACGCTCAGCTGGGCGCGGTGAAATACTACGCATTCATCGACGGCACCGGCGAGGAGCTTGTAATGATATGCACTGCCGATATCAAGGTGTATATCGGAATATGCGACGGTATGGAATACCGCTATTACACCAACGATCCCGATTACGCCGAGACCGCACCGAAGTCAATTTCCGGTCAGGCTAAGGGAAAAAGCATGGAGCTTGTCTATCAGCAGTAAAAGGGGTACTTTGGGGTACCGGAGATAAAAGCGGCGGCAGAGCTGAACCGCTGTGATTACCTTTATCAGGAAAGGAATGACCGCTAATGAGTACATTCGGATTACTTTCGCTTCTCGCGTTCCTGCTTTCAATGGGAGGACTCATTGCATTTTACTATGGCAACAACCTTGACCTCGGTATCGCGAAGGTGCTGTTCATGGTGTTCAGAGTGTTGATTACGCTCCAGTTTGTGTGGGCGATTTACGAATTCCCCTGCTATCTTGCAGACGGCGTGGTCTTCATCAGCATGGGCAAGGAACAGCTGGCTTACATCATGTTTGCCATTGTCGGACTGATAATTCTCTTTGTGACCGGCATACTTCTGCCGAAAATAAAGTGGAGAAAGCACGTCACACCTACCCCGGCAAAGCTTATCGTGCTGGGTGCGATGTTCATCTGCATCTTTACCTACAATGAGCTTTTCGCAGGTGTATATTCCTTCGACAGTCTCGCTGAGTTCAACGAGACACGCGACCGCTACGAGGAATATGACGACCATTTCTGGCCGACAAAGTACATAAAGCACTACAGCGCCCTCAAGGAGCAGGATCTTATTTCTGTCTATCCGCTGGACATAACCCTCGGTGACGGAACAGAGGTATTCATCTACAAGGGCGAAACCTTCTTCGGCGAAAATGATGAGGGGAAGGTCGGTCTGTTCTATTATCCCTTCACATGGAAGCTCTATGAGGATGCCGACCCGATTCCCTTCGGAGGTACCTTTGAGCCGGTATCGGGCAGTGATGCTCCGGTATCTCAGACAGACGCTCCGGCAGCTCCGGCTCAGTGAGCGGAAGACTGACAGGAGACTCAATCAGAGACAATGAAAAGAGAGAGCATAAGGCGAAGGGCGGAAAATATCGGCGCAGCTGATGAAAACCGCTCTCAGCAGATAATAAGAAAGATAAAGGCGCCCTTTTCGACTGCGTGGGGCATGATAAGGGGAAAGGGCATAACCAAGCGCTGGCTGCTCAATACCTTTGCCATGGCTGCGGTGGTCATGGTGCTGATAGTTATCGTGCTGGCGTTTTTTATGCGCAATTACTACCACACCAGCATCGAACAGGGTCTGACCCAGCGCAGCGCTGTCACCATCAGCTACTTCAGCGATACGGTGGGCAGCGGCATAAATTCGGGCAACAGCGCCGAGTTTTACGATGCGGCGCAGTCCTTTGTGGAAAGCTTCGAGGACCGCGGCAGAATGGAGCTGCAGTTTCTCAACGCCAACGGCGACATCATAGTCTCCTCCACCGGTTTCCCTGCCGACAGCGATATGCCGCTCAACGACTACAACGAAGCGGTACAGTCGTCAAAGGGTGTGGGCGCGTGGTCGGGAGTCAACAGCAACGGTGAGAGCGTACTGGCGGTCAGCCGCCTTATATCGCGCGCAAAAGGCTCCAGCGCAGGCGCTGTGCGGTTTGTTGTTTCGCTGGAATCGGCAAATCAGATGGTGGCGGCAATTACAGCCATAATGTTTTCTGTTGTTGTTATAATTCTCTTCTTCATGCTTATCTCAGGCAGCTATTTCGTTTCGTCGATTGTCGCGCCTGTCAAGGAGATAAGCAACAGCGCAAGTGAGATAGCAAAGGGCAATTTCGACATACGTCTCCATTCGGCGCACAATGACGAAATAGGCGCGCTTGCCCACTCGATAAACTCGATGGCGAATGAGCTTGCCGACAGTGAGAGGGTCAAGAACGACTTCATCTCAACCGTTTCCCACGAGCTGAGGACTCCGCTGACAGCCATAAAGGGCTGGGGCGAGACACTGCGCGACTGCGGCGCTGATGACCGTGAGCTGCTCGACAAGGGCATGGGAGTCATCATAAGCGAATCGGAGCGGCTGAGCGGTCTGGTCGAAGACCTTCTCGACTTCTCGAGAATACAGTCGGGCAGAATGAAAATGGATTTCGAGCGGCTTGATATCATAGCCGAGGTTACCGGCGCGGTCTGCCTGTTTGACGAGCAGTGCGCGCAGGAGAGCAAGACTCTTACCCTGACAGCACCCGAGGCGGTATGTCCCATAATCGGCGACAGCTTCCGCATCAAGCAGGTGTTTGTCAATATAATCGAAAACGCGATAAAATACACCGATGTGGGCGGACACATAAAGGTCGCTGTGAAAACCTCCGGCGACAGCGTGACGGTCAGCATCAGTGATGACGGCTGCGGCATCGCACCGGAGGATATCCACCGCGTTTCCCGCCGTTTCTACAAGGCAAACGTTTCCCGCAGCGGCTTCGGCATAGGTCTTGCCGTTGCCGAGGAGATAATCACACTGCATCAGGGCTCGCTGACCATCGAATCGACCGAGGGTGTCGGAACGAACGTCATAATCACTCTGCCGGCGGCAGAGCGTTTTGACCGCGGTGAGGCAGCGGGTGCTGAATAAGGCATTTCACGAAATATTCCTGAAAGGAAAGATGAGAGAATGAAAAAGCTTGCGGCGAGAATACTTGCGGCAGCCATGCTCATGGCAGCGGTGTGCGGTCTGTTCACCGGCTGTGCTTCGGGCAAATGGCAGGGAAAGTGGAACCGCACCGGTGACGCTACCTACAGCCGCGCCGAGCTGGAGATATATGACGTTACTCGAAAGGGCTTTACCTTTGACCTGACCCTTTACAACGGCAATGTTGTCGGCGAGCTGGAAAACTGCCCGGCGCTCTTCATGGACAGAGCCTGCACCGAGGCGGTCTACGATGTTCCGAACACCTTCGCCAGCATCACCTTTGAGATGAACGAGAAGGACGAGCTGGAGGTGCTGTACATGGGCGGCACAAAGGTCTCGAATTACGTTGTCGAGACCGAGATGTTCGGCTTTGCCGCTCCGGCATATATTACCGGAAACTTTGTCCGCGGCGAGACCACCTATCTCAATTCCTCCTTCTATGCAACGGGAATGCTCAGTGCTGAGGCAGACGAAATGGTCAACAGAATCATGCCGCAGGACGTCTACAACCGCTGCCTTGACTGCTTCCAGTACTGGGAGCAGGGTCTGACCAAGACCGGCAGCGCCCACGATGACGAGATAGGCGGCTTTGTCTACTACGGCTGGAATCAGATGCAGGAGCAGGGCGGCGTCATCATCATATTCGATGACAACAGCGTTGCTGTTATTCTGTCAAGAGCCGACGGCTCGCTTGTCTACTACAGCGACAACCATATCTACGGTACCGGCGAGGTCTATCCGCTGCAGATACAGATATGGATGGAAGAATACTACGAGGCACAGAAGAAATGAGCCGGACAAGCATAAAAAGAATCAGCTATGCCGCCGCGGCGCTGGTGCTCATTGCTGTCGAGGTGCTCATCGCGCTGTTTGTACATGACAGCTTTGTGCGCCCCTATGTCGGTGATATGCTGGTCGTGGTGGTGATATGGGCGCTCGCGAGGGCTGTGTTTCCTGAGGGAGTGCGCCTTATGCCGCTGTATGTGTTCATATTCGCCGCCGCAGTTGAGCTTATGCAGTATTTTGACATAGTGCGGCTGCTGGGACTGGAGAATAACCGCTTTTTCAGCATACTCATCGGCTCGACGGCGGATTTTAAGGACGTTGCCTGCTACGCGGCAGGCTGCCTTGCCGCTGCAGGAGCCGAGCTGATAATCAGAATCTGCGAAAAGAAGAAGGCAGATAATAACGGCGTAAAATAAAGATGATAATATCAGGAGAAAATAACTGTGAGCAAAAATAACAGTGCTTCAGGAAACTTCTTCAGAGAAAAGGGCGTTACCTTTTCTCCGAGGGTATATTTTATAGATGCAATGGGAGCTATGGCATTCGGTCTGTTTGCTTCGCTCCTGATGGGTACAATATTCGGCACACTCGGCGAAAAGCTGGGAATCGACTTCCTTGTCACCGTTGCCGGATATGCAAAGCAGGTTACAGGCGCGGCACTCGGTCTGGCGATTGCATACTCGCTGGAGGCACCGCCGCTGGTGCTCTACACCTGCGCTGCGGTCGGTCTTGCCGGCTATGAGATCGGCGGTGCCGGTCCGGTGGGTGCATACTGCGCCGCCCTGATAGCCGCAGAAATCGGCAAGCTTGTATCAAAGGAAACACGCATAGATATAATTCTCACACCGGCTGTCACCATGCTCTCGGGCGTGGCTGTGGCGACGTGGGTCGGTCCGTATATCTCAAAGGCGATGACATGGTTCGGCGGTCTGATAATGGAGGCAACCGA
Organism: Acutalibacteraceae bacterium; assembly: GCA_045580875.1. Taxonomy (GTDB): domain Bacteria; phylum Bacillota; class Clostridia; order Oscillospirales; family Acutalibacteraceae; genus SIG598. Next base: position 9,153 of record JAZNOP010000132.1, read on the forward strand.
GCTTCACCCGCTGCTGATGGGCGCGTTTGTTGCGGCGCTGACCGGAATGGCGCTGACATTGCCGATATCCAGCGCGGCTATCTGCTGGTCGCTGGGACTTGCCGGACTTGCCGGAGGAGCTGCGACTGCCGGCTGCTGCGCTCAGATGATAGGCTTTGCTGTCATGAGCTTCTACGACAACGGCTGGGGCGGTGTGCTGGCACAGGGTCTCGGCACATCAATGCTTCAGATGCCGAATATCGTGCGCCGTCCGGTGGTGTGGATACCGCCAATTCTCACCTCGATGGTGACCGGCGCGCTTTCCACCACTGTATTCAAGATGGAGAATATCCCCGAGGCGGCAGGAATGGGCACCTGCGGACTTGTCGGTCCTATAGGTGTGCTGACAGCCATGGGAAGCGGTACGATGACCTGGCTTGGCATAGTGCTTATCTGCTTTGTCCTGCCCTGCGTGCTGACTCCGCTGTTTGCGTGGCCCTTCCGCTATTTCGGACTCATACAGGACGATGATCTGCTGCTGGACACCGGCTGCTGAGGCATCGGGATTATAATTGCGCACAATGAAATAACCGTAAACCGGATTTATATATCTTCAGATACATATCTTCAGAAAGGAACAACAACATGACCTACATCTTCATTTCCCCGAATTACCCTGCAGGACACTGGAAGTACATCGCCGCTCTGCGCAATGCCGGACACACCGTCCTCGGCATCGGCGATGCCGGCGCAGAGACCTTCCCGGCAGAGCTTCGCGGCAATCTTGATGAATACTACCGCGTGGGCGACCTGCACAACTACGACGAGGTCTACCGCGCAATCGGCTATTATATCAGCCGCTGGGGCAGAATAGACAATATCGAGAGCCTCAATCCCTACTGGAGCGACCTCGTGTTCTCCCTCTGTATGGAATTCATGCTCAGCGACAACACCGTATCCGAGCAGTACGAGGCTTCTCTCACCGAGCGCATTGAGTGCGGTCTTCTGCCCGAATCGGTGCGTTACACCACTCTTGACGACGCAATTGAATTTGCAGAGAAGGTCGGATATCCGCTGCTGGCTGTGCCGGCAAGGAACAAGCGCCTTGGCAGCCGTCTTATCGCGGCTGAGGCAGGTCTGCGCAATCTTCTGCGCGGCGAAAAGAAGGGCGAGTGGGTGTTCTTTGCTCAGTATGACGGCGTTCCTGTGTCGGTTGACGGCATCTGGGCGGTCGATCCCGACGGAGAGAACGGCATCAGCCTCTGCTCGGCTCATGTATATATGACCGACGGCGGAATGTACAGCCTGCCTCACGACGAGGAGGTCTGCCACAAGGCATTCCACCTTGCTGAGCATACCTCGGTCAGCGGTTTCTTCCACATCGGCGGCGTAAAGCTGGCAAAGGGAATTACCGGCGTCGGAAAGAAGGGCGATATCGTGTTCAACTGGATAGACGATGCACCTCCTCACGAGTATATCATCGAGTGCATGAATGCCGAGTTCGGTCAGGATATCCGCGCACTGTGGGCTGGAATCAGAACACAGGAGGAGGGCGAGGTGCTCGAGCTTGCACCGACAGGCTTTGCAGGCGCTGCATTCCGCACCTTTGAGCAGTCATACAAGAATCACCACGAGAAGATACTCAAAAAACTCAATATCAAGCTTCTTGACCACGGCAGAACAAGCGAGTCCGACCGTGACAGATATCTTGATTACTACTATATCTTCAGCGGCAATGATGCAGCTGAGCTCAGACGTACCATAAAATATGTTACCGAGGATTTCAAGAAATGCCAGTAATTGAAGCCAGATCACTTTCACTTGTATATTCACCGAAAACTCCGCTTGAGGTAAAAGCGCTCGAGGATTGTTCGTTTTCTCTCGAGCAGGGAGAGCTGATGTGCATTATCGGACACACCGGCTCGGGCAAGTCTACCCTTGTGCAGATGCTCAACGGTCTGCTCAGACCCACATCAGGTACTGTGCTGCTCGACGGCAGGGATATATTCGCCGACAAAAAGTCGCTGCGTGATGCGCGCTTTCAGGTCGGTCTTGTGTTCCAGTATCCCGAGCATCAGCTTTTCGAGGAGACGGTGTACAAGGATATAGCCTTCGGACCGAAGAACAAGGGGCTTTCCGGCGACGCGCTGGATACCGCAGTGCGCGAGGCGGCTATGTTTGCCGGACTCAAGGAAAAGCTGCTGATGAAGTCTCCCTTTGACCTTTCGGGCGGAGAGAAGCGCCGCGCCGCTATCGCCGGAGTTATGGCGATGCGTCCCCGTGTGCTTATACTTGACGAGCCGACTGCCGGACTCGACCCCATGGGCCGCGCACGTATGCTCGAGCGCATAATGGAATACCGCGACAGGACCGGCAGCAGCGTCATTCTCGTCTCCCACACCATGGAGGACGTGGCAAGATGCGCTGACAAGGTACTGGTGCTCAATCACGGAAAGGTGCAGCAGTGCGCCCCGACAGCTGAGGTTTTCGCCAATGCAGCGCAGCTTGAGCAGATAGGTCTGCGCGTTCCGCAGATAACCAGAGTGTTCCTCGAGCTCGAGCGGCTGGGATTACCGGTCGATACATCGGTACACACTGTTGACAGAGGCGTAGAGGAGATTCTCCGCCTTGTCGGAAAGGCAGGTGAGCGCCATGCTGAGTGATATCACCATAGGTCAGTATTATCCGGCGAAGTCGTTTGTACACAGGATAGACCCGCGCGTCAAGATAATACTGCTCATCGCGCAGATAACCATGCTCTTTATCGCAAACACCGTTCCGGCGTGTCTGTTTGCGGTGGTTGCCGTTCTGCTGACAGTGGCGCTGTCAAAGGTGCCGCTCAGACTTTATTTCGGCAGTCTCAAGGCAATATGGTTTCTTGTGCTGCTGACCTCTCTGCTCAATATGTTCTACGTCAAGGGCAATGTGCTCTTTGAGATAGGACCGCTTTCTGTAAGCTTTGAGGGCGTGCGCCAGAGCTGCATAATCGCTCTGCGCCTTGTCTGTCTGATAATCATCAGCTCAACGCTGACCTTCACATCAACTCCCACCGAGCTGACCGGAGCGATAGAGAGTCTGCTCTCACCGCTCAAGATATTCAAGCTGCCGGTGCATGACCTTGCTATGCTTATGACCATTGCACTGCGCTTTGTTCCCACCCTGCTCGAGGAGGCGGAGAAGATAATGAGTGCCCAGAAGGCGCGCGGTGCCGACCTTGAGTCGGGCAATGTATTCCAGCGCGTCAAGGCGCTTATTCCCATACTCATTCCGCTTATCGTTTCGGCATTCCGCCGCGCCTACGATCTTGCGCTGGCGATGGAGTGCCGCTGCTACACCGACGGCAAGGGCAGAACACGTCTCAATCAGATGAAGACCGGTCTGCGCGATTTTGTCGCCATTGTGCTGGTCGCCGGCAGCATTGTCATCGTAGTGATGCTCAACAATGCCCCACACTGGAGCGTACTGCTGCAGCAGGGCATGGAGCTCACAAAGGGGCTTTACGCACAGGCGACAGAAGCTCTTGCGAAGTAAGCAAAGCAATAATAAACAGGCAACTAATAAAATCAATAAGAGGAGAACGCCATGCGCAAGCTGCTGCTGACAATTTCATACGACGGCAGACCCTATCACGGCTGGCAGATTCAGCAGAATGCGCTGACCGTGCAGGCTGTGCTGCAGGAGGCGCTGGCGGCGATATTCGGTGCCGCTCCGCCTATCAAGGGCTGCTCACGCACCGACACCGGCGTTCATGCACGCCGTTTCTGCGTCAGTCTTGAGACCGAAAGCTCCATTCCCTGCGAGCGGCTTATTATGGCGCTCAACGCTCATCTGCCCGATTCTGTGGCGGCTCTCGACTGCCGCGAGGTGCCGGAGGATTTCCACGCACGCTACAGCGCTCTCGGTAAGCAGTACAGCTATGAGATATGGAACAGCCCGCGCAGAAATCCCTTCCTGTGCGGACTTGCAACACATTACCCTGTGCGCCTTGATGAGGATTCCATGAGAAAAAACGGTCAGGCGCTTATCGGAAGGCATGATTTTGCCTCCTTCTGCGCCGCCGGAAGCTCGGTGGAGGATACCGTCCGCACCGTCACCCACTTCAACGTCGTGCGTGAGGGGGATATGGTGCGCATAGTAATAGCCGCCGACGGATTTCTATATAATATGGTAAGAATTATTGCCGGCACCCTTATCGACATGGAGCGCGGAAAGCGCGAAAAGGGGAGCATGGCGGCGATAATCGAGGCAAAGGACCGATCGGCAGCCGGCTTTACAGCGCCGCCCGAGGGGCTTTATCTCGAACAGGTTTTTTATAACCTTGACGACTGATTGGAATAAATTTCAAAAAAATAACAGCTTGTATACCGGTCGGGGGCGGATTTATGAAGGTTTCCAGAAGAAAAAAGAATATAGTCGTGCTCGACAGCGGCATAGGCAAGGTCAACCGCACCACCCGTATGTTTGTCTCCCGCGAGGAGGTCAGGCGCAAGCAGGCAGGCATTGCCGTCGTTGTGATGGCGTGTGCCTTTGCGGTCATGCTGGCGCTTTTCGGCTCGATTTCGGTGCTGACCGAGATTGCCCGTCCGGAAATTGAGAATCAGCTTCCGGGTGTTTCGGCAGATGCGGCGCAGTTTGACGACGATGATGCCATGACAATTGCCGTTATCCGCGATGATGACGACGGTGTGCCGGAGCAGCTCATGCTGGTGCGGTTTGAGGCATCGGAAGAGCGGATATATGTCACCGGTCTGCCGCTTGAGACCGAGGTCGATGAAAAGACGCTGATGGATTATTACAAGGCAGGCGGCATAAAATCGCTCAGGGCCGCACTCGAGGTGCTGGTCGACTGCAGCTCGGTGTATACTCTTCGCTATGATTATGTCCAGACGAGAAAGCTGATAAACTACTTCGACGGCGTGACAATAACCCTCGATTACGGCATAAGCTACCAGTCTCCTGACGGCAATCGCAATGTAAACGTTGTTGCCGGAACAAGACTCTACACCGGCTGGGAGATAGCCCGTCTGCTCGATTATCCCGGCTGGGAGGGCGGCAGGGAAGAGCAGCTGAGTATGTATACCTACGTGCTCGAGCAGTTCCTTGACCAGAATTTCAGAAATTTTGACGAACAGAAGCTTCAGAAATTCTACGCGCACGTGTGCGCCTATTCTGAGAATGACATATCAACCAGCGAGTTCCACGCAGCAAATGCCGGACTTCTCCACATTTCCAGCCTGCCTGTGGGAGAACGCACAATGCGTATCGATGCACAGGCGACAAAGACCGCTGACGGCAATTATCTGTATGAGGGCGATGAACTGGTGCTGCTCAGAGCGGCATTCGGCGACCGCGACCCTGAGGAAAAGGAATAACAGCGGCATGGAGAGTTATAATCAGGGCAGCAATTAAATAATGAAAATAAAGACAGGGAATTCCGGAAAGGGAAATGTCTATGTATAGAAAAGCAAAGAGATGGATAATGCGTGCAGCGGCGGCAATTATGACCGCGGTGCTGATGCTTGTGCCGCTTTCGGCGTGCAGTGAGGATACCGGCGGCAGGGACTATGCCTTCAGCTATTCGCTCACAAGCAATCCGAAAAACCTTGACCCGCAGATGGCGAGCGACAACAACTCGCTGATGATAATCAAGAATATCTTTGAGGGGCTTATGCGTGTCGGTCCTGACGGCGAGCTGATAAACGGCGTTGCCGAATCCTATACCGTGAACGACGACTATACCGAATATGTATTCCATCTGAGAGATGATGCAAAATGGTCGGACGGCACACAGGTCACCGCATACGATTTTGCCTTTGCGTGGAAACGCGCGCTCGATCCGACGACAAAGTCATCAACGGCGGCTTCGCTTTACTGTATCCGCAACGCTGCGGCGGTCAATGCCGGAACGCTTGCGGCAGATGAGCTGGGTGTTACAATAATCGATGCGCTGACCCTCAAGGTTACGCTGGAATACCCTTATGCGGAGTTTCCGCTGCAGACGACCCTTGCGGTGTATATGCCCTGCAACGAGAAGTTCTTTGAGAGCACCGGCGGTCACTACGGACTTGATGATATCTATGTGCTGTGCAACGGTCCGTTCTATCTGGTAGAGAAGAGCTGGTCGCACGACAACTACATCTATGTAATGCGCAACGAGCAGTACAAGGGCGAAAATACCGTTGCTCCGAGACGTATATATTTCGGAATCAGAGCCAGAAGCACCGATTATCTCGACCTGCTTGAGGATACCGTCGAGGCGGCAAAGATCGAGTCGCACAATATCGAGGAGCTTACCGGCGAGACCGATTATCTGACCTACACCTATACCGACTGCACATGGGGTCTGCTCTTCAACACCGAGGCAACAGGCTTCCAGGACGCCTACGTAAGACAGGCGTTTTCGCTGTGTGTCGAGAATTATATGTATGAGGAATATATGCCGGACAACACTCAGGTCGCCTATGATATCATTCCGCCGGCAACAAAGCTCAACGGTGTGCTTTACCGCGAGCTGGCAGGCAGCGGAATGAAGCTGAAGCCCGACCCTGCATCGGCATATCCGCTGCTCAAGAGAGGTCTGAGCAATCAGGAAAGAAGCAATATGCCCACCATTACTGTCATCTGCCCGAATGACGAGGAGTACGTCGAGATGATGCAGCAGCTGGTGCAGTCATGGCAGGATAATCTGCTTATCTATGTAAACCTCGAGCCGCTGGGCGAATCAACACTGGCAAACCGTGTCAATATCGGTGATTTCCAGATTGCTCTTTGGTGCCTTGACCCGTCGAATGACGGTCCGCTCAACTGCCTTGAGATGTTCGATTCGTCCACCTATTACAATCCGGCAAATCTCAAGAGCGGAGCATTCGACCACCTGATCGACATATCGTCAGCAAAGACAAACACCGAGGATATACTCGCGCCGCTTGCCGCCGCTGAGAAATATCTCAACGACATGGCGGTATTTTTCCCGATGTTCTACGAAACAACCTATTACGCAACCTGGAACACCGTCGAGGGCATTTATTTCTCCCCCTTTGACGGCACTGCAGACTTCACCTGCGCCCTGTGCTATGAGGATTAAAGACAGATAAATTCTGGTTTAGCGCACTAGTTTGATGGCGCAATTTAAAGCCTTCCCCTTGAGGGGAAGGTGGGCGGCTTGCCGCCCGGATGAGGTGTAGAGCACGAAGTGCTCGTGCCAACATCGCATAGCGATGCCATTTTTAACGACCGCGACAGGCGCGGTCTACACCTCATCAGTCACTTCGTGACAGCTTCTCCTCAAGGAGAAGCCTTCCGATGCGGTCGCAACTCTTCCTCCACTAAACTAAAATTTACCAACTACCGACCACCCCACGAAAGGACAGATATATAATGAACAATAAAGTCGACAAGGAACGAATTGCCGCCGCAGTGCGTGAAATACTCATCGCTGTCGGCGAGGACCCCGAAAGAGAGGGTCTGCTGGAAACTCCCGACCGTGTCGCAAGAATGTATGAGGAGGTCTTCAGCGGTCTGCATGACGACCCCACAAGACACATCAAGCTTTTCACCGATGACAGCGGCAATGACGGCATGGTGCTCATCAAGGATATCCCCATGTATTCCATGTGCGAGCATCACCTGCTGCCATTCACAGGCAAGTGCCATATCGCATATATTCCGAAAAACGGACGTATTCTCGGTCTGAGCAAGTTTGCAAGAATTGTCGACTGCTTTGCCCGCCGTCCGCAGGTGCAGGAGAGACTGACCAATCAGATTGCCGACTTTATCACAGAATACCTCGAGCCGCAGGGTGTCGCGGTTATCATTGAGGCGGAGCATCTGTGCATGACCATGCGAGGCGCGCGTGCCGCAGGCAGCTCCACACAGACCAGCGCACTGCGCGGAATCATGCGCTCTGATGCGCGTACCAGAGCAGAGGCGCTCAGCCTGCTCAACGAGAAAAGATAATGAACAGCTGGAAAATCAAAAACGGTCTGCTTCTCTTTACTGAGGGCAGACCGCTTATTATGGGCATTGTAAATATTACGCCTGATTCCTTTTCTGACGGCGGAATGTACAGCAGCGCTGAGTCGGCGGTGAGCCGCATGGCAGAGCTTGCTGCGCAGGGGGCGGATATTCTCGATATAGGCGGACAGTCCACCCGCCCGGGACATACTCCCGTAAGCGCGCAGGAGGAATGGGAGCGGCTGCAGCCGGTCTTTGAGCTGCTCGCAGACCGGAGAATCAGCCTTCCGCCTGTCTCTGTGGATACGTATTATCCGCTTGTTGCAAAGAATGCAATCGAATACGGTGCGGCAATTATAAACGATGTGACCGGCTTCGATGACCCTGCCATGCGCCGGCTTGCAGCTGAGACCGGCTGCGGCTGTGTGATTATGCATCACGATGATATAACAGCATCAGCAGACCCGACAGTGCCTGTGCGTGAGTTTTTCGAGCGCCGGGTGGAGGAGTGTACCGCCGCCGGAATAAAGCCGGAGCAGATGGTGCTCGATATCGGAATAGGCTTCGGCAAGACCCGAGAGCAGGAGCTCGAGCTGATAAAGCGCTGCGGAGAATGCGCAGTGTATGACCTGCCGGTGCTCGTGGGCGCATCGCGCAAGCGGCTGACCGTGTGGGCGATGGAGCGCGAGGGTGTTGAAAATGCCGCCGCCCTGCCGATGACCGCCCGCGACCCGATGACCTGCCGTCTGCATGATATGGCTCACACCGCCGGCGCAAGGGTGATACGTGTGCATGATGTCAATGGCAGTGTGAGAAAATTCAACCTGTAAGTCTGTCGGAATCAGATCAATACGGTTGAATTTTCTGATTATACCTATTATAGTAATAGATAAATACACTGCACAGCGGTAAAGTGCTGAAACAGCAGGCACAGCCGGATGTGCCAAGTGACTTGGATAAGGGGGAACAATTATGGCAGCAGGAACAAAGACAGAGGAAAAAAATATTGCGCTGACGTCGGCAGAAGAAGATATGATGGCATTTGAGCGCAGACAACGCCGTATCAATAGAAGAGTCAGATGGATAATCTGTGCTGTTTTAGTGATTGCCGCTGCAGTTTTAGGTTTCAGATACGCCGGAGATTTCATAAAGAACAGCTTCAGAGAATACAGTCAGGCGACTGAGTACAGCATGGCGACAGAGAACTTTGAAAGCGGCAAATACTACGAGGCATGGATGATGTTCAGCAATATTTCCGATTATGAGGACAGCGCAGAAATGGCTCTGAAGGCTCGTTACGCTTATGCTGACTATCTTTTTTCAACAGAGCAGTTTGATAAAGCTGAGGAGATTTTTGCCGAGCTTGGTGATTACAAGGACAGCAAGGCACGCATCGAAGAATGTACCATGGGCAGAGGTATTCTGCTCTACCGCCAGGGTGAATACGAAGAGGCGGAAAAACTGTTCAGTGCATTCTATTGGGAAAAGCCGCTTGCAGAAGCATATCACGAACTGTGCCGGTTCCGTAAAGACTGCCGTTATGCCGGCATAGGCTTCAATCAGGTGCTGCACTATTATTATATCTTCCAGAGATATTCCAATGTCAAGGACTTTGAGGGGCTCACAGCCGACCCGATGTTCCATGGAATCAGATTCTTCAGTGATTACACATGGTCTGACGGAAATGGCTTTGTAATCAAGACATCAAGGGATAACACCGTCGAGGTGGAGATGGAGGTAACAAATCTGCCGTGGATGCTTATTGAGGTAGATGACGATGATACCAACAATGTATTCACAATAAGACAGGACGACGGTCTGTATGTATATATGGGCAGTTACAACTGGTTCAGAATAGTCAGCTTCAGCGGCTATGATACCCTTGAGCCTGAATGGGTAATCATTGAGGACATGGGCGGTAATAAATATACCCTTTGCAGAGAGGGATAATCAGAGAATAAACGGCAATACAGCAATATACTTAAAAGAAAAGAGCGCTGTCACAGGACAGCGCTCTTTTGATATACAGCGTGATTTTATTTTGTCATGAACAGAATGCCGAGGCAGCCGGGACCGCAGTGGCTGGAGATGGTGCAGCTTGCACGGGTGATGAAGATTTCGTCAAACTTTTTGGTCTTCTTCAGCTCAGCCTTGACTGAATCGATAATTGCCTGATCAACACCGGAATGGGTGATGAAGATGTGGTCGCCCACGATGGTGTCGCCGTACTTTGCAAGCTGATCCCTGACGTAGTCAAGAACGCACTTGTCAAACTTGCCGCGATACTTCTTGCCGACGCCCATGGAGCCGCCTGCAGTGTTGTTGACCTCGATGCTGGGCTTGATGCCGAGCACGTTTGCGCCGAATGCAGCAACAGCAGAGCATCTGCCGCCTGCAGCAAGGAACTTGAGGGTGTCAAGAACAAAGCTTGCGTGGGACTTTGCGGTAAGTGCGTTTACTTCCTCAGCAACCTGAGCGGCAGACTTGCCCTCAGCGATGCGCTTTGCAGCCTCAATGACGAGCAGACCGGTACCGGTGGAAAGATTCTGGGAGTCAACAACATATACACCCTCGAGAGATTCGGCAGCCAGCTTTGCATTGTTATGAGAAGCGGAAAGAGCCGAACCGAGGTTGATGTGAACGACCTCGCAGCCGTTCTCAACAAACTGACGGAAGAAATCCTCGTACTCGCCGATGCTTACAGCAGCGGTGCGCGGGAGGGTGCCGTCCTTATAGAAACGTGCGTAAATCTCATCGGGGAAGATGTTGATGCTGTCGTCGTAGGATTTGTTGTCGAGAGTGATGTGCATGGGCTGGAAAGCCTCTACGTTATAGCGGGCTTTGAGTTCTGCGCCGAGATCGCAGGTGCTGTCAGCGGTAAGAATTACTTTTTTGTCAGCCATTTTTGTGACCTTCCTTCCTTTGTTTCCGGCAGCCGGGTAAGCGAAAGCCGGTTTATACGGCGCACAGGCAGACGTTTTGCTCACCTGTGCGCTGATACTTTGCCGGTCGATTGATTAATTAATACATTCCCATGCCGCCGGTGGGGTCGCCCATCGGTGCAGCGGCAGGCTCCTTCTTGTCAGCAACAAGGGACTCGGTGGTGAGTACCATTGAAGCAACAGAAGCAGCGTTCTGGATTGCGGAACGGGTGACCTTGGTCGGGTCAACGATACCGGCAGCAATCATATCGACATACTCGTCGGTAGCGAAGTTGTAGCCGAAGCCGTTCTTGCCTTCGCGGCGGATATTCTCGATGATGACAGAGCCCTCAAGACCTGCGTTGCTTGCAATCTGGCGGACCGGCTCCTCAAGAGCGCGGACAACGATGCGTACGCCGGTCTGAATGTCGCCGGTGGTGGTTTCGATGAGCTTTGAAACCTCATCAATGGTGTTGAGCAG
>JAZNOP010000133.1:0-50549 GCA_045580875.1 Acutalibacteraceae bacterium
CGTCCTCGTGGAGTTTGAGGCAAAGCCTCAACTTCTTATCGAAAAAGAATTAAGGACTCCGTCCTTAAAACCTGCAAGGGCGTTGCCCTTGACCCACGACCTTTTGAAAAAGGTCGATCAAAACTTTTACTCCGCTAAACCCAAATTTACCGCATCCCCAGATTTTTTGTCAGACAGCTCTGACTTTTTAACATTCGCAATTTTCTTTACCTATTATTCTGAAAGGGATCGAAAAACATGAGCAAGGGAACTATCAGAAAGGTCGCCGGACCGCTGGTCATAGCCGACGGTATGCGCGATGCAAATATGTTCGACGTTGTGCGCGTATCGTCACAGCAGCTTATCGGTGAAATCATCGAGATGCACGGCGATGCTGCATCTATACAGGTCTACGAGGAGACCAGCGGACTCGGTCCGGGTGAGCCAGTCGAATCCACCGGTGAGCCGATGAGCGTTGAGCTCGGTCCGGGTCTTATCGGAGCTATCTTCGACGGCATTCAGCGTCCGCTCGATGCTATCATGAGAATCTCCGGCACAAACATCGCCAGAGGTATTCAGGTACCCTCGCTCGACCGCGACAAAAAGTGGCATTTCCGCCCTGCCGTCAAGGTCGGCGACAAGGTCAAGGAAGGCGACATCATCGGTACAGTCCATGAAACCGACATTGTCGAGCACCGCATCATGGTGCCTGTCGGCGTTTCCGGCACTGTAAAGAAGATATCTGAGGGCGATTTCACCGTCACTGCGCCGGTCTGCACCCTCGACAGCGGCAGGGAGCTTACGCTCATGCAGAAATGGCCTGTCCGTATAGGCAGACCCTACGCAGAGAAGCTTCCTCCCGAAGTTCCCCTTGTTACCGGTCAGCGTGTCATTGACACCATGTTCCCCATCGCAAAGGGCGGCGTTGCAGCTGTTCCCGGACCCTTCGGCTCAGGCAAGACGGTCGTTCAGCACCAGCTTGCCAAGTGGGCTGCAGCTGACATTGTTGTCTACATCGGCTGCGGCGAGCGCGGCAACGAGATGACCGACGTTCTTAATGAGTTCCCCGAGCTCATCGACCCGAAGACCGGCAAATCACTTATGGAAAGAACCGTCCTCATCGCCAACACATCGGATATGCCGGTTGCGGCACGTGAGGCGAGCATATACACAGGCATCACCATCGCTGAGTATTTCCGCGACATGGGATATTCTGTCGCACTCATGGCTGACTCCACCTCACGCTGGGCTGAGGCTCTGCGCGAGATGTCCGGACGTCTTGAGGAAATGCCCGGTGAGGAAGGCTATCCTGCATACCTCGGTTCACGTCTGGCGCAGTTCTACGAGCGCGCCGGCAAGGTTATCTCCCTCGGCTCCGACCCGCGTGAGGGTGCGCTGTCGGTAATCGGCGCAGTTTCACCTCCCGGCGGCGATATTTCCGAGCCGGTCTCTCAGGCAACCCTCCGAATCGTCAAGGTCTTCTGGGGACTCGATGCAAACCTTGCGTACAAGCGTCACTTCCCCGCCATCAACTGGCTGACCTCCTATTCGCTCTACACCGACTCGCTCGGCAAATGGTTCAATGAAACCGCCGGTGACGACTGGATGGAGCTTCGCGGCAGACTTATGGCACTGCTGCAGGACGAGGCAGAGCTTGAAGAAATCGTCAAGCTGGTCGGTATGGACGCACTTTCCCCTGCCGACCGTCTCAAGCTGGAGGTCGCGCGTTCGGTGCGTGAGGACTACCTGCATCAGAATGCTTTCCACGAATCAGACACCTACACCAGTCTGCACAAGCAGGCGGTCATGATGCGCCTTATCATGGCATACTACGACAGCGCCGCCGAGGCTCTCGCAAAGGGCGCTGACATAGAGACACTCGTCTCTCTTCCGGTGCGCGAGCAGATTGGTCGTTTCAAATATACTGAAGAGAAAAATGTCGATGCTGAAGCTGAAAAAATTACAACTCAGCTGGCACGTGAGCTTTCCGGCTCATCGGCTGCCGACATTGACTAAGGAGGACTGAAAATGCCCAGAGAATACAGAACAATTGAAGAAGTTTCCGGTCCTCTTATGCTGGTGCGCGGCGTTGAAGGAGTTACCTACAACGAGCTCGGCGAAATAGAGCTTGCAAACGGCGAGCGCCGCCGCTGCAAGGTACTCGAGGTCAACGGCACTGACGTTATGGTACAGCTGTTCGAATCCTCGGCAGGCATCAACCTCTCTGACAGCAAGGTGCGCTTCCTCGGACGAAGCATGGAGCTGTCGGTTTCGGGCGATATGCTGGCACGTGTTTTCGATGGTCTCGGCAGACCGATGGACGGCGGTCCGGAGATTATTCCTGAATTCCGCCGCGATGTTAACGGTCAGCCGATGAATCCTGCCGCGAGAAACTATCCGCAGGAATTCATTCAGACAGGTGTTTCTGCAATTGACGGACTCAATACACTCGTAAGAGGTCAGAAGCTGCCGATATTCTCCGCCTCAGGTCTGCCCCACGCAAACCTTGCGGCGCAGATTGCACGTCAGGCAAAGGTACGCGGCACCGGCGAGCAATTCGCAGTTGTTTTCGCCGCTGTCGGTATCACCTTCGAGGAGTCCAACTTCTTTATAAACAGCTTCCGCGAAACGGGAGCTATAGACCGTACCGTGCTTTTCATCAATCTTGCAAACGACCCGGCAATCGAGCGTATCGCCACTCCGCGTATGGCTCTGACCGCTGCCGAGTATCTTGCATTCGACATGGGTATGCACGTTCTGGTCATCATTACCGACATCACCAACTACGCCGATGCTCTGCGTGAGGTTTCCGCCGCACGCAAGGAGGTTCCCGGACGCCGAGGCTATCCGGGCTATATGTATACCGACCTCGCATCGCTTTACGAAAGAGCCGGACGTCTCAAGGGCAAGGACGGCTCGATAACGCTTATCCCCATCCTCACAATGCCCGAGGACGACAAGACCCACCCCATTCCCGACCTCACCGGCTACATCACCGAAGGTCAGATAATCCTCTCCCGTGGGCTCTACCGCAAGGGCGTACAGCCGCCGGTAGACGTTCTTCCCTCCCTCAGCCGACTCAAGGACAAGGGAATCGGCAAGGGTAAAACCCGCGAGGATCACGCAAACACAATGAACCAGCTGTTTGCCGCCTACGCACGAGGCAAGGACGCAAAGGAACTGATGGTAATTCTCGGCGAAGCCGCGCTGACCGAAACCGACAAGCTTTACGCAAAATTTGCCGATGAATTCGAAAAGCGCTACGTCTCGCAGGGCTTTGATGCCAACCGCTCCATCGAGGAGACTCTCGCCATCGGCTGGGAACTGCTCTCTATCCTGCCGCGCTCCGAGCTCAAGCGTATCGACGATAAATATCTCGATCAGTATTATCTCGGCTGATTTGCCGGCAAATAAAGCTAAATCGACATAAGGAGGTACCGAAACTTGGCTCAGGTACTGAATGTCAATCCCACCAGAATGGAGCTGACCAAGCTCAAGAAACGCCTTGTCACAGCGCGCAGAGGTCACAAGCTGCTCAAGGACAAGCGCGACGAGCTGATGCGGCAGTTTCTCGACCTGGTGCGTGAAAATAAATCCCTGCGCGAAAAGGTCGAGCGCGGAATAACCGAGGCAAACAAAAGCCTCGTCATGGCGCGCGCACTTAATCCCGGGCAGATAACCGACGTTGCGCTGATGTGCCCCCGTCAGGAGGTACAGCTCTCTGTCGGCGAGAAGAATGTCATGAGCGTTGAGATTCCGGTCTTCGAGGCAAAGATGCGCACTGCCGACCCTGCGGATATCTACTCCTACGGTCTTGCGTACACCTCACCCGAGCTGGACAGCGCTATCTACGAGCTCGCCTCGCTGCTGCCCGATATGCTCCGCCTTGCCGAGGTGGAAAAGGCTGTACAGATGATGGCGGCTGAAATCGAGAAGACACGCCGCCGCGTAAATGCCCTCGAGCACGTCATGATACCGCAGTATCAGGCTACTATCCGCATGATAACAATGAAGCTTGACGAGGCCGAGCGAAGCAATACCGCCCGTCTTATGAAGGTCAAGGATATGATGCTCGACAAGCAGCACGGAGGCAGAACACAGCAATGAGATTTTACGGCACTTTTGTAGTCGTTGACAGAAATGATGCCGACCGGGTAAACAAGCTGCTCCGCCATGCGGCTGCAACTGTTTCTCAGGTATCGCCGAAGCCAATGGATCTGATTACCGTAAATTATGGATTTACAGCTGAAAGCTATTGCTGTGCTGCAGGAGTGACAGACCGTCCGGAATCAGATTTTTCAAACGTGCTCGGTTTCTGTGAAATGCTCGGTGTCAGCGCCAAAATGTGCGAATTAGAGCTGCCTGATGAAGGCTGGACAACCGTATACAAAGGCCGAGACGACCTTTATGAAACGATTGAGAAACTCCGGAAAAAGCCCGACCCGAAGTTTGAACTGATTGAAGTCAACGGACGCAAAGTGACCATAAAGTCCATAATATAAATCTGTTCAGGCTGCTGCAGGTCAGTTTCCGGTCACAATCGGTATACAGATTGTGATCTTGCTCCGTATTTATAACTCACTGTAGTATAAAGTGATAAAAAAACCGCACGCAACTCAAATGCGTGCGGTTTTTGTCTTTTTTACCTGTCCGGCTTTAGCCGACTGCCTCGTCAGACCATGTGGTCGAGGTGGTCGTCGGTGCGGCGGTCGCCTCAGTCGTGGTTGTAGTTCTCACCGGAGGCTCGGTCGCAGCGGTGGTCGTGCCGGAAGTGGTTCTTATGGTCTGCGGGCCGCTTGTCGGCTCGGTAGTGGTGGTTGTCGTCGGCTCAGCGGTAGTCTTTGTGGTGGTAGAAGTTGTTGTAGTTGTCGCCACAGTACCCGAGGTCGTTGTGGTCGTCATGCGTGTGGTTGTGGTTGTTGTTCTGCGTGTGGTTGTAGTGCGGCGGGACGATGAAGTTGTGGTTGTTGTTCTGCGTGTTGTGGTATCATCACGCTCATCGTCATCAGCGGTCGTCGTGGTCGTTGCGGTGGACGATACTGTTGTTGTGGTGGTAGTTGTCGACTCCGTGGTAGTAGTTGTCTCACCTGATGTTGTTGTAGTTGTTTCATCATCGCCGGCTGTGGTAGTTACCGGAATAAGCGGCGCTGCGGTGGCCATGCTGTCAATATTGCCGGTAATATCAAAGCTAATGTCAGTACCGGAAGGAGTATAGACATATTCATAGTCGCTCCTGCCCGGCTCAGTTGTAATGCTGAACTGATAACCGAGGCGCTCCGGCGTAACCTCGACGATACTGGAAACCAGCGTAACCATCGGGATTATCAGCAGAAGAGAAAAGATTATCGCCACAGGACGAAACTCCGAGGGACGTTTTGCCGCCTCCCATATCTTTGCAGCCACATCAGTAACAAAATTCATGAAATCAACTCCTAATTAAAGAAAAGAAACTGTCCGGCAAAATCTTTGACCGGTATTATCGCGACTGACATTTTCACTTCGAAAAAATGGCAGCTCCAGACCTGAATGTCCGATTGAGCCCCTCCGAAACAGACGAAAGCTCTGATTTATGGCTTTCGGCTGTTTCGGACAGCGACTGACATTTTCACTTCGAAAAAATGGCAGTCGCTCCGCATGGAAGCGCCAATCCGGTATCTCCCACCGGAAGTCCTATCTCGTCGGCTGAAATTTCCGCATCAGGCCATCTCTGACCGAGGTGTATGGAAAGTATGTACTTCATTACCGAGGGTGAAAGTCCTGTCGTGTAGCTGTTTATAATGAAAAACAGCGGATCATCGGTAAGCACCTCTGATACCAGCCCTACAAGGTCATAAATCTGATCCTCAAGGCGCCATACCTCGCCGCCGGGTCCTCTGCCGTAGCTCGGCGGATCCATGATGATAGCGTCATATCTCGAGCCTCTGCGCTTTTCGCGGGCAACAAACTTGGCGCAGTCATCAACTATCCAGCGCTGCGGAATGTCCGCAAGACCGGAAGTCGCCGCGTTTTCCTTCGCCCATGCGGTCATGCCCTTTGATGCATCTACATGGCACACGAATGCACCTGCTTCAAGGCAGGCAAGTGTTGCACCGCCGGTGTAGGCAAAGAGATTGAGCACCCTTATCTCGCGCTCCGGATCACGTCGCTTTGCCTCGCGGATCTTCTCGCGCATCCAGTCCCAGTTGACCGCCTGCTCAGGAAAGAGTCCGGTGTGCTTGAAACCCATGGGTTTTATATTGAATTTCAGATTATCATAGCCGATGCTCCAGCTGTCGGGCATACGGCGGCGCATATCCCAGCCGCCGCCTCCGCTGGAGGAACGGACGTAGCGCGCATCGGCACTCTTCCACTTGGGGTGTCTGCGCGGTGTTTTCCAGATTATCTGCGGGTCGGGTCGAATGAGGCATATATCACCCCATCGCTCGAGACGCTCTCCGTCCGAGGCATCAAGCAGTTCATAATCCTTCCATCTGTCGGCAAGCCTCATAAATAAAATTCCTTACTGTAGATCAATTAATTGTATTCCTCGCTCAATTACGAACTCAGAGCGAGAACGGAGCGTTCGGAGAGAAAAAGCAGTACCAGAAAACCACCGCTGCGATAACCAGCAGAAGTATCAGCACAAATGCACCTGTGCCGCCGCTCTTCTTTTCACTCTTTCCGGACATAAGCTGTGCGCCGAAGGTCTCCTGAGTCGGACCGCTGCGCACTCCGCCGCCTGTGTCGCTCTGGAAGCGTGCGGCTGTCTGAGAATTTGTTCCGACCGGCAGATTATCATTGACACCGTGATAATTCTGCATTCCCGGCTGCTCGCCTTCATTTAAGCCTACAAGGCTGTTGATTCGACCCGAAGCAAGCGACTTTCCGCAAATATAGCAATGGGTCGAGCTGTCGTTGTTTTCATTTCCGCAAAATTTACAGCTTATCATTCAATAACACACCTTTCATCTGCTTGTGTGAATCTTCTTCAGATTGTATCCGGTCAGTTGCCGAAAAGGCTGGTCTGACCGTTTGGCGCACCTGCAGGCGGCTTTATTCCGAGATGGTCATATGCCAGCCGGGTAACGCATCTGCCGCGCGGGGTGCGTGTAAGGAAGCCTATCTGCATGAGATAGGGCTCATAAACGTCTTCGATTGTTACCGCCTCTTCACCTATGGCTGCGGCTATTGTCTCAAGACCGACCGGTCCGCCATTGTAGAAACGGATTATTCCGTCGAGCAGCAGGCGGTCAATCTTGTCAAGACCGAGCTCGTCAATTTCAAGCCGGTTGAGCGCATCGCGCGCTATCTCCTCGGTTATTATGCCGCTGCCCTCAACCTGCGCAAAGTCGCGCACACGCTTGAGCAGGCGGTTGGCAATTCGCGGAGTTCCGCGTGAACGGCTGGCGAGCTCGAGCGCACCGTCAGGCTCTATGCCTATGCCGAGAATGCGCGCCGAGCGCGTGACGATGCTGGCAAGCTCCTGCGGAGTGTAGAGCTCGAGACGGAGCAGCACGCCGAATCGGTCACGCAGCGGAGCCGATATCTGACCGGCACGGGTGGTCGCGCCAACGAGTGTGAATCGCGGCAGCGGCAGATGATAGCTCATTGCACCCTGTCCCTTGCCGGTGATGATGTCGATAGCGAAGTCCTCCATCGCAGGATAGAGTATCTCCTCCACCTGACGTGACAGGCGGTGGCACTCATCGATGAAGAGCACATCTCCGGGGTTGAGCGAGGAGAGAATCGCCGCGAGGTCGCCGGGGCGCTCTATCGCCGGACCGGAGGTGATGCGCAGACCGACGCCCATCTCGTGGGCGATGATGCCTGCAAGTGTGGTCTTTCCGAGACCCGGAGGGCCGTAAAGCAGGCAGTGGTCAAGCGGCTCGTGACGGCTCTTCGCCGCCTCTATGTATATTGAAAGATTGTCCTTGACCTTCTCCTGACCGACGTAGTCGCTCAGCGTGTGGGGGCGCAGCGGATTGTCGCCGTCCATCTCATCGCCGAGAAACTGCGGCTCAACAAGACGGCTCTCAAGGTCCATTTCGCCCCGCTCGTCAAGGCTGTCGCCCCAAACTATTCCGTTAAAATCCTTGTCTGTCATATCTGTTTCCAGTTCTTTGTATTCTAAGCTTAACATCGCCTTGCTTCATCAGGTATCCGTAACACCCCTCCGGCGATGCTCTGTAATCACTTATTCACTGTTCACTTTTACTTCTTCACTGACTTATGGCAAATTTATTTCGCCATAAGTCTGAGCGCCTGACTGATAAGCTGCTCGACCGGCAGTGTCTGGTCAAGCTTGGCAACAAGCTGTGAGGCTTCGCCCGATGAACAGCCGAGCACCATAAGTGCGCGTATCGCTTCTGCGGCGTTTCCTGCCGGAGAAGCTGCTGCGGCTGTCGCCGGTACTCCGGGCATTCCGTCGGTCGGAGCGCCCATTCCGGCAACCTTGTCCTTGAGCTCAAGCACGATGCGCTGTGCCTGCTTGGGTCCTATGCCCTGTGCGCAGGTAAGCGCCTTGTAATCGCCTGATGCAACATTCATCGCCAGCTGCTCGGGCGACATCGCCGAAAGCACTGCAATTGCTGTCTTTGAGCCGATGCCCGAAACGCTGGTAAGCATTCTGAAACAGGAGAGTTCACTCTTGGTTGCAAAGCCGTAGAGTGTCATTGCGTCCTGCGTGACGTTGAGGTGAGTAAAAACGGTTGTGCTCTGTCCGACCGGCGGCAGCTTCTGCAGGGTCGAAGCCGAAACATTGCACTGGAAGCCGACACCGCCGCATTCAATTACTGCGACACCCGGCTCGACAAACAAAATCTCACCTGTAAGGGAATATATCATGGTGGCTGATTATCCTTTCATTTTCGCCGATTTCACACGGCGGAGCATCATCTGCCTGCTTTTGGGTTTACCGGCACGACGGTGCGCACCTGACCGACACTGCGGCGGCAGCTGTTCTGCGCGTGGCAGATAGCAAGCGCGAGGGCATCTGCTGTATCGTCGGGCTTGGGTACTGAATCAAGACAAAGCAGACGTCTTGTCATCTCCTGCACCTGCGACTTTATTGCCTGACCGTAGCCGGTAACCGCCTGCTTGACCTGCAGCGGTGTGTATTCGTAAATCGGAACGCCCTTCTGCTGTGCAGCGAGCAGGATAACGCCTCTCGCCTCTGCAACGCCGATGACCGTCTTTGCATTGTTTGCGTAATAAAGCTTTTCTATCGACAGTGCATCGGGGTGATAGGCGTCGATGAGCTGGCAGACGCTTTCATATATCGTGGCGAGGCGCTTCTCGAAGGGATCGTCCGCCGGGGTGAGGATCGCGCCGTATTTTCCCGGAGCATAACGAGGCGCACGGTAGCGCACAAAGCCAAAGCCAACGGTAGCGTATCCGGGGTCAATACCCAAAATCAACATCTGTATCCCTCACCTTTCAGATCGGCGCATAGAATGCGCATCGTAATTATTCAGTATAATTATAGCATAGTATCCACGCGCGCGCAATATATAATATATAAGGATAAAAATGGCAATGACGAATATTTTTTGATAAATCTCAGGAATTTGAAAAAAATTGCTTGACAATCCCCACCCCCCGTTGTATAATAGCTTAGCAATCAAAAAGACGGACGCTTAGCTCAGCTGGTAGAGCACCTGCTTGACGTGCAGGTTGTCAGCGGTTCGATTCCGTTAGCGTCCACCATGAAGAAACCCTCGGCCAACAGGTCGGGGGTTTTCTTTATGGCTTTACGCGATCGGATGAGAATTGCTGCAAAAAATCGCCGGAGTCACTCTGACGACGGTGATTTTTTAAAGCAATCAATGGGCGTTTTCCGCATTACCTCACCTTCCGAGCAATACCTCAGATGAAAACGCGCATTGTTGCTCAGCGGATTTCGATTCCGCCAAACCTGTCCCACGTCCACAACAAGCAAATGAAGAACCTGATGCCGATTGGCGCGTCGGTTCGGATTTGTTGTTTATATCGACTTTCGTTAAGATAGTTGACTGGATTGAATCACAATAAATGCAAAACAGAGCGGCAAGGAGAACTCTCTCCTTGCCGCTCTTGCTATGTCCTGCTTTTTTATTCTGCTTTTCTGTTTTTTATTGTTTTCTCTACTCACCTTTGCGCTCGGCTTCGTACTCGAGTATCTGGCGGAACTGGGTCTCGTAGAGCTCGCGGTAGGTGCCGCCGGCGGCGAGGAGCTCCTCGTGGCTGCCCTGCTCAGCAATCACGCCGTCCTTGACAACAAGTATGCGGTCGGCCTTGAGAATGGTTGAAAGACGGTGGGCGATCACTATGCTAGTGCGACCCTCCATCAGCACCTCGAGGGCGTCCTGAATTGCATTTTCAGATATGGAATCAAGCGCTGAGGTCGCTTCGTCGAGAATGAGAATCTCCGGATTCTTCAGAATAACTCTGGCTATCGACAGGCGCTGCTTTTCGCCGCCTGAGAGCTTGAGTCCGCGGTTGCCGACAACCGTATCGTAGCCGTCCGGCTGTGAGACGATGAAGTCGTGTATGCTGGCGGTGCGGCAGGCGTTCTCTATCTCCTCCTGCGTTGCATCGTCCTTTGCGTAAAGCAGATTTTCACGGATCGTGCCGTTGAAGAGATATGTATCCTGCGTGACAACGCCTATCCGCTCGCGCAGGTAGGTCAGGTCGAAGTCGCGCACATCGACACCTGCAACAGTAACACTGCCGCCGCAGACATCGTACAGTCTCGGAATGAGATTGACGACCGTCGATTTGCCCGAGCCGGAGGGACCGACAATCGCAAACATCTGACCGCCCGGGACGGTGAAGTCGATATCGGTGAGCAGCGGTATATCGGGCGAATAGGAGAAGCTGACGTGGTCAAAATCGATATCGGCGCAGGCTACCTCGGGGCGCTCGCCGTCCGGCTTTGAAACGATGGTGTTCTCCTTGTCGAAATAATCGAATATTCTGGTGAACAGCGCCAGCGAACGTGTGAAGTCCACCTGAATGTTGAGCAGTGACTGCACCGGTCGGTAGAGACGGTTAATCAGCGCAACAGTTGCCGTTATCACACCGACGGTGAGGGTGGGGTCGAGTTTGGTTATAATCAGATATCCGCCGGCAAAATAGATGAGCAGCGGTCCGAGCTGGGTGAACATTCCCATTACGACCATGAACCACTTGCCGCTGCGCTGTTCCTTGAGCGACAGCTGCGTTACCTCTTCGTTCACATCGACAAAACGGTCGTATTCCTTCTTCTCGCGGGTGAAGAGCTTGACCAGCATCGAGCCGCTGACGCTGAGGGTCTCGTTGATGAGCTGATTCATCTCGTCATTCTTCGCCTGACTCTCGGTCAGAAGCTTCCAGCGGGTCTTGCCGACGCTCTTTGTGGGGAGTATCAGCAGCGGAATGACGATTATTCCCACTATCGCCAGCTTCCAGCTCATGGTAAACAGCGCGACCAGCGTTGTCACGACAACCGAAATATTGCTTACGATGCTCGACAGCGTACCCGAAATCACCGAGCTGACGCCGCTGATGTCGGTGTTCATTCGTGTGATTATATCGCCCTGCTTCTCCGAGGTGAAGAATGAGTGGGGCATGTGCTGCAGGTGGTCGTACATCTGATTCTTCATGTCAAAGATTATGCGCTGTGATATCCACGCATTGATGTAGTTTTCCAGCACGCCTATTACCTGCGAGGCGGTCAGCGTGGCAAATGCCATCAGCAGCAGCTTTATCAGCAGCGAAAGGTCGGTGCCGACAAGCGCCTCATCGACCACCCGTCCGGTTATTATCGACGGCAGCAGACCTATTCCCGCCGAAAGCAGTATGGCAACAAACACAAAGACAAACTGCACCCAGTAGGGCTTGAGATAGCCCAGTATGCGCAGAAGAAGCTCCTTTGTCACCTTTGGCATATTCTGTTTTTCCTCGTCGGTCAGAAAGCCTCTCGGACCGAAAGCTCTTCCCATTCCTCCTGCCATAATAATTCACGCTCCTGTCTTTTCTCTGAATTTACAACCCTATTATATATCGCGCCGCGTGATTTTCAACAATCATCACAAAAAGCACACAACACGTCTGACCGCGCAAGTTTATCCGCGCATGACGTTGCATATTTTCCATTTATAAATTATAATCTGTTTATATCAATAATAATCCTCGTTAAGGAGGGGTTTGTTTGACCTTTTTATCGTGGGGATATGTCCTCTTTTTCGGCGCGGTGTTCTGCCTTTACTGGCTTCTGCCGCACCGCTTCAGAATGCCGCTGCTGCTGGCTGCGAGCGTGTGCTTCTGCTCCTTTTTCGGACTTGGCTGCGTACTGTGGCTCGCCGGAGCAGTAACAGTCAGCTATATTGCAGCTCTTGCTGTTCAAAAATTCAGGGAAAGCCGTCCCAAGGCGGCAAAGGCTGTGCTTGCCGGCTCGCTTTCCGCCTTCCTCGGCTCGCTCTTTCTGCTCAAGTATGCCGATTATATTCTCTCGGCGGCAGGAATTGCCGACATATCCTTCTTCTCCTCGCTCATGCCGGTGGGTATATCATTCTATATGTTTCAGGTTTCCGGCTACGTCATCGACGTTTACCGCGGCAGGGTTAAGCCGGTAAAGAACTTTGCACGATACGCGCTGTCGGTGTCGTTCTTTGCAAAGTTCATTCAGGGACCCATTCAGCCGGTTTCGGCCTTTATTCCTCAGATTGACGAAAAGCGCACCTTTGAACTCAGCCGCATCAGATACAGCGCTGTTTTAGCCCTGCTCGGCATATTCAAGAAGGCTGTCATCGCCGACCGCATCGCCCCAACCGTCAACAGTGTTTTTGATGCTGTCGCAGCCGGTGAGCAGATATCAACAATTGCCGCTGTCGGCGGTGTAATACTCTACGCATTCCAGCTCTATGCCGATTTCTCCGGCTACACCGACATCGCTCTCGGCTGTGCAGGTATGCTCGGCTTTGAGCTTGTACCCAACTTCCGTCAGCCCTATCTGTCAAAATCCATTGCCGAATTCTGGCGCCGCTGGCACATATCCCTCTCGACATGGCTTCGTGAGTATCTCTACTTCCCGCTTGGCGGCAGCCGCGTATCGCAGGCTCGCTGGGCACTCAACGTCGCTGTCGTTTTCCTCGTCAGCGGTCTGTGGCACGGCACAGGCGCAGGCTTTATCATCTGGGGTCTGCTTCACGCCTTCTATCAGATAACCGGAAAGCTGACCGCACCGGCAAGGAAGCAGCTTAAATCAAAGCTTCCGTCAAAGCTCACACCTGCGGCAGATGCCCTCTCGGTGATAATCAACTTCACACTTGTCTGCTTTGCGTGGATATTCTTCCGCGCCGCTTCAGTCGGCGATGCACTCGCTGTTATCGGCGCTGTTTTCCGTTTCGACATGGCGGCGGCTCTGCCTGCCGAATACAGCGACCGGCTCGATATTCTCTTCTGCTTCGCTGCCTCTGCCGTGCTGATAATAATTGACATCATCAGTGAGCGGTGCGACCTCGTGAAATGGGTCGAGGCGCGCCCTGTTCTCCTGCGGTGGGTCATCTATCTTCTTATGCTGTTTGCTGTAATCCTTCTCGGCAGCTACGGCTCGGTCTCTGAGGCATCATTCATTTATGCCGGTTTTTAAGGTGGTGAAGACATGAAATCCGATAAAACAAAAAATATTCTGCGCTTTGCCGCCTTTGTAGTCATCTTCGCTGTGCTGTCCGGTCTTCTTGAGACAGCCTTCTTCGACCGGCGCGGTCTGCCGTCCACATGGCTCTATGTCAGCGCAGAGGAGCATGAGCCGATTGACCTGCTGGTTGTTGGCAACTCACACGCACGCAACAGCATCGACACCGAAATGCTCAGCCGCGAGCTCGGCATCAACGCACGCACACTCGGATTCTCCAGCTCCAACGGCGGGCTGACCGCCACCGACCTCGAGGTCTTCCTGCGCTACAGCGTGCCGGAGGTGGTCATGCTGGAGATGTGTCCCTTCATGACCGACAATTACGAGGATATGCGCGATTACAATCAGGGCATAATCTACACCCATTTTGACGGAATCCCCGACCTGCACAACAGGCTGTGGGCGCTCAGCCGCTCGATGAATCCGGAGGACGTTCCGGGCGGATTGTTCCAGCTGCTGCGCCCGACCTATATCTGGCGCAGGATCAAGGCATTCTGTCAGAATACAGGAATAATTGCCGAAACACCCAACACCTCCCCCTACGGCTACGAGGCGCTTGACGGCATATGGCAGGATTACAAGGAAGATTTCCCGACTGTAGAGAGACGGTATGACGAGCATCAGCCCGACTATTCGCAGACCACTCTGTGTGAGGAAAACCGTCATGCGGCAGAGCGCATAATCGAGCTGTCACAGGAATACGGCTTCGAGCTGTGGTTCTACGGCGCGCCTGTTGCCGAATTCATGGAAATCTACGCTGAGCAGATGGCCGAACTGCGCGATCTTGCCGAAGAAAGCGGTCATGTGGCTTACTTTGACGATTATCTTGCCGAATACGTCCTGCTCGGTCTCGGCGAGGGCGACTTCTACGACCACGGACACCTCAACCGCCACGGTGCTGAGAAATTCACCGGCTATATTATCCCCATAATCGCTGAAAGGCTGGGGATCACCGACCTTCAGGCGGAGTAACAGCCTTATCTGCCGCGCCAGACGGAATATCCGTTTCATTCATCACAAGGCGTTGTATGTGATATGGACAACCCTCCTGCGATATACTAAAATTAGATAGCGGACAGAATTTCTGCACTGCACACACAGAAAAGGGAGGAAACAACCATGCTCATCGATTCAATTGACCGTCTTGGAATTTATGAAAGCAATATACCCCACCTCAGAGAGGCTCTCGCAAAGCTGGCTGAGATCAGAGACGCAGAGCCTGACAGATACGAGTTTGACGGTGGCTTTATACTTCTTCAGGAAGGCACCTGCAAACCGCTCGAGACCAACGAATTTGAAGCTCACCGTAAGTATGTCGACCTGCAGTGTCTGCTCGGCGGCGAGGAGTGGATTGAGTGGTGCGATATCCGCGACCTTGCACCCGGCACACCCTACGACGAGGCAAAGGACAAGGAGATGCTCACCGGCAGCGGCAGCCAGATGATGCTGCGCCCCGGCATGGGTGCATTCTTCTGGCCGAACGATGCCCACAAGGCAGGCAAATGTCCCGGCGGCGGAAAGACATACCGCAAGGCAATCGTAAAGCTTCTTGTCGACTGATAACGTTATTCTTTATATCTGAACAGCCGCAGGCAATCTCTGATAATTACGCTGAATCACACAAAAAAGCCAGCCGGAAAACTTCGGCTGGCTTTTCGTATGCTGTATGAATTTTCCGGACGGATTATTTCTCCGGCGGCTTGATTGCAGGAACACGCAGGGTGACTCTTGCGCCCTTGCCGTAGTTGCTCTCCATGAAGGCATCGCCGCCCATCTTGCGCAGAACGCTCTGTGCGATGAACAGTCCCATGCCGGTGCGTCTGCCTGCCTCGTTCGGGGATTCATCGCCCATATATCCGGCAATGAATACGCAGGGCAGCTCATCGGGTGCGACACCCTTGCCGCTGTCGTCTATCATCAGGTCGATGTATTCGCCGTTCTTCTTTGCCGAGATGGCAATCTTGCCGCCCTCGGGAGTGAACTCGACAGAATTGAAGATAACCTGAGTGAGTGCGAATATGAACCACTTCTTGTCGGTCATGACGTTGACGTCGAGACCCTTCCAGAGAAGTCCGAGCTTCTTTTCCATGAAGAACGGGGAGAAGCGCTTGAGGCACTCCTTGACAAGAGCTGCAAAGTTGTGCTCCTCAAGCTCGAGCAGCTCGTCGACATACTCAAGCTGTGTGAAGCAGTAGATGCGGTCTATCATTGCATTGACATACTCAAGCTCGCGTCCGAAGCGTACCTGAGCCTTCTTGTCCTCAAGCTCCTCGACAAGCTTCATCAGGCGGAGCACACACGGCTTTGCATCAGCTGCCCAGACCTCAACACAGTCGCGGTAGAGGATATCCTCCTCGCTCATGTCCTCGTAGAAGGACTCGAGGGTCTGTCCTGCGCTCATTGCAGCGGTGCGCTCAGGTGCTGCCGGAACAGGCTGAGGTGCCGGCTGCGGCTGAGGAACAGGTGCAGGAACAGGCTGGGGTACATAGCTTCTCTCCGGCTCAAGGAACTGCTCTGCCGGCTGCGGCTCGTACTGCGGCTCTTCGGAGAAGTCCTCAGCAAGGTCATCTGCGTAGTCATCTGCGGCATAATCGCCGTATGTATCATCATAATCGCCGGCATAGCCGTCATCTTCAGCAGGCATTTCCTCCTGAGCGGGAGCGAACTGCTCTGCCGGTGCATAAGCCGGAGCAAAAGTGTCTGCCGGAGCGTATGCCGGAGCATCAAAGCCGCCGAAAGCATCGTCTGTGCTTTCCTCGCCTTCCTGTGCGGCGCGAAGCTCTGCAGCTCTGCGGCGAAGCACCATCGAGGGGGATTCACGCTCCATACGTGCCAGCGGGTCTTCTTCCTCATATCCGCCGGAGAAGCCGTCATCAAAGCCGTCATCGGCAAAACCGCCGAAGCTCTCTGCCGGAGTGAAGTCGGGCTGATCGGAGGTGTCCGAATGACGCAGGAAACGCTGGTCGGCTGGAACACTGAACTGCGGCGGGCCGGATATGGCTTCCTTTGCCGCCTTCTTCTCTGCCACGCGGCGCACAATAACATCTATGATCAGGAACACTGCACAGACAAGGAATGCCGCAACAACCGAAATGATCGCCACCTTGCCCTCGCTGTCCATGATGAAATCGACAACGATTCCGGCAACAGCTATTGCAAAGCAGGAGATCAGACCGATGAGAAACAGCGGAAATTTACGCTTTGGAGTCTCCATATATATCCACCTTTCGTGCTCTGCCGGCTGCGAAAAAGCATCTTTCCGGCAGCAAAAATAATAAAAAAGCTTCTAACGATTAATTATATTTATATTTTTAGCTGTAGTCAATCGCAAATAATGGGTAAAAATGCATTTTATTGCCGTTTTCACCCAAATTGAGCAAAAGTTTACAACTTGTTAATACTATATATAGTGCAGCCGGTTTTTCTCCGGTATCCTTTCTCTGTCTGAGAGCCGGTGCAGCAGGGCTTTTTTCGAAATTAAATTTAATTTTTCAAATAAGCTATTGACAAAGTATGATTTTGCTAATAATATTTCATTGTGAACATTACTCAGCGCCTGATTTTGTTCCGGCTGATTGTTGTATTGCCGGTATGCGCTATGTTTTTATTAACTTTCTAGGAGGAAATTAACTATGGTATTTGAGAAAATCAAGGCAATTCTTGCTGACCAGTTTGACATTGATGAGGATTCCATCACCACCGAGACCAACATTCAGGAAGATCTCGGCGCTGACTCTCTCGACGTTGTTGATCTCATCATGTCTCTTGAGGACGAGTTCGATTTCGAGGTTCCCGATCATGAGGTCGAGAACATCAGAACTGTCGGTGCTCTTGTTGCTTTCGTAGAGGACAACGTTCAGTAATTCTGACGTCTGATATTATATCATTGTAATTTTATAACGCCTGCCGGACTTTGCTGTTTCCGGCAGGCGTTTTTTTCTTTATTCTGCTGTGCGGCTCCTTTGGCGGTCTGCTCCGGTAATATCGTGCCCTTTCCGTCATTTCAGCCGCCTGTAGGTCGTTCCGCGGCGCTCCATTATACCCTCGGATATCATGTCGCGGCGCAGGGTGCAGTAATCCTCGTGAAACTCAGCTATACACTCGCTGACTTCCTTTTCGCTGTACTCCCTGCCCACTTCAAACTCCTCCGCCAGCCGCTCGAGGCAGATGCGCTTTTTCTTACGCTGCGTAGGAATCGACACCAGTTTTCCGTAGACGAAGAAGGTATCGAGAATCTTGCGGCGGTATTCCTCGTCGCGCCTTGCCTGCTCGTCCTGCTCGTCTGAGCGCTCGGTGATGATATCCAGAATGGTGGTCATGAAGACACTGCGCTCGAGCGAATATACGGTGTAATACTGCTCCTTGCGCGATGTGACCGTACCGGCGTCCTCCAGCTTTTTCAGATGAAAGGAGACGGTTGCAGGAGTCAGCCCAAGACGCTCGGCAAGCCGCTCGACATACATATCCTCAATAGCCAGCGACTTGAGTATCTGCAGGCGCGATTTGTCCGAAAGGCATTTGAAAAGCTTTATTGCATCAGCTTCACACATAATTACTCCTCCTTTCCGGAAAACTGCGCTTCTATTTCGAGCATTGTGTCAATTTTGATTCTCTCTGCCGCAGCCGCCTCAGCATCGCCATACTGCTGTGCAGTTTCATACTTCTGCTCCCAGCCGGTGCGCATTTCGCTCAGCTTTGCGCGGTATTCGTCTGCAAAGCTTTCGCCCTTTTCGCGCAGAAAAACCTCATGTATTGTCTTGGCTACGGTAAATATATTCTGCTTTATTCTTGCAAAATCAGCCTCATCGCGGCGGCTCTCGCTCTCGAGCGCGCGCTGCTCGGCCCTCGCCTTCTCCACAGCAGAATCAAGATATTCAATGAATCGGCTCATTGATTTCACCTCTTTACTTTTATTTTGATGATCATCTAATCGGATTATAGCAGAGAGAAACAGTTGTGTCAAGTTTTATTTTGATGAATGTCTAATTAAATCATTATAATCGACCGCCTGTCATCCTAAAAGCTGTTGTAAATTCCGGAATGCTGATATATAATAATCGTATTGTAAGAATACTCAGAATCAAGGAGGCTGCAGTCATGAAACAGCGTCTCATTGCTGTTACAGTTGCCCTTTTAATATTTGTTTCCCTCTGCGCCTGCGGTGACAGCCAGACGGAATCCCCCCCCGATACGCCCTCGTCGGTCACTTCGGCGCAGAGCAGCATCGAGCCGCCTGAGCTCAGCCATCAGCCGGGCAGCTACAGCGAGGGCTTTCAGCTGAAAATCTCTTCTGAGCGCGGCACAACTGTGCGCTACACCCTCGACGGAAGCGAGCCGACCGCTGATTCGCCTGAATTTCCGCGTGAAGGCATTTTTATCGACAACCGCTCAGACGAGCCAAACCTGCTCTCGGCAATGAGCGTCACCATGTTCACACGCATGACCGAGTCCAACCACATTCCGCCAAAGGTCACAAAGGCGACTGTTCTTCGCGCCGCAGCTTTTTCCGACGACGGAGCTCAGAGCAGCACTGTCACTGCAACCTATCTTGTCGGTCTCAGCTATGAAAATATCAAGATAGTCTCACTCGTGCTCGACAGCGACAGCCTCTTCGACTACGAAAACGGCATCTACGTTTTCGGCAGGACCTACGACGACTGGCTGGCTTCCGACCCCGATGCAAAAAGCGCCGAGACATGGGAGCTTGAGGGCAATTTCACCCAGAAAGGGCGAGTCTGGGAGCGCGAGGTGCAGGTGCAGGTATTTGACGAAAACGGTCAGTTCGGCACCGAACAGCGCATGGGTCTGCGCATCATGGGCGCCGGCTCGCGCAGATACTACCAGAAGAGCTTCCGCCTGACCGCTCGCGAGGAATACGGCGACAAGCATTTTGAATACCCGATAATCACCGGTCTGACAAAGGATTTTTCTGACGAGCCGCTGGAGAAATACAAGAGCTTTGTTCTGCGCAACGGCGGCAATGACAACTCCTACACCCTCCTGCGCGACCCCTTCGTGCAGAGTCTTCTGACCGACCGCAGCTTCTCCACTCAGGACGCCGAGCCCTGCATTATTTTCATCAACGGCGAGTACTGGGGTCTTTATTCCATAACCGAGGATTATTCCGACAATTATATCCAGTACAACTACGGCGTTGACAACAAGAACGCCATCATTATCAAGAACTGGGAGCTTGAGGAGGGCACCGACGAGGATATGCTCCTCTTCACCGAACTTCAGGATTTCATCGCCTCACAGGACCTCTCCCTGAGCGAAAATCAGGAGTGGCTGTGGGAGCGCATCGACCGTCAGAGCTTCATTGACTATATGTCGGTTGTCATTTACATCAACAACCGCGACGGCATAATCGAAGGCAACAACTGGCGCATCTGGCGCGCCCGCGACACCAACGACATCAACGGGTTTGCCGACGGAAAATGGCGCTTCATGCTCTACGACAACGACTTTGCCGTCGGTCTTTACACCCGGGACGGCGATTACGACGACAACACCCTCGAGCGCGCACTGGAAAGCGACAACACATGGTGTCTGCTCTTCTCAAAGCTGATGCAGACCGAGCCCTTCCGCGCTGATTTCGTCAACACCTTCATGGATATGCGCAACACCTCCTTCGAGAAAAACCGCGCACTCTCCATGCTGGAGACCATTCAGTCCCGATATGCCCCCTTCATGCCCGAGCAGTACCTGCGCAACGGTCCCGGCTGGATAAAGAGCAACGCCGGCGTTGACGCCCACTTCGGGGAGTCGCTTGAGGTTATCCGCAGCTATATGTCCGGCAGATACGGCTACGCGCCCAAAATGCTTCTCTGGACACTTGAGCTTGATGAAATTGTTGATGTCAGTCTTTCGGTCAATGACACAGCCGGCGGCTCGGTCAGAATCAACACCGCAGCACCCGACCTGACCGGCGGTACATGGACCGGCAGATACTTCACCGATTATCCCGTCACGCTCACCGCTGAACCCGCTCCGGGCTACACCTTCGCAGGCTGGGGCGGAGATGCTGAGGGCAGCACCGCTCAGCTCACACTCACTCTCACCGGCGACACTGCTGTCACTGCAGAATTTCTGCCGCAGTAATCTTCATCATCTGCAATTATTATCCCAGAGGAATTTTCAGAAAACGGGTCAGCTCATCAGCCGGCCCGTTTTTGGTTTTTTTGCACAGCAGACGCTGATTTCTGCTGTGCAAAAACAGTATTGTAAATTCAAAACCGCTAATATATAATTAATATGTATATTTATTGCACCAATCAAAAATCATATTTATACCGACAACTCTCATCGGGAGGTTTTGTAAATGAAGCGCCGACTGTTTGTTCTTATTTCAGCAGTTATCATGCTGTTTTCACTCTGCGCCTGTGCCGCCGGCGGCACAGAGACGGCAGTTTCAGCCGATATCGCACCGCCTGTTTTCAGCCACGCTACCGGCACATATGACGAGGGCTTCACCCTTACCCTCACCTCGCGCTGGGGTACTACTGTGCGCTACACCCTCGACGGAAGCGAGCCGACAGTCGATTCTCCGGCTTTCCCGAGAGAAGGACTGGTCATCTCCAACCGCTCCAACGAGCCTAACGTACTCTCCGGCATAAGCGCAGATATGTTCACAAAGGAATCCGACCACACTCCGCCGAGAGTGCCGAAAGCGACGGTCATACGTGCTGCAGCCTTTACCGCAAACGGAAGACATAGCGCAACGGCAACCGCCACCTATCTTGTCGGACTCAATTACAAGAATATCAAGGTAGTCTCACTTGTCCTCGACGGCGACAGCCTTTTTGACTACGAGACCGGAATCTATGTTTTCGGCAAGGCTTACGATGAATGGATCCAGAACGACCCCGATGCAAAGAATGCCGAGTCGTGGGAGCTCGAGGGCAACTTCAGCCAGAAGGGACGCGAGTGGGAGCGCGACGTGCTTGTTCAGGTATTCGATAAGAACGGCAATCTCGGCATAGAACAGGACATGGGCATACGCGTCATGGGTGCTGCATCACGCAGATATTATCAGAAGAGCTTCCGCCTGACCGCCCGCGAGGACTACGGCACCAGGCATTTTGAATATCCCCTCATCGACGGACTTGTAACCGACACCACCGGCGAGCCGCTCGAAAAATACAAGAGCTTTGTACTTCGCAACGGCGGCAATGACAACGGCTATGCATTCCTGCGCGACCCCTTCATTCAGGGACTTGTGACCGACCGCGACTTCGCAACTCAGGACTCAGAGCCCTGCATTGTTCTCATCAACGGTGAGTACTGGGGACTTTATGCAATAACCGAGGATTATTCCGATAATTATATCCAGTACAATTATGACGTTGACAACGAAAACGTTGTAATGGTCAAAAACTGGGAAATCGAAGAGGGCACCGAGGCTGATGCCGAGCTCTTTGAGGAGATCAACAGCGCTATTTATTCTCTCGACTTCTCGGTCAGCCAGAATTACGACTGGCTGTGGACAAAGCTCGACATGGAGAGCTTCATCGACTACATGGCAACCACCATCTATATCAACAATGAAGACGGCATAATCGAGGGCAACAACTGGCGTGTATGGCGCGCAAGGGAGACCGCCTCCGACAACGAGTACGCTGACGGCAGATGGCGCTTCATGCTCTACGACACCGATATGTCAATGGGTCTTTATTCCGACGGCGGCGATTCGGGCGAAAACACCCTCAAGAGAGCCCTTGATACCGACTGGGGCTGGGGTCTGCTATTCTCAAAGCTGATGCAGGTCGAGGATTTCCGCTGCCGCTTTGTCAACACCGTCATGGACCTGCGCAATACCTCGTTTGAGTTCAACGATGCAACCGAGCTGCTTACCCTGCTCAAGCTGAAATACGCTCCATATGTTACCGAGCAGTTCAAGCGCAACGGTCCTGCGTGGGTGCTTCAGTGGGAGGATATCAACTCACGCTTCGACAGCGAAGTCAACGTTATCCGCCGCTATATAAACGGCAGACACAAATTCATTCCCACCATGCTCGCTGAAACACTCGGTCTCGGCGAGACTTACACCCTCCGCCTTTCAGTCAGCAATGCAGCAGGCGGCACAGTGCAGGTCAACACCGTCACTCCCGACCTTTCCGGCGGCGCGTGGGAGGGTGCATACTTCTCCGATGTCCCTGTCACTCTTACCGCACAGCCTGCCGAGGGATATGTATTCACCGGCTGGAGCGGAATCGACAGCACTCAGAAAACCGTCTCTCTCGAACTGACCGGCAGCACAGCTGTCACAGCCAATTTCGAGCAAAGATAACCACTGCTCATTTACCTCAATCCAATCAAAACAACAACGGGCTGGCTGATCTGGCACAGCCCGTTTTCTTTGCAGAAAACCGCATGACACAGCGCATCACCGGCACCAAGTTTGAAATCGGCAGCGATGTCTTCACCGTAACTGCACGAAATATTCTGAAGTAGCCCGCCGCCCTGCCGGTCAGGTGTGAACACACAGAAATCCGGATATTATCCGTAACGTAAATCTAAAAACATACGTCAACTGCAAAACGGCAGTGCTTCCGGCTCATCGGTCGGCGGCACTGCCGTTTTTTTCGTTGCCTGCTCTTTCCTCCTGACAGGCTGACCGGCGCTTCGCTGCGCCGGAATTTCTGCGCTTAATTGCCGGCGGGCTTCGCCCGCCCCCGCCGCTGAATACTCGCCCAAAAGCCGCTCGTCTTCAGCGGCTAACGCTTCAGCCCCTTCCGGTCGGGTGAAAAGAGCATCGACAGCTCGCTCTCTTCGCCATCGCACAGCTGCGCCGCCATGTGCGATGCAATTTCGCTCATCAGCACTCCGCCGCTGCCGCAGCAGGCGGCAAATACGCACCCCGGGTGCTCGGGCGATTTGCCTATCACAGGCAATCCGTCTGCCGTCTGCCAGCTCCGGAAAGCATGCACCGCATCAAAGCCGTGGATATAAATCTGCGGAAAAAGCACCTTGACAATCTGCTCCAGCTCGCGGAAGCGCCGCTCGTGCAGATTCGGCATATACACTACACCGCCCAGCCGCGACTGCTCATCTATCACCGCAGTGTCAAGACCGCAGATGCACAGCCTGCCGTCGGGCGATGAAGCGCAGGTAAACCGCGGCGAGCCCCAGCTTCTTATCACGCATCTGCCCGGCCAGCCGGAAAACTGGTTTACAGGCCGGCTGACAGCCATGAAATGTGTGCGCGGCGATGTCAGCCCGTCAATTATGTCAGCACACGCCGAAGCCGAGGCTATCACAGCCTGTCCGGCATCGACCGTGCGATAGGTCGAGGTCTGAATGACCGCCCTGCCGCCGGTGTATTCCATTCGCACCGCCTTTGTGTTTTCATACACTCTCACACCCATCTCCACCGCACGCGCCGTACACTGATGGGTCAGCGCATACGGGTCGATTTCCGCCGCCAGCCCCCGCGATATCATTCCTCCGGCAATCCCGAAATCGAAGATATCCCTTGCTGTGCTGCGGCTGACGTAGGTGCAGTCGAGACCGGCATGCCGCCGTATCATGAACTCCTTGTTGAAGCCTTCGAGGTCGCTGTCGTCGTCGGTAAACAGCAGACAGTCGCGCCGCGCAAAGCAGCACTCCACGCCAAGGCTCTGCGCCAGCTCCTCAAGCCCTGCAACCGCACTTATGCCCAGTTCAAACATCGCCGCCGCTGTCTCCGGACCAAGCCTTCTGTTAAGCCTGCGCAGGCTGACCCCTCCGTCGTATTCAACACATGGCATGCAGTCAGCAGTCATTCCTCCGCCAAGCTGACCGGCAGTTATCAGCACAGTGTCTATCCCTCTTTCGGCAAGTCTCAGGGCGCACATTGCTCCCGTCACTCCGCCTCCGACAACACATACCTCGCAGGTCTCATCGTGGTCAAGCCACGGATACTGCCGCGGCGCTTTGCGTACAGCCGCCCACACCGGCGCATTTTTTGCACTCATCACTCCACCCCCGTATATAATCCTGTATCTTTCAATTCAGACCAGCAGCATGACCAGCAGCGTTACTCCTGCGCCTGCCGCCGCAGCCAGCGCAAGCGGAAGCAGCCGCATCACCATGCGCGAAATGCGTTTGCCTGAGCTCTCCTCCCTGCTGCCGGCATCATCCCCGCTCTGCAGGGCGTACAGCTCACCAAATGCTGTCTGCTCCTCCACACCGGCATCAAAGGTCGAAATGAGCTGCTGTGCCGCGCGATGCAGGTCGAGCCGGTCACTCTGGGCGAATTCCGGCTTGACAAAGCATATTGCCCTGTCGAAATACGGACTGCCGGTCCTGTTTATCTCAAGTGTGTAGCGGCTTACCGCTCTTATCATCTTCTGTTCCTCCTGACTTATGGAAAATTGTGGTCATGCATTAAAATTATGGACCGGATACGGGGCGGCTATTCAGCCGGAATAAAAAACTGCACAGCGCATACGTATTGATAATGCCTCAGGGTGTTCACAGAACAGCACCGCCCTTGCGCAACCTCGTTGCGCATTTCCATATTCCGGAAAAATGAGTAAAAATAACCTCTTATACAGGATTTTATGAATAAATTTCGACATAAATTTATCGAAATTAACTAAAAATACGGCGATTTTTTCTAATTCAAACGCAATCTAACTGTTGAAATTAGAATTATTATACTTTATAATGAAATGGTACGTTGCTGGATTTGGCGGATAAAATATACGCATTTATTTCTTAGACAACGAATAATTTATTAAATTCATAGAATTCCGGACCAGAGCTTCGGGGCTCCGTAATCCGGACCGAAAGGGGCAACCAACATTGAAACAGTATCCCGCAGACAAAATAAGAAATATAGTTCTCGCCGGTCATAACGGCGCAGGTAAGACCTCCCTTGCAGAGGCTATGCTCTGGCTGACCGGTTCTTCCGACCGACTGGGCAAGACCGCAGACGGCAACACCGTATGCGACTTCGACCCGGAAGAGATAAAGCGTAAGGTATCAGTTTCCACCGCTGTTGCTCCCCTCGAGCGTGACGGCTATAAGATCAACCTTCTTGACACCCCGGGTCTCTTCGACTTCGTAGGCGGCGTCGGCGAAGGCTACCGCGCTGCAGAGTGCGCAGTCATCGTTGTTTCCGGCAGACATGATGTTCCTGTCGGTGCAGAGAAGGCTTACAAGCTTGCAACCACCACCGGTCGTGCAAAGGTCTTCTTTGTCAACAAGCTCGAGTCCGAGGGTGCAAACTTCTACAAGACCTTCGATTCTCTCCGCGCAGTTTTCGGCACTCCCATCTGCCCGGTCGTCGTTCCCTGCTATGACGGCGACAAGATCAAGTGCTATGTAAACCTGCTCCAGAACAAGGCCTTCACCTATGCAAACGGCAAGAGCACCGAGTGCCCGATGCCTGAGCTTGACAATATCGACGAGCTTCGCGATGCTCTGAGCGAGGCTGTTGCAATGGCTGACGAAGAACTCATGATGAAGTACTTCGACGGCGAGCAGTTCACCCACGACGAAATCGTCAGGGGTCTCAAGGCCGGTGTCAAGAACGGCGACGTTGCTCCCGTTTACTGCGGCTCCGCTGTTACCCTCGAGGGTGTTGACTTCCTCATGAACGGTATCCAGAAGTTCGTTCCGTCTCCTGCTTCCTTCGCTCCCGAGGTATCCGAGGAAGGCACTGAGATCGCAGTCAACGAGAACGATCCCACCGCAGCTGTTATCTTCAAGACCGTTGCTGACCCGTTCGTAGGTAAGATGAGCTTCTTCAAGGTGCTCGCAGGTAAGATTTCCTCTGATGCACCTCTCACCAATATGCGTACCGGCACTTCCGAGAAGATCGGTAAGATCGTCACCGTACGCGGCAAGAAGCAGGAGGACGCTCCCAGCATCACCGCCGGCGACATCGGCGCTGTCACCAAGCTTGCAAACGCAAACACCGGCGACACCTTCTGCTCTCCGGCACGTCTTGTAACCCTCAAGGGTGTTGAGTATCCCAACGCTATGCTCTCCAAGGCTATCCTGCCTGTCAAGAAGGGCGAGGAAGAGAAGATCGCTTCCGGTCTTGCACGTCTTGCTGAGGAAGATCCTTCCATCACCTTCGGCATCAACACCGAGACCAAGCAGCAGGTCGTTTCCGGTCAGGGTGACCAGCACATCGACGTTATCGTTTCCAAGCTCAAGAGCAAGTTCGGCGTTGACGTTATCCTTGAAACTCCGCGCGTTCCCTATCGTGAGACTATCCGCAAGACAGTCGAGCAGCAGGGTCGTCATAAGAAGCAGTCCGGCGGTCACGGTCAGTTCGGTGATGTTTATATCCGCTTCGAGCCGTGCGACAGCGAAGGTCTCGAGTTCGCCGAGGAAGTAGTCGGCGGTTCTGTTCCGAAGAACTTCTTCCCGGCAGTTGAGAAGGGTCTTCAGGACTGCATGGGTCACGGTGTTCTCGCCGGTTATCCCGTTGTCGGTGTCCGCGCAGTTCTCTACTTCGGTTCCTATCACCCCGTTGACTCCTCTGAAATGGCATTCAAGATCGCTGCAGGTCTTGCATTCAAGGAGGGTATCCCCAAGGCTGCTCCCACTCTGCTTGAGCCGATCGGTCTGCTCAAGGCTATCATTCCGAACGACAACATGGGCGACGTAATGGGCGAGGTTTCCGTCCGCCGCGGTCGTGTTCTCGGTATGGATCCGGCTGAGGACGGCATGCAGATCCTCTCCGCTGAGGTTCCGATGGCTGAGATGGGCGATTTCGCTACCTTCATGCGTCAGTGCGCACAGGGCAGAGGCTCCTTCACCTTCGAGTTCATCAAGTACGAGGATTGCCCGACTCCTGTTGCACAGAAGGTCATCGAGGAAGCAAAGGCCCGCGAGACCGAGGAATAATTTCCGATTACATTCTGTCACAGAATTATATACCCGAAAAAGAAAAGGCTTACGGGCTGCCGCAGCAATGCGGCGGCCCTTTGCTTTTGCCACGGCACCGGTGGTGTTTCGTCAGCTGCACAGCGCTCAGCACACAGCGGCAGCGGAATTATGCACATCGTGCGCCTTGCAGTATTAATTGCAGCAGATACAAAAAGCACCCGACCGCGGCTCGACTCAAGCCGTTGTCAGGTGCTTTGCTTTATGCATGATTGTATTTTCGTGATTATTTGCTTCCGGTCGAGCCGAAGCCGCCCTCGCCTCTGACCGTGTCGGTGAGGTCGTCGACCTGCTCGAACACTGCCGGAAGATACGGAGTGATAACAAGCTGTGCGATGCGCTCGCCGTGCTCAACTGTGCGCTCTGTGTTGGAGTGGTTGTGCAGCGCTACCATCAGTTCGCCGCGGTAGTCAGCATCGACAACACCCACCTTGTTTGCCGGAGCGAGTCCGCTCTTTGTGGCAAGACCGCTGCGGGCATAGATAAGACCAGCCCAGCCTACCGGAATCTCCATTGCCAGGCCGGTGTGAATGAGCACTGTCTCCCCCGGTGCGATTACAACCGGAGTGTCGATTACTGCGTAAAGGTCCGCGCCTGCTGCGTACTCCGAGCCTCTTGTCGGCACAACTGCGCGCTCGTCAAGCTTCTTGACTCTTACTATGTTATCCATGATCAAATTCCTTTCAGCTTTGTGCGGCACTGCCGTCGGGGCGGTAACCCTCGATTATCTGTGCAATGCCCGTTTCATGTATATTTCCGCCAAGAATGCTGCCGTCGGGCGAGATGCTCACGGCGCGCAGGTCGGTCGGATTCTCTTCATAGGGGTTTGAGCATAATGTGTTCTCATCGAAATATTCGCTCAGATTTTTCAGCGCGTTTCCGCTCGGGAAGATAACATTGCCGTCTGACACGGCTATGCCGGCTGCCTCAAACTGCGCAAGAATCTCGCGTGTTCGCTGGTTGTAGGGATTATTGTCCTCTGCACTGACCAGCCACGCCGGGTGCACACGCACCGGCAGACCGTTTTTCTTCGCCTGCAGAGCAAACTGTCTGACCGGCTCCAGCGGAATGAACTCCTGATGGAAGGCATCTGCCGAAATCAGGACATCGTTGACTCCGCATTCCGCCAGCGAGACCGCCGCCGCCGCGATTTTGTCGATATTGCGGCTGAAAAAGCCGTTGGTTATCAGCTGCCGCTTTGGTATACCCAGCTCCTTTGCCGCCGAATGTACCGCATACACCGTTTCGGGATAAAGCATCGGCTCGCCGCCGAAGGTCATCACCGAGGTCAGCTTGCGTACAGCCGCCAGCTCACGCACTGCCTTTGCCGCCGCCTCCGGGGAAAGATGCTCGCCGCAGTCGGTGTGCTCACCCTCCGAGCAGTGTCTGCACCGTCCGGAGCAGGCCCACGTCACGGAAAACTCCAGCCGGCTTATATTCTTTGTGTAATCATTCATGGCTTATAAAATTCTCTCCGGCAATAAATGCCTCCTGTGCGTTGTGGGGCTCGCTGCCGTCATCTTCGACCTTAGCGTAGACACTGCCCTCTGTCAGTACACGCGCCTTGACGTTGTCGCGCCAGTAGCACTCGGCATCATCAGCCACGCGCTGAGCTATCGCCTCATCTCTTATCGGGAAGAGCAGCTCGACGCGCTTGTTGAGGTTTCTCTGCATCCAGTCAGCTGAGGAGAGATAAATTCTTCTGTCCTCGCCGCTGCCGAAAATATATACGCGGCTGTGCTCAAGGAAACGACCGACTATCGAGCGCACCTCGATATTGCCGCAGGCGTCCCTGCAGTCAGCGCGCAGACAGCATATTCCGCGCACCATCAGCCTTATCTTCACGCCTGCCTTTGCAGCCTTGTAAAGCTGCTCGATTATATCCGGGTCGACCAGCGAATTCATCTTTGCATAGATGCAGCCGCGTCCGCCCTCTTTTGCCTTATTGCGCTCAGCCTTAATCTCCTCGACAAAGCGGTCGCGCAGGCTGAAGGGCGCCATGATAAGCTGCTCCATATCCGGCTCGACCAGTCCGCCGGTGATTGAGTGGAAGAATTCCACTCCGTCTGCGCCCAGCACAGGGTCGGCGGTCAGCAGCGAGTAGTCGGTATAGAGACGGGCGGTGGTATCGTTGTAGTTTCCGGTGCCGAGATGCATATACTTGCGCATCTCGCCCATCTCGCGCCGCAGCACGAGGGTAATTTTAGAGTGTGTCTTGTACTTCGGCAGACCGTAAACGACGTTTACGCCCGCCTTTTCCAGCGCCTCGCCGTATTCTATATTGTTCTGCTCGTCAAATCTGGCGCGCGCCTCGATGAAGGCGGTGACCAGCTTGCCCTTCTTCGCCGCTCTTGCCAGTGCCTCGACAATCGGGCTGTTGTGCGACAGGCGGTAGAGGGTTATCTTGATTGCCACAACACCGGGGTCATCTGCCGACTCGCTGATGAGACGCACCACCGGCTGGAAGCTGTCAAACGGGTGATAAAGCAGGATATCGCCCTTTTTGATTATATCAAATATGCTTTCCTCAGACTTCAGCACCTCGGGCATTTTCGGCTCGAAGGGCTTGTAGAGATACTCTGCGCCGATATCGAGCGAGCAGAACTGCTTGCTGAGGAAGTTAAGATTTATCGGACCGAAGACCTCATAGACAAATCGCTTGCTGACAGCAAAACGCTTCTGCAGCTTCTTTACCAGTCTTTCATCGGTGCCGCTGGCTATCTCCATTCGCACAACGCTTCCGCGCGTACGCATGGACAGCGACTTCTTTACCGCGCTGAGCAGGTCGCTTGCCTCGTCAGCCTCGGCATCAAGGTCGCCGTTGCGCATGATGCGATAGGGCGCGCAGGCAAGTACCTTCATTTTCGGGAAAATCCGGCTGATATTGGCGCACACAAGCTCCTCCATCGGCAGGAATATTTTGCCCTTGCTGCAGGGTATCTCAATCATTCTCGGCAGCGATTCAGGCAGCGGTACGGTGGCAAGTGTCTCATCGCCCTGGGAATCCTCCGCCAGCAGACCTACGTTGAGTGTCTTTCCCGGAACAAACGGGAAGATGTGGTTCTTGCTGACCGCTATTGGCGAAATCGCAGGATAGACATTGCTCTCGAAGTAGCTATGACAGTAGCGCTTCTGCTCATCGTCAAGCTGTGAAAGCTTCGCCACTCTGATGCCGTGTTTTTTCAGCTCCACCATGGTTGCCTTGTAGGCGGCATACAGCTCAGCGTAAAGCTGGCGCACCTGGTCGGATATCGCGCCAAGCTGCTGCACGGGAGTCATGCCTGACGGGTCGCGCTTGTCGTAGCCTGCCTTGCGCTGGTCATCGACCGACGCCACGCGCACCATGAAGAATTCATCAAGATTCGAGCAGACTATCGACAGGAAGCGGCATCTCTCGAGCAGAGGATTATCCCTGTCGAGAGCCTGACCGAGCACGCGGCGGTTGAATTCCAGCCAGCTGAGCTCCCTGTTTGTGAATCTGCTGTTTTTTCCCTGTTTACCGGACAATTTCAGACAGTCCTTCCTATACGCAAACGAAGAACAGCAGACGGCTGTCGGCTGTTCCCCTGCGTTTGTATTCTTTATTATTATCCCCGCGGCACAGCAGATTTTCATTCCGCCGCGCCGCTACATATTCTGTAAATCATATCATCGCAGGCCGCAGAATGCAGCTGCGTTTCAGCGCTTATCTCGGGTCGAGCTTTGCCAGCAGCATTACTATGCCGAAGCCTGCTGCAGCGCTGACAACTGCACCGATAAGCTGAACAAGGGTGAATGCGCCTGCGACGGGCAGTATGACCTGCTCCCACGCGACAAGCACTGTGGATGCAATGACAACTCCGATGACGAAGGCAAACATGCTGCTTCCGGCGCGGTTGAAGAGGAAAGATATCAGCTTCGAGAAGAGCGCCAGACAAAGCACTGCACCCAGAGCAAAAGGCAGAAGCACATCGAGCTTGAGGCTGCCTATCGCACCGGTCATGTATTCATAAAGACCGGCATACATGATTATCGCCGAGGGGCTCATGCCGGGAACAATTGCACCGAGCACAAATATCATTCCGCATATCGCCCAGACTATTACATACTGCAGCGAGCCGGGGTCGGATATCAGCGCCTTCAAGTCGGTTATGCGGTTCATAGCCATAAGACCTGCGCCGCTGAGCAGAGTTGAAGCGCCGAGAATGAGCCAGTGCCAGAACTTCCAGTGGCTGCCGTCCGCCTCTTTGTAAAGTGATGGCATTGTGCCGATTATGCAGCCGATAAAGAATGCCGTCACAATCGCTGCCGAGAGAGCGAGCAGCTTCGACACCAGGCCGGAAAGCAGAACAAAGCCAAGACCGCAGCCTATAAGGAAAGGCAGGAAGAATCGGATATTCTTTTTGAAATTCTTTGTCGGATGGGCAAGAAAGTCCATCATCGGGCGATAGATGCCGAATGCCGCGCAGAACGCACCGCCGCTGACTCCGGGGAGCACCGCTCCCACGCCGACCAGCGCACCGTATGCAACACGCTTTATCCAGCTGCCGATCGAATCGGGCTGCTCTATCGGAGAAACCGTCGCTCCGGCAGCCGCAGTTTCTGCTGCAGTCTCTTCAGCCGCCACAGTTACAGTATCTTTCACACGTTCTTCGTTTGCAGTCTTCATAGTTGTCCTCCCGGTAATTTTATCCGCTGCTATTACCATTTGTATTTATAATTTTATTCTGCAGCGGAGCGGAATATGCCTCAGGCTTATTCCGCAGGTGCAAATTTCACGCTGTTTTCAAGCAGCCTGTTCTTTGCATATTCTGTGGACTTCGCAACAGTTCCCTCTTCAAAGGGTACGGAGAGATTTGCCACCTTGAGAAGTCCGAGGTAATTGAGCGAGCCGCCTGCACGGCAGAGGGCGAGATAATCAGCCCATGCCTGCTCACGGTTATCCACCGCTCTTGCGCCCAGCTCAAGAGCGCCCATGGTGGTGAGGGTGTAATTGATATAGTAGAAAGGATAGAGGAAGATGTGTATCTTATGATACCACCAGCCGCCGCGCTCAAAGAACTCATCGCCGTCCCAGTTGCGCCACGGCATATATTTCTTCTCAAGCTTGCGCCACTCTTCGGTGCGCTGCTTAGGTGTGAGGTTGGGATTCTCGTATACGATGTGCTGGAATTCATCGACCGCCACGCCGAACGGCACGAAGGTCAGAGCCTCCTGCAGGTGGGAGAAGCGGAACTTGTCGGCATTCTCACCGAAGAAGGATTCAGCATAAGGATAGCTGAACTGCTCCATGGTCATGGAGTGAATCTCGGCAATATCTGTGCCGGAAGACCAGTAGAGTGCAGTGGGCTGTGTCAGCATTGCGCTGTAGCCGGCAAATGCGTGACCGAGCTCGTGGGTCAGAACATGAACATCTCCGGCTGTGCCGTTGAAGCAGGAGAAGACAAAGGGTGCCTTGTAGTCGGAGAGAATGGTCATGTAGCCGGTAGCAGCCTTGCCCGGGCGGTTGGTCAGATCCATCAGCCTGTGGTCGATCATGAAGTCGATGAACTCCGCGGTCTCGGGGCTGAAATCGTGATACATGGCGCGTGCCTTTTCGACAAGCTCCTCCTCTGTGCCGACGGGGTCGGCGTTGCCGTCAGCAAAGACGCGCTTCTCGTCGTAGAACTTCACGCTGTCGATACCGAGGCGCTGAGCCTGCAGCTCGTACAGCTTCTGGCAGAAGGGAGTCAGCTCGCGGAGCACCT
This sequence comes from Acutalibacteraceae bacterium, assembly GCA_045580875.1. Classification (GTDB taxonomy): domain Bacteria; phylum Bacillota; class Clostridia; order Oscillospirales; family Acutalibacteraceae; genus SIG598. The sequence goes on from JAZNOP010000133.1 coordinate 33,223, forward strand.
GCTCACGGAATGCTGCAACCTCAGCCTGACCGTAGTCACTGCGCGACTGATTGATGTATCCGAGGGGAATGAAATTCTCATAGCCCATCTTTCTGCCCATCTTGTGGCGGATTTTCACAAGCTTGTCGAAAATCTCCTCAAGCTCAGCCTCGTGAGCCTCGAAGAAGCCGGAATATGCCTTTGCGGCAGCCTTTCTGACCTCGCGGTCGTCGTGCTCGAAGTACTTCTGTATGCCGTAGAGGTTGAGCTTCTGACCGTCGAAATCGATCTGTGCGCTGGCGATAAGCTTCTGGAAACGGGTGCAGAGCACTGCCTCCTGCTGCATGAGAATGACCAGCTTGGGCTTGAATGAATCGACCGAGCGCTTTATGCTCATTACCAGCTCAGGACCGAATTCCTCGGTCAGCTGGGGAATGAATTTACTCTTAAGCGCTGTCTTGTAGAAAGAAAGCATCGGTATGCCCATAGTGGGACCGACCTTGTTGATATAAGCCTGCTCGCCCTCATAGAACTTGTCGGTGGTGTCGAGGGTATTGCGGATATGGGAGAGTGTTGTGGCGGTCTGATATGGCTTGTAGACCGACTCAAACTCCTCGATTACGCCGCGGAACTGCTCGTAGCTCTTAGCCTTCTTAAGCTTCTTTGTCAGCGCGGCAATGCTCTTCTTTATTGCCTTGAAATCCGGTCGCTTGTACTCAAGCTCCGGAAAGGTGAAGTTGGTATTCATGTCTTATCCTCCAATATATTTGAAGTAAAAGGTAATAGTGAAGAGTGAAGAGGTAGTTATTTCGCATTGCCGGAAGATATGTAAAAATCCGGGTTCGCGCAGGATTGCCGATGCGTAAGCCTCACTGCTGACCCCCAATTTTCCATACCGCCGTCAGATCCGGTTTGTTACCACCTGTTCACTATTCACTTTTCACTATTCACTCTTCTCAGTTCTGCTTCTCAAGCAGCTCGGAAAGTTCGTCGATGGTCTCGTCGAAGACCTTCATTGCATTGAGCACTGTATCCGGCTTGGTCAGGTCAATGCCTGCGACCTTGAGCTCCTCGATGGGATAGTCAGAGCCGCCGAGGGTGAGGAACCTGAGATATCCGGAAGCGTCGCCGGTCTCGGTGATGTGCTTTGCAATTGCAACTGCACTCGAGAAGCCGGTTGCGTACTGGTAGACGTAGTATGCTCTGTAGAAGTGGGAGACGAATGCCCACTCATTTGCCATGACCTCGTTGATCTCAGCGCCGTTGTAGTAAAGCTCAAGCAGCTCCTTGTAAACGCCGCAGAGGGTCTGTGCGGTCAGCGGAGTGCCGCTCTGGCAGAGGTCGTGAGCCTTGCGCTCAAACTCGGCAAACTGCACCTGACGGAAGAAGGTGGTGCGGAAGCTCTCGAGGAAGTGGTTGAGAACATAAGCACGGCGGGCCGGGTCGGTCTCGGTCTTGAGCAGGTGCATGGTCAGCAGCACCTCGTTGACGGTGGAGGCAACCTCGGCAACCATGATGGAATAATCGTGATTTGCGTAATCCTGAGCCTCGCTGCTCTTGTAGGAGTGCATTGCGTGACCCAGCTCGTGAGCAAGTGTGAATGCATCATCAAGAGTGTCGGTGTAGTTGAGCATGACGTAGGGGTGTACGCCATATACGCCGCTCGAGAATGCGCCCGAGCGCTTGCCCTTGTTTTCATAGACGTCGATCCAGCCCTCGGTGTAAGCCTTGTCGAGCAGCTTCTGATAATCCTCGCCGAGCGGTGCAAGTGCCTCGCGGACAAGCTTCTTGCCCTCTTCGTACGGCATGGGATAATCAACCGACGGAAGCATCGGGGTGTAAAGATCGAAGCAGTCGATTTTCTCAAGACCCAGAGCCTTCTGGCGCAGGGCAATGTATTTCTTCATCGAACCAAGGCTGTCGTGTGCAGCTTCGATAAGGCTGTCGTAGACCGAAACAGGAACGTTGTTTGCGTCAAGAGCCTTCTCGCAGGCGCTGCCGTAGCCTCTTATCTGAGCCACCCAGTTGTCCTTCTTGACAGAGGTGGCGTAGTTGGCGGAAATTGTATTGATAAAATCGCGGTATTTGCCGAAGTAGCCCTCGAAGGCTGCCTCGCGCACTGCACGGTCGGTGTGCTCGCGGAGCATGCCGAGGCTGCCGTTGGTGATGCGCATTGCGGTGCCGTCGGGCAGTGTTACCTCGGGATAGACAAAGTCAACGTCGGTGAGCATATCGAAGGTGTCGCTCGGACCGCCGAAGATGTCGCCCAGCATTGCCAGCATACGCTCGCGCTCCTCGTCGAGGATATGGGCGCGGCTGCGTGCGATATCCTTAACGATGTGGACATAGCCTGCAAGCTCCTTTGTGCCGAGGAATTTTGCAAGCTTCTTCTCGGGGATTGCAAGGATCTCCGGCTCAAGGAAAGCCAGCTCAGAGGAGAAGCGCACGATCATGTTTATCGCACGTGCCTCAAGCTCCTGATTTGCAGGATCGCTGCTGTCGCCTGCCTTGTAAAGGAATGCATACTCATAAACCAGCACTGCCTTGCGGTTTGCCTCGTAGATGGTATCGAGAGCGTTCTTCATTGCCTTTGCCGACTTGCCGAGTGTGCCTTTGACAGCCTTGACCTTTTCGATCTCAGCTTCCATTTCGCCGAGCGCGGTCTCCCATGCTGCCTTATCTGCAAATATATGGCTTACGTCCCACTGAAACTGCGAGTCCATCTCGTTTCTGTTCTTGAGTTCCATTTACTTTACCTTCCTTTGGGAATTTTTTATGTTCTGCTTCAATTATTTCTCAATGATGCGGTCGATAGCGTAATCGGTCGCGGCGACTATTCCGCCGAAGATGACCGCTGTATCAAACAGCTTCGAAAGCTTTATGTCGGGGTGGCTGTAGCCGGGGAGAATGCCGTAGAATGCGGTTATCTCGTTGATGAAGGGAGTTCCCAGACGGGCAGCTGCACCGCCGAGCAGAATGAGCTCAACATCGAAAACGCTGCTGAGATTCTTGCAGGCAACTGCTATCTGACGTGCGAAGCCGCGCACACACTGCACGGTCATCGGGTCGCTCATGCCGTATGCACGTACGACATCGTCAAATGACAGCTCCTCGGGACGGGATATCCAGTCACGCAGGACGGTCTCTCTGCCGCTCTCCATCATCGATGCCACGCGGCTTGTCAGGCGGTTGACATTTATCTTATGCTCAAGCATATACTGCAGGCAGTCGAGGCCGTTCTGTATGCCCTCGATCTCCTCCTCAGATGCACTCAGCTGAACGCCGATATCACAGGCGATGCCGCCGGCGCCCTCGTAGAGCTTGCCGTCTATCATGACGCCGATGCCGATACCGACATCAACATTGACCAGCATGAGCGATGAAACACCGCCGCCGGCACCGAACTTCTGCTCGCCGACGACTGCAAGGTTGACGTCATTCTTGAGCATGACAGGGGCATGGAATGCCTTTCTGAACAGCTCGCAGATATCCGCCTCCTGATAGTTTTCAACGCGGATTGACCAGAGTATGCGTCCGGTCTCCGGCTCGACTATACCGGGCATTCCGATGCATATTCCCACCAGCCTGCCGCAGCGGTCGCCGAGATTTGTCATCATATCGCGCAGGGTGAGGATAATGCGCTCGAGCACCTCTGTGGTTATTATCTGACCGCCCTCTACACGTGCATACTCAAGCTTGTTGCCCATGAGGTCGGCAACGCAGATACGCGCGTCGTTACTGGACAGGTCGATGACCGCAACGCAGCCGTGCTTTGCATTGAACTCAAGCATGATGGGACGGCGTCCGACATCGGTGACAAGCGAGCCGGTCTCGACGATGAGACCCTTTGCAATAAGGTCGTCAACGTGCTTCGAAACGCTCGGGTTGCTCAGCTGAAGCTTCTTCGCAAGGTCGGAGCGCGAGAGCTGGCGGTTTGAACGCACCTCACGGACGATGAGATGCTGATTTGTGATTTTTACAAGACTCTGATTGCTGCCTTTTGTTTCCATATCGATTACCCTTTTGTCACAACTGTAGTTTGTTGGTATTCTTCAGACCGGCAGTACCTCGCCGGTCTGCTGTTTTTAATCATTTGATTATTTGCCGAAGAAGAAGCGGGAAGCCTGCTCCATCTGCTCCATCTGAGCCATCTGCTCTTCCATTGCCTGCATGTAAGCGTCCATGAGCTGCTGATACTCCTCGGGGTGCTGCATGGTGTAGATGATGGAGTATGCAAGATAGCCAAGCACCAGCAGGCTGAGCACAACGCCGATGATGCACAGTATGTTCTTCTTGTACTTGCCGAGACCGACAAGACCGACGATAAGTCCGATGAGAGTGGGAAGGCCGCAGCAGCAGCATCCCATCGGAGCGAGAAGAATGCTGACAAGTCCGTAGGCATTGAATTTTGTTGCAGTATTGACCGGCTGCTGATATGCCGGCTGCTGATAGGAAGGTGCTGCCTCGGGGCTGACAACGATGGGAGGTGCCGGCTGGCTGTCCTGCTGATATCCGTTGTAGTTATTGTACTCGCTCATGTTCTTCTCTCCTTTGAATTGTTCAGAATGTATTGTTATTAATATACAATATTGTGCCGATTTTAACTCATAATATATAATAACACAGCCGACCATTTTTTGCAACGCATTCTGCATAGTTAATAGGAATAAATTATAGTAGGTTTTTTTGGTTATTTGTGCGGAATTAAGCCCTCTAAGCCGGCATTTCCCTTATCTTCCCGCGCACCGTTTTCCCTGACCTTTTCCATGCATTTTCTGCGGACAGAAAAATCCCGGACAGCACCTTCACCGCCCGGGATTCTCATTTTTTTCTGGTTTTCAAGCTTGCTTCGGCTTCGCTTTCCGGATACCTTCCGTCCGCAAAACTATTTGAGACCGTAGTGCTTCTTTACGCTGTCGGAGCAGGAAACGCGCCCTCTGACGCTGATGCTCTCCACCACTTCAAAGAGCTTCTCTTCATCGGCATCACGCGAGATTATGAACACACCGTAGCCGCGCACATTCATCTTCTCACCCTGCGCATGAAGCTGCTCCACCTCTGACGCAGTCAGACCGGATACACCGATGAACCAACCGTCTGAGTCTTCCGACGAGGTCTTGCTTTCGACTATTCTGTCGATGGTTTTCTGCTGATTCATAAGCGAATCGCGCAGCGCCTGATTGATGAAATCGCTACGATTTGAGTAGTATCCGTTGTCCACCAGCAGGTCGATTTCCGACAGCGTGGACGAATTGATATTGACCGATACCTTCTCGCTGAGATTTTCATTGCCCATAGTGTATGCACCCGCCTTTTTTTATTGTCGCTTCAGTTCGTTTTATGCTCTAATTGGAGCATATTTATATTATCACGTTTATTATTTGCTGTCAAGTGGCTATTTCAGTCTGTCCGGCAGGCTTATCCCGGAAACATGCAAAAAGCTCCGGCAAAAACCTTCGCCGGAGCCTGTTTTTCTAAATTTTCGGAGCTGACGCAATTGCCTTGCAGCTGCTTATTTATAAAGCTCAGCCATCTCTGCCAGACGGTCTTTTACATCCTGTGCATCTTCCTGATAGGTCACGCCAAACCACGGGGAGTCAGTGGGCGCTGCCTTGATGACAAGCTGACCGGAGGTCATGAGCTCATCAAGGAAGACCGGAATGGGATACTCAGCCGTCTTCGAGCTGACCTCATTGAGACCGCGCAGGAATTTGTCGAAGCCCTGCTTCATCTGCTCCATCATCCATGGTGTGAAGCCGAAGATATTCATCGAAACCGGTGCGTTTTCCGGCAGATACTGACGGGTTTCTCCGGTAGTCACAACATAAGGACGGTCGTCGTCGCTGAGCATGACACCGCTTGTCTCGATGAGTCCGGTCAGTGTGCCGCCGTCGGAGATCTGGCACAGTCCGCGTGTTACAGCGCCGGTGTGCGAAAGGGTTGCGCTGAGCGGATAGGTTACCATGCAGGCTTCGCCGGTATCGGCAAGCCTGTCCATCTCGCGGGAAAGGTCGGCAAACGCCGGACGTCCGTAGAAGTCATCGGCATTGATTACCGCAAAGCACTCATCGACCATGCCGTAGGCCGAGATTATTGCCGCCACGGTGCCGTAGGGCTTTGTACGGTCGGCAGGATTTGAGTACCATTCAGGCAGATTGTCAAAGCTCTGCACAGCGAAGAAAACATTTTCGCTGTCAATTTTGCTGCGGATAAGCTCCGGGAAGAAATCGTTCATCTTCGGGGAAATAATAAAAACGAACTTATCGAAGCCGGCAAGCATGGCATCTTTTATGGAGTATTCCATCAGCATCTCGCCCTGAGGACCGAGCGAAGCAGTCTGCTTGCTTCCCTCTCCGCCAAAACGCGAACCCATGCCGGCAGCCATAATTATCAGTGTTTTATTCATGTAGACATCTCCTGTTCAAATGCACGCAAAACCGCGCTGTCACTGTACGGAAATATTGACCGGTATGTATAACTGTTTGAGTATTTTATCACATTCAGGTAATATATGTCAATTATTGTATTTGCATACAGCACAGCGGCTGCACCCTGAGTCACTGTCTATAATACCCCGTTTGCGTGAATATTCTGTGATAAATCGGCAGTACAGCAGCCGGATTATCCTCAGACAGCCCGTGAAATCACGATTTTGTTTGACAACAGCACGTAAATGTCGTATTATATATGCTGTATATCTGCCGAATCACCGGTATATCATTGCCGGTGAAAACAATACGGCAAATCTGAAAGGAGAAAAATAAAATGTCATCCGAATCTGACGGCGTTCCGCGAAACGAGTTTTGCTTTACAGCAAAAGGAGGTAACAGATAATGGACTTTATCGGACCTCTTATAGCAGTCATTCTGCTCACACTTGTAAATGCGTTCTTCGCCATGAGCGAGATCGCCATCATCACTCTCAACGACACTAAAATCCGCAAGCTTGCGGAAGGCGGACACAAGGCAGCCGCCAAGGTCGTAAAGCTGACAAAAGACTCCAGCGGCTTCCTCGCCACCATTCAGGTCGGCGTCACCCTCGCCGGCTTCATGTCTTCAGCTTTCGCCGCAAGCACCTTTGCAGCCTATCTGCAGCCTCTGTTTGAGAAAATTGGTCTCAACCCCTCGATTGCAGGAACAATTTCAACCATTCTCATCACCATCATACTCTCCTTCTTCACCCTCGTTTTCGGCGAGCTGGTGCCCAAGAAGGTCGGTATGCAGCGCGCTGAGAGAATCTCCTACCGCATCGTTGATATCCTGCTCTTCATCGGCAAGGCATTCAAGCCCTTTGTCTGGCTGCTTTCCATCACCACAAACGCTGTGACCCGGCTGATAGGCTTTGACCCGTTTGCCGAGGAGGAGACCATGACCGAAGAGGAAATCCTCATGATGGTCGATGTCGGCGGCGAGAAGGGTGTCATTGAGGAAACGGAACGCGACATGATCGCAAATATATTCGAGTTCGGCGATACAACAGCAAGCGAGGTTATGACCCACCGCACCGAGATCGCGGCGGTCGAGAACACCGAGACTGTTGCCGATATCGTCAAGCTTGCCATGGAAGAGGGCTTCTCCCGTATCCCCGTATACGAGGAGGATATCGACACTATCCTTGGCGTAGTTTATGTAAAAGACCTGCTTAAATACGTCGTTCAGGGCGACTCCAGCGATATTTCCGTCACCGAGCTGATGCGTCCGGTTTACTTCATTCCGGAAAGCAAGCGTCTCGACAATCTCTTCAGTGAGATGACCGAGAAGAAGGTGCAGATGGCTATTGTCGTCGATGAATACGGCGGAACCTCCGGCATAATCACCATGGAAGACCTCATCGAGTCGATACTCGGCAGCATTCAGGACGAGTATGACGACGAAGACGAGGAAATCGCACAGGTAAGCGACAACTGCTTCACAGTTGACGGCACAACCTTCATTGACGAGGTTTCCGACCTTATCGGCGTCGAGCTGCCCGAAGGCGATTATGACACCATTGCCGGCTACATCGTCACCTCCCTCGAGCGTATTCCTGACGAGGACGAGCACCCCGCAATCTCCTACGGTCCTGCCACCTTCACGGTTGAAGAGGTTGAGGACAGAAGAATCTCCAAGATAATGATTCTTGTCGACCGCAAGACCGAAGATGAAGAGGAAACCGACGAAGAGGAGACCGACAGCCGCGGCAGAAGCCGTGACAGAGGCAGAAAAGACAGCCGCGACCGCAGAAAGTAATGGGCGGCAGACCTTCGTTTGACAAGCTGGTATACGATGCCGTATGCGAAATTCCTTACGGAAGGGTTTCGACCTACGGGCGGATAGCTGAGAAATGCGGCTCTCCGCGCGCCTCACGCGCTGTCGGCATGGCGCTGCACCGCAACCCTTCACCGGGAGTTGTACCCTGTCACAGGGTGGTCAACCGCGAGGGACGGGTCGCTCCAGGTTTTGCCTTCGGCGGACCGGGCATACAGCGGCAGATGCTGCTCGATGAGGGCATCGAGGTCTCGGAGGAGGGCTATGTCGACCTCTCGAGATATCTGGCTGAATAGACACAACCACGGGCGGTACGGGTTTCCCCTATCGCCCGTAATTTTTGAAAGACCGAAAAACAGAATATTTTACCGTATTTTTATCTGTTTTGCCCGGCAGACATCTTCTGCGTCGGGGCTTAATATTCCGGCGGACTGTTCTTCCGCTAAAATCCACATATCAACATATATGGAGAGGAGAAAACCATGTACAGCAAAATACGCAACACCCGTTCCGGCAGGCTCATGCTCTCGGCGATGATCGCCGCGCTGTATGCCGCGACCACCCTGCTGCTGCAGCCGATTTCCTTCGGTCCGCTCCAGCTTCGCGCTGCAGAGGCTCTGACGCTGCTTCCGGTGCTCATGCCCGAGTCGGTTATCGGGCTGACCGTCGGCTGCGCCATCTCCAATGCCATCGGTGTGGCAACAGGCGCCAACGTTGCCGGCGTTCTCGACATCGCTGTCGGTTCTGCAGCAACACTGCTTGCCGCACTCGCCTCACGCGCCCTCAGAAATGTCACATGGCGCCGTTTCCCCCTGCTTTCCGCGCTCATGCCGGTCATCTTCAACGCTGTCTTCGTTGGCGGCGAGCTGGCGGCTGTGCTCGGACTTCCCTTCTGGGTATGCGCCCTCGAGGTCGCAGGAGGCGAGGCACTTGTGGTATTCATTCTCGGTCTGCCGCTGGTGCGCGCACTCGGCAGGCGCCTCGAAATCAGCGGACAATGACGCTGACCGGACGAATCTGCAATACGATCTGTATTTCCAATTAATAATAATACAAACACAAATCACAAAAAAGGAGTAATAATCATGACCGATAAGTTCAATGATGCAATCACCCCCGATGATATGGAGGAATTCGACAACATCGTCACCCTGACCGACGACGAGGGCAATGACGTTCAGTTTGAGTTTCTCGACCTTGTTGAGTATCAGGACGGCGAGTATGTCGTTCTTATGCCCCTTGACGATGACTCCGGCGAAGTCCTCATTCTGCAGATAGTGCAGGAGGGTGACGACGAGGAGGTCTACGCAGGCATCGACGACGACGAGACCCTTGCCGCTGTTTTCGGCGTATTCAAGGAGAAGTACAAGGACATTCTCCCCTTCGCTGACTGAGTTCGGTATTTACCCTTTGTCTGCTGTGTCTTTTTGCACATTTCCCTTCCGGCGCGGTTGAAAACCGGCGCGTTCACGGGATATAATCGTGACGATATAATTTTTCCCGTGAAGAAAGGAACAATTGCAAATGGCAGAAACAAAAGAAGAAAAATCACTCGGATTCACCATCTGTCTGCAGGATGAAGCCGGCAGTCTCACAAACTTCGAGGCGCTTGACCTCATCGATTACGAGGGCAGGACCTACATCGTGCTGCTTCCGCTCAACGACCTGAAAACGGTCGATGTCACCATTCTTGAGGCAAACAGGAAGCGCCCCCAGAGCGCAGGAGACTACAAGTATGTTGACGACATGGAGACGCTCAACGCTGTTTACCTGATTTTCAAGGAACGCTTTATCGATGAATTCACATTTGTAGACTGAGCCGGTGCCATTTATCGCCTTGCAATTATATGCATACAGATGCATTGTGATGAAATCCCGCGCAAACACGAGAAAGGAGTCTGTGACATGGATATGTTCGATTATACCGGCGAAACCGTTATTCTTCAGGACGAGGACGGCAATGAGATTTCCTTCAAGCCGATAGACCGCATCGCCTACGAGGGCAAAGAGTACATCGTACTGTACACCCTTGAGGACGAAAATTCCGACGAGGTTGTAATCATGGAAATCGCCGGCAGTGAAGGCGAAGAGGAATACGTCTGGGTCGAGAGTGACGAGCTTCTCGACACTGTATTCGAAATTTTCCAGAAGAATCAGAACGACTGATAACCAACCGTAAGAATAAAGCACCGGCATTCCCGTAATCGCGCGGGTCTGCCGGTGCTTTTTGTTTTGCTTTCAGATCAGTTTTCAGTTATAAGCCGTCAGGGCGGCTGAACATCTTACGCGTTCAGTATTATATCGCCTATCTCAGCGAGAGTTGCGGCGGTATAGGTCGGGCTGAGGTCTCCCGGAGAGCCTCCGCGGGGTGCATACCAGCAGGTGTCAAGACCTGCGTTTGTTCCGCCCTTTATGTCGCTGCTGAGGGAATCGCCCACGACCAGCACTGCCGACGGATCAACATCGCCGAGCTGAGCGAGAACGTAGTCGAAATATGCCTTTTCCGGCTTGCGTGAGCCAATCTCAGACGAGATGAACAGTCGCTCGACGTACCTGCGCAGCGGCGAGGAATCAAGGCGGGAATGCTGAACGCTGCTTATGCCGTTGGTGATGATATACAGCCGGCAGTGGGGAGCAAGCCTTGCAAGAAGCTCCTCCGCGCCGTCAAAAACAATGCAGTGCTGACCGAGAAACTCAACCATCATGCGCGCAGGCTCCTGCGGGTCGATATCAAGTCCGGAAGCGGCAAGAAAATCGGTGATCCTGCCCAGCTTCATCTCATCAAAGCTTGCTTCGCCGCGCTCGATGCGCTTCCACCAGCCGGCATTGATATCGTGATACAGCCGGATATTTTCTTCGGTCGCAACGACACCTATGTGTGCAAAAAGCTGAGCCAGTGCGCGGCGCTCGGTTTCGCCGAAATCAAGCAGTGTATCGTCAGCATCAAGAAGTATATGTGTATATCGCATTGCCTTTCTCCTTTTGTTGTCCGCCTTACGCCGGAGCGCGGCAGCTTTTACTCAACCGTTATCTCCGGGAAATTCCACATTTCATTGTTGCCGCCGGCGGTGCGCAGATAATAGAGCACCGTGTATTTTCCCGGCTGTGTGAAGGTGTAGTCAAGTGCGTTTGTGTATGTGGTCTTTGTGTCGTAATAGACACCGTTCCTGTAGATATACCAGCGTATGCTGTAATCCCACGAGTAGTCGAAATCCACCTCGAAGCGGCAGATTCCGCCGTTGTCTGCATAGCTGTGACCGCGGAAGATGAGCTCGGGAGAGGGATAATCCGCTGTGACGTCGGTGCATTTTCCGCCGAGACAGTCGATAGCCGCCACTATGGCTTTTCGCTCAAGTCTGCCGTCACGCACATACGCTCTGACAAAATATCCGCCGCTGCCGGAAAATTCATGGCGGAAGCTCTTCTCTGAGGTATAATCGCGCGAATACACCACACTGCCGTCGACGCGGCTGATAATCTCCCACGCATATTCAAGCCCCTCGCCCTCATTGCCGCTGACAAAGAGGAAGGTGCTGTCATTCTCCTGCACCGCTGAGACAAGCGAAGCATCAACCCTGCTGCGCTCGCTGAGCTCAATCGTCCACTCCTCCGAGAAGAGGGAATTTTTCACTGTGAAAACACCGTCGGCATAGTCAATGCTTCTTATTCCGTCAATCTTTCCGCGGCTGTTTTCAATTGTGATAAGTGTGATGAAGCTGACATCGCTTCCTGTGCGGTCAAACTTCAGGGTGTTGATGTTGTCTATGTGGTTGAGACTGCGGGATATATATCCGTACTCCGCCCCTTCGTCGGCGCCGTTTATCACGCTGAGCGCACACGGCTCACCAAGCTGTCTGAGACGCACGAAGGTATCGCCGCCGCCCACCTTTATCAGCACCTCGCTGTCACTGCTGCTGACTATCTCAGTATCCTCACCAAGGTGGAAAAGCTGAGAATAGGTGTGCCCGCTGTCGGAGCGTATATCGTCGTAAATGATGACCGCCTCGCCGAGAGTGTAGAAATATCTGTCGTGCGACACTCCGCCAAAGACCTCGCTGACACCCAGCACACGGTCGTAATTCTCTCCGTCATACCAGTCGTAAATGCCGGTCAGGCGGCTGTTTTCTGCTGTCGGAGACCAGCTTCTGCCGTCTGCTATGACCGTATTGTGAGCGCCTGCCGAGGCGAAATAATCGCTGTGCCAGTCGCCCTGCATATAATTGTAGTAGCCCGGGTCAACAAATACGTCATGCCCTGCGGTGTAAAGCATGAAGGAATTGTCGTCGGCGTGTTTGTGGGTTGCGCTCGAATAGCCCGACCTGAACATCGTCCATGTCGATTTGTCTGAACCGTCCCTGCTCCAGCCGCCACGGCTGACGTAATATCCCGATTCAGGATAGAATGCCGCTTCGGGCGCAATGTTGTACTCAGCTTCGCCGTATATGCGCGAAAGCAGGTTGTAGCTGCGTGTTCCGGTGCGGTTTGCCGCCCAGTATTCCGCCACTGTCTTCTGCGCGCTCTCTGCCGAGCTGTCGGTATCGCCTATCTCAGCCAGATGACCGTCAGGCTTGACGATGTAGGCAAGATACTCCGCCGACCGCTCCAGCGAAGCATAAAGCTCTGCTCCGACCGAATCGCCGAAGCTCATCAGAAACCGCGCCGTCGTGCGCAGTGTTTCGGTGACATCGTTGTGATAATGCGGCGAATTCTCCACGTGTATCATCTCTGAGGTATAGGCATAAGCCGTCTGCTCCTGCAGGCGGGTCTTTGCTCTGCCCGTCCAGCGCTCGAAGTTGTCGTCATTGAGGAAGCAGGCAATGTATATCAGCGCCCTGTCCTGAAAGATGCCGTGGTTGTGATTTTCGGTGTAATTGTCGTTGTTCCAGAGGAACTCGGCATGACGGCTGAGCGTACCGGCTATATACTGCGCTGTGCTCTCCCTGAGCATTCCGCGCTGCTGTGCCGCCAGATAGTAATAAATCATGCTCTCGGCGCGCATTGCCGTTCCGTGGTCGTTCCACAGCATGGTGTTGCCGCCGCTCTGAGCCTGATTGCTTCTGTACTCCTCCCACGAGAGAATGAACTGCTCTGCGCGGTCGAGGTAAGCCGCCTCGCCGGTCAGCTGACTTGCCCGCACGAGATAGACCACCGGATTGAGCGCCTGCAGGTAAAGCTGGAAGGTATTCGGCGAATTCTTCGCCTGAATATTCCAGTCGAGCTCAGCCATGGTGAACTGCTCTGCCGCCATTGTGTGGCGCACGTAAAGCTGATTGCCCATCAGCCCGTCGGCAATGGCAATTATCCGCTCCTCCTCCGGCAGGATAAAGTTGCAGTTGTACTGCTCCAGACCGAAGCCGGGAACACTGTCACTCAGGCTGACGACAACTATCTCAGCGCTGCTGACAACCGGAAGCGGCTGTGTCTGCGGCTGACTGAGCAGCACGACCACCAATGCACCTGCAAGCAGAAGCACTCCTGCCACAGCCGATGTTATGGCAATTATCAGCCTTGATACCGGCTTCTTTGCGTCTTTTTCCGCCTTGCCGTCAGTTTCGGCTGCTGTATCGGCAGACGGCGCTTCCTGCGCTGTATTCACGCTCTCTGCCGGCATCTCCGGCTGAGGTGCATTTCTTGATTTGTCCGGAACTGTATCCTGAGGTATTGACTGTGATGTTTTCTGCGGCTGAGTCATTTCCTGCTGAGACTTCGCCTGTTCTGCATTCTCAGCCGCCGGCTGTGTTTTCCGCATCTGCACCACTGAGGATACAGTCGGGCCAGCAGTGGCCTGTGGCTCTGCCGCAGCCTTGCTGTCTGCATTTTTTCTGCTCTGCTCCGGTTTCTTTCTGGCTTTCTTCGCAAGCTCTGCGACGGCGGCAAGCAAAGCATCAATCTTTTCAGCTGCAGACGAAAGGAGCGCTTTATTCCTCTTCGTTTTCCCTGCTGCGCTTTTTCCCGCAGGACGGTCAGCTCCACCGCTCTCCTGCTCGTCGCGCATCAGCTGACGGGTGTAGGAGGCTGTATCGCCGATATAATCCTCGCGCCGCCACTTAAGGTTCTCGCGCGTGTATATTCCGCCTGGAGTTTTCGGCGCATTATCGCCGTTTATACGGTCAAAGTCGTCATCGGCAACCGCACCGCCGATGGTTATTTCTATTTCCCTGCCGCCGGAATAGCTCTCGCGGCGGCGCTCTGTTACTTCTTCTCTCATAAATCCGTCCTGCCCTGTTCTGCGGCAAAATACTGCACTTTCCGCATTATATCCTTTTATTTTATCATTATAACAATAAAGTGTCAATTTATAATGCATAATCCGCGCCGGCAGATAATCCCACACACTTCCGGAGCGTATCATTGCCGCATTTGATGACTTTGACGGCATACTCATCGAAGAATAAACACACGCCGCCACTCCCCTGAAAACCGCCTGAGTGGAGTTTTTCCGTTGCAAACCGGCGCTGTCGGTGTATAATAATGGTATAAAATTAAATTTTCTGTCAAACGGAGGCGGCAATTATGTTCAGCAAAATAATCGGGCTCAGATTCTGTGTGGCACTCGACCGGTCGGACATTTTTCATCTGTATCTCGGCGAAGACCGCACCGAAAGGGTCGATGACCTGCCGCGCCTTGTCAGCGACTGCCTGTTTTCGGTCTTCACCTCATGGCGTTTCCGCGAGGGCTCGACTGTGCTGATGGCTTCAACTGACCTCGACGAACCCATCAACAAGGGGCTCAGCAAGGAGAAAATCGAATATCTCCGTCTTCACCGCGACATGATGATAAGCCTTTACAACCGCCGCGTGAACCGTCTGAACGCAAGAATGCGCGAGGAAAACGCCTGCATCACCGACATTCAGCTGACCGTGGTGAACGACCTTGTCATCACCTTTTCAAACGGCGTCATCTTCGAGAGCCTCTGCACCTCCTCTCGCGAAGACGAGGAAAGCTGGCACCTGACCGATTCCGCCACCGCCACTGACATCACCTGCCGGAACTGGAAAGTGGAGGGGGCTTCAGAGTAATTTTTCCATACTGTCACCCTTCTGTTTTGCGAAGTAACTACTTTTTCACTATTCACTATTATCTGTTACTTCACCAAAAATCGAATGCGTGATCAGTGAAAAGTGAAGAATGAACAGTGAATATGTAAAAATCCCGAACGCTGACGCATTCGGGATTTTTGGTGATCCATCGGGGATTTTACCCGCGACCTAAAAAACAGTCCACCGGACTGTTTTTTCCCGTCTGCGGACGGTCGGTCTGTTCAAATCCCATGGATCTTTCCAAAAGGAAAACGCCCTGTCCGGGAGACGGACTGGGCGTTTTCTTTTGGTGATCCATCGGGGATTTGAACCCCGGACACCCTGATTAAAAGTCAGGTGCTCTGCCAACTGAGCTAATGGATCGTATGGCTGGGATGGCGCGGCTCGAACGCGCGAATGCGGGAGTCAAAGTCCCGTGCCTTACCACTTGGCTACACCCCAGTGTATGAGGCGCTGTTCATGGGGACAGCTTCCGCCTGAATAAAAAAAGAGCCGGCACGCGAATCCGCTCCGCATGCCGATTCGGATGGGTAATGTGGGGTGGGATATCGGATTCGAACCGACGGCCTCCAGAGCCACAATCTGGCGCTCTAACCAACTGAGCTAATCCCACCATATATGGCGCGCCAGAAGGGATTCGAACCCCTGGCCTACTGCTTAGAAGGCAGTTGCTCTATCCGGCTGAGCTACTGGCGCAAATACATGGAGCAGGTGATGGGAATCGAACCCACACGACCAGCTTGGAAGGCTGGAGTTCTACCACTAAACTACACCTGCATATTAACAGCGTATGCTATTTTAACACATCGCTGTTGTTATGTCAATAGTTTGAAAAATATTTTCCCTGTTTATACAGCGGAATTTCCGAAAATTACAGCACTTCACCCTGTTCGCTGTTCAGCTTTTGGGAAATTTCACCAGTTATTCCCAGCGCCGTCTCACCGTCGGTCATTATCTGAGCCTTCAGCTCGTCAAGTGAATCAAACCGGCGCTCCGGACGAATGAATTCCACAAGCTCCACCCTGACGGTCTCGCCGTAAAGATCGCCCGAAAAACCGCGTATCCATGTCTCACTTACGGGGCTGTCCGCGCCGACAGTCGGTCTGACCCCGATATTGGTGACCGAATTGTACCACACGCCCTCAACCCTTGTAAGCGATGCATAAACACCGAAACGCGCAGTGAGCCGCTCTGAAGGCATAACCTGATTTATTGTCGGTGTTCCAAGACTGCGCCCGAGATGCTGACCGTCAACAACCGGCAGGCTGCAGCCATATCTGCGCCCGAGCATTTTATTCGCCCTGACGACATCTCCCTCAATGAGAGCTGCACGGATAGCTGTTGCCGAAACGGTCTCGCCGCACATCTGCACCAACGGCACTATCTGACACTCTATGCCGCACTCGCCGCACATTCTGCGCAGGTCATCGGCATCACAGACAGCGCCAGCACCGAAGCTGTAATTCTCACCGCAGGCAACGCGCTTTGCATGAAGCTTTCCTGCAAGGATATCGCGCACAAAGCTTTCACCTGACATATTTTTAATCTCATCAAAGTCCGGCTTTACAAAAAATTCTGCACCCAGACCGGAGAGCTGAAGACTGAGCTCCTGCTCCGTGAGGAGAGCTTTGCTGGCTCTTCTTCCGACGCTGAGGACAATCCTTGTTCCCTCGCCGGCGAATGCGGCATTGATTACCGCCTGATGTCCGATGTGTATACCGTCAAAGAAGCCCAGCGCCACACAGCAGGACTGCATCTGCGGTATTTTCTGCAATATTTCCAGCATAGCGCCGTTCTCCTTTCGTCATATGGTTGTGATGTAAATTTTGGTTTAGCGGAGCAGCCTTTGGTGATGCACAGGCTGTGCCCAACCCCAAGACCTCGCCGGAATTATATCGGCGAGGTCAGTCGGCCTGAGATGCTGCACCGGGAGCCGCCCATAGGTGAGATCCGAGCCGGAAATTTATCGGCTCGGGGAGCGGCCTGCGTGAAATCATTCGCTAAACGAAAAAATGAGAGTACACCGCATGAGACGACGAGCTGATGATAAGTCATGATTGC
>JAZNOP010000134.1:0-5778 GCA_045580875.1 Acutalibacteraceae bacterium
GCGAAAAAACGAGAGCTTGCATCTCGAGACGACGAGCCTGCGATAAGTCATGATTACGCATTGCAGATCGGCTTTAAACGGCGTTTTGCATACTTTGCCGCTGTTGGCAAAGTATGGGCCTCCGCCGGCCTGAGGCGGAAGGTGAATATTTGCATCACATCATGGCAATGCATCAAGCGTAACAATAAAACGTTATTTTCGATTAAGAGGTTTATGCTATCCGATTTCCGTTAAAGATTTCGGACTTTTAACTTCTTTTTCCGCCTCGAGCCGGCGGGGGCTCATACTTTGCCAACAGCGGCAAAGTATGCAAAACGCCGTTTAAAGCCGATCTGCAATGCGCAATCATGATTGTTTGCAGGCTCGTCGTCTCAGGTTCGGCGCTCTCGTTTTTGCTTTGCAAATGATCTCACGCAAGCCGCTCCCCGAGCCGATTGATATCCGGCTCGGATCTCACCTATGGGCGGCTCCCGGTGCAGCATCTCAGGCCGACTGACCTCGCCGATATTCTTCCGGCTCGGTCTTTGGAAAGTGCGGCTGTTTCATTACCGAAGGTTAATGCGCTGAACCAAAATTTACAGAGTTCAGTCTTCGGCAGCTTCGCCCTGCGGCAAACCGGCATTCACCCCAAAGTTTACAAAACGTTAACCTGACGGGGCGCTTTTGACGCATTATCCGGTGCTGTTTTCCTTGCTTTTGGAAATAATATGCTATATAATAGTTTAATAAACTATTACCTTTATCATGGAATAGTATTTATAAATTTCAGAAAACTGCCTGCGTTACCCCAATATCGCCGCAGGTATCCGGGAGGACGTTTAACCGTGAATTCTTCAAACCAGACCCCCACAAGACTCAGCACGCCCCAGAAGGAAAGCCGCCTGAAGCAGTCTATCCTCAGCAGCCCCTTTGCTTCATCGCTTACCGGCGCAGCTGCATTCACCGTAACCGCACTGGCTGCGTATATCCTCGCCTCGGTGCTGGGCGGCTCGATGTGGTTCGGCATGATCCTCGGCGTAACCGTCGGCGCACTCAGCTTCTGTGCTGTGCGCGTATGGCTCAATGAGGACGATTTCGCCGGAAACGGCACCAACGCCTATGTCATCATGGCAGGTGTGCTCTCCTTCATCGGCATAATGCTCGCATACATCACCATGGGTATGTTCCCCTTCGGCGACCATACCGTACTGATCATCGATATGCACCACCAGTACGTCGCCTTCTTCTCGCTCCTGCGTGAGACCATTCTTGGCGGCGGCGACCTGCTCTACACCGACAGTCTCGGTCTCGGCGCAGGAATGCTCCCCATGTGGGCATACTACGTCGCAAGCCCCTTCAGCCTCATAACCCTCATCTTCCCGAAGGAGATGATAACCGAGGCTCTGCTCCTCATCACCGTGCTCAAGATAACCTGCGCCGGTGTGACATTCGCCATTTTCACCCGCGAGAAGTTCCGCCGCAACGACTTCTCCATCGTCATCGGCGGTGTGGCATTCTCCATGATGTCCTTCTTCATCGGACACTCGTGGAATCTCATGTGGCTCGACCCGATTATTCTCCTGCCGCTCGTCGCTCTCGGCTTTGAGCGCCTGATGAAGCAGGGACGTCCGGCGCTTTACTGCATCACCCTTGCGCTGGCGCTGGCAACCAACTACTACATCGGCTACATGGTCTGCATTTTCATGGTATTCTACTTCATCGCATACATCATCAGCGAGAAGAATACCGCTGTCCGCCCGGCTCTCTCCGCTAAATTCTGGGGACTCTACCGCGTGGCTCTGCTCTGCCTCGGTCTGCTCTGCGTGACCGCGCTGGGCGCATATATCCTCAACGAAAAGACCGGCTTCGGACCCGGAGTCATCGTCACCGCATCGGTCGGCGCTGCACTCTGCTGCTCTGCAGCCATTGCATATCTCGTTTATTCAATCAAAACCAAAGACGCTCCCGATGACAACATGGTCGGCGGCTTCTGGAAATTCTACCGCATACTGCTGATGGCAGCCGTCATTCTCGGCGCTGCTGTCGTCATCATCGCTGTCGAGATGGAGAAGTACGTTCTCGTGCTTGCCGCTGTGGCTGTCATGCTCATCGCAGCCTCCTATTTCATCAGCCTGCGCTTCTGGCGCTTCTGCTACGCCTCCCTCATCGGCGGCGGCATGAGCGCAGTTGTCATTATGCCGGCATTCATCTCCCTGATGTCCACCTCCGGCGCTGATGACAGCTTCGCCCGCGACCTTGCAAGCAACTTCAGCTTCTTCCAGCTCTTCCCCCGCACCCTCTTCTCCGCCGCTCCCTCCATGCGCGGCGACAGCCTGCCCAACGTCTACTGCACCGTGCTGGCGCTGGTACTCTTTGTCATGTACCTCACCTGCGGCGCTATCCCTGTACGCAAGAGAATTGCATGGGGCGGTCTTGTGGGCATAATCGGCTTCTCGATGTCCCTCAACTGGCTCAACTTTGCATGGCACGGCTTCCACTTCCCCAACGACCTTCCCTACCGCTTCTCCTTCCTGATGAGCTTTGCAATGCTCTGCGTTGCAGTTCAGATGCTCGACAAGCTTCACGAGCTCAGGGTGACCAGCGTCTGCGTTTCGGCTATAATAATTGCTGCACTTATCTTCATCGAGCAGCAGTTCGGCTCTGAGGCTGATTTCGTCATGATATTCGTCAGCCTTGCCGCTGTTGTCATCTACTCGGTCATAATCGGACTTCACAGCGCCGGCGTACTGCGCCAGTCGCTCTGCTATGCTCTGCTTGCTGTACTTGTCTTCAGCGAGGCAGCCGCCAACGCTACTGTCGAGATGGTCAAGCTCGACAGCAAGGAATACTACACCGAGCGTGTCAATTTTGTTGACGACTTCGAGGTCAACCGCCTTGCCTTCGACCTTATCGAAAGCTACAAGGAAGGCAGCCCCAATCAGATGATGTACCGCGAGGAGCTGCTCCCCCGCAAGACCTGCAACGACCCCTCCCTCTTCCAGTACAACGGCATGACCGTTTTCGCATCGAGCAACCGCCGCTCGGTGACCACCCTCATGGGCAAGCTGGGCTACGCTGTCAACGGCGTAAACAGCTATCTCTACAAGAACTTCGTTCCGGTCAGCGACTCGCTGCTCGGTCTCAAGTATATCGCACTCGGTCACTCCATCGCAGGTCACGACCAGCTTATTGACGCCGGCGCTGTCAGCGATTCCTCCGAGGTATACTCCCGTTACATCTATCAGAACACCGCCGCACTCAGCAAGGCATTCATTGTCGGCAGGAGCATAATCAACTGGAACTGGGAAGACCAGAATCCCTTTGTTGTCCAGAACAGTCTGCTCAACTCGGCTGTCGGCGCTCCTGACGTCTACAACCTTATCTATCTCAACTCCAGCGGCACTGTCTACGACGAGCTCACCGGCACCTATGTCAACGCTGACACCGGCACAAGCGTGAGCGAATTCAACTGCACTGCCGACATTTCCGGCACCTACTTCACCTGCTCGCGCATCAGCGATGCACTCACCGCAAACTTCACCGCATCCCAGGTACTCCCCGAGGGCGGTCAGGCATATGCTTACATCGACTGCCGCGCTGCTGAGACCATCAGCGTTGCTGCAGGCAGCACCAACGTTTCGGTCAGCCCCTCTGAGCCCTACATCGTTGACCTCGGATATCTTGAGCCGGGCACAACCGTTGACACCACCATCTACACCGACATGAGCTGCGGCGGCAACATCTTCATCGCAACTCTCAACAAGGAAGTTTTCAACGATGCAATCAGCGTTCTCCAGCAGGGCAACCTGAATGTATCCGAATACAAGCCGCACAAGATAACCGGCACCGTAACCTCCAGCGTCAACGGCATGATGTTCACATCTATCCCCTACGACGGCGGCTGGAAGGTGCTCGTTGACGGCGAGGAGGTCGACACCTTCGCTCTCGGCGACGGTCTGCTGTGCTTCGCTGTTCCCTCCGGCACACACACCGTCACCATGAAGTATTTCCAGTCCGGACTTCTGCCCGGTCTCATCATTACCGTGCTGTGCATTGCAGTCTTCCTGCTGCTTGTCCTCAGAAAGACACGCAAGTGGATTGCTGACAGAGTACCTGCCGCACTTTTCTCGGCAGACGGCACCGACCATCAGTTCCCGTCACTGCCTGAGGCTGACAGCGGCGACTTCGATGACGGCTTCGACGATTACGAGGGCTTCGAGCAGGTGGACATCTCCGGCGGATACGAGGCGCAGGACAGCGCACCCATCTACACACAGCCTCATCGGCGCCCCGAGCCGCAGGCAGACAGCCGTCCTGTAATGCCGCGCGGCGAGCTTCCCAAGGGCTTTGAGAAGTTCTTTGAGGATTAATTTTCTGCTGATATTTTCTTATGAATTGAATCCCGTCTGTCCGCCGGAGAGCATTTTCCGGCGCTGACGGCAGATGCGGCGCCCCCGGCACCGCACCCTTTCCGAAATCAGGTAATCAATCAGGTAATGACAATGAACAGAAACATTTCCATCGGGCTTACCGGTCCGACCGGCGCGGGCAAATCCACCCTGCGGGCGCTGACCGGTGAGTTCGGACTTGAATGGCTGGACTGCGACGAGGTTGCCCGGCAGATAGTCGAGCCCGGGCAGCCGGCACTCGCCGAGCTTGCCGCACATTTCGGCAGCGACGTAATCCTGCCCGACGGCACACTCGACCGCAGGCTGGTCGCCTCACGAGCCTTCCCCACCGAGGAAGGCAGGGCGGCGCTCAATTCGATAACCCACCCTAAAGTGCTCGAGCGTCTGCTTGAGCTGTCGGAGAAGGCTTTCGCTGAGGGGCGGCAGGTTGTAATTGACGCTCCGCTCCTCTTTGAGGGCAGGGTTGACAGCATCTGTCAGGCGACAATAGCTGTGCTCGCACCGCGTCAGGAGCGTCTGCAGCGCATAATGGAGCGCGACTCAATATCCGAAGAGCAGGCGCTGCTGCGCATGAACGCCCAGCCTGACGACGATTTCTACCGCAGCCGCTGCACGTATACTTTGTATAACGACGGCACCGGCGAAGAGCTTCTCGAAAAAGGCAGACAGGTGCTGAGAGAAATCCTCTCAGCGCAGAAGTGATAAAGAACGGTGAAAAGCTGAATTATAAATAAAGTACGTGCGGTAAATTCTGGTTTAGCGCACTCACCTTCAGTGATGTACCAACCGCACACACCCCAAGACCGAGCCGGAAGAATATCTGCGATGTCAGTCGGCCTGAGATGCTGCACCGGGAGCCGCCCATAGGTGAGATCCGAGCCGGAAATTTATGGGCTCGGGGGGCGGCCTGCGTGAGATCATTCGCAAAGCGAAAAAAAGAGAGCTTACAGCTCGAGACGACGAGCCTGCAAACAATCATGATTGCGCATTGCAGATCGGCTTTAAACGGCGTTTTTTGCTTCATTTTTTTCGCCGAACAAAAAAATGAAGGGCCTCCGCCGGCCTGAGGCGGAAAAAGAAGTTAAATGTCCGAAATCTATAACGGAAATTGGATAATATAAACCTCTTAATCAAAAATAACGTTTTGTCGTTGAGCTGAGCACATTGCCATGATGAGCTGCGGATATTCACCTTTCGCCTCACGCCGGCGGGGCGGTTCCTTTTTGTTCGGTAAAAAAGGAACCAAAATACCGTTTAAAAGGTCGTCTCGTATTTATATCGAATTGCATGTGTTTCAGAAATAATTCTAAACGAATCATTTCTGAAAACCTCAATTCGGAATAAATACATGTAGCTTGCGCCACTGTCCGGCGCACATTCACCGGAGTTA
>JAZNOP010000135.1:0-51720 GCA_045580875.1 Acutalibacteraceae bacterium
CCTGCTCGACAAGATGAGTCTGATGGATAATGTGCTGACGGCAGGTGCGCTGTGCAAAGGTCGCAGAAAAGAACTTATAAAGAGAGCAAAGGAACTTTTTGAGCTTGTAAACATTCCGGAAATAACGCAGAAGAAGTTTTCTTCTCAGGTTTCAGGCGGTGAAGCCCAGCGTGCAGGCATTGTCAGAGCGGTCATCAACCGCCCCGAGGTGGTGTTTGCCGATGAACCCACAGGCGCACTCAACTCAAATAATTCCGAGGCTGTGCTGAATGTATTCACGCAGCTTCACAATGATGGACAGAGCATTATCATGGTCACCCACGACAAGCGCACCGCACTGCGGGGCAACCGTGTTCTGTATATCCGTGACGGACAGATATTCGGCGAATGTGACCTTGGAAAATACGAGGCTGAAAACAGCAAACGAGAAGCCAGACTTAACGGCTTCCTGACCGAGATGGGGTGGTAACATGAAGAAGATATACACACAGGTAATTCACAATCTGAAAAAAGACCGAGGCTCGTTTATTTCCTTTGGACTTATCGTTATGTTTACCGCATTTATGCTCAATCTCGCTCTTGTGCTTGCTTTTCAGACAGATAAGGCATACGATGCAAAATTCAATGAGCTGAACACCGCTTCTGTCAACGTATATATCCCCGAAGTGCAGAATACCATTGCTCTTTCTGCTGAGCTGAAAGCCATAGACGGTGTCAGCGGGGTTGAAGCACATCGGGCTGTTTACACCGAAGCGGTCGTCAGAGATTTCAGAGACACCGATTTCGACATGAACACCGTCTTTTACAACATGGACGATGAGCGCGGTGTCAATCTTCCTGACATCAGCGAAGAATCTGCCGAAATTCCGGAGCCGGCAATTTATCTGCCGATGTATGTTGCAAACTTCGGAGAGTTTGCGGTCGGTGAAGAGATAGTTTACGCGGTGAACGGCAAGGAATATACCTTTTTCGTTGCAGGAATTGCCGAAGAAATGCAGTACGGAAACTACGGCAAGGGCATGATGGGTGCCTATCTTTCAGCAAGTGCTTACGAAGAGATTTATGCAGAAAATGAGGATAATGCAATAGTCGAGTACTCACTCGTAACAGACGATGTTTCCACGGTAGAAAGCATTAAAAACGATGTGGGTGACATTCTCGAAGACAACGGCATTGCCATACTGGCTGTCAATGACTGCGTTTCAACCAAGGACACAAGAACCATGGTGTGCAGTCTGCTGATTCTCATTCTTATCGCCTTTGCTTGCGTGATACTGCTGGTCAGCGTATTCCTGAGCAAGTTCCGCATCAGCAATTCAATCGAGGACGAAATGGTCAGCATGGGCGTGCTGAAAGCGATGGGCTACACCGGAAATATGATTATCGCAAGCCTTGTTATTCCTTATATGCTTGTAACAGCACTGAGTGCCGGTGTGGGAGTAATGCTTTCCTACATAATCCTGCCTGCACTTGCAGATTTTCTCACCATGCAGTCAGGCTTCTCCTTTGAACTTGCCTTTGACCTCGGCGGTCTTGCATGTGCAGTGATAATTCCGATGCTCATTGTGTTTGTATTCACCGTCAGTGCCGCAAAGCGTATCAGAAAAATTCAGCCCATCAGTGCCATCAGAGGTGGCTCTGATGCAAGTGCCGCAGGTAATAATCCTCTGCCGCTGGAAAAGACCAGAATCAGCACGTCGCTTCGTCTTGTTCTCAAGCAGATGTGCGCCGCAAAGAAGCAGAATGCACTGCTGTTTCTTGTTTCCTTTGTGCTGACTGTGCTTGTTGCATTCTCCGGCACGCTTTTCTACAACGTGGTAATCAAGCCTGAAAACTTCATGTCCACACTCTCTGAGGAGACTCCTGATATCATTTTCTTCACCGAAGAAGCCGACCGGGAACAGCTTACTGATATTTTGCAGGTTGATTCTGATGTACGTGATGTATTACAATATACATCAGCAAATGTAAATATTGACTCTTCGGCTGTAACAGCATTTGTCTGCGAGGATTTCTCCCGTGTGACCAACGACCTGTGCTATGCCGGCCGCAATCCTCAGAACAGGAACGAAATAGCTCTTGGAAGTGCATTTGAGGATAAATTCAATACAGGCGACAGCGTTACTCTCAAAAGCGGCGAGGAATCACACACATACAAAATCACAGGCTTTGTTCAGAGTGTCAATTATCAGGGCGCTGTATGCGAGCTGACAACTGACGGTTACAAAGCACTTTGCGGTGAAATTACCATGCCGTCGCTTTATGTTTATCTTGATGACGGTGCGGCAGCAGAAGAGATTATCAGCCGATATGAAGATGTGCATTCAGATATAATTATCAAGACTATTGACTCGCAGAAAATGACAGAGACAACCAAGGAGATGTACATGAGCATCAGCGCGGTTATTATTGCAGTCATATTCATTCTCACCATGCTGATAGTGCTGTTCATTCTCTACATCGTCATAAAATCGCTGCTTGTCCGCAGAAAGCAGGAACTGGGCATCTACAAGGCAATGGGATACACCAGCGGTCAGCTGATGCTTCAGACGGCAGGCAGCTTTCTGCCGGTCACAATCGCGGGCGTACTGATTTCGGCAACCCTCGGCATGATTTATATGCCGTATATCAACGGGATTATATTCTCGGCTGTCGGTGCGGTAAAGAATAATATGGAGCTTTCATTTGCGTTTCTTATGATTTTTGCCGCAGTGCTGATTGTCATGAATTTCATCATCAGCATATGCCTGACAATGCCGATTCGCAAAATATCCGCATACTCACTTATCAAGGAATAAACGGAGGAATATACAATGGATTTCGGTGATAGATTAAAGCAGATAAGAACCTCGCAGGGACTTTCTCAGGAACAGCTTGCTGAAAAAATCGGTGTATCCCGTCAGGCGATAACCAAATGGGAAACAAAAAAAGGTCTGCCCGACATTGAGAATATGATTATCCTTGCAGAGATATTCAAGGTGACGCTCGATGAACTGGTGCTTCAGGAATCAAAGCTTCAGAGCCGTCAGAAAACGGTTTACGAGAGCGAGACTGTATATGACATAGACGGCGACAAGCACTTTGATATCCGCATGGGCAGTGCCGGAAGCCTTCTCATCACATCGGGCAGTGACGAGAAAATACACATAAAGCTGCAGTCAGATACCCTCGAAAACATAAGCTCGCTGTATAAAATCAAGCTGGACGAAAAGAAAAGCAGGCTGGATATTGACTGCATAGCGAAAAAGGGTATCAGCCGCTACGAAACCGAATCCTCTATTGATGTGATAATCACTCTGCCTGCCGATTATACAAGTCACTGCGAGATAGATGCTTCTGCAAAGGAGCTGCGCATCGAAAGTCTCCGTCTTGAACGCCTTGAATATGACGGCGATGCAGGGTTTGTATATGTCAGGGACGTTTTCGGCAGCGTTGAGCTTACCGGCAAAACCGACTACGATATAACCGTAGACGGCACCTGCGCAAGGCTTGACATCAACCAGTTCTGCGCAAATTCCATAGTGCATATATCCGACCCGAACGCATACAAGGTCGTGAACAGCGGCAGAAAATGCGCTGTTGTTTATAGAAAGAACGGCGTTGTGTGCGATGCGCCTTTCTGCACAGACGGCGAGTGCGTTATCTGCGTTTCGGGTATCCGCTCCGAGATGGTTATTGATTGCGGCGAATGATGGAGTGATAACTGCGAAATCAGTAGTGTTGGCTAAATAAAAGTCAGACTAATACGAAGAAATATGCTCAGGCAAAGCAAACAGACAGAACGGCAGGTGTCCCTGTCGTTCTGGCTGTTCTCTACACAAATATTTCTTTGTCAATATAACTTGATATAAACAACAAATCCGAACCCGGCGCCAATCGGCATCAGATTCGGATTTGCTCTATGTGGTGGACCTGAAGGGGCTCGAGCCCTCGACCTCACGCATGCCAACCGTGCGCTCTCCCAGACCGAGCAGTTTACGCCCAGCATGGTGGGGGAGAGTAATTTTTATCGGCATATATATTATGTTGCGGCATCAGTGAAACTCACAGTATATTGTAATATTTCATGGGTTGCGATATAATATATCTATTATTATAAAGAATACAAGTAATTCAAAACAACATTATTTTGCAAGCGGCAGAATAAGAGCTGTTGTATTTTAAGTGAACTTCTCTCGTGATAACAGGAAAGGAAACGATTATGGATAAGGATGGACTTCATTCAGGAAATCAATTTTTTGAGCACAGATTCCCTTCAATTCAAATCAACAACGCGATTGAAACGATGGATTCTTTTGAGGATTTTGAGCGTTTTTATACCACCGATCTTATGGATGAAAATCTTCTGCTCGGCAGATATCTGTATCATTTGATTGAAGAACATGGATTTAATCCCAGCAGGGCATCAAAAGGCATCGGAAAAGACGAGGGCTATGTTGGCAAAATTGTGAATGGTTCAGTAGTGAATCCGTCACGAGATGTACTGCTTGCAATTTGCGTACTGATTGGAGCAAGCGTAGAAGAAACACAGATTTTACTGAGGTATTCAGGCAAGCATCCTCTATATGCCCGAAGAAAACGTGATGCAATAATTTGGTTTGCACTAAAGAAACGCCCGCTGAACAAACATGATAGCGGTCAGCGGTACCTTGAGGAGCTAAACCGATATTTGGAAGATAATAAATATGAGAGCCTGATCAAAATAATCGTCAAGGGCGAAAGAAAATAAAAAACACGGAATACTATTCCGGTTTTGATGAAATGATTTTTGATATACTCCAATCACAAGAGCAGAAGGCGCTGTGAAAAAATATTAAGGAGTGTTTCTATCATGACTAAGAACAAAAACAATACCATCGCAATCATCACCCAGCACTTTTATGGCAACCGCACTGGTACTGAAATTGGCCTCGATTGGGTTGACAATTTCCTTCGTGGACAGATAAGTTGCGAGCTGTTTGCCCCAGAGGACGTCCAGGATGTCGTACGCAAAACCGTCCGTATACCTGGTTCTGAGAACATCGTCATCGTATATGACCAGACTCAGGAAGACCGCTATGTCAACGAGATATTCCCCGAAACCTATGCATGCGAAGGTGCTGAATATCTCGAGAGGTGGGGTGAAGAACTGGTGATGCATGTATCTTGTGAGATTCCCGAGATTGGATTTAAAATACACACTCGCTGTTTTGCGTGCAGAATGGATAAAAACGGTATTCTTCAGAGTCTTGAGGAGGACGATTACAAGCAGTTCATTCACTACTTCCCTGCTCGTTAAGGGGCAACAGTATGAGGTGAAAACACTATAATATTAATGCTAAACGCCGCCTGAACAAATTGCTGTTAGTTCAGGCGGCGTTTAGTTTTTAACTGGCAGAGAACATGACGCTGGGTGAAAGAAACTGAAATAAAGTGGGCGTAAAGCACTCAGGTGTTTCCTGTGATATTTATATGGTCAAGATGCTTTTGAAATAATCTGGTGCGGCATTAATATGAAGTCCAACTGTGTGCTTTATGCTATTTTTCTTGGAAATCCTTACTTCGCATAATCTATACAGACCATAGGCGAGTACCCTTGGCGCAAAAGTCATTCGTACCGCTTCGCTGCCGAACAGTACATTCTGTGGAACTGATCAGATAGAGACTGAGGACTGATGATTCTGGCATTAAAACCGAACTTGAAAAAATAGGCTCTTGCCTGAAAAAATGGGCAGTCAAATGTGTATCTGACACAGTTTGGGTTTTCTGGCGATCTTTCTTTGTGGATAAAATTCGGACGCAGATGCAGCATGGATTTGTACATTCGCCGCCCTTGTTCATCAAGCTCGACAACAATATGTTCCGAATCGTTGCTTCCGGACATAAATTGCACCCCGCATCGCTGCATTGTTTCTTCCAGAAGCTTTCTCTCGTCCTTCGTAACCCCTTTATGCTTTTCGAGACAGTCAGCCTTCACTATATTGGAAAGGCGGATGGAGCCAGGCTCCCAAGTGCCGGTTTTGTCCGAAAGGATCATTCCAATCAGATAGTTATACATATTCTCGGAATCCTGATATATGCCCAGTGGTTTCATATACCGGATATTCTTTATCTCTCTGCCTGTCTTCCGGAGTGTAAGTTTCAGAATGCGGGAATCTTCTTTTGCCCGGTTTGCTTCTGTACATATTTCCCGAAAAAATATTCGCTCACGCTTAACATATGGTTGCTGACAATATTCTTCAATTACCGCTTTGAAATACTTGCTTACGCTGTCATTGTAATATCCCTCCTCGGCAGCCCCCTCGTCCGAAACAAGATACTTCATATTATCGGTGTTGACTCGCATAAGAAAGGCATTTCCTTTGTCTTTTAGCCTGCCTTTAAGAGCTTCCACCAACTCGCTTTCGTAATGCGTAAGCAATCTGCTGACGGCAGACTCCCTGCAAGGCACATCTATCAGAACTGCATTCAGTTCACGCCTTTTAGCACAAACCGCTGCCCATACAGACGATGCAGCCTCATCCTTGAATAGACTAAAAATACTGTTAAAGAAAGCAGACGGGATACTGTCAGAGGATAATTCTGTTCCACAAAAAACTTCTCTGTCGTAGACCAGCACGGAGAATGCATGATCGCTAAGATTAAGTCGAAGTTTATTTTCAATTTTGCTGATTTGTTTAGTTTCGCTGTCGGAAAGAATAGTTGAAAACAACATATTAAAGTCGTCCCTCCAAGGTTTTGTTCCATTTCCGGAATGCATCTTACTCAATAATAACATATTTTGTGCGAATTTGGAACAGATAAATAAAGAAATTCCCGAGTTGTTAGTCCGACAGAGTCGTGGTAAGATTATGACATGACGAAAACAACAACCCGACAGGCCTATCTGGCCGGAAAGTGAGGAACCACATGAACAACATGACCACCGCTCAGCGAAACAAGTGCCACGGAATCATCCACGGTGCCAGTGCGTCCGCAGGCGCCGTCGGCATCGGACTCGCACAGATCCCATGCAGCGACAACGCTGTGATTACCCCCATTCAGCTGGCAATGACCGTTGCGCTTGGACGAGTATTTGGCATCGAGCTGACGGAGAGTTCCGCCAAGGCCGCACTCGCCTCGGTTGCAGCGGCCACCGTTGGCAGGACCTTGTCACAGGTGCTGGTGGGATGGATCCCGATCGCCGGAAACATCATCAATGCAGCCACGGCCGCTTCTGTCACGGAGGCTATGGGCTGGATTCTGGCAGAAGATTTCGCCAAACAGACTGCAGTCGTATAAGAAAGGAGGGAGCGAAATGTTCATACTGTCAACCATTCTCGCCTGCAGTTCGCTGGGCGCAACACTTGGCAGTGCTATCGCCACAATTGCTGGAACATCAGTAGCTACCGGTACTGCCATCGGCACTGTTGCCGGAGCTGGAGCCGGTCTTGTCATTGGCATCGCAGAATCGGACGAAGATCAGTCCGATCAGGAATACTGTTAACCACGAAAGGAGATGACTGTATGAGTCATAAATTCAATCGCGCATCCGCAGGAGCCGGGCTCGGAGGAGTCTTCGGCACCGCCATTGACACCTTACTTAACGGTGTAGTTATTGCGCTTCCTGGTGTCAACATCGTGCTGGCACCGATTGTAGCCGCTGCAAAAGTTTCTACCGTGACTGTATCCGGCGGCGCTGTCGGAACTCTGGTTGGTGGTATCGCAGGTGCCATCAGCGGCGCTAAGGCCGACGCCAAAGAGCGTCGCGAGCGGTAATCAACCATTCATTGACGAAAGGAGCTGATACGTAATGAGTTTTCGCATGATGACCAAACGGTGCATCCACTGCGGTCATACCTACACTTATAACCCCTCTGCGGGGGATATGGGTAGGTTTTGCCCTCGGTGCGGCAAGCTCCAGATTTGGTCGCCGGATAGCAGGAAGAATCCGGTCCCTCGCATACCAGTTAAACCCGTATGGCCTAACTGACAACTCGAAAGGAGATTCTGACATGAGCTACTACAACTCTCCGGCAGAAATGTTCGACGCACGCGCCAAGCGTTACCGCGATGACGGCAACCGTCACTGGGCAATGGCCAAGAACGGTTGCGGTGACCATCACTATGGTAAAGCGAAGACTTGCTACGAGCAGGCTGCTGCAAACACTGCCAAGGCAGAACAGGCACGTGCAACCGGAGCAACTTTCCGCAAAAGTGGCTCCCGATGAAAAGGAGGTAACATATGTCCATCTACAAAGCAGGCCGCCCCAGCAAATACAACCCTTCCACAGGATGCGGTCACAGACCGCCCACAAAACCTGGGGAGTACCGGATGCGTGACGGCTCGGGTACCATTACGTACATAGGCGAGACGAACAACCTCGCCCGCCGCACAGGCGAGCACATTCGCAGCGGCAAGTTGCCTGTAGAGCCGGGCTGCGGTTGTACCATCGAGTATATGGTTGCCGATGGACGATCCACCTCACGCACTCGCAGAGAGCACGAGCAGCAGTCCATAGCTAAGCATAATCCGATCATGAACAAGTCAAAAGGCGGAGAAGGAAGACCCGCAGGGAAATGATTAAAGTGCATTAGGCAAATGAAAATATTAACTTGTATGTGAATGAGTTCTGCATTGCACCAGACTCATTCCTTTTTGTTTTAAGGAAATTCTGTCGTTGATGTAGTAATGTATGATGATTTATCAATGAAAGTATTAACACTTTCGAGTTTTTTTCAATAAAACACTTAGGCTTTTAGCCTGCCGAAAAAAGTTTTCCGTAGCACCATAACTCATGCATTTTCCGTTCAGGACATACACTGAGTGATGTCGTGTTCAGATGATAGCCTTTGATGTTCTGCATATTGCCGACCTTGGTCTAAACGAAATAGTGGTGTTGCTTCGGCAGGAAGCTTGTCAAAAAGACCTCTCAACATTTTTCTCACTTGTTCTAAGCATGGATCTTATGAAACGGAATAAGTAATAATTTCCCGATTGAACAGATCCATTACGGGAGACAGGTGTACTTTCTCGTCGTCGATCTTAAGCTGTGTAATTAATTGAAGTTATTGAAAAAAAGGTAAATACATGATATAATCTAACATATTTTTGATATATTTATCGTATTAACTTGTTGAGAATTTCTATCGCACAACACATATTAGGAAAGGGGAAACATTATGTCAAGCTGTACACATCAGATGAGTACGCTTATCTTTTGCGAAGAAATCGAAAGAAATCAGCAACTCCGTGATCAGTACTGTCGCCGAGTGAGAAACATCGCAAGATGGTACAAGACTACTTTTGAACGGTACAATACCATCTTAAAAACTGAAATCGGTATGGAGGCATTGGCTAAGGAATTGGAAGAAATCAACTATGATCCTGCAGTTATTTCTGACATGGCTCAGGGATTTTTGGATGATCTCGATTATGCCAACGGCGCCAAAATGTCCTATTTCTCTATGTCAGATGCGCTTGTTAAGCTGATGCTGTCTAAGTTCTCCTTCGGGCCGGGACCAAATAACCAGTTCCTGATTGAATGCGGAATATCTGCCAATCTGAAATTCAAAAGTGATTCTCTACGCAGTTGGATTACCTGCTCAGCGGATGTCTATGAGTTAGCAGAAATATTGGCAAAGGTTCTCCGTGAAAAAGTAGGTGCTTTTAGTTTTGATTTTCAAGCATTGAGTTCTGATCGTGAAACTCGCTCAAAGTTGACTCACTCCGGAGAAGCGACATTGTGTCTATCCGCCATGCGATGCTACAATATCATCCGAGATATGCTAATCTTCATGGATTCCGAATACCGCGACCAATTACCGTTTTTTGAGTTTGAGGAATTGTTTGATTACGATCGAATGCTCGCAGAACCGTGTTGTTTTTCTTTTGATGGTACAACCACCATTTTGGTTGCAGATTCAGCACATGATGTACGCCGTGATTATCGTAAGGCCGTTGCCAATTTACCATGGAATTTGGTCATAGATTTGGACGGCTATTCAGACTGCGGCGGACTGTTGGAAATGGTTGAACACAATCGTATCCAGCGAGAAGTGTTATGTCGCAAGGTAGCTGATAATTTGACACAGTTGCCCGTAGATAATACATTGTGGTACCGTTGCGGTGAGTATCAATCCTTCGAGTTTATGTCCTGTATGTCCAAAAGTTCCGTTTCTATCGGGGCGTATACAGAGTTTCACAAGGATTTGCCATGTCGTGGCCAATATGTTTCCTGGAGAGACAAGCTTAATAACCTCGGAGAAATATTAAAAAAGCTCCTCCTTTGTGCCAAAGCTTGTGATCGTATAATTAACATCGTTGTTTTAACTGACAACACCAGCTTCACAAAGCGGCTGATACAAGTAGTGAACAGCTATGATATCAGTCTGGATGACTACTTTATTACATGGGTGGGTCTTGCAAGCACAGAAGAGGCGAATAAAGTCTATGCAGAGTATGACGGATTTCCGGAAGAGATGCAACAACATTTTCTCCATCACTCATGCCTAACATATCAATTTTATCAAGCAATTGCTGAACATGGTAGTTATTGGAAACCGCGAAAGTCTTTAGAAAGTAACTTCTCTCTCCCAACTGCAAAGGGCCCTGTTATACTTTGTGAAAATGACCGAAATAACATTGCCAATGATTTTCTTGCATTGTATGACCATAGTGAGGAGGAGCATGCTGATCGTAGTGAGGAACTGAGATTACAGTTTTATTCTGGAAATACAGCTTCGTGGAATACTATTGCAAACGAGTATATTCCTCGCTTGAGAAAAAGTGCTGAGTTTGGGCAAATGGAGCAAACAATTAAAACGCTATTAGGCCAGACACAGCAAAATCCTCAGAAACGCTTATTTTTCATTGTCCACACCGCAGGTATTGGTGGCTCCACCATAGCGCGTCAATTGGTATGGGATTTGCATATGGACTATGCTGTTTTGGAAGTCCGTAATTATGTTCCCAAAACCTTCAAATCTCGCATTGAGCATCTGTATGACAGCGTCCTGGAGAAATCGCCAATAATTTTGTTCGCAGATGACACGCTCCCATATTTTAAAAATCTGTGCGAGGAAGTCTGTCGTTTGGATCGTCGCTGTGTTTTGGTATCCGCTTGCCGAGATGAGATCGAAATTCGGAAAGATTTTCCTGACGCTAACTATAAGACTGTCTCGTCAATCCAAGACAGTAAAATTCCCGTTCTCCGGGAACGGTACAGACAGGTTAGTCCGCTGTCTGAAATGGAGTTGCAGCAAAAAGATATTCACTTTGATAACATGATTCAGGGATCAATGTTGACGCCGTTCATTATTGGTCTGTATTACAAGGAACAAGATTTCAGTATTGAGAACTATGTATCTAAGGCATTGAACGGTTGCTATGAACGCCGCTATGCCGATGTCCTTGCATATTTGGCTTTATGTGACCGTTATAAATGCAAGAATCTGCCAATCTCCTTTGTTCGACAGATTTTAGGCCTTTCCATGCGAGAAAACTTCTTAAAAGTCGTTCCAGCCGCCAGTAGTGTAGTAACAGTAGAACGCCAAATTTCGGGCATGGAATATTATCATTTTATGCATCCGTTACTTAGTGATTGCTTCTTGAACAAGTATTGCGAGAAGTACTACGGAGGCAAAGAAAATCTTCGTAATGCGGTTTACGAATTAAGCTTCCATTTGATTGATCATATGGCCGAAGTCAGCAGAACTCTTCCGGAAAACGCACCCCATCTGGATATATTAATTTCTATTATGATTCAGAACAAACGGGGAGATTCCGATGTTCAACCTCAATATCTTTCTGCGCTGATGATGGACATAGGTATGCCAGAAAGTCAGCGGCAGCTAATGAATCATTTGGCCGCAAAGTTCCAACCTTTAGCTGATGGGATTCTTTTATACCACAGCAGAAATCCTGACGAATATTTCAAGCGAAACGAACAGCAGATTCTGCGTTTGGTTTCTCATAGTTATGCACACTTGGGTCGTATGTACAGTAGAGATGCACATAACCACGCAGAAGCATACGAATCTTTTAAGAAAGCAATTGAATATATGCCTGATGATGACCCAAATGTGTTCCATATGGCTGGCAGTGCATTGCTGGATAAACTGAAGCAGGCATTTGATGACGAGAATGTAGTGTTTGATCAGGATGAACTTTCTGATATTTACGAAGATGTGCAACGAGCAGAGGAATATTTTGACAACACAATATGTTATGGCAGTCCTGAATACGGATATCCCAGTAAACTTGAGTTGCTGTGCAGGACACTCCAGTTCTGGTTCAGAATCAATAACATTAAATCCGAGGACGATCTACCTAAATTAGACCAAACTGCACGTCAGTTGCAAGCTAAATTTATGGATACGTTGGAAGAAGCGAAAAACTATTCCGCTTTTGATGATATCGCTCAGGGCAAGATTTCCGAATACGAAAATCGCTTCCGTTCTAAGATTGTATTCGGAAACTATTCTCAAGCAGTAGAGTATTACCAAAACAAAGTGGACATACTCCGCCCCACTCATGATATTGTTGGATACGGAAACTCGCTTCGTAGTCTAATATATGCACAAATCAATCAAGCACGGTATAAGGATCCTGAAGTTCCATTCTGCTACAATCTCAAAAATCCACGAAAAATGTTAACGGATATTGAGGGTCTGCTACTTCAGCCTTTCGACCCGGGACGTTTTTCTGACTACACTCTCCGATCTCAGATGTTCCACTATTGGATGATTCTTGCAAAGCATCTCGAATTGCCGGTGGATCAAGGTCTTGTCATGGCAAGGCGCTGGATGGCAATGGAGGAGGACAGACGAAACAACTTGAATCCCGAACCATATTACTATCAAAATGTGTTATTGCGCTTATCCATAAAATCTGGTAATGCCGCCTCGATTGATGAGTTGCGTGAGTTAATGCACTTGATTAGTGGATATGACATTGATGGTGTATTCGATCGGCGCAGAGGAAGCCTGACGAAGATTCGTGATGTTTTTGTCAATGGAAAAGAGATGGGGCAGTTGCTTGATGTTACTTACTGCAAGACAGATGAAGAAATTTGTGAATCGGTTTTTAAGCAAAAATGTGCACCTATTCTGGTATCTGCGCACTTTGAGGAGTGTTTGAATCAAGGACTTGCATATCTGAAAATTTATGACCCAGTACCTTGGAGCAAAGAACAGGTTAGGATGAACATTGGACGTAGATCTCACAGTTCTCTTACCTCCGCTCAAGTTGGACATCGCATTATGTTTGTAATGGGATTTGGTGTATGCCACTTGGTTGCCCTGTCTTATAACGCAGCAGACATTGACGCTGGCGAGAAAATGCGTATTCCAAAAGTAGCATCTGAAACATATCCAGCAATAGAAGTTGGTAGTGAATTACCGGAGACATTGATGGCAAGTTCCAACAATAAGCCTAAGCAAATTCCCACTACTATTCATATATTGAAAACTGGGCAACGGACAACCTTACGAAACATTCGAACTTCTAAGGATGATCAGTGGATAAATGGTGATGTTGACGGTGGCATTGCAGGAGTGTCTGTAAAAGATGATTTGTTACGCTTCTCCAAGGGAGAAATTGCATATTACGGTGGTATCGAAGAGGTTCTGAAAATGCTTCTAAAAAAGGCCGAAGTGCCTTGCGTAATTCACCACGTTGTAGAAAGCACTCCCAGGCCGAAGTATCGTGCATCTCTTTTTGAGGCATATAGTACTATTTCGGAGTTGCTCGGAGAGGCAGCAAAGCCTCAGCAGAAAGTACCAGAACCCACATCGCCCTCAACTGAAACAATAGCAGCTGTCCCCAATGGAAAAGTAGTTAATGTCACACTTCTGAATGTCCAGACCGACTCAGCGACAGGAACATTCCAGTACGAAGGAACTGCATTTTCGATTACACTGAAAATTAGTAACAAAAAGGAACGAGAGTCCCTGCAAAAAGCTTTCCGTCAAAAGTCATTGATAAAGACTCGAATCATTGGCTTTAACAAGGACATATATTTAGGAAAGATCATTTAATTACATATACAAGCAAAAACGCACCTTACAAGGATAACTTTCCTGATAAGGTGCGTTTTTTGCTTAAGTGATACCCATAACAACGGATAATAGGTATCGGAAATAATTCCGGTGTAACTACTCATCAGACAAGTGGTCCACAAATATATGGCCTATGTCAATATGAATGCTTATTTTGTGATAGTAGTAACTATAAGATATAACATCACAGTTGTCATTTCTCCCTCTTTGTGATAAGATATCCGTAGAATTTCAGAAAGGAGGAGTGCCTGTGCGTTTTGATAGATTAAGTGACAATTGCTGGTTCATATTTATCCCCGAGCTTGAATCGGTTTGGGCGGCTATAAGTCTGCTTTCCGGCGAAAAGCTGCATACTCTCTGCACGGAAATCTACGGAGCCGAGCGGATCGCTGTTTGGAAACGCAGGTACAGCTTCCTTTTTGAAACATATCAGATTCTAGCGGAATATTTCAGTGCCAATATGCTCGATTATCTGCTTGATATACCGGCGGAGAATATCTCGCTGGAGAGCCTGCAGAATATTGTACGTGAGCAGACGCCGGAGGACTTTGTCTGGCGACAGTTTGAGTTCCAGCATTTCAACAAAAACGCCAGCAAAGAGATTCTCCGAAAGGCGATTACAGACGATACAGCACTCGATGAAGCGTATAGCTGGATAGCGGAACATTGCAGCAGCTTTCTTGCGTTTTCTGCTTTTGTACGCCAGTCTGACCGCTTTATTGACCAGTTCTTTTCTCTGGCGGCAGAAATGAGAACACCGGAGTTTTCGCAGGTGATAGACAAGCAGCTTCCAAGAGTAGAGATGCTGTATCAGAGAATATGCAGCGGTGCGCAGAGCGGCGATTTGCTTGCGCTTTCGGAAGAGCTCATGGGCAAGACATTCAAAAATTGCGGTCCGTATTCCGAATTCATTTTTATGCCGTCGTATTTTATGCCAATGAAAGCCTGCCGATTCTTTGAGGTTGAGGGCGAACATCTGCGGCAGATATTGTTCCTCACGCTGCATAAGACGAGTCGAAACAGTGAGGATAGGGTAAGAGCACTCAAGGCGATTGCTGACCCGACTCGCTATCAGATTCTGACCATTCTTGCACAGGAAGGTCCGATGAGAGGACTTGATATAGCTAAAAAGGTCTCCATAGCCACTTCAACAGTTTCTCATCATATGGAACAGATGAAGGAAAGCGGACTGATTACCGAAGAACCTGTGAAAAATTCCAAGTATTATGGATTGAGCAAGCAAAGTGCAAAAGCCTTGCTTGATGAAATTGCTGATGATTTGGGGCTAAAATAAAAAAGAAATAACCAAAACCTGCTGAATTTTTTTCGGCAGGTTTTTCTTTTACCTTCTTGACAAATCATCTAATTAGATTATAATCTAATTCTATAATCATCGAATAAGGAGAGCGAATATGCAAACGATTATCGAAGTTAAGAATCTGAGGCGTGAATACATTACATATAAAGGTGTTTTCAGACGCAAAAAGGAAGTGGTAGAGGCTGTTCGAGGCATTGATTTTACAGTCAATAAGGGCGAAATATTTGGATTGCTTGGACAGAATGGAGCCGGAAAAACCACTACGATAAAAATGCTGACAACACTGCTTGCACCTACATCCGGCGTATGCAAGGTTTTCGGATATGATACCTTCGGGCAGGAGAAGCAGATAAGAAAGCGCATCAATTTTATCTTTGGCGGCGAAATGGGTGTTTATCGCAGGCTTTCGGCAAGGGATAATCTGCGCTATTTTGCTAACCTCTATCTAATTGAAAAAGGCGAGAGGGAAAGACGCATAGACGAAATACTAACGCTTGTCGAGCTGACAGATGCCGCCGACCGTCTTGCAGAAACCTATTCAAAAGGTATGATACAGCGGCTGCAGATCGCCCGTGGTCTAATCAATGACCCGGAGATATTGTTTATGGATGAGCCAACCGTCGGACTTGATCCGTTGGGGGCGCATATGCTTCGTGACATTATCCGAAAGCTTCGTGATGACGGCAAAACCGTACTGCTGACAACCCACTATCTGCCCGAAGCAGAGGAGCTGTGCGACCGCATGGTGATACTCAATCATGGCGAAATAGTTGCAAGAGGTACTCCGGCAGAAATAAAGGGCAACGCGGCTACGCTTGAAGAGGCGTATATAGCTCTTATCAAGGAGGACGAAGAATGACACGCTCTGTTCTGCTGAGCACAATGCTGCTGCAGATGAAGCAGTCATTTGTGCGTCCTATGTACCGATTTTGCCTTATAATCAGCCCGATATTAAATATCATACTTCTTTATGAGATGTTCAGAAATTCAGGCCATGAGAATTTTGCTTCTTATGTAATTCTTGGTTCTGGACTGATGTCTCTGTGGAGCTGTATATGCTTTTCTTCAGCAGGTGACATCAACCGTGAGCGTTCAAGCGGAACACTTGCGCTTATTTTTGCAGCTCCGGCAGGTTTTCCGGCTATCATACTCGGAAAAATACTTGGCAATACCCTGCTGTCAATGGTATCGCTTGTTATTTCTCTTGCAACTGCGCTGATTATTTACCGTTCGCCGTTGACGCTTACCAGTCCTGGCTATTTTGCTGTTGCACTGGCAGGAATGATAGGCAGTTTCGTGGTTATATCATCGGTTATCGCCTGTCTGCTGACATTATCACGCCGTACAAGACTATATATGAACTGCATCGAGATACCATTTATCATGCTTTGTGGAATGTCATTTCCAGTGGATATTCTTCCTGCATGGATGCAGTGCATCAGCCGCTGCCTCGCACCGACATGGGCGATAGAACTATTGCGTATGTCGGTTGACGGAGTAGGGGACAAAATGCTGTTCTGGCGGAATTTTGCCATAATGACGGCACTGTCAGTTGGATTGGCACTGTTCTCGGCGTGGCTTTACAGGATAATTGACCGGCAGGTCAGAATCAGTGCTGCATTGGAGGTGTGCTGAAGTGATACGAAGATTTTTCTCACAGGCGTGGCTTTATCAGAAAGCCCGTACCGCTGCTTTCGACTGGCGAGAGTTTCTGTTCTTTGATACAGGCTATCCTATCATCACGATGGTGTTCTACTGCCTGCTGGCCGCTTATAGCTTTAAGGCAACTGATCTGACACACTGGGTTATTGGTAATTCATTTATGATGTGCGTCAATACCTGCATATTCGGCTTGGGCGGTCTTTTCCGTTCAGAACGTTACAGCGGAAGACTGCGCAGTATAATCGCATCACCTGCAAATATGCTGTCTGTTGTACTATCTTACGGATTTATTCCGTCCATTCTGGCAATAGGATTTGTCCTGCTTGGATTTGCTGTTGGCGCACTGGTGTTCGGTGTCAGCTTCTCGGACGTCAATATCGTACTGGCGCTGCTGACTATTATCTGTGCGATGATTGCCTCATCGTGCTTTGGTCTGCTGCTTTCGGTGTTTGGACTGATAAGTGACAGTATGCACCTTATCCTGAATATGATGAACTCTATACTGATGATATTCACCGGAGCGGAATTTCCCGTCTCGCAGCTGCCGAAAGCCGGACAGATTGCATCGAGATTTCTGCCGCTTACACGCTCCATCGAGGCAATGAACCTGCTGTTTGAGGGAAAGACAGAAGGGTTCGGATTACTGCTGATCGGGGAGTTTATAATGGCTGCGATTTATACAATTGCAGCTTTGTCAATCCTGAAGTATGCAGAAAGAGCATGTCGAAAGGCCGGAAAATTTGATTTGTTCTGATAAGCGGTATTATTAGAAAGTTTTGTAAATAACAATGCCCTGATGCTGAAAGACGGCATCAGGGCATTGTTGCTCTGAAAAAATTTTCCGTATTCCCTTTTAATATTAGATATAAAAAGCTTTCTCGTTTTTCCTGATATTTGCAGACATCTTCGCAAGCGGAACAAATTTTTCAGCGTTGATTAGTGTGGTTAATGGTGCTACAATGTGGGCAAGGATGGTTGATGTATATGAGAATTGCAATCTGCGAAGACGAGCAGTGGTTTGCTCTGTCGCTCAGAGAAAAACTTGAATCCTTCTGTGCCGAAAAGAACACAGACGCCGATGTTGCGCTCTATTCTGACGGCGGCAGTTTTCTTGCCGCATGCGAGAGCGGTGAGCGGTTCGATGCTGTGTTTATGGATATAAACCTCGGCAAAGGTGCAGACGGTATGGATACAACGGCGAAACTTCGTGAATACGGTAACAGCGTTCCGGTGATATTCGTTACCAGTCTTGAAAATCGTGCTGTTGACGGTTACGATGTCAGTGCATTTGGCTTTGTGGTCAAAAAGAACTGCGACGAAAAGCTGCCGGTTGTTCTCGAAAAGCTATGGAAGAAACTCTATGTCAGAAAGACAATCACTGTTATGACAAAAGACGGTGCTGTGATAATAAACACCGATGATATCCTCTATGCCGAATCTGACGGTCGCAGCACGCTTATACACACAATGACTGAGGATATGATCGACACCAGAGCCATCGGTTCATTTTCGCTGCTGCTTGACAGCAACGATTTTATAGAGGTGTATAAATCCATCTTTGTCAACATCGCACGAATCAGACGTGTCAACGCAGATACCCTTGTGCTGGAAAATGATGCGGTGGTGCCGCTGAGCAGAAGAAACCGCAAAAATGTTATGTATGCGGTGATGAAAAAGGTGGACGGAAGATGAGGACAAGCAAAAATACAATCATTGTCTCCATAATAACTCTTGCTGTAATAATTCTTAACGGTGCAGTGTTTTACAGTGTGTATTGCTCTGGGGATGTGCTGCAGAGTAAGGACATTTACGGCAATGAATATCAGAACAAACGCAGTGATATAGCGTCACAGCAAATGCTGCTTGACAGTCTGCCGTCAGATAAAATTGAGGCGGTAAACTATCTTGAGGACAAAATTTCAATGCTGGAAACTTATGCTCGGGCAGCAGAATCTATGGCAGGCGACACATACGCACTGCAGCTGCTGGAAGGAGATACCGCAGCAGAACGCCGTGAAACAGCCCAGAAGCTGTATGAAGAGTATACGGCCAATATGCAGTCGCCTGACCCAGCGGCAGTGGGAAAGCAGATAAGTTCTGAAATTGAAAAATACAGAGAGGTGCTGTCGAAAGTCAGCTATGCTCTGAATTATGACAGCTATATAGATGAAATTATCAGTAATTCCCAAACACTGACCGATATAGGTATCTATAAGGAAAACGGATTTCTTCAGAGCAACATAGTCAAAACGCAGAAGGATTTCTACGGTCTGCACGGGCTGGGGATTTCGGTAGTGTCTGACGAGGGCAGTATTGCACTGATAAACTGTCGGTTCAGCGATGTGTTTGCACTGTTTCTGACTGTGCTTGTGTTGGTTTTCGTATTTCTTTTTGAGCGGAATGATGTAAAAAACGAGCTTTTCCGCAGGAGCTCTCTGGCTGTTCCCGTTGGCATACTCAGTGTCGGCATTGCCGCTATGTACATAAGCAATATCATCATTATGGCGCGCAATGTGGGTGTTGTGGACTTCGGTGTGAATATTCAGTCGGTTTCGGTGTTCAGAAGCTGTCCGTATATAATCAGCTTTGGTGCACTTGTGGTGATGTCGATTGCTATGAAGATAATCGGCTGTCTCATTATTTTTGCTCTTGCCTGTGCTGCAATAACAGCACGGGGAAGAAAGCGTATCATATTCGGCACTGTGGCAGGTGCTTTTGTTCTTGCGGAGATTATTACAGCGTTTTCCTCTTCTGCAAGTCCATTTATGACCTTCTTGAGAGAAATAAATATTTTCTCCCTGTTCAGTTTTGAGCGTTTCTACATTCGCTATCTTAACCTGAATGTAGCCTCTCTTGCTGTGTCACGTCTGCCGATATTCATTGCTTTTGCAGGTGTTCTTGCTATTACTTCTTTCACTCTTGCAAGACAGAATATCCGTGAGAATGCACAGGCTCTTGTGAGCGAGACTGAACGAGGATATTACGACGAAATAAACCGCCGCTACACCGAATCAAGAAAGATTCGCCACGATATAAGCAATCATCTGCTTGCTATCAGTGCGCTTATGGAATCGGGCAATATAACTGAGGCAAGACGGTACTTAAGCGAGGTATCTGAAATGAATGACCTTGCTGCAATGCCTGTCAAGACAGGGGCGAGTGTACTCGATGCTCTGCTGTTCAAGAAGACCGAGCAGGCAAAGGAAATGGGAATCACTCTCACTGTCGATGTCAGCTGTCCTCTTGGCGATACGGCAATTTCAGACTATGACTTCTGCTCTGTTTTCGGCAATATCATCGACAACGCTCTTGAGGCGGTTATGCCGCTTGAAGATGGTAAAAAGATTTCAGTTGTCATCGAAAAGCAGCTCGATATGCTGTACATTCGCTGCCAGAATCCTTTTAAGGGCGAAATTCGTACACGAGGCGAGCGGCTGCTGACCAGCAAGACAGATGCCACTCTTCACGGCTACGGCATTTCACGTGTGCGTGAGATTGCAGCAAAGCACGGTGGCGAAGTAAAGATAACCGCTGAGAATGGCGAATTTATTATTGAAATACTCATGAATATGTAAATACTATAACCGCTTCTGCAGGAAAAATGACCGCTTCTGCAAAAGCGGTTTACTTTATTTTCTGAACTGTTAGAATGAGGGCAAAGGAGGCGTGAAGTATGAAAAGGATTCTCTCTGTTATGCTTGCTGTGTTAATTTTTTCAGTGTGCCTTAGTGGGTGCGCATCAGATAATGCTCTCGATTTTCTGCCGAGCAATTATGGATATGGCTGGACGGGATTAAATGAAGTTATGGCTGGCGACAGCGGATATTACTACACTGATTGCAACGCTATTATGTATGCCGACCTTGCCACTGGCAAGAACATATATCTGTGCAGTAAGCCTGAGTGCGACCATGCAAACAGCTATTGCATCAGTAATTCATACGATGTTTCAACCTTCGATACCGCTATATATGACGAATACATCTATGTTACTGCAATGAATCTTGATTATGAAGAAAAGAACATAGAGTATATTCTGCAGCGGGTTGATCTGCGTGGTACAGAGCGTTCAACCGTGGCAAAATACTACACAGTTCACTCGGAGAATATGCGATGGACGCAGATAAGCGAAATGATACTGCACCGAGGCAAAGCAATAATAAACTATGGCATTTCCCCTTATGATTTCAAAGACGGTATGGAAACCTATCTGTTTATCGTTGACATCGACAGGAAAACAGCCGAGATGATAACACCGATAAACAACACCGGCAAGCCGGATATCAGCGGTGCAGTCAATCTGTGTGCCGATGGCGATTACGTCTATTACACCGTCACCTATGACTTTGCCGATTACGAAAGCGGCAACGGTACGCTTGTTCGTCCGCAGCATGTAACAAAGCTGTACCGACTGAGTCTGAAAACCGAAAAGACAGAAGAACTCCCTCTGCCCGATA
Organism: Acutalibacteraceae bacterium; assembly: GCA_045580875.1. GTDB lineage: Bacteria > Bacillota > Clostridia > Oscillospirales > Acutalibacteraceae > SIG598. Next base: position 21,457 of record JAZNOP010000135.1, read on the forward strand.
GATTCACCGACTACACCGTCAGTGACGGAAATGTATACTACACCGTTATTAAAGATGGTGAGATTTCGATTCATTGCTATAATACCGAACTCGGCACCACTGTCCAAATTTCGGATACTGCAATGACAATCACTGCAAGCAAGTATACGCCCCACATAATGACCGACAAAGAATATCTCTATGTTGCCGCTTGCGGAAGAAGCGGTACGCTTGACAATTTTGAAGAGACAAAAAGAGATTTCTACATCTTTTCCCTTGAAGGCGAGCAGCTTGCAAAGTTTGACTTGCCGGAGGGTACATTCTCCGAAGAATACGCGCTTTATGAAAACACCTATCTTATGAATGTGCTCGGCGGTAAGGTTTATATTCAGGGCGTAAATGATATGTTCTGCTGCTCAGTTGAGAATATCATCAGCGGCAACACAAACTGGCAGAAGCTATTTTCGTTCGGACGAATGACAGTTGCCGAAATACAGGCAATGACCGAAAATAACGATGACAACGATAAGGCGGAGGAATAACCAATGAAAAGAATAATCGCAATTTTACTTGCTTTAGCAATGCTGTTTATCCTTGCCGCCTGCAACGGCGGAGCGGGAAAGGTCACTCAGACCGAGGACAGCATTCCATCCAACAACACCATTCAGTGGAGCTATCCGATAATGGAAAACGACAGCGGATACTATTATTATGCCGCTCAGGGTTTCGCTGCGCTCAGATATTACGACAGGCAGAGCGGTAATGATATCATCTGCTGCAACAAGCCGGAGTGTGCCCACGACGGTAATCCATACTGTGCAGCGACCTCAGCCGAGTATGATGTGATAACCTCCGGAATGTATGACGGTGCCGTTTATACAGTTGTTTCTACTACTTTTGAGCAGGTGTTAGAAAATTCCAACACCTTTGAAATGAAGCTTCTGCGCAATGAGCCGGACGGCACCTTACGCTCCGAGGTTTGTACTTTCCTTACACTCAAGAATGCCATGTGGTCAACAGCGGATTTCCAGGACGGCATTATTCTGCACAGAGGTAAGGCTTTTGTTGATTATTCCTACCACTATACGGATATGGACGGTATGATGGTGGGTGACCCGTACTACGGGAAAATGATAATAGACCTTGCTACAGGTGAATATTACGAAATGCCTTGGCCTGATACGCTGAAAAAAGAGGATATAATCTTTGCTCCGCACGATTCACGCATAGACGGCGACTGGGTCTACTATGTTATCGTTACCTACGATGACGAGCTCAACCATTGCAGCATCTACCGCTGGAATTATGTGACACAGGAAACTGAAAAGCTCGATATACCGCCGGTTTTCTCAAGCTATACAGTCAACGACGGCATAGTCTATTACGCAAAGTGCGACCTGAATGACAAGGAAAACAAAAGTGTGCAGATATACAAGCACATTCCCGAAACAGGCATTACCGAGAAGTTCACCGAAATGCCCATTCCGGTGAAAAATATCATAGAATCTTCAATCATCGGTCCGAACAATAACCAGCCGGAGGTCACCACCGACAGAGAATATCTCTATTATGTCAATTTCGGCATGGACAGCATTATCAGCAACGACCCCGAAGCTGAACACTATTGCCAGCCGGAGTGCATCATTTATTCCTTCGACGGTCAGGAGCTTGCACGATTTATGCTCCCCATTGAGCCGAGAAGCGATTTTGAAATGTACACGCTGAATGTTGTCAACGGCACAGTATATTATCAGTCCGACTATGATGTTCACTGCTGCTCCGTTGAGGATATTCTTGCCGGCACTGTCGAATGGACAAAGCTGTATGATTTGAAATAATCTCTGATGCCGGCAGCAAGGAGGAATAACCAATGAAAAGGATAATCGCAATTTTACTGGCTTCGGCGATGCTTTTTATTCTGTGTGCCTGCAAACAGCAGGTGCCCATGGAGGATTTTGTTCCCTCCAACTTTACAGATGCCATAATGCCCATAATGGAAACAGAATCAGGATATTATTACGCATTACGAGGAGGTTATATCCTCAAATATTACGACAAGCAGAGCGGCAATACAATTTTTTGCTGCAACAAGCCTGAGTGCGCCCACGACGGCAATCCATACTGTGCTGCGACATCCAACGAATACAGTATGCATTTTGCTGCTGAGTACGGAAATGCAATATATATTTCCGCGGTGAAGTATGTTGGTGAAGAACAGGATGCAGAGTTCAAGCTCCTTCGTGTTGAGCCGGACGGGACCTCGCTTTCCGAGGTGTGCACATATCTGACCCTTAAAAACGCTGGTGTAGCACATTCCACCCTCAATAACGGCTTGCTACTGCACCGCGGAAAGGCCTTCGTTTACTACAATTATGTATATCGTGACGAGAACGGGAACTTCGGCGATGATATGACAACCGGCATTATGATAATCGACCTTGCCACCGGAAATTATCACGAGCTGCCGACCGATATGTACGATGCTGAAAATGTGTTTTTGGGGCAGCGCTGCACCCGTGCCGACGGAGACTGGTTTTACTACATTATCCAGTATCTTGGTTCCAAAAACGATGAATGCGAGATGTACCGCTACAATACAGAAACCGAAGTGACCGAGAAGGTGGATGTTCCAATTACCTTTTCAAGCTACACCGTTCACGACGGCTTTGTTTATTACACCGTAGCCGACAGAGAGAAGAAAGAGGTCACGATCTATAAGCACTCTCCAGATACCGGCGAAACGGTAGAGTTTTCAGACAAGCCCATGCCGGCAGAGAGGATTATGGAAAGCTCCATTGTCGGACATCAAAACAACCAGCCGGAGATCACCACCGATGGCAAGTATTTTTACTATTCCGATTTCGGCTTTGACTCGTCGCTGAGCAACAAGCCTGATTCGCCATACAATGTCGTTCCGAAGTGCACCATTCTTGACGCAGACGGAAATCAGATCGCCAGCTTCGATTTTCCCACCGACCCGACAGCTGATCCCGAGCATAACTTTTACTCAATAGCCGTAAACATCGTGAACGACACAGTCTATGCGCAGTATCACGAAAAAGTAATATGCTGTCCCCTTGAAAATATCTTAGCCGGAAACGTTGAGTGGCAGGAGCTGTATGTCCGCAGCTACCGCTGACAGGAGGTGCGGCAATGAGTGAGATAAGGCGAATACTGCTCGCCAACAAAACAATAGTCTGTTTTCTGTTGTGCGTCTTTCTGGCAACGATGTTCTTTGCCTTCGAGTGCGGAATAGATAAATATATAACGGCAAGTGGGGAAGAACTGGAAAGCTATGTGGAATACTACCCCGACTTTCTGCAGGCGGTGAAAAATAACTCAGGCGTGTTGTCAGGAATGGCATCAATGCAGGGTGACTTCCCCAAAAACAATATCGAGAAAACCGCACAGGATTACGCAAAACTCGACGGCTCTGTGCCTGTTATTGGCGAGAATCGCGGTATCGTGCTCTACTCAGGTTACTTTACCGCAGATCTGCTGTTGATTGCACTCATTCTAATATTGATTGCAGGCTTTTCCGAGGATAACAAAAAGGGTCTCGGTACGTTGATTCGATCCACAAAATACGGCAGACAGCATCTTTCTGCACAGAGATGCTGCTGCATAGTCATTCTCTCGCTGATTTACTGTGCAGTGGTGAGCATAGGGTGCATTCTTATTGCATCAATCTATTTTGGTGGTTCTGATTTATTCAGACCGCTGCAGTCCATACCTGAATTTATGCGATGCGGTATGTCTGTAAGTATAGCCGGATATCTGCTTTTGTCCTGTCTTGTAAAGGCACTTGCCGGCTCGGTTGTTGGCATGATGTTCTATTTTCTTTCTGCCTGCTTTGATTCCATTATCGCAGCGGTAATATCCGCCGTGACAATCGTTGGCGAATATCTGCTCTATATGCTCATTCGTCCAACGGATAAGCTGGCATCGCTTAAATTCTGCAACATTGTCTCACTGCTCCGGTGCGAGGAGTATTTCAGAAACTATCTGAACATCAATTTCTTCGGTGAGGCTGTCGGATTTTTCGGCTTTACTCTGATAATTGCCGCTGTGCTGTTTGTCGTTCTTTTCGGTCTGTGCACAGCGTTTGCTTCGGGCAGAACAGGAAGTTTCTCGTTTGGAGAAAAATATATCGAGAAGCTGCGTGTGTGGGCGAGCAAAAAAGCGCCTGCCGGTAATATGCTCCTGTGGGAGGCAAGAAAAGTGTTCCTCAGCCAGAAGGGTCTGCTGATACTTGTGGCAGTCATTTACATTGCTGTATTCTCTGCAACCCAGTATATGTATGTCTATTCGCCGGATAAGCTGATGGAAAAATATTACAACAAATACGGCGAGATAATAACACTGGAGCTTACCGAGAGGATAACTGCCGAGCGTATTGAATTTGAGCAAAAGGTTGAAACGCTTATGGCTCAGTATGTGGAAGCACAGGAAGTTGGAAACATAGAAAAGCAAAGCGAAATATTCCCGAAACTTCTCGAGGCTATAGACAATGCTGAGGCTCTGACCAAAATTGAAAATCAGGCATTAACCGGTCTCGAATACAGCCGGAAATCTGGCATTGAAATAATGCTTATCAAGCCTGATGCCTATAATCTGCTCTTTGTGCGAGACCGTGCTACTACTGAGAAGAACAGTATGTACATATTGCTCGCAATAATTGGTATGTTCGCCGGAGTAATTGCACGTGAGCGTCAGACTAATATGATGGACCTCCAGCGTTCCTCACGTAACGGAAGAACAAAGCTGACGGTGCTCAAATCATTGGTAATGGTATTTTCGTGCGTGATTGTGTCAGTATCGGTTAACCTGATACAGACTATTCAGATAGGAATCTCGGCAGGCTACAACGACATTCATGAGCCGGCGCAAAGTGTTGAGATTCTGCGAAATGTACCATTTGCGATATCTTTGCTCCAGTATATAGTTCTTATCTATGTTCTGCGTGTACTGGCGGCGTTTGCCATCGGCGCGGTGGTAATGCTTATCAGTCGCAGGAGCAAGAACACAATGGTCTCTCTCAGCCTTTGTGCCGCTCTGCTGATAATCCCTGCGGTGCTCGATTCGCTGGGACTCAATTTTATCCTGAGCTTTATTGATCTGCTGAGTGTCAGCGTACTTTAATAAGGGGTTGAAATAATGAAAAGAATAATCACGCTTTTATTAGCAGCAGCAATGCTGTTTACCCTTGCTGCGTGCAGCAAGGGCGGAAATGCGGAATATGTCCAGAGCAACAGCGGTGCGTATATCGGCTCGCCTATAATGAAAGGTGACGGCGGATATTATTACAATGCATCGTCACTTAACAAACTTGCTCTGCGTTACTTTGACATTGAAACAGGCAAGACCATTTTTCTTTGCAGCAAGCCCGAGTGTGCCCACGACGGCAACATATACTGCACCGCTACAAGTGAGAAATACCGTGCCTTAGGTACAGCCTATTATGAAAACGAGCTGTATATTGCAGCTCTTGAAGTTACCGACAGTGAGATAATGTACAAGCTCCTTCGTGCATCGAAGAACGGAACAGAGCTTACGGAAATATCAACCTTTGCAAAAATGTCTACCGATGACCCTTTTATTTCGGGAAGCCAATTTACCGGTCTGGTAATTCATAAAGGCAAGGCTTACTTTCCTTATGAATTTTCCGGAAATGAATCAGTATCACTCGTAGGTATTGCAGAGATAGACATTGCAACAGGTAGAAGCCGAAGCATAATCGAGGGCAACGAACACGGACAGTTTTTTAATATGACCGCCGCAGGTGATACGGTGTATTTTATGAGCCTTTCAACAAATTTTGATTTCAATATTTTCGCTTATAACATCAACGAGAAGCACACTGAGTGCATAGTCACTATTGAGGACGGCTGGATGTACAGCGGCACAGCAGTGGGTGATAAATTCTGGTACACCATGCAAACCGAAGACTTTGATTACCGCATTATGGTATATGATCCTTCAACAAAAGAATCAACTGAATTTGCGTTTGATGAAGATATTGAGCCTGTGGGCATAACCACTGACGGCAAATATCTGTATATCGCAGACGAGAAAATTAACCATGTGTCAGATAAAAATGTCAGAGTGGCAGTATGCACTCTTGAGGGTGAAAAGATTGCCGAATTTGAGATACCTATAAGCGACTCTGCACAGGGTGTCGGCGAAGAATATGCTCTTAATATTCTCGATGGCACGATTTATATCCAGTATTACGATAAAGTTGTATGCTGTTCCCTTGAAGATATTATTGCAGGAAATCCGGTATGGGAAGATTTGTTCTGTTTTGAAGGAAGAGAGGTTTACTGATGCTTGAAATAAAGAATCTTACAAAGAAATATGGCGAGCTTGCAGCTCTGTCTGATTTTACATTCACTTTCGACAAGGGCGTATATGGACTTCTCGGTGCAAACGGTGCCGGCAAGTCTACACTGCTCAATCTCATCACCGACAACATCAAACGTACCGAGGGCGAAATTCTCTACAACGGCACGGATATTCTGGCTCTTGGCGCATCGTTTCGCAGTAAGGTTGGCTACACTCCACAGCTTCAGGGAATGTACGAGGACTTTACCGCCCGTCAGTTTCTCCATTACATCGGTTCTCTCAAAGGCATGAAAGCAAAGGAATGCAAAGAGCAGACCGAGCAGTTTCTAGAGATAGTCGGTCTGCTCCATGCCGCCCATAAAAAGCTGGGCAGCTATTCCGGCGGTATGCGTCAGAGAGTGCTTCTTGCGGCTGCAATGCTTGATAATCCCGAAATACTTATCCTTGATGAACCCACCGCAGGACTTGACCCCGAGGAGCGCATAAGACTGCGCAATTACATATCGGAAATCTCCCGTGAGCGTACCGTTCTGCTGGCAACACACGTTGTAAGCGATATTGAATCAATCGCAGGAAGCGTTATTGTGCTGAGCCGTGGAAAGATACTGGTTTCCGGTTCTCCTTCGGAGCTTGTGAGCGGCATAAAGGGCAAGATAAGTGTATTCATAGGAAGCTACGAAGAAGTCTCAGTACATAAAGAAAAATATCCGAAGGGACAGGTATCCCTCTGTGGTGAATGTTATCGTCTTAGAATAGTCGAGGACGAGATTCCCGAAGGCTTCACGCAGACCGACGACAACGCCGACCTTGAGGACGTGTATCTTTATTATTCGGAGGGACGTGCATGAATGAAGTAAGGCGAGTGCTTCTTTCACGAAAGACGCTGATCTTCTTTGCTCTCGCTCTGCTTCTCAACTGCGTCTTCTTTGCTTATGAGTGCAGCGAAGAAAAGGCAATAACTCTGCAGGACGAAGAGCTGACAGCCTACCTTGAGAGCTATCCTGCCTTTTTGCAGAATGTAGGCAATAATGCCGCAGACCTGGACGCAATTTCCATATTGCAGGGGCAGAACAGCTTTTCAATGGCAAATATAGAAAAGACAGCGCAGGACTATGCCGAGCTGTCGGGTGAGGTTGTATTCGGCGAAAACCGTGGAGTTGTCGTATTCTCGAATTACATCACATCGGACTTTATCCTCATCGTTGCCGTTATCTATGCTGTTACATTGTTTACAGAGGAGAAAAGAAAAGGACTTCACTATCTTGTCAACAGCACGAAGAACGGACGGATTCAGTTAGCCCTGTGGCGTGTGCTGATAGTTACTGCTGTGAGTGTTATTGCAAGCCTTGCACTGACTGTCACTTCGGTGGTAACCGCCTCGGTTATATACGGCGATACGGACTTGCTTCGTTCAATTCAATCTGTTCCCGAATTTATGAAGTGCGCCCTGCCGATAACCATATTCGACTACATCGTTTTTTCAGCACTTCTCAAAGCACTTGCAGCCGCAATAATCGGTCTTGTTTTCTGGCTGTTGTCATCGCTTTTTGAATCGGTTGCCGCCGCTGTTGGTTCTGTTCTGGTGTTTGGTACGCAGTATTTGCTGTATGCGCTGATAATCCCAACCGATGTATTAAATTCTCTTAAATACTGCAATGTATTCGCACTGCTGAATAATGATGTACTCTACAAGAATTACTGCAATCTGAATGTGTTCGGCAAGCCTGTCGGTTTTGCTGCAGCGGCAACAGTTTTCGGCATCGTTGTGTTTGCGCTGATTTCCGCTGTATGTGTGCTGTCTGCTTCGGGTAAAGTGATGTTGCTCGAAACTAACAACAGCAGGCTCGCACAGCTTGGCAAAGTTATAAGTCGTAAAACACCACAGCTTCCTCTGTTTCTGTGGGAAACAAAGAAAACTCTTATCGACCGAAAAGGTCTGATAATAATTGCTGCCGTTATCTATCTTGCTGTGTCCTCAACTATGCAATACACCTACACAGGCGATATTGATGCTGAGTTCGGAAAGCTGTACGAAAAATACAGTGGTTCTGTTACGCAGGAGATGGTGGACGGTATCAATGCCGAATATGATGAGATGGAGCGAGAATGGTATCGCCTGCACGCTGAATTTCAGGATATGGAGAAAAACGGCGCTTCTGAAAATGACCTTAGCCGTATGGCATATAAATTGCAGATACTGGCGTACGATATTTCAATGCTCGGTCACTTTGTGGAAAAGGCGGAGGATTGTTGGGCATACACCCGCGAAACGGGCATCGGCGTTGAGATAATCAATCAGAATGTCTACAATCTTCTGCTTTCCGGAGACAGGCAGACTACAAGCAAAAACAGTCTGTATATTCTGCTGGCACTCATTGCCACTTTCGGCGGCATTATGTCCTTTGAAAAGCAGAGCAATATGACCAACACACTCAAAAGCTCAAAGCGTGGACGATTCTGTCTGACAGCAAACAAGGTGGTTCTTGTGCTCTGCGTATGCATCATTCTGTCGCTGAGTGTTAACATGGCTCAGCTCTGGCAGATAGCAAGCGGTATGGAATTCAACAATCTTGACGCACCTTGTCAGAGCGTCGAGATGCTCAGAGGTATTCACACCGAGATGTCGCTGAAAGAATATCTTGTACTGCTCTATATTGTGAGAGTGCTGTGCACCTGTGCGGTCGGACTTGTAATAGTGCTGATAAGCAGCCTGTTCGATAACTCCATAATGGCAATCGGCGCTTCGGCTGTATGTCTGCTCGTGCCGTCAGTGCTTAACAGTGCAGGACTTAAGTTTATACCAAGCTTTACAGAACTTATTGGAATAGTGGTGAAATAACGCAGACATATAAGCGAATAACTAAAAAACAGGCACCGGAATTATTTCCGGTGCCTGTTTGCGTATATAAAACCTGATGGGATCACCATATTATATTATTCCTCAGTCTCATCTTCCTCAAACTCCATAATATCCCCGGGCTGGCACTTGAGCAGCGAGCAGAGGCGGTTTATGGTGTCGGTGTTGATTCTTTCATTTTTTCTGAGCTTGTTAACTATGGTCGGAGATAACCCCTGATTACGCAGCCAGTAGGTTGAACTGTATCCTCTTTCTGCGAGCAGGGTAAATAATTTATCGTACTTAATAGCCAAAATGTACACTCCTTGTAGAATATGTACAAGTAAATGTACATATTTCGCTGTAAATCTTGTTGATGTTATCGAGTTGACAAATATGTACATTATCGTGTACAATGTGTGTGTCAATAAAATCATATTAATTTTACCACTCAAAGCACATTGAGTCAATCGGATAACCATATCTGAAAAATCCTTGAAAAATTAATTTTTGAAAAAAACCACAAAATATTGCGTAAAACGGTTTAAAAACACGCAACATCTTTTGTATATGTAAGTGAGATGAAAATCACAGCTCAAATTTTTCGAAAGGAGAGTATTTCTGCTGGGCAAGGTTTTCAGGCTTGAATTTACTAATATTTATTTTTAAGAAAGGAGATATACGATGCGTACAGATCACCGGCATCGTATACATATCAAAAATGAACAATAATAATTTCAATTCTTATTTCAACACCAGAGCATTCCATTTCCCTGAGTTTCCGTCACTTGATGAGGGCGAGCGCTCCAATCTTCTTTCTCTGATGCTTCTCACAGAGAGATATCTCAAAATGGTAGTTAGAACATATCCGAATGATAGTAACGCAAGAGAAGCTCAGTCGCTTTATGAGACAGTAACCGGTTCCCTTTTGGGAGGCAAGGACAGCGTTGAGGAGTTTCTCGACAGTGTTTGCGAGGACTATTTAATCGACAAGGCTGATATTCCCGTCATAATAGAGGGTGAGGAAGCTTCATTTATCTGCCCGATGTGTCGAAACCAGACCGTATTTCCTGCCGATATCGAACATATTAAGCATATATTAAAAGAAGGCGCTCTTGATGCCTGTCCGTATTGTAACAGCGACACCATAAGCGTAAAAGAGAAAATCAGTCACATTATTTTCGGAGATAATGAATAATGGGCAGGCAAAAGAAGATGACAGATGATGCAGCAATAACAGGTGTCATCACAGAAGAAACTTCGCCTGTCACAACAGTTCAGCCGGATATTTCCGATGCTCGCAAAGAGGTTAAGGAATATATATCTGAACACGAGGCAGCACAGAAGTATTATGACGAAATGCAAGCTGAAAAAATTCATCAGCAGAGCATTAACAGTTTGTTGTTTGAAATGATAGATGATATGGTCTGTCTTCTGCGTTTAAGTGAGGTAGAAAATGATGTCTAATACATTTATGCTTTCGTCGGAGCAGCTGTATCAGGCTGCTAATGAAATAAAAGCAGAAATATCTCTTCTTCGATACAAAAATGAACGAGCAAAAGAAATATTACAGTATCTGACTGAATTGTATTTTGAAAAACAGCAACAAAACGACGAATAACCTTTTTGATGCTTTCTTTCATTAAGAAGTGGGTTGTTTTCTGAATAGAACCGGGTCTTTTCTTAAAACAACCCACTCCCTGCTTTCCACCGCAGGTCTGTGTTTACCGCAGATCTGCGGTCTTTCTTTTTTTATGAATAGGAATAGATACGACATAATGAATAAACTCTCCGAAAATTCGCACCCAAACAGTATCTATCTGCCGTTTTTTGGATACAGCGTGATGTCCTGCCGCCGACAATAGCGGGTTACACAGCATGGAAACATGCGGGGGTAACCTGCTATTTCACAGGTAACGTGCGTATCTCGGAGAATTTTAATAGAATCACACTAAATTGAATTGATGAATAGAAGATGAGGGGATAGACAATATATTGTGTGAGCATGGCAGGAAAATCGAAAGAAAAATACAAAATATTGCAAATAACCCACTTGCGGATGTTGACATATCAGAAATGTGTGATATAATGTAGATATTGTCTTATCTCTTTCGAATGAAGTTCATCTTCATTCATGTGTTGTTTTTTAGTTCCTTGGGGGAAGTATACCCTCATGTCGGGATTTTTCTAAATTCATACCGCTCACTTTGTGAGTCACCCCAACCACGTTGACGTTGTTCGAATGTCGATGTGGCTTTTTTATTTTCATAAATAACTTGAAAGATATATATATAATCTTCAGCCGAATCCCCCGGTTTGTCTGCGGATTTAATCCCATCGTGCGAAATTACGCACCTTTTGTTTTGTGGATAGTTAGAACGTCAAAGATAGTACAGATAATACACCCCAAAAGCGCATAAAACGATAGGTACGATATCAGCCGTGACCGGCATATCCGGAGCCGCTGACGTAGTATACTTGGCCGTCGTTAGTATGTGCAACACAATAAAAATAGTCCGAATCGCTGTGCGATGCGGACTGCCCAAACCGACTTGATGAGTATTTTGTCATTGAGCCGGTTTTTTCTATATATATTAAAACCAATGCGGAGAATCGCACTTCTCCGTACCGCACGCATCGACAACGGGCGATGTGTGCGGAGTATACCCAGCGAAAAAGCGGTTGCCTCATATGAGAGGAATCCAACCTTTCGCAGTCCCGTTCTTAAGGTATCCAATACCTTTTTTAACATTGGGGGTGGTTACCTGACGACCAGCCAACCAACGGGGACATCATAATCCGAAAGGGATGATTTTCATGAGTACAAAGACAAGAATAACTCATGAAATGATTAAAGCGGTAAATGCCGCACGTAGGTTTGGTGAATCCAAACACGAAGCAAAAGAAGCCCTGCGTACAAGCAACCAGAAAACTGGTGAGGAGAAGAAGCTGAAAGGCGTGTTTTCTTACGGTACAGATGCGACATATAAAAAACAGGGTAAAACATTTATAAACTGGGTGCTTAAAGTGCATCCAAACGTCAGATGCCTTGCCGACACCCGTGTCTACGTAGAAGAGTTCTTAAAAGATAACATAGAAAGAGGCTTGTCAGCAAGCACGATACACACCCGTGTGTATGCGCTTGCCTGCGTGTTCGACTGCGAAGCCGATGACTTCGCAGTCGAACTACCGAAACGAAGCAGTCTTGCAGCGAAGCGCAACCGCAACGCACCGCCTATTGAAGATTTCCGCAAAGAAACACAGTACATACACCGTTTTGCCGTTGCGACCGGCGCAAGACGATGTGGATTGCAGCGCCTGACCGACGACTGCCTGAAAGTCGATGAACACGGCAGGCTGCTGATATTCCTTGACGAGAAAGGCGGAAAAACAAGGTGGGCAAGAGTGCTCGAAGGCGAGCGGGATTTTGTCATCTCGGTTGTTGAAGCAGCGAAGCAGGCAAATGCGAAGCGCTCTGACGGCTGCCGAAAGGTGTTTCCCGACAGGATTATCCCCGAAAGGGAACCACTTCATCAGCACCGCCGTGACTATGCGAAGCGCCTGTATGCTGAAGTCATACGGAACGATGAACACCTCATTGTTGACCGTGGGCTTTACCGCTGCCGTGGTAAACGCTACGGAGAGGTATATAACCGAACTGCGCTTGCCATCGTCAGCTACAATCTCGGACATGGTCAGCCTGATGACCTGCCGCATGAGGTTGAGCGAGTGGGCGTAGTCGTCAATCATTACTTCTGGTGAGGTGGACGGCTATGGAAAAAATAAATCTCACCGAACCGATGATAATTGACGGCCATATTATCCACCTTAGCTTTGCAGAAACGGATAATGAATCAGCAGTGGATGAAGTGCGTGAAATTCTTCTCACATCATTCGAAAATCCGCATAATCTTCAGCTTTTTTCTGAAGGAGGGGTGACAGATGCTCAAGCTGTGTAGTATAATAAGAGCGGCGATATCGACCATCTGTACCTTGACAACAGAATATCGAATAATTCCTCACCATGCGCCTTTTTCTTTCTTGAGGAAAGAAAGGAAATGGTGCAAATGATGAATGATAAAAAACGAGTTTACTGCCTTTATCGTGTGTCTACGAAAAAGCAGGTAGAAGACAATGATATTCCCATGCAGAAGCAGCGATGCCGGGAATTTGCGGAGCAAATGGGATGGGAAATAATCAAGGAATTTTCAGAGAAAGGTGTTTCCGGTTTTAAGGTTTCCGCAAATGACCGTGATGCTATAATCGAAATCAAAGCGGCTGCTGAGCAACACAAATTTGATATTCTTCTTGTTTTCATGTATGACAGATTGGGACGCAAGCTGAACGAAACGCCGTTCATAGTCCAATGGTTTGTAGAACAGGGGATAGAAGTATGGAGTACAGTTGAGGGTCAGCAGAAGTTTGAGAGCGATGCTGACGAACTCGTGAATCTTCTGCGATTCTGGCAGGCGTCGGGTGAAAGCAAAAAGACCTCTGTGCGAACAAAGACCCGTATGGGACAGATGGTAAAAGAAGGAAAGTTCAAAGGTGGAGTAAGTCCATACGGTTACAAGCTGGTTAAGAAAGGTCGAAAAAATCGACGAGACAACGAGGTTTACGATATCGAAATAGACGAGGCCGAAGCGGAAATTGTCAGACTGATATTTGAAAAGTATGTCAATGAAGGTTATGGAAATCACCGTCTTTCAAAATATCTGACCGAACATGGAATTTTCAATCGTCAGGGTAAGCGTTTTACTAACACCACGCTGAATGGTATGATGAAAAACATCATGTACACCGGAGTTCTGCGAAGCGGAGATAGCTACTCGGAAATCTTCCCGCATCTGCAGATAATCACACCTGAAATGTTTGAAAGAGCGGCAAAAATCAGAAACGACCGCACACATTGGGGGACGGGGACACCAATCAGTACAAAGAGTAATGCTTTGCTGGTCGGTATACTCTACTGCGCCAGCTGCGGAACAAAAATGATTCTCTCGTCAAGCGGAGGAAATGGTAGACCTGTGAGATACAGATATCAATGTCATCATAAAGTCCGCCACCCTGATGAGTGTGATAATCAAACCACATTTACTGTTCAGACGCTCGATGAAATAGTCGAGAAAGCGGTATTCGTGATGTTTGACAATATGCGCAAAGTGTCATCGAAGAAAGTCATAGAAAGGCGCTACGAAAAGGAAACCAAGCTTGCAAAAGTGATAGTGGATAAGCTGAAAAAAGAAGTTGCCGCGATACAGAAAGATGTAGATACATATAAGTCCGAGGTTGGTAAATGCCTGAGAGGCGACAGCGAATGGGATGCTGATCTGCTGCGTGAACTGCTTGATGAGGCTCAGACAAAATTAGCGGCAAAATACGACGAATTACAGAAAGCACAGGATAGACTCGATGACTGTACCCAGCGCAGAAAAGAAATCCAGTCACAGTATGACGAGCTTGTAAGCTGGTCGCAAATCTACTGTTCAAGTTCTATCGAAGCCAAGAAAATGATTCTCTCAAAACTTATCGAACGAGTTGAGGTAGGGAAAGGCGAAGAAGTCAGCAAATACAGGGTGAACATTCAGTTCAGAATCAGCTATGCCCAGTTCTGCGGACTCGCAGATGATGACGATACAATAAAGTTATAAGCTAAACACTAAATACGACAATAAAATAGTATCACAATAACCGCCGTGTGATGCTATATTACATATAACAAACAACAGAATACAATAGAACATCAACATAACATAAACGCCGCATGATTAGCATAATCATGCGGCGTTTAATGGTGGACCTGAAGGGGCTCGGACCCTCGGCCTCACGGATGCGGACCGTGCGCTCTCCCAAACTGAGCTACAAGCCCATATTAAGCTATAAAAGTTTCAAATAAACTACAAATCACAAATGCCCGGGAAAGAAAAAGAATGGGCGTAAACTGCACGGTCTGGGCTCCCAAACTGAGCTACAAGCCCATATTAAGTTATAAAAGTTTCAAATAAACTACAAATCACAAATGCCCGGGAAAGAAAAAGAATGGGCGTAAACTGCACGGTCTGGGCTCCCAAACTGAGCTACAAGCCCATAAATAATTTTGCGAAAAATATTATAGCATCTCGAGAAAGGAATTGCAAGTGCTGGTGTGAAGTTGTAACTTATTTGTGCAGGGCGGAGGTATTGCTGCAGATATCAATTTTTTTTCTGTGAAAATGCAGCTAAAATCCGTCAGTAGTCAAAACAATATTTGTCTGACTGCTGACGGCTTTTATGTTAGTTGCAGAGAGGCGTTACACCGTTATTCCAGCATTTTCTGCTTCATTAAGCGGTCAAACAGTGGCTGCAGAAACCAGATGAACAGAGCATTTCCGATGGCGTGATATCCGTCGAAAAGCAGACCGGAAAGCCAGTAGGCAAGATAGGTGCCTGCAGAGGGACCGGCGTAAATCGTGCGGCAGGAAAAGACGGAGATCACTGCACCGTAAAAGAATCCGCAGAATACAGCCCAGCCGAGCATCAGAAACTGTCTGCGTTTTTTGCGGAAAAGCAGACCGGATACCAGAGCGATCACAGCCCACGCAATAATCTGATAGACACTCCATATTCCCATGCCGAGATACAAATTTGTCACGATAACAATGACAAACGATGATATGACCGCATCCCATGTGCCTATGTATGCCGCCATCAGGATTAATATGACAGTTACGGGCTGGACATTCGGCAGTGCGTTTAGGGCGATGCGTCCGACTATCGCCGCTGCGCACAGCATTCCGTCCGCGGCAATGCGCCTTATCCTGCTTTTGTGTGAGGAAGGACGGGCAGATGTTGAGTTATTCTTCATTACCAGACCAGCGGACTGAGGTCAAAGACGATAACATCACCCTCGGCAGGGCAGTAGTCTGATGCACCTACCATTACCGGCTCACCGTTGGCTGTGAATATCCAGTATTCGTTGGTCTCGTAGTTTTCATTGTAACCGCAGATAGAGGTGATGTATGCACCGTACTGACCGTCAGAGTAAACTACACCGCCGTTATCGGTGACATTTGTTGCAAGTGCATCGATGAGTGCAGTACCCTCGACGATTTCCACCTCATCGCTCCAGATGACCTCATCGCCGCCGACGGTGACGGAAAGATCAAAGGTGATGGTGTCAGTGCCGATTTCATTGCCGCCCAAAATATCGGTTGTGGTGGCAAAATACAGACCGACTGCGCAAAGTACGAGAATTACAGCGCCAATAATCCATGTGAGCATTTTCTTGTTCTTCATCTTTTAATTTCCTCCAAAATAAAAAATACGCCGTGAATTAATCGCGGCGCAGATATATCAGAGGCATAATTGCCCCGGCAGATGCCGGATAGCACGTTCAGCCCTTGCTGATGGTCTTATTAAACAGACATTCCGGACGCAGCACCATAACACCGTCCGGAAGATGCCGGACAGCTATGTGCGAATGTCTGTTATGATAAAGACAGTCAGCGTGATATGACATATCCAAGTGCCGTGGATGTCATACAGCTGCAAGGAAGTCTCCTGACTTAGCTTCATCGCCGACCCTCGCCTTCCCGGAACTGATTGGTTCAGCTCCAGTGACATCAATAGGGCAGACTCTGCATCACAGTGGCGGCTCCGTGCGGGATTTTCACCCGGCTTCCTTTTTCTTGCGGCCTATGTTGCTATTCTGTTTATCTTCAGATATTTTAGCACTGTTTGCAAAGGGTGTCAATAAGCGGTGAACGGGAGTGGAACGAAAGGTTGAATATTATATCTGCGGCTGATATAATTAAGTAAAATGATAAGACAGGGTGATTATTGTGAAAATACGTGAACTTACAACTGAATATCACGAGCAGATAAAGTGCTTTTTCTGCGACGTATTTACCCGCGAGCCGTGGAATGACGACTGGAGTGACGAGGCGCAGCTTGATGCCTATATCACAGACCTGACAGCCAACCGCAATTCGCTTGTGTTCGGTCTGTTCGATGAAGAAAAGATGGTCGGACTTGCCATCGGCAGCATACGCCACTGGTACACAGGCACAGAGTATGTCATTGACGAATTCTGCATAAAAACCGAGGAGCAGGGCAGAGGACTCGGAACTCTATTCATGCAGATGATAGAGAAGGAAATTACAGAAAGAGGCATAAAGCGGATATTTCTTCAGACCGAGCGCACTCTGCCGGCTTATGAATTCTATAAAAAGAACGGCTTTGGCGAAATGACAGACCATGTATCGTTTGCAAAGCGTATTGCTGATTAGCAGATGCGTTTATTTTTGTTTTACAATTAATTACAAAGAAACAGCGTGGAGCGGGCGGGTTGCCTGTTCCACGCTGTTGTTTTATTATTTACTGCGCTTCTCTTGCTTTGAGAATACGCTGCATTCTTGTCTGAACAATCTCGGTGTATCGGTCAAGAGCCTCATCAAGCTGCTGTTCAGAGATATAATCAAAAGGCACAATAATATCTTCTTCTGCGCTGAGAGCGGTAAAGAGCGAACGCTGCAGCACCTTAATCATCAGCACCATGCGTGTCTCTCCGACAAGCTCCATCATGGCAAGCAGGTCGACCATCAGCGGACGGAAGAGCGGCTCCATAGCCCAGCGCAGAGCTATGCGCTCACGCTGTACCGCACAGAACTTCTTCAGGCTTGCGCGGTATTTTCCGATGTATTCCAGAGTGATGTACATCTTTTCGAGAAAGTCGACAGGGGTTTTGGTTGCGATTTCTATCCAGCCGAGAGAGTTGTTTTCAGGGTCGATGCGGTCATACAGCTCAGCGGGAGTGAACATATATCTCTCAGCGCCGTCAGAATCCTTCCATTTGTTGTTGATGAAGTGGAATCTGCCGCCGCGCACTCCTTCGAATACCAGCGCCTGACGTCCGTCAGCCGCATCAACAGCCATCATTACACGTGTACCGCAGTCAGAGAGAAAATTCACAGCACCTTCGCCTGTGAAACTGCGCTCGACAAACCGCATTCCGCGGGGGCGAAGGAAATTGTCAAACCACTCTGCACCCTGCAGCATTGAGCCTGCAAGAAAGCTGTTTCGTGAGGAATCAAAGCGCATCATATACGGAAGCTCCGCGGCAATTACTATATCGCGGTCTTCAAAATCAAGAGAAAAATCATCAAGCATATTTGCAAGTCCGGTGTAGCAGCAAGATGAATCAAAAGTCTGGTATTTCATAGCATTCTTCCTTGCAGTTGTTTTGAAGATGTCAGAGTCCGAGCTTTTCAAGACGGGAGATTTCGTGATAGAGGCGGCAGACCGGCAAGCCCATTACATTGTAATAATCACCGTCTATACCGCTTATGAAAAGTGAGCCGTGTGCAGTCTGAATCCCGTAAGCGCCGGCCTTGTCCATAGGAGAACCCGTGGCGACATAAGCCTCAATTTCGCTTTCGGACAGCTTGCAGAATCTGACTCCTGTGCGCTCGGCAAAGCTTATTGATGCGCCTTTCGGTGTGATCAGGCACACGCCGGTGAATACACTGTGCTCTCTGCCGGAAAGCTCGCGGAGCATACGCTTTGCATCGTCGGCATCAGCAGGTTTGCCGTAAATAATGTCATCAAGCACCACTATCGTATCTGCGGCAATGATGAGCCGGCCGTTGCTCTCGGGCAGCTGTGCAGCGGCTTTTGCCTTGCGTACAGCGACAGCAACTACAGCCTCTTCAGGAGAGAGTGCCGGGTCCATGGTTTCGTCTGCATCAACAGCGGTGCAGATGCAGGGACGTTCAAGGTTTTCAATAAGCTCGCGTCTGCGTGGCGAGGCGGAAGCCATCATAAGCTCGTACATGGGGGTTATCAGCCTTTCTTGATTTTGTCAATGATATCTCCGGCACCGCCCTGTGCTATCTCTTTGGCAAGCCTGAAGATTTCGGTGAAGAATATCGGAGTTATGCCGAGTGCAATTGTTATGACATACTGTGCAAAGGTAAGGCGCGGAAGCATTATTGCCGACGGAATAATCAGCATGAATATCAGCAGTACGGCAAGTCCTGCACCGCCTGAGTACATCATTATGTTATTGTGACGTATACCTGGACGATAGCCTCCAACAGGCATTCTTGTCATAAGTGCTCCGAAAATACAGCTGAGAGACAGCACTCCGAAAGCCATAGCGCGCCCGGCGATGATGCTGTCTGCACTGCCTATGAAGAATGCACAGCAGGTAAGTGCTGCGGCTATTACTCCGTCGGCAAGTGCTGAGATAAGTGTCGCGCTGCTGAATACCTCAGCGTTTCGGCTGTGCGGTGGTGTGCGCATACTTTCGCCGTAAGACGGCTCTGTGCATACCGCGATTGAGCACATGGCCGTTATTATGAGTGATGCGATAAGCAGATGCACAGAAAGCAGGGGGAAGGTGCCGCATATTATTATGCCGGGAATCATAAGCAGTGCAGCGGCAATGTCGCACTGCAGCATATATTTCGCAGTGTTGCGCATGTTGTTGCAAACTGTACGTCCCTCGCGCACGGCAGCAGCTGCTGCAGCGAGACTTCCGACTGGCATTACTGCGTCTGATGCCATCTGGGCTGCGGTAACTGCAGAACGCGGTGCAAGACCGACATCAGCTGCGGTCAGCGATGCAACGTCGTCAACGGCAAGTCCGGTAAGTGCTACAGTTTCGTTGTAATTCTGCCATGCTTTTACAATTCTGAGCTTGTCAGCCGGTGTGATTCGTGCGTAGACAGAGTACTTTCTTATATTGGTGTTGAGTTCAGCATCGGAGAGCGCGTTTAACTGGTCACCGGTAAGAATTTCATCACCGTCGCGGAGAATTCCGCACTCTCTGGCGACAGCAGCCGCTGTTGCAGGGTGGTCGCCGGTGGTCATTATCAGCCTTATACCGGCATTCTGACATACTGCTGCGGCCTCGAGTGTGCGCTCGCGCAGAGGGTCACTCATACCGATAAGACCGACGAGTGAAAGGTGGTTGTGCATGGCATCGTCGGTGACCTCGTCGGGCGGTGCGGCAAGCTCTCTTGCAGCGATTGCTATGACACGCAGGCTCTCGCTGCCGAGCTGTGCGATAATTGCGTTTATTTTCTCTGAATAAACATCGTCGCAAAGACGGAGAATTGCCTCAGGTGCGCCCTTGGCAATGATAAGACTGCCGCCCTGACGGCTGTGCAGCGTCATTGACATACGCTCACGGCGGTCGAAGGGGATGAGTCTCTTTCGCGGGTATCTGAATTCAAGGTGTGTTTTCCTGATCTGATGCTGCTCAAGTACGGGAACAACCGCGATGTCTGTAGGTGCAGGTGCAGAGAGGTCAGCCTGCTCGGCCGAGCCGGAATCGCAGATCGCGGCATATTCAAGCAGCTTTATTCCGTCCTTATTGAGAACATGATGGATATCGGTGTGTATTTTTCCGTCGGAGGCTGTCCATAGCTTTACCGGGTCGAGTGCACCCTCGGTAAGAATACCAGTCTTGTCTGCGCAGATGACGGTTACATTTGACAGGGTTTCCATGACCTGAAGATTGCGCACGACAGCGTATTTTTGCGACAGTCGGTTTGCACCGGCTGTTTTTGCAAGAACAAAGATTGAAGACAGAACCTCGGGAATAACAGCAACAGCAAGTGCGAAGGCTGTCAGCAGGGTCTCGATTGCGTCGACCTGCATACTGTAGCGCCATGAGAATCCTATGAAGAAAATCAGCGCGCAGATTATCAGCGTGGTGATGATGACCGGTTTCTGGAGTTCGTTTGTGCTGTGCTGAAGGGGCGTAATCCGCTCTGAGCCGGAACTGCCGACCATGCCGGAATTCATTCCTGCGACGGTGTTCATGCCGGTTGCAGCGGCAATTGCAGCGCCGCTTCCGGAAACCACTGTAGCTGAGAAATAAACCATATTGACTCGTTCAGCGAGCGGCGTTGTCACATCGAGCAGAACGTCCGGATTCTTTTCGATAAGCGCCGCGCCTCCGATCGAAGACTCGTCACACAGGAGTGCATCGGCTTTTATCAGCCTTCCGTCAGCCGGAATGCGGTCTCCCTCGCAGAAGAAGAAAATGTCTCCCGGAACAAGCTCATGGGTTGGGATCTGCTGACGGACGCCGCCGCGAAGAACAGTTACGCTGGTGACCGTCATATCGCGCAGGCGGAGCAGCTCATCCTGAGTCCACTTGTCGCGCAGTGCACCGATAACGGCGTGAAGTGCGCAGATGGCAAGTATTATAATTGGCTCGAGCCAGTTTCCGTTTGTGCGGTTTATTGCAATAACGGCAGAAATAACGGCGGCAGAAAAAAGAAGGATAAATGTGATATCTTTTATCTGCGAGAAGAAAAGAGTCGAGAACGGCTTTATTTCCAGCTCGCGGGTGGTGTTTCTGCCGTAGCGTTCAAGACGGCGTGCAGCTTTGTGGGCAGACAAACCGCTGTTAAGGTCAACAGCGCTTCGCTTTGCGGTTTCTTCTATGGTCTCAGCGTACCAGTTTATGAGCATTGGCTGCACTCCTTTCGAAATATGTGTATAAATTCAGGTGCATGATAAACGCTGAACTGCTCCTTTGCAGTTTCAGCGCTGAAAAATCGCCGCCGGGATTTCCGGCGGCGATGGATAAGCACAATATCGTGTGCCGGGACTGCTTTTACTGCTCGGTGTTGTCCTGTACAGTAATGGAGAAGGCATACTGGGCAGAGCCAGATATCCATTCAGCATCAATTCGGACGAATATCTCGCCTGAAGCATCGGCGGGGACAGTGATTTTGCTGTCAGTAATCTCGATCTGCTTGCCGGTGGCGTATGATGCTGTAGACCATGTTGCGTTGACCGTTCTGGGAGCCAGACTGAATTTCAGCGTGATGATATCACCGGGTGCAGCGCTCATGTGGGCTCCGCTGACCTCGTTGAGTACATCATCAAGAAATCTGTAATCAAGCTGCTTGTTGTGCCAGTCGGCTTTGGTGACAACGGTCGCACAGGTGCTTCCGCTGCTGACGCTCAGATGCGGAAGCGAACGAAGCTCGGTCATGCTGGTGGGAGAGGTAAGCACTCTTACTGCCTGTCCGTAAGCAATAACGGGATAGCTCTCCGCTGTGGGATCGCTGAACCATACCTCCACCTCAGAACCTACTGCGAGAGATGTACGGGTATAGGGTTCGTTGTTTTTGCCGAATGCGATTGCTGACTTGTCGTCAAGCTTTACAAGAACCTTTGAGTAGCTGAATTCCGGCTCGTCATTGTTCTCAGGGAAGTATTCAACCAGAATTTCAGTGTATTCGGCGGCATAGGTTATGCGCGTGATATAGCCGACAATGCTCGGATCCGCGTTTGTGGGAATCGACGAGCCCGGGGTTATAACAACAGTGCCGCTAGCCACCGGAGGCAGCGTATTTTCAGGTTCGTCGCTGCATGCCGATGAGGCAAAGACCGCTATAAGTGCAGCAATAAGAAACAATGCCGCAGCAATAACAGTCCTGCTGTCCTTTCTCATGAAATTTTCCTCCTCAAGCTGATTATCCGGAAAGCATGGCTGAACCGGATACAGACAGATAGCGTATGTGACAGTCACAGCTGCAGGAATCAGAAAATACTGATGTGTGCGGGTCCGCACTTCCGCACAATGCAGCATGACATAAATATACTAAATAATTATATACCATTACATCGGCAATGTCTATAGGGAAATTTGCTTTATTTTCTGCCGGATCTAAGGGGATTTATGTTTTCTAACGGGAAAAACACACATAATTGATTATAGGAAAATGCTGTAAAAGTATTGAATTTCTTAAAAAATATGATACAATATCAACAATATGAGGCGGTGGATTATGTCATCGCGCAATAATTGCGGCACAATGGGCTGCCAGACCCTGACAATGCCGCCCGATGGAGGTTGATAGCTTTGACTGGAATGCTGGAAATAATCATGTTGGCAAATGGTATGAGTGAGATCGGAGTATGCGCTTATGACAGCATATCAGACAAGCTGCTCAACTGTATGGCGAAGGGTCGTATACCGCAGAATGCTAAAAGCGTGATAATGGCGCTTTTTCCTTATAAAGTGCCGGGTGAAGACGGAAATCTTTCGAAATATGCAGTAGTGCCCGATTATCATGAGGTTGCAGGAAGGCTGCTCGACGGTGCTGTGAAGGCGCTGGAGAAGGCGTTTCCTGATTATAAATTTGTCTGGTTTGTAGATAATTCTCCCGTGCCGGAGGTTTACGCGGCTGCACTGAGCGGTCTTGGCGTGGTAGGAGATAACGGTCTTCTCATCAATCAGAAATATGGCAGCTTCTGTTTTATCGGAAGCATCGTCACCGACCTCGAGGTTCCGCTTACCGAAGGAGAGATCAAGGGTTGTCTGCATTGCGGTAAGTGCCGCGAAGCCTGCCCGGGCGGAGCTTTGCGTGAGAGCGGCTTTGACCGCAGCAAGTGTCTTTCGGACATATCTCAGCGCAAGGGTGAGCTCTCACCGCAGGATATTGCGCTTCTTCGCAAAAATGGACTTGTATGGGGCTGTGATGTATGTCAGAATGTCTGCCCCATGAATGAGAATGCAGCTATAACCTACATCGAGCCGTTCCTCAACAGCGCCAATCCGAATGTGACTGTAGACGACCTTGCAAATGCGAGTGACAGAGCCTATCTTTATCGCGGCAGAGCGGTGGTTGAACGCAATATAAACATTTTTGACGATTGATCTGTAAAACGAAATATAGCGGTCATGACCTGTGCCTGAGCCTGTCATGACCGCTTTTTTATTAGCCGTTATTTTCTGTTGTTTGCAGCACCCATATCATCGAGATTGGTGTTGTCAGTTGCGCCGTAGGTGTCTGCACCGTCAGGTGTGCCGTCGATGGTGTTCTCTGCATCGTTAAGAGCACCTTCTGCGCCGTCTATAAGATCGTCAACGCCGTTTACCAGGTCATCGGTCAGATCGCCTGTTGCATTTGTGACGGAATTTGCCGCATTATTTCCGCTTCCGGTGCCGTTGGTGGTATTCATGCCGTTGCTGATGCCGCCGTTGGCAGTACCGGAAGAGGCTCCGCCGTCCGGGGTTGTCATGTCTGTGCCGCAGCCCATGCAGCCGCAGCCGGTGAGCATAAGCCCGAAGGTGAGCAGAGCGGCACACAGAAGATAAGCTAAGAATCTTTTCATTATATAGTGTTCCTCCGAATTGTATTGCAGAAATTCTGAGCTGTGTGAATTGAAAATAGCCGATACTCAGACATACTGCTTTTGTTATTATTCTCACCGCAGGCATAATAATGCTGTCCATAATTTTACATTTAATATATAATAAATAAAAAATAATATAAATTTACAAAATAACAGTTGCAAGATGATGTACTGATATGTTATGATATACCACATTATATGCTGGAGTTATTCTGTCGAGGAATACGGCATATAGTTATATTATACAAAAATGAGGTGATGTATTCCCACAGAAAAAAACAAGCTCAAAGCAAATGAAGATCAAAGCGCCTGAACCGCGGTGAAGTCCTGCAGCGTTTGGCTGCAGAGCTGCGGTTGACGAGGAGAGGGAGTATCGAATTTCGGCGGATGCCCTCCGGCGCCCTCCGGCAGTGTGCCGTAACCGGTCAGTCAAAGACCCGAAGTGATCCGGGTGAACAAAGCCGACTGGATATTGCCGGGACTGTACTTTTTACAATCTACTATCCAACTGGAGGAATTTATTTATGTGTGGAATTGTCGGTTATATCGGCAAGCAGAATTCAGCAGAGATCCTCGTTGACGGACTCAAAAAGCTGGAATACAGAGGCTATGACTCTGCAGGTATCGCAGTTTTTGAGGACGGCGAGGTAAAAATAATCAAGACAAAGGGCAGAATGAAGGATCTTGAGGATCGTCTCAATGCTGACGGCGTACCTCAGGGCGTTCTTGGTATCGGTCACACCCGCTGGGCTACTCACGGTGCTCCCTCCGATGTCAACAGTCACCCCCACCGCAGCGGCAAGGTTACTGTTGTTCACAACGGCATCATTGAGAACTATGCTGAGATCCGTGCCCAGCACGAGGCAAACGGCAGAGTATTCCTCTCTGAAACTGATACCGAGTGTGTCTCCATGACCCTTGACAGCGTCTATAACGGCGACCCTGTTGAGGCTATCTACACCGCAGTTGCAAAGCTTCGCGGCTCCTATGCTCTTGGTATTCTTTTTGATGATCACCCGGATACCCTTTATGCTATCCGTCGTGACAGCCCCCTCATCGTCGGCATCGGCGATGGCGAGAACTATATCGCATCGGATATTCCTGCGATTCTTTCCCGTACCAATAAGTATTACCTGCTCGAGACAAATGAGCTGGCAATAATCACCAGGGACGGCATTGATCTTCTCGGTGCTGACCGTCAGCCGATCCAGAAGGACGTCTTTGTTGCAAACTGGGATGTCAACGCAGCTGAAAAGGGCGGCTATGATCACTTCATGATCAAGGAGATCCATGAACAGCCGAAGGTTCTGCGTGACACCATCGAGCCGAGACTTGCAAACGGCATCGGTGAGATATTCAAGAAGGAAATGCCTGATGTAAGCAACATCAAGCGTATCTATGTCGT
This sequence comes from Acutalibacteraceae bacterium, assembly GCA_045580875.1. GTDB lineage: Bacteria > Bacillota > Clostridia > Oscillospirales > Acutalibacteraceae > SIG598. The sequence goes on from JAZNOP010000135.1 coordinate 47,166, forward strand.
AGCCTGCGGCAGTGCAATGCATGCCGGCATGGTCGGACGTCATGCAATCGAAAAGCTGGCAGGAATCCCTGTTCAGGTTGAGGTCGCTTCTGAGTTCAGATATCAGACCCTGCTTTTCCAGCCGGGCGATGCTGTTCTCCTCATCTCCCAGAGCGGCGAGACTGCCGACACTCTGGCAGCTCTGCGTATAGCAAAGGCAAACGGCGTGCCGACTATCGCAATAGTAAACGTTGTCGGTTCTTCCATTGCACGTGAGGCTGACATGGTTCTCTATACATGGGCAGGTCCCGAAATTGCTGTTGCAACCACCAAGGCATATACCTGCCAGGTTGCAGTTATGCTCATGATTGCTCTCCGTCTTGCAGCCAACAAGGGTTACGATACTGCTGAGCTTCAGCGCCTTGCTGATCAGCTTGCCACCGTTCCTGAGATGGTTGAGGGTCTGCTCGAGCGCGAGGAGGAGTACAAGGAGCTTGCTTCCAGATATAAGGATGCAGAAGATCTCTTCTTCATCGGACGCGGTTACGACTGCGCACTCTGCTGGGAGGCATCCATCAAGCTCAAGGAGGTTTCCTACATACACTCCGAGGCTTATGCTGCAGGTGAGCTCAAGCACGGCACCATATCCCTCATCAACGAGGGTTATCCGGTTGTCGGTATTGCTACCAGCGATGCTCACTATGAGAAGACCATCAGCAACGTCGAAGAGGTTCGTGCCCGCGGCGCAAGAGTTGTTCTTGTCTGCACTGAGGGTACAGCAAATCCGAAGGTTGCCAATGACCTTATCGAGATTCCGGTAGTGGATGAGTTCATCAGACCAATCGCTGCTATTCTTCCGCTTCAGATATTCGCATACTACTGCGCTGTCATGCGTGGCTGCGACGTCGACAAGCCCAAGAATCTTGCAAAGTCGGTAACCGTCGAATAATTATTATGAATAATAAAAGGGCTTCTGCGAAATGCAGAAGCCCTTTTTGTTGTATGATTGAATGTCAGCTTGAGTCTGGCTGTTATTCTTCTTCCGGCTGCTGTGCTGCAGGTCTCCCGGCGTTAATGCAGAAGAACAGCGTTATTCCCACGCAAACAGCCATTGCACACGACATGACAGTATAGCACATGACGTACATATCGGCATGGCGCTGAACGTAGTATTCCATGTAGCCGCACACGCCGAGCAGTGCAAGCGTCACACCCCACAGCACGTAATAAAGCGGCTTTACGCCCTTTGCGCGTACGGTGATAAGGCTGAAATATACCATTGAGAGAATTATCATCAGCAGTGAGATTATCTGCATCAGGCTGACGAAGCCGTTGGATCGCAGATAGAGTGCATCGTAGCGTGTGCTTTCTAGAACAGCCTGCGATGCGCCGAAAAGGGAGAGGAATATCATTGCGACCGAACCGGTGCGTTCAGGCTTTGTGCCTGCGCCGCAGAAGGTGAAATACATATATGCACAGCATACAAATATTATTGCCGCTGCAGCCGATTCAAAAAAGAAGGTGGAAAAGCGCCATACAGCGGTGCCGGTGACGCTGTCAATGACCTCAAAGGCGAGGGGAGCATGCTGGTCGGCAGGGTCGGTTATGAGAATGTTTCCCTTGTCGCTGAGGGAGAAATAGGAGGCCAGACGTCCTATGCAGATGCCGAGTGCGCCTCCCGGAGCAATGCAGTCGAGCAGCCCCATAAAGCCGCCGTCAGGCTTGATTATCAATGCTGCAATAAGCGCTGAGAGAATAACTCCCGCCATTGCTCCAACCAGAGAATGACCGCCTTCTCCGACGCGGGTGAGAGCATCACCGAAGCCGTTGAAGCGCTCGTAGCAGCAGTACCAGTAAACGAATTTGGAGAAGAATGTGGAAAGCAGGCAGCTTATCGATGCAGCAGACAGCACCGAAAGAAGCATATTCTTTCGCTCTCCTGCCAGCACAGCTGATACAGCGACCGCTGCAGCAACAGCAATCGCCATGACGATGCCGTGCCATGTAAGGCTGATGCCTCCGATATAGCAGATTACATGATTCATAGCAGAAGCACCTCACTAGTTGGGCAGGGCAGAGCCGAAGTAGATGATATCGCTGATATCACGCTCGTTGCCGTAGCCCACGCGGTTGAATATCTCATTGTTGAAAACAAGTGTTGCAGTCTGACCACCGTCGAGGCAGTAGGCCTGCTGACAGCCTATCTCATACATGATGTCTGCGACCATGTAGATGTCTGTGCCCTTTTCACCGCCAACACCGCCGTCGACTGTCGCCATCAGATAGTGCAGAGAATCGAGCTGACCGAGTGCCACACGTGCATATTCGTCTTCCGGCTGACCTGTTGTGTAGCCCATCAGACCGGGGAAGTATTCGCCGTCACGCACGAGAATAGGACCGAATGAAAGGCTGAAGAGTATATCGTTTTCGTCGACATACTGCTGCAGCTCCTTGTCACTGAGGCTTTCGTCATTGTAAACAAGGCGCATATCACCATTGCCGTCGATGAAGCAGGTATCAAGATGAGTGGGCTGATTGCGGTAGATACTGCGCTGCCATACAACAACGCCGCGTGTGCGGTATTTGTAGTAATCGCCGCTGAGCGCAACAACTGCATTGGCATTCTTGGCCATTACAGAGGCAGTTGCAAGGGTGTCCGAGCCGATTTCGTTGCCTGAGAGCATACGGCGGAACTGAGATGAATGTGCGATTTTAACCTCGCAGAAGTTGAACATCTTGCCTTTTATGCGCTGTTTCCATGCGATGGTCAGAATTGTCTCGTCCTGATAGAATTTCACACTGTCAATGTTGGCGGCGTATTTGTGATTTCCCCAGACAAGGTCGGAAGCACTGACAAGACCGTCGGCTTCAGCCTGCGCAATGGCGGCGCTGAGTGCTTCAGTACCGTTTTTGGTATCGCCGAAATTGTCCTGATTTGGAACAGGAGCGGAAACCGCAGTTTCGGGGATAACATAGACCTTTTTGAGACCGAGGATATCGCCGAGTGCGTCGCTGAGCATATTGTTGTAGACCATGCTGTATTCGCCGGCAAGATCAAGATGGCTCATTGCAGACGATTTTACTGTGTAGGAATTGAGAGTAAACATACATACGATGACTGCAATAAGCAGAAATGCTGCAAGAACAAGAGGGAGTACGCGTCTGATGGCTGATGTGCTGTGCTGTTCCACGGTTATTCCTCCTCTCCGATGCTGCCGGTCAGAGCCGATAAAAGCTCCTCAGAAAGAATGAGCTTCCATTCGCCTCCGGTCAGTGTAAGCTCAAGACGAAGTTCAGCAGTGGTGTAATAGTATTCAGGTACAGCCAGCAGCTCTGTCAGTATGTCGACCAGAGTTGCCTCAATGAGGGCGGCGCTGTACTGTCCGTCTTTGTCGAACATGGCGCTGTAATCGTCGAATTCATTCATCTGTTCCTCGAGTGCCGACACAAACCGGTCGTTGATATCGACGCTGAGTCTCTCGACATCGAATGCAGTGACCAGCGCGCGCTGATAAACACCCTCAGGGGAGGTCTCGACTCCGCCGAGCAGCTGATAGCTGTAGCTGTCGAGCAGGCATTCGTATATCATTCGCTCGCTTTCCTTTTCCGGCACAGAATCGAAGCCGAGTGAGGAATAATCGCTGACAAAACTGGCGCAGAGATCATATTCTCCGGCTGTCAGCGCATCAAAAAAGCCGGTAACTGCGTTTGTGGGAGCTGTGCGGTCTCCAAGAATAACCGGAGTTGTCGCGCGGTTTTTTACGCAGAAGCCAGCAATCAGCAGAAGCGCAATGCTGATAATGGCAACAAGCGTTGGTGCTGTCAGTTTTTTCTTCATTTTATACCGTCCTTCTGAGCGATAGGCAAAATTATACATTTATGATAATCGCATAATGTTTATGGGGATATTCTATCGTATTTAGGCGATTTTTGCAAGTATATTAGCAAATTATGATGCTAAAATGTAAAAAATCAATAATACAAATACCACTTGATTTTGACAGGCTCGCATGATATCATATTAATCACGAAATCAGTTCAGAAAATGATTTTCCAGAATAATAATGCGGGCGTAGTTTAGTGGCAGAACTCCAGCTTCCCAAGCTGGCCGTGGGGGTTCGATTCCCCTCGCCCGCTCCAAAAGAGGCATACCCAAAAGGGGTATGCCTTTTTGCTGTGAGTGAAGGTCGCGAGAGGTTCCGGTTATTTCATTATCAATAAATGTTGAGTTGGCAGCATTTGTAATGCAATTGTGTTTTAAGTGTGCTATAATCAGGCTGTATCAAATATGAAGAGGTATTAATCATGATAATCTACTTCACCGGCACAGGAAACAGCAGATATGCAGCACAGGTGCTTGCTCAGGTCACAGGAGACGACATGCTCGATGCAGCAGTGCTTATCAGAGAAAAGAATTATCCAACAGTAATTTCAACCAGTCCGGTGTTTGCAAAGGATGTTTTTCTCTATCCTTAAAATACTCTTGGAATTGTTGTATCTTTTTTTGATTTGCTAACTCTAATATACGAAACGAGGTGATAAGAAATGAAAGAGTTCGACGCTATATTCAAAGAGT
>JAZNOP010000136.1:0-5564 GCA_045580875.1 Acutalibacteraceae bacterium
ACCGTTTAAAAGGTCGTCTCGTATTTATATCGAATTGCATGTGTTTCAGAAATAATTCTAAACGAATCATTTCTGAAAACCTCAATTCGGAATAAATACATGTAGCTTGCGCCACTGTCCGGCGCACATTCACCGGAGTTACGTGTGGTGATTGCCGATGCTTTATCATCTTCCGCACTTCCACCCCTCGCCGATTGATATCCGGCTCGGTCTTTGGGTCGGGCGAAGCCTGTGCATCACCGAAAGGTAATCCGCTGCCTCCGAATTTACCGCGACCGCCGCACTTCCACCCCTCGCCGATATAATTCCGGCTCGGTCTTTGGGTTGGGCGAAGCCTGTGCATTACCGAAAGGTAATCCGCTGCCTCCGAATTCACCGCGACCGCCGCGCCTGTCCACCCCTCGCCGATTGATATCCGGCTCGGTCTTGGGGTGGGGCGAAGCCTGTGCATCACCGAAAGGTAATCTGCTGCCTCCGAATTTACCGCGACCGCCGCGCCGGGCTGTCATCTGACAGTAGTGCGCGGACGGTGACAGCAGGTGCGCTGACAAGGCAGTCATTGCATGACATTTCCTGTTATAATCAGCTCAGCAGCGGCGGACAGAGCTGTGTGCGCCGCCTGAAATGCATCAAAACGGAGGTGTCTGCCATGGCAAGACCAATAAAAAGCGGTGTCGATTACTGGCCGCTCGATGTCGGCTTCTTCGAGGACAAGAAGCTGCGCCTCATCAAGGGCGAATACGGCGCGATGGGGACTTTGATTGCCCTCACGCTCATAAACGAGGTCTATCGCACCGACGGCTACTATAAGGTGTGGGACAGCGACGATGCTATCCTCACAGCCGAGCTGATAGGCTGCGGCTGCGATGCAAAAACGGTCGGTAAGGTGGTCGATGCCTGCTGCGAGCGCGGTCTTTTCGACAAAGGTCTGTTTATCCGTTTCGGAATCCTCACCTCGCGCGGAATCCAGCGCCGCTATATCCGCATTGTCGGCGCAAAGCGCAGCCGGCTCCACATTATTGAAGAATACTGGCTGCTCGACAACGCAAACGAAGATGACGTGCCGGCGGTGACATCGCTGAACATCAGATTGCGCTCGGTTTTCGACGCGGAAACGGTAGTTTCCGAACCGGAAACCCCTGTTTTCTCCGCCGGAAACACCACAAAGAAAAGTAAAGAAAAGAAAATAAAAGAAAAGAAAACAAAAGGAAATCAGATCAAAGAAGAGAAAACCGCCTGCGCGGGGGAGGCTTCGCCCTGCTGTGATGATTGTGATGATGACTCTGATGACAGCGGAGAGCTGTCTGAGCTCGACAGGGTCAATATCGCCCTCGAGCGTGTGGCAGATGTAATATCACCGCTGACTGCAGAATTTATCCGCAGTACCGTCAGAAAAGGCGGATAACCCTGCCGCTGATTCCTTCTCTGTGGTCGGTAATTCAGCGAGCGGCTATCCGCCTGCTTTCCTGGTATTCAATTGTACGCAATTGTATTCAATGAATGTGTCCGGAGTACCGGCAGGCAATTATCCTCCGGCTGTGCTTCCGGCATGGAATAAAAATTACCGGGTGATTATTCGCCGGCATGACCGCCGGAGCTGCCGTTATCCTCTGCCGGCTTTATGGCGGCAATGGCGGTGCTCATCTCCTCCAGAATGGCGGTCACGTTGTCTATCATCGAAAGCTTTTTGTCGGGGCGCACTGTCAGATAGGTCTTTGCGCCTGCCGACAGCATGACCCTGCCCTTGAGGGCGGCTGTAATTGCTGATATCTTCTCCATGTCAGGCGCGGAGAAGTAGAACAGCAGGTTGCCGTGTCCGTGCTTTATATCCGAAATGCCCATTCCTGCGGCGCGGTTTCTCGCCAGTGCCACGCGGATAAGCCCCATGACAGCCTCGGGCGGGTCTCCGAAGCGGTCGATGAGCTCGTCGGTGACGTCGGAGGCGTCTTCGTCGCTGCGGATATCGGCTATCATGCGGTAGACATCAAGCCGCACGGTGGTGGCGTCGATGTATTTCTCCGGAATGTGCGCCTCGATCGGCAGGTCGACCGAGCATTCGACCTCGCTGCGCTTGATGACCTTTTCGCCCTTCTCCTCTGCGACAGCTTCAGCAAGCAGCTTCATGTAGAGATCGTAGCCGACCATGTCGAGGTGTCCCGACTGCTCGCCGCCGAGCACGTTGCCTGCGCCGCGCAGCTCGAGGCCACGCATGGCTATCTTTATGCCGCTGCCGAACTCGGTGTATTCACGTATTGCCGACAGTCTCTTCTGGGCTATCTCGGTCAGCGATTTGCGCGGGCTGAAGGTGAGATAGGCATAGGCTCTTCGGGTGCTTCGTCCCACTCTGCCGCGAATCTGGTGCAGCTGGGAAAGTCCGAAGCAGTCGGCGTTTTCCACGATCAGGGTGTTTGCATTGGGGACATCTACGCCCGATTCGATTATGGTGGTGCAGAGCAGGATATCGGTCTCGTGGTCCATCAGCTTCTTCCACTCTTTGGATATCTCGTGCTCCGACATCTGACCGTGTGCAATTCCTATCTCGGCATCGGGAATCATCTCCCTGAGCTTTGCCGCCTTGGCCTCGATATCCGAGACGCGGTTGTGCAGGTAGTAGACCTGTCCGCCGCGGCGCAGCTCACGTCTTATTGCATCGGCGATAATTGCCGCGTCGTATTCCATGACATAGGTCTGCACCGGCAGGCGGTCGTGGGGCGCCATCTCAAGCGAGGAAATGTCGCGCAGACCGGAGAGCGCCATGTTGAGGGTTCTGGGGATAGGAGTTGCCGACAGTGTCAGCTGGTCGACCGAGCGGAAGACCTCCTTGAAATGCTCCTTGTGAGCCACTCCGAAGCGCTGCCCCTCGTCGATTATCGCCAGTCCCAGGTCGCGGAACTCCACGTCCTTCTGAATGATTCTGTGGGTGCCGATGAGCAGGTCTATCTGCCCCTTCTTGACCGCCTTGAGTATCTCGGCGCGCTGCTTGGGTGTGCGGAAGCGCGAGAGGTGCTCGATGCGGAAGGGGAAGCCGTCAAATCGGCGCAGAGCCGTCTGGTAGTGCTGCCATGCAAGTATCGTCGTGGGGGCGAGGAGTGCGCACTGCCGTCCCTCGACCATGCACTTGAATGCCGCGCGCAGTGCGACCTCGGTCTTGCCGAAGCCGACGTCGCCGCACAGCAGTCTGTCCATAGGCACAGCGCGCTCCATGTCGGTCTTTATCTCGTGAATGCAGCGCAGCTGGTCCTCGGTTTCGTCATATTCGAAGCGCGCCTCAAAATCGCGCTGGTATTCGGTGTCGGGGTCAAAGGGGTAGCCCTCGGCTCTCATTCGCTCGGCATACAGCTTGATGAGCTCCTTTGCGATATCCCTGACCGCCTTGCGCACGCGGGATTTCTGCCTGCTCCAGCCCTCGCCGCCGATGGTGGACAGCTTGACGCCGGCATCGTCCTTTGCGCCGATGTATTTGCTGACAAGGTCAAGCTGGGTGACCGGCACGTATACGGTGTCGCCCTTGGCGTAGGTCAGCTTGATGTAATCGCGCGGCACACCCTCCGGCTCCATCTTGACAATGCCGCCGAAGAGTCCGATACCGTGGGTGACGTGGACAACAAGGTCGCCCTCGGAAAGCTCGGAGAGCGCCTGGATCTCGCTGCCCTTGCGGTGGCGGACGGTACGCGCCGGGCGGCGCTGCGATGAAAAACCTCTGCCCCACGTGATGAGAGCCACGTGCGCTGCAGGGTACTCAAAGCCTGCCGAGAGAGCGCCCTCGGCAATGATTACCCGTCCGGCGGTCAGCCCGGCTGGATTGTTGAGCCGTGTGACGGGGATCTCGGTGCCGGTCAGGTCATCGTAGAGGGCATCGGCCGCCTTTTTCGAGCCGGCAAGCACCACAACAGCGTTGCCTGCTGACAGCAGGTTATTGAGATCCTCGACGAGCAGCGATACAGTGCCGTCCCACGAAGGCAGCTGGCGCGCATCGACCGACATCAGCCCCTTGAGGGGAGTTGCATAGCTGCCGTGGGCGAAGGAATCCATGTAGATCGTGCGTGTGAAGCGGTCATAAAGCTCGCTCTCGGTCAGGGCGAAGCGGGTCAGCCCCTTGCAGAGCAGACCGTCCTCCATCAGATCCTTTATCTCCTCGGTCAGGCGTGTTTCATAAGCCCTCGCGCGCTCACGCACTGCGGCGTGTTCGCTGACGAAGACGATTGAGTTTTCATCGAAATAATCAAAAACGGTGGTCTCGCGCTCGCAGATGAGCGGCAGGAATTTATCTGCGCAGCCGGGCTTTATGCCGCAGGCAAGCGCATCTGATTCCTTCTGCAGCCGCTCCCTTGCCTTGGGTGCGTTGCGGTCGCGCAGACCGCGCGCTATTTCCTGCAGTTTAACGGCAAGGGCGGACATATCGTCGATGGTCAGCTCGGCGGTGGGGAAGAGGCTGACCTCGTCAACCGGATCGAGGCGGCGCTGTGTCAGCGGATCGAAGGCGGTTATTGTGTCTATCTCGTCGCCCCACATCTCGATTCTGACGGGGTTTTCAGCGGCAGGCGGATAGAAGTCGATTATTCCGCCGCGCACCGAGTACTGACCAGGGCCCTCGACGCAGTCGGCACGCTCGTAGCTTCCGGCATTCAGCGCCGCGACGATGCTGTCCACAGAGACCTCTCTGCCCGGCGCGAGGGTGACAGTGTGTCGGGCAAGCTGCTCGGGCGGTACTGTGAGCTGCATGGCGGCATCGGCAACGGTTATTACCGCATCGACCGACCCTGCGAGCATGGCGCAGAGGGCTTCGATGCGGCTGTGCTCGAACTCGTGGGAGCGTCCCTCGATGGTGTGGAAGGAGAAGTCGCGCGCCGGAAAAATACAGGTGCGCAGACCCATGACGGCAAGGTCGGCGCTGATTCGTGCCGACTCCGCCTCATCTCCGGCTATGATGAGCGCCTTTCGTCCGGTCTCGCGGCAGACTGCGCCGGCAAGGTGGGACTTGTGAATGCCGCTCAGACCGTTGAGGGCAATGGGCAGCTTTCCTTTTTCAATGCCGGACAGCACCTCGCCGAAAAAGGGCTGTTTCTTCAGAATATCAGATAAAAAATCCATAAAGGGTACGTTCCTCCGGAGCGAAGCAGAGCTTCGCAAATGATGTATTCTGCTTCACAGAAAATGATGTGTATGATTTGCAGACATGGTGTATTTCCGCAAGGCGGAAAATGATGTATTCCTCCGGGATTGGCTTGCTGCCCGACTTCGGCGCAACGCCGCAGACCGCGCAGCCCACACCTCACCGGCACTCACCGCTGCGGAAAGTTGATAACATACCGGATTGCGGCGGTTGTGCGATAAATTTGGGTTTATGTTAGTAAGACGAGCAGTGACGTAAGGCGGCTCCCTCTGACGAGGGAGCTGTCAGCGAAGCTGACTGAGGGAGAGACAAATCGCAGATTTAAGCCAATTTTTTTCTCTCCCTCCGGCTCTGCGAGCCACCTCCCTCGTCAGAGGGAGGCTCCTTAGGTTTCCGCTGACTTAATCATATAAACCAAAATTTATCATATAGACCGCACCTGCCTCACCCC
>JAZNOP010000137.1:0-1762 GCA_045580875.1 Acutalibacteraceae bacterium
ACCCCTGCTTTATCCAGCTTTTTGCGGACTTTAGCCACCTTTTCGGGGTAGACCGTGGCTGTTCCCTTGCGGATTATCTCCGCCTTTATTCCTCGCTTTGCCGCTCCAAGTGCTGTAGAGGTCACGCAGCCGCATTCGTCCAGGCCGCAGAGATGCAGCGTTTCGTAGCCATTCTGCTGTATAAGCTCACGCAGCTTTCTATTGGAAAGAGCGTCGCCGAAAAGTTTGTCAAAGCAGTAATCCGAAACTATATCCAATCCGCCGAAAAGCTCCGCTCCCTCCGTTCCTGCAATAGAAAAGCCAAAGAGCAGGCGGTTTGTAGGCAGATTCTGAATTATGTGACGAATGTATATAACATCACTGCCGTTTTCATCGTACTGATGTATAAGCTCATTTACTGCGGCGGTCAGCTCAGCGGTGTTGTAGGCGAACTTGGTTTTTCTTTTCTCATAGAGATAGTCGTTCTGCATATCAATTACAATGAGTGCTGTTTTCATCGTTATTTTCTCCGCTTATTGAACGGGCTCAACGCACATCATAATAAAACTCGTCCGCCGCCTGTCTGTCCTTGCCTGTGAATATCCTTTTTGTGAGCTTGTGATTCTTGATCAGGTACCAGTCACCGAACTCATCGAACTTGCGGCTGGAGGTCAGCACAACTCCATTTTTGAGCGTGCCGTATTTCTTGCCGTATCTTTCACCGAGAGCTTTCAAGCGCCTTGCGAAATCAGCGTCCTCAAGGCTTACAAGACTCTCGTCAAATCCGCCTATCTTATCAAAAGCCTTTCTGCTGAACCAAAACATGGTGGCTGAAATAAAACCGCCGCTCTTTATCATGGTCGGCAGGAGATTGAGCGCCACATATGCGCCCGAAATCGCAATACCAAGCGACATGCGGTCGAACATTGGTATAGCTCCGCCGCCGATGTATTTTCCTGAGCGCAGCAGCTCCTTTATCTCGGCAAGGGCGGTCTTATGCATCACGCTGTCTGCATCAATGGTAACGATCACCCTACCATTTGACGCTCTTACTCCAGCATTTCTGATACTGCTGATGCATTTATCGCTGTTCTCCAGCACTTCTACACCGTAGCGCCTTGCGATATCCGCTGTTCTGTCGGTGCATCTGTTGGCTACAACGATGATCTCCACTTCATCGGAGATCTCTCTTGCCGCTATCTTTATCGACTTCAGACATTTTCCTATATATCTTTCCTCGTTATGCGCAGGTATGATCACTGAAATTAACATAGAGCGCCTCCTCACTTACTGAAATACTGCGCAAACACATCATCCGCATAGGTTACTGCCACCTCGGGATAAGCATAGCCTTTTATCTCCGCCACTTCCCTTGCGGTCTGCGAGAACAGCGACTTAGTTTCACACAGTGCGGCTATCATATCTGCCCTTTCATAATGCGCAAAGCATTTCGGCAGAGCGGTCTTTATACCCTCGTCTGCCCAGCGGTCGAGAAATCTTCCGTCATGCCAGACATCGCTTGCATACTTGCTTACGGTGTACATCTCCATCATTTTCAGAAGATGGTTTTTGAGATACGCGTCAATGCACATCTTCGCAGTCCAAAGCTCTCCACGCAGTATCTTCTTACCCGCCCATACGACATGGAAGCAGAAATCATTCACAAGATTTATGTACTCGGCTTCGGAAAGCCCGTTGTAACTCACCTCATGGCTCACATGCTCGCTCAGCAGCTCTCCGATGCTCATCGAATCATACAGCACGGTATAGCCCCTGTTGCACA
>JAZNOP010000138.1:0-2083 GCA_045580875.1 Acutalibacteraceae bacterium
ACCACGCGGAGGGCAGCTTTGAGAGCTTGAACAAGCTGCTCGGCGTGAAGCCCTCCAATCTGAGAAAGCTGCTGGATGATCTGACAGCGGAGGGCATTGTGGAGGCGACGGAGAACGGGACATACCGGCTGCGGTATTGAATAGTATGTGTTAATGCGCAAGAAAAAGGCTGCCGCGCATCCGTGTCGGATGGGGGCAGCCTTTGCCGTGATTAGCTTAGAAATATTCCGCGATGATGCGCTGGAGGTCGGTTACGTCGGCAATAGAAACCGTTCCGTCTCCGCTGACGTCGGCGCGCAGAAGAGCGTTGCTGTCAAGTGTGACAAACTCCGCAAGATACCGCTGCAGGAGCGTCGCGTCGGCAATGGTGACATAGCTGTCGTCGTCAACGTCGCCGATGATCATGCCGTCGATAGCTTTAAACGGGATTTCATACTCGTGCGCATACCTTTGTGCGTAGGAGCCGGCTGTTCCGTAGATGGTGCAATCATCACAGCCCCAAAACGCCGTCTCGTCAATGTAAGTTACACCGGGCGGAATGATGATGCTCGTCATGTCGTAGCAGCCGTAAAACGCATAAGGTCCTATGTAGGTCACTTTGTCGGGAAGAATAGTGATGTCAAGCAAGGCGCCGGCAAACGCGAAGTCGCCAATGCGGGTCACATCCTCCGGAATGACGGTGCTTTGACAACCGACAACAAGCTCGTTGAGGGAGGTGTTGATGACGGCGTTGCAATCGTTCCTGCTGTCATAAACGGGATTGCCCTCAGCAACCCTAATTTGTGATAATTCGGCGCAGCCTGTAAATGCTTCCTCGCCTATCGACCGCACGCTTTCAGGAATGGTGATTTCGGTCAGGCTGATGCAGTTCATAAACGCGAACGAGTTGATTGCTTCGACGGAGTCGGGGATTACCGTGTTTTGGCAGCCGAACAGCAATGTGTTTGAATCGCTTTCAATAATGGCGTTGCATTTGTTTCTGCTGTCATAAACAGGATTGCCTGTTTTCACGACTATTCTGAGAAGGCCGGTGCAGTCTGTAAAAGCCTCTTTGCCAATGTAAATGACATTTTCGGGGATGGTGATGCCTCTTATGCCGGGGCATGCGCAAAATGCCCATTCGCCAATGCTTCTCAAGCCGGAAGGGAAGGTGATGCTGTTCAGGCTTTCGCACACGCCAAATGCATAATCGCCGATGCTTGTCAGGTTATCGGGAAGGTTGATGTCAACCAGATTCCGGCACCCGCTAAATGCCCCATTGCCGATGCTTGTTACGCTGTCGGGAAGGGTAATGGAAATCAGATTGTCGCAGTAAAGAAAGGCTGAATCACCGATAGCGGTTATGCCGTCCGGTATGACCGTGTTTTGACAGCCAAGTACCAATGTGTCGGAACCGGTTTCAATAATCGCGTTACAATTGTCCCGACTGTCATAAACCGTATTTTCCGCTGCAACCGAGATACCGCTCAGACTGCTGCATGAATAGAATGAATTCCAGTTAATCTGTATTACACCGCGGGGAATAGTGATATCTGTTAATGCATAGCAGTTGCAAAAAGCGAATTCATCAATCATCTCCAGGCTGTCCGGCAATGTGACGTTATTCAGATTCTCACAATAACCGAAACTATTACTGCCAATGGTGAGCAAGCCTTCCGAAGTGGTGACGTCTGTCAGATTGTAGCAGCCCCAAAAAGCAGATTCGCCGATTTCTGTCACACTGCCGGGGATGGTGATGTTGGTCAGATTCTCACAGTCACAAAACGATTGGCTGCCAACGGACCGGACGCCGTCTTGAATAATAACCTGTGAAATATCATACCCCCACGGCGCTCTGTTATCATAGTCATAATCTGCCATGAATCCGTCGCCGCTGATGGTCAGCACACCGTTGTTATCCAGTGTCCACTCACAGTTGCCCGTGGTGCCGCTGCTTGCGCCGACCGGCTGTTCTCCCGCAGACGCCGCCGCGGCCGTGAACGGTCCTGCCGTCAGCAACAGTGCCGCTGCCGAAACAACGGCGAGTGATTTTTTCCATAATTATTTCATGTAAATGCCTCCTTGCACTTTATATCAATATTAT
>JAZNOP010000139.1:0-22138 GCA_045580875.1 Acutalibacteraceae bacterium
CCACCTTTGTTAAAGGTGGCAGGTCGAGGGCAGCGCCCTCGTGGAGTTTGGGGCAAAGCCTCAACTTCTCATCGAAAAAGAATTAAGGACTCCGTCCTTAAAACCTGCAAGGGCGTTGCCCTTGCCCCACGACCTTTTGTAAAAGGTCGATCAAAACTTTTACTCCACTAAACCAAAATTTATCACTCAAAAGACACATGAATTCACCTGCTTTTCCTCTTGCAAAAAGTCCGGCAGTATTACGGAAAAATCTCCCGATACTGCCGGACTTTGCTTTTTCTTTTTACACAATCAGAGTGTGATACCGTAGAGCTCACAGGCATTCTTTTGTGCTGCCAGAAGCACTTCCTCAACCGGAACGCCCTTTACCTCAGCTATTTTCATTGCAGAATAGGCTATCATAGGTGATTCGCAGCGTTTACTGCGGAACGGAACCGGCGCAAGATAAGGTGCATCGGTTTCAAGAAGCAGACGGTCAAGGGGTACATACTCCGCAACCTCCAGCGGCACTCTTGCATTCTTGAAGGTTACAACACCGCCAAGACCTATATGCAATCCCAGCTTTATTGTCTCCTTTGCAAGCTCGACGCTGCCGGAAAAACAGTGCATTACCCCCTTAAGCGGAGCATACTCCCGGAGAATGTCATACATATCGCCGTGAGCCTCGCGGTCGTGTATTACCACCGGAAGATCAAGCTTTTTCGCAATCTCAAGCTGTTTGCGGAACACCTCATGCTGAAGTTCATGCGGTGCTGCATCATCATAGTGATAATCAAGACCTATCTCGCCCACTGCAACAACCTTTTCGTGCGACAGCTGTCTGAGCAGACGTTCCTCCGACTGTTCATTCCAACTGAGCACTTCCTGCGGATGAACACCGGCTGCCGCATAAATGAACGGATACTTCTCAGCAAGCGCAATGCTGAAATCAGCCGAGTCAAGGTCTGATGCGGCATTAATTATACAGCACACGCCCTTTTCCGGAAACGATGCAAGCAGTTCATCGCGGTCCTCGTCAAACCAGCTGGCATCATAATGTGCGTGTGAATCAAATATCGGATACATAAAAACACCTCACAAAAGCAATTTTCCTGCCATCATCCGACAGCAGGAAAATCACGGTTATCATATCAGATAAATCTTAGTGGATCTTGCAGCCGGGAGTCATGCCGTCTACAAATATAACCTTGCAGCCGTCATCTCCGGGGTTATCAGAAGCAAGGATCATGCCAAAGCTCTCAACTCCGCAAAGTTTTGCAGGCTTGAGGTTTGCAACAACGATCACGCAGTGACCGATGAGATCCTCGGGCTTGTAGCTCAGCGCAATGCCGCTGGCAACAGTGCGGGGAGTGCCAGTGCCGTCATCAAGGGTAAGCTTGAGAAGCTTCTTTGACTTTTTAACCGGCTCAGCAGCGGTTACCTTTGCAACACGCAGGTCGAGCTTGCCGAAATCTTCGATGCCGATTTCCGGAGCAATCTCTTCAGGAACGAAAGCATCTGCCTGTGCTGCCGACTGAGCAGCTAACTGCTGTGCTGCAAGCTGTGCATCAAGCTCTGCGATTTCTTTGTCAACATCGATTCTCGGGAAGAGTGTTTCGCCCTTCTTAAGTGCTGCAGCAGCGTTAAGCTTGCCCCATACAGCGGAATCGGTGGTCTGCACTGCTTCATCAACTGCGCCGATCTGCTCGAATATCTTCGGAGCGGTACGCGGCATAAAGGGAGCAAGCATTACAGCTACTATTCTGAGAGACTCAGCAAGATTATAAAGAACAGTTGCAAGACGTGCCTTCTTGGTCTCGTCCTTTGCGAGAGCCCACGGCATGGTCTCGTCTATGTATTTGTTTGCACGGGATATGACCTTCCATATCTCGGTAAGTGCAGTGGAGAACTGAAGATTGCCCATCAGAGCATCGACCTTTGCCGGCATCTCGCTTGCAAGGCCGATCAGCTCGCAGTCGAAATCGCCCTCCTCACGGTCTGCCGGAAGTGCCTCGCCGAAGTACTTCTCAGCCATAGCAGCTGTGCGGCTTACAAGGTTTCCGAGGTCGTTTGCAAGGTCGGAATTGATGCGGTTGATGAGAGCCTCGTTGGTGAAGTTGCCGTCAGAGCCGAAGGGAACCTCACGCAGCAGGAAATAGCGGATAGCATCTGAGCCATAACGGTCACAGAGAATGATGGGATCAACAACGTTGCCCTTGGACTTACTCATCTTCTCGCCTGCTGCACCAAAGAGCAGCCAGCCGTGACCGTAAACACGCTCAGGCAGCGGCAGGTCAAGAGCCATCAGCATTGCCGGCCAGATGATTGTGTGGAAACGGACTATCTCCTTGCCGACAAAATGAACCTGTGCCGGCCAGAACTTATCATAAAGGGTGGTATCATCACCGGTGTAGCCAAGAGCGGTGATGTAGTTTGAAAGGGCATCGACCCATACGTAGACAACGTGCTTGTCGTCGAAATCTACCGGAACACCCCATGTGAAGCTGGTACGGGAAACGCAGAGATCATCAAGACCCTGCTTGATGAAGTTGATCATCTCATTGCGGCGGCTTTCCGGCTGAATGAACTGAGGATTTTTCTCGTAGAGCTCAAGCAGGCGGTCTGCATAAGCGGAGAGACGGAAGAAGTATGCCTCCTCCTCAGCGTGAACGCACTCACGTCCGCAGTCCGGGCATTTGCCGTCAACAAGCTGGGATTCGGTCCAGAAAGACTCACACGGAGTGCAGTAAAGACCCTTGTATGCTCCCTTATAGATATCGCCGCGGTCGTAGAGTGCCTTGAAAATCTTCTGCACTGCCTCAACATGATAATCGTCGGTGGTGCGGATAAACTTATCATAGCTGATATCGAGCAGCTCCCAGACGCCTTTGAAGCCATCAACGATGGGGTCAACAAACTCCTTCGGGGTAATGCCTGCGTCCTTTGCCTTGAGCTCGATCTTCTGACCATGCTCATCAGTACCGGTCAGGAAAAATACGTCGTACCCCTGCATTCGCTTATACCGTGCGACTGCATCAGCTGCAACGGTGGTGTAGGTATGTCCGATATGTGCCTTACCGGACGGATAGTAAATCGGTGTTGTGATGTAGAATGTCTTTTTGTCCATTACGAAATTTCCTCCGAAATATATATTAGCGCAGGGGCAAAGCGCTTATAGATTATTATACCAATAATATTATATTATTGCAATATCAAAATAGGAAGGCTGCCAGCGTAAATAGCAGCTGACAGCCTTTTGCCTGATTTATTCCAAAGATTACCTTCCGTCAGGTCCGCCGCCAGGACCGCCGCCTGGACCACCGGGTCCACCCATACCGCCCTGAGTGCCGTATGATGTGATAATGTCCTCAATCGGAAGCTCGGCAGTTTCACTATCTATAACAACAGTAACGCTGTCGCCTACCTTCATCGAGGGGGCGCTGAACAGTACATTCCGGTAATCCTTCTCCGGCTCGCCGGAATAGATAACCTCACCGTCAGCCGTTGTTATGCTGATTGCTATGCCGGCTGTGGCTGTACGCGAAAGCGATGCCATCATGACCGGCTGGGTGGAGGCGCGGCTTGCATTCATCGCCATTCCTGCGCTTCCGAATGCGACAATTGTACCGCCGGTGACCTCAAATGAAAGAGCATAATCAACTGCAGTGTTTCTGTCGTTTTCAGAGCCGTTTATGCAGGTATTTCCGCCCGAGACGAAAAGGCTGCCGTTGGTGTCTATACCGTCGCCGTCAGCATTGATTCTTATCTCGCCGCCTGCTATTTTTACAAAATACGCCGGATTGCCCTCTCCGGGTCTTCCCGGCATATCGTTTGCTGAGCCGTCGTTGCCTCCTGCAACATTTATTCCGTCATCAGAAGATACAACATTGACGTTTCCGCCGTTTATCGTTACCGATGAAGCTTCGATTCCTTCGTAGGAATCAGCAACACAGACAGTGCCGTTGTGGATAATAACAGCGCCGTCAGCGTGGACAGCATCATCGCGGCTTGAGAGGGTAATCTCACCATTGACAATCTCTATACCTCCGCCGCTGTGCAGGCTGTCATCAGTAGAATCAACTGTCATTGTACCGCATAAAATCATCATGTTTCCGCCTGCCTTGATTCCCTTCGAGCCGCCGCTCGTGCAGATATCGAAAGCTCCTCCGGCGATATTCACCGTGGTATATGCCTGAATACCGTCCTGCGCTGCATCGATATCGAATGTGCCGCCGGCAATATGTATCCAGCCCTTGTCGGGGTCAGCATCGTTTGTGCTGCGGATACCGTCTCCGCCGGCGCTGATAACAAAGCTGCCGTCCTTGATGGAAACAGAATCCTTACCACTTATACCGTTGTCTGCAGCGGTGATATTATAGCTGCCGCTGAGTATCTCTATGTCGTCCTTGCAGCGTATGCCGTTATTATAATTTCCCTTTATCGACAGCGAACCGCCTCCGTCGAAAAAGATATCATCGTGGCTGAATATAGCAGCATTCGGCTCATCCGAACCAGCCGGCAGGACATATTTGCTGCCGTCGGACACTGTGTTCGATGTGCCGTCAGCGAGAGTTATGTACACATTCTTGGCATTTACGACGTATACTGCGCTGGAATCGCTGCAGGCTATATCGACACCACTGAAGACAAGTCGTACATTCTCGTCAGCCGCATCAACCTTTATCTGACCTGCAAAGCTTCCTGAAAGCAGATATGTTCCTTTTTCTGTGATGGTAAGCACCGAACCTTCAACAGACGCTCCGCTTCCTGTTATCGATGCGGAACTGCCGGAAAGCTCTATACGTGTATCGTGACTGCCGTCCCATGACTTGTCGGTAAAATCAGATTCCATGACGGTAATGGCTTCACCGAAAGGCGGAGTATTTCCTGTTTCAGGGGTATCAGTACCACAGCCGGCTGCGCTGACAAGCATTGCCGCACAGATAGCCGCTGCAGTTACCTTTCTGACCAGTTTCAGCATAATTCAGCCTCCTTTTTTCCTGTTTCAATTTATTCTGCCTCAGGACTGTTTCCGGTCCTGAGGCAATTGTTCTTAATTATGTAATCAGAGCTCTTCGGCAGCATTCTTTGCTCTGCCGAGCATGATCATAAGGTTGCCGTTGCGGCAGCGCAGATCATCTATAAACGCCTTTTCGTTTGCATCTTTCCTGAGTCTTACATCATATCTGAGCTCGAACATACTGCCCATATTGATGGTCTTGACGCGGCTTATCTCACAGCGGGTTGTGTATTTTTCGAAAAGGTCATCAAAAATCTCGGTGTAATCGAGATTCTCGGGGATAGTGATTCTCAGCTCGCGGTTTCTGTCAAAGCTTGCTTTGCCGCAGAAATAGCTGAAGAGAATGAGAACTGCGCCGATAACAACTGTCATGAACACCGCAAAGGTTATGTATCCCATACCGGTAGCAAGACCGATTGCCATTGCGAAGAAAATGGAGCATATAGCACGTGCCTTACCGGGAATGGAGCGGAAACGTACAAGGCTGAATGCGCCCATTACAGCAACACCGGCGCCGACATTTCCGTTTACCATCATTATTACAACCTGAACTATTGCAGGCAGAAGTGCAAGCGAAAGACTGAAGCTGAGAGAAGATGTGCGGTTATTGATGCGGCTTATCAGGGCTATCGCCAGACCAAGTACGAGCGATACCGCTGTGCAGACAAGTGCATCCTGAATGGAAAGCTGTGAAGCAGCCTGATTATCGAGAATACTGTTGAACATTTGATCCGTCCTCCGGTTTCTTTATATTACGCAGATAGAATGTACCGTATTTTGAAAATGAGGTTTTGAATATCTTCATTTCGGACAGCTTTCTTACCAGCCACATCGGCATGGCACCGGCTGCCTTTATTTCCATTATGACTTCGCCGTCAGGTAGCAGATGTTCTCCGTGCGAACCGAGCCGGAGATCCAGCTCGTCACCCCTGCAGCGTATATTTTCATCAAAGGTGACTCTGAGATCGGGGTGTTCGTCACTGAACAGAGCAATACGGTCATACGCAACCATACACTTCGGCACAGGTTCGTAAAACTTCATTACCCATTCAATTTCCTTTTCTATCTGAGGGTGCTGTTCGGGAATATATTTTCCTGCCAGAAAATCAATCGCTCTGGCATATTCCATTTCAATGCGCCGCTTGTTTACAACGCCGTTGTATTTCTTTTTTATCTCGACAAATACGCGCGAATCGTCCTGAGGTATACCGTAGCTTCGAAGACGAAGTTTTTCTTTGTACACCGGTTTCTGCACTGAATTGATTATCATACGGTCATCAGGGCTGTCATAATACAGACTGCATATTGTATGCCTTCCAAACTGATCGGTTCTCATGTGCTCATGCAGAAAATCGAGCATTTCGGTATACTGTTCAGCCGTCAGCCGGAATTTCTTCTCTATTCGCGTGAATACCTTCTGTGCCACGCATATCCCCCTTTCTTCTGCGATATTACACCTGTTAAGTGAGAATCCTGTGATTGAACGTCAATTCTTTCCGGATTCTTTCATTGTCTTTTTTGCGAGTCTTTTTTCTTTTATCCATTCTGTGACAAAATGAAGTCCTATACCGCATATGATATACAGCATCGGCATCAGTGTCTCAGCATATCTGCCGTAGGCAAAGGACATTGCGTGCATATAGATGAATGCGGCAAACAGCAATGCCAGCGACAGTATCGGCATTCGGTATTTTCTCATGCCTATCGAAAGCAGGGTAATGATAACCGCAGAGGCAACGATGAGCGAGCGGAAAAGAACAATCACGCTGACCGGAACGCCCATCACATCCACCCAATAAAATGGCGTGACAAGCATGAATGCAGGCTTATAGAAAAGATACGAAAGCACCATGTTTACAGTGTCCTTCTCCCACCATGCGCTCATGCGGTATCTTGCCTTTGCTGCATAAAGCTCCATTCTGACAAACTTTGCAATGTGCGGTTCAGGTATCTCGCCGTTCTCGTCATAAAGATCGGCGAATTTCTCTCTCATCGGCACATAGACTTCATTTTCATAATCAAGTTCTTCATCGGTCGGGTAGTTCACACCCTGATATGTACCAAGCAGAAGCGCATCACCCGCACCGTAGGTAACGGGGATAACGCGGTCAAATATCACATAGTTTCTTACTGTCCAGGGAACAGTGAAGCACACCAGCACCAGAACTAAAGCCGCAGCCTGACGCACAAGCTTCTTTCTGTCAACACCCTGAACAAGCAGATAAAGTATTGCAAAAGCCGGATAAGCAACTATTGTGGCTTTCATCATATATGCTCCGAAATAGGAGAGCAGCAGCATTATGAAATAGCGGTTTTTCTTTGTTCTGCCGAGCATGAATGTGCTGTAAAGCATTATGTTCAGCATAAGCATGAAGGGGGTTTCGGTAAGAATGACATTGTCAAGCAGCACGACCTGCGGCATTGCATAGAAAACCAGTGCGCACACAAGTCCGCACCACTTCGGGACGTAAATGGAAATGGTCCTGTATGTGAAGTAAGCAGAGCCGAGACCCATGAATATCCAGAACAGCTTGATAGCAACCCACAGTGCTGTTCCCTCGCCGAAAATGAGCGAGAAGATTCCTATCAGCACCGGCATTCCGGGCATGATCTGTGCTGTAGGGATACTGTGCAGCATTATTCTGCCGGTATTCGCAAAGTCTATTCCGCTGAGTACGTACGTATAATCATCACTGCCGAGGTTGAATTCAACGCCCATTCTCAGCATGACAAACACACGCTCAGCAAACAGCAGCACGAGAACGGCAATCAGCCATTTGTTCTCTGCCGCCAGCTCGCTGAATCTGCGAAGCGCCGCTCTGCATTTCTCCTTTAACATCATTTCCGATCCCTCATCTTTATTTCATCGCTTAACTGCTTTATACCGGACACAGCAACAGAACGGCACCGTAACACGCCGTTCTGCTGCTGTGAAAATCAGCTTGATTAATATGCCTTACCCCAGCATACCATGTGCTTTGCAGGCTTGCCGCAGCACACGCAGGTATCGCCGAGATTCTCCTGTGCAAAGGGGATACATCTTGAGCCGACGCCGGTCTGCTCCTTGACCTTATCCTCGCAGTCTTCCTCGCCGCACCACATTGCATATACGAAGCCGTCGCCCTTTTCAGCAAGAGCTGCATTGATCTCATCAATGCTTGTGCAGCGGTATGTACGGTTCTCTCGGTTCTCAAGAGCTCTCTCATAAAGACCCTTGTGAACAAGCTTGAAGCACTTCTTGATCTCACGGGTGAGGTTTGCCAGCTCAACAACCTTCTTCTCGCGGTTGTGACGGGTAACCAGCACGCACTGACCGTTCTCGATGTCGCGCGGACCGATTTCGAGACGTACGGGAACTCCCTTCATCTCGTACTCCGCAAACTTCCAGCCTGCAGAATTGTCAGAATCGTCAAGCTTGACTCTGATGCCTGCCTTGGCAAGTCTGTCTCTGATTTCAGCCGCCTTCTCAAGAACACCCGGCTTGTGCTGTGCAATAGGAGTGATTACAACCTGAATGGGTGCTACTGCGGGAGGCAGAACAAGACCGTTATCATCGCCGTGGGTCATGATGATTGCGCCGATGAGACGGGTGGTAACGCCCCATGAGGTCTGATGGGGATATGCAAGCTTATTCTCCTTGTTGGTATACTGGATACCGAATGCCTTTGCAAAACCGTCGCCGAAGTAATGGGATGTACCGGCCTGAAGAGCCTTGCCGTCGTGCATGAGAGCCTCGATAGCGTAGGTATCAACTGCACCTGCAAACTTGTCGCTCTCGGTCTTGACACCCTTCACAACAGGCATTGCCAGGTACTTCTCGCAGAACTCTGCGTAAGTATTGAGCATCTTTACGGTTTCCTCACGAGCCTCCTCAGCGCTGGCATGAATGGTATGACCCTCCTGCCAGAGGAACTCACGGGAACGAAGGAAAGGACGTGTGGTCTTTTCCCAGCGTACAACAGAAACCCACTGATTGTACAGCTTGGGCAGGTCACGCCAGGAATGGATTATATTTGCATAATGCTCGCAGAAGAGAGTCTCAGAAGTCGGACGGACGCAAAGGCGCTCCTCCAGCTTTTCGCTGCCGCCGTGGGTAACCCATGCAACCTCGGGAGCAAAGCCCTCAACGTGATCCTTCTCCTTCTGGAGCAGGCTTTCCGGAATAAACATCGGCATGCAGACGTTCTCGTGTCCGGATTTCTTGAACATATCGTCGAGAATGCCCTGCATGAGCTCCCAGATAGCATAGCCGTAAGGTCTGATGACCATGCAGCCCTTTACGCTGGTGTACTCAATGAGTTCAGCCTTCTTGACGATATCGGTGTACCATTTTGCGAAATCCTCCTCCATTGAGGTGATCTCTGCGACCATTTTCTTGTTGTCAGCCATAATCTTTTACTCCTAATTCAAATGGTATTCATAACGGCGCGGACCCGCACCTGTTGTTACATTGCCGTATTCCGTTCAGTCTTCGGGGACATCATTTTCAGCTGTATGCTGCTCAGACGCTGAACGCTGTTCCTTCATTTTCTTCTCATGCGCTCTGCCGATTACGCCTGTTACTATAGCTGCCAGAAACATGAGCGTCATTATGAATGCCATTCCGATCAACGCACGAAGGATGATATCACCCTTTGCCATTTCCGGCGCGACTGTCTGCATGAAAAAATTGAGAACCATACTCTGCTCACCTCTGCTTTGCTGTTCGGAACACTATAATAACGCATTATATCTTATTATAAGAAAATTTGCAACTGATAATAATGTAATTTTGCGTATTTTGCGTACCCCCTCTTCCGGCGCTTGTCCGTTCTCTGACCAGAACGGTGTATTTTTTATCATTTTTAATGAATAAAAATCAACCTCACAAAATTTAAACACAATACAGCAACAAAATACTGTACAATTCCAACGTATTATGATATTATGATTATATCTATTTTTACAAAGAGGTGATACCCTTGAAGAGAGCAATGTGTATATTTATCACCCTTGTGCTTTTGTTTGTATGCACTCAGACCGGCGTGTTTGCCGCAGAGGCATCAGATGACAGTTCCGCCCTTCCGCCTGAAACCGAGAGCAGCGAGGAAACCCCTCCTGCAGTCGATTCGGAGCCTGAAGCTGCTGAACCGCCTGAGCCTCCTGTAGTAACCTATACCGATGCGCCTGTTTCCACCTATGTGGACGTTCTCATCGGCACGGCTGACGGTGCTGTACTTCCTGACGGCTGGAAGATTCTCTACCGGCTTGACGACAGCGACTGGATGGAATATACCGGTGAACTGGCTGTTGATATCAACGGTATAGTTTTTGCAAAAATATGCACCGACGACGGTCTTGAATCGGCAATAACATCAATTGAAATAACCTGCATCGACAAGCTTCCGCCCACCGCACCGGAGATTCTTGCCGACACCATGACATGGGTCAACGACTATGTTGAAGTATCAGTTGTCAGCGGAACCGATGCAGAAAGCGGCATACTGAAGAATGAATACCGTCTGGGCGAAGACGGCAGCTGGTACGATTACACTGCGCCTGTGCAGATTACCTCGCCTGTCATCTTCTATGCCCGATCCACCGACCTTGCCGGTAATGTATCCTCAATGGCAAGCTGTGAGATTGCCAACTTCGACTTTACCGCACCCGACATAACCTCACTCAACGTCACCTTCACCTGTCCTTCCGCACCTGTACTTACCGATTCGGGTGTTTTCGGTCAGTATTACCGCGAGCCTGTCACAATCTCCATTGACGGCGCGGCTGACAATCAGAGCGGTCTCGGCGGCTATCAGTATCAGCTTGCCGGCAGCAGCAAGCCATTTACCGACGACGGCTGGCTGGTTTACGACCTGAACAACCGTCCGGTAATTTCCGAAACCTTCTGCGGTTATGTGTGCGTCAGGGCATTCGACAACACCGGCAACCTGTCCGGTATTTACAGTTCTGCAAATCTCGTGGTCGACAATGAAGCACCTGTTATCGGAAAGATCCGTTTCTCCACTACCGAGATTACCAGCAACCGCGTTATAGTCACCTTTGATATAACTGACAACATCTGGCTTGACAGTGTAATGGTCGGCAGCAGCTATCTTGGCACCTACGACCCGACCTTCACGGTTTTCCGCAACGGAGATTACACCGTCACAGCCACTGACAAGGCAGGCAATTCTGTTTCTGCTGTATTTTCGGTAAAGAATATTGACGCCACTCCGTTCAGTATGCTTTCAATATTCGAGCAGCTTGACGAAGACAGCTTCACTCCGTCATCATGGGTGAATGCCGCAGCTGCTGCAGATGAGCTGCAGCGACTGCTCACCGTTGAAAGCAACTCTGAGCTCGTTGCCTCTGCCACCGAAAAGCTGACCTCTTCAATGGAAGCACTTGTCAGCCGCGGCGACGGAACCATGGCTCTTGAGCTTATCGACAAGGTTCTCGAATATGACAAGAGCAAATACACCGAAAGCTCCTGGAAGCGTGTTGAGATACGAATCGCCGACATCAGACTCTGTCTTGACGACCCCGAAAGCACTCAGGCTGACGTCGACAACGTCCGCCGCGCTCTCGAGCAGGCTGTCAGCGAGCTGTCTCTGCTCGGCAATTTCAGCAGTCTTGACCGGCTTGTAAAGCAGTGTGAGTCAATCGAAAAATCCGGATATGATCCTGTCAAATTCGAAGCATTCACCAATGCTCTCAACACTGCAAAATCGCTTTCACGCACCGATTCCACTCAGTCGGATATCGATCAGGCTTATGTTGCGCTGATTTCTGCAATGGACGCCATGAAAGTGCCTGAAGCAGAGGAAGAGCCAGGCATTCCTGTGGTAGGATATGTAATAATCGGTCTGCTTGTCGTATTTACAATCACCGTACTGTTCATCATCTTCAAGAGCAGTTCCAGTGCAACTCAGGCTGTTCTGCTTGAGGAAAACAGCGAAGATGCTGACGACAGCGGCGATGATTACGACTACAGTGACGACCCTTACGATGTCCACCCGAACATCGGAGATATCTGCTTCTCCGACGATGAGGAGACTCCCGAAATCTGACCTTGGATTATGATGCCGCAGTATTTTCCGGCATTTATGAAAAATAAATTATTTGGATGTGAGCAAAGTGTCCGACAACAACACACCGCGTACCGGCGAAGTTACTGAACGCGCACGGTACAATCTCAAGCAGCTCTACTCATACATAAGAGCACTTGCAGAGCGCAGATTTGCAACTGTAAATGACTTCGAGGATTACAGCTTCAGCCTGCGTCTCGATAAACTTCCTGAGCACGAGTTTGTGCTTACTCCGGCTTTCTCTGAAAACAAGGACGCCTCCGAAGATGACCTTATCCTTTCAGTAACCAAGGCTGAGGTTGCACCCTGTCCGGCACTGCCGAAATCACTCGTCGGCTGGCTGAACTCCGGCTGGGACGATCCCTCCTGCAAGGCAGTACCGATGGATAAGCATGAGACTCCGACCGACGATCCTGAGAATCCGGAAATCGAACTTTTCACCGACGACCCTGTCCGCCGCGCCGATTACGGCGTATGGCTCTCTCTGCGCGACACATGGCAGAAGGACGCCCTTCCTGCGTATAATGCGCGAAAGCTTTACGATCGTCTTTATGCTCTTTATTCAGAGCTCGAGCGCGAAAAGGATCGTCTTGAGCTCATGCTCGGTGACGGTATTTTCGAGACCACTCTCGAAGACGGCACGAAAATCTGCCACCCGCTGGTCATCGAACGTGCTACCCTTGTATTCAACTCAAACGTTCCCTGCTTCACTGTAAGCGACTGCGATACCAGCCCCTCGCTCTTCTCACGTCTGCTCAGAGGCATTCCCGGACTTGAATGGAACTGCCTTTCCGACTTTTCCGAGCAGCTCGAGCACGAGCAGATCCACCCCTATGAAATCGAGCGTTTCGGACAGTTTCTTTCATCATTCTCCAACGCCATATCCTCCGAGTGCGAATTTCTGAAGCCGGCGGCAGAGACTGAAGCTCAGCCCGAGGTTGTCGAGCTTGATGAAAACGGAGAGCCGGTTCTGCCTGCATACGAAACAGCGGAAGAAGAAAAGCCCGCCGCAAAATACACTATCCGCCGCGGTGCCGTACTTTTCACCCGCCCGAGAGCCTTCGGCTACAGCGCAATACTCGACAAGATTATTGACAACATCGACGTTGCTGAGGAATTTTCGCCTTCTCTGCTGAGCATTATCGGCGAAGGTGAGCCGGCTCAGACCGATGTTACCATACGCAACGGAGCAATGGAGGTCAACGGTATCGACCGTGACGTTCTGCTCGAGAAGGCCGCAAACCGCGAGCAGCTTCTCATCGCAAAGAAGCTGGCTGTCAACTCAGCCGTTCTTGTACAGGGACCTCCGGGCACCGGCAAAACCCACACCATTTCAAACATCGTAGGCGATCTGCTGGCACGAGGCATGAGTGTTCTTATTTCCAGCCAGACCTCCAAGGCACTCAGCGTTCTGCGCGACAAGATAAGCGAGCCTATCAGACCGCTGTGCGTCAGCGTACTTGACGACAACCGCAAGCAGCTTGAACAGTCGCTGAGCGCAATTAACGACTATATGTCAGCACACAACGCAGATTCTCTCGACCAGGAAGCCGAAGAACTTGAGCGTGAGCGCACATCGGTCATCGACCGTCTTTCCGCTCTGCGCGGCGAGCTTATCCGTCTTGTTGAGGCCGAGTATGCCCCGATCGCCAGTACAGAAGGCGAAATGTCTCCGAAAGATGCTGCAATGTTTATCGCTGCACTTGCAGAAGAGGCATTCATTCCCGACAGCGTTCCGCTTGAGACCGAGCTTCCCCTTTTCGAGGACGAGCTCAGCCGTCTCTACGCTTCCAATATTTCTGTAACTGCAGATGACGAAACAATTCTGGCTTCCGGTGCGCCCGACAGCTCTGCACTTCTCAAGCCGGCTGCATTCGGACGTGTCTGCTCGATAGTCAGCCAGACAGACGAGGAACTTACCAGCCGCGGCGTTGACTACTGGAAGAACGGCGTTGAGCGCGATGCAGGTGAACTCAAGAATATCACCGACGACCTGCGCCGGCTGGCTGCCGATATCACCTCCGCTGCCGAGTGGAAGCTGCGTCTGGCTCAGGCCGGTCTCGGTGCAGCAGGAAAGGACAGTGTCTTCAGCCGTATCGGCGATGCTATCCCCGAGCTGCGCGAGCTTGCAAACGACCTTCGTGCTGACATCATCGACAGCACTCCCATGATTCCAGAAAACATGGTCTCTGCCGAATCGCAGACCATTATTAATGAAATACTCGAAGAGGTTGAGGGCGAGCGAATCGGCACCGCCATGCGTACCGTGCTTGCTCTTACCCACCCGCTCAAATATTCCGCATGGAAGCAGCTTCTTGACAGCTGCCTTATTAACGGCGAGATTCCCGACACCCGCTCTGAGCTTGAGACCCTCTCCCGCTATCACCACCTGCTCTACGGTCGTCAGCAGCTTATAAAGCGCTGGCAGACAGCTGTTGAATCGATAGGCGGTCCGGCAATCGGCGGCGAAGAGCCTGAGGCTCAGGCTGCACAGGGCTGGTCGACCGTCAGCACATGGCTTGGCTGGTATGAGAATCAGTGGACTCCTGTTGCAGAAAAACTTCGCACTCTCGGCTTTGACCTTGAGCGCTACTGGGAATCGCTTCCCATCGAATCACGTATGCAGGGTGAAATTCCGGCTGTACAGTGCGCGCTCACCACAGGCGGACTCGCTGAGATAATCGAGGACGAATTCTTCCGCGGTGACCGCAGTGAATGCCTTGACCGGCTTGCATCCGACTCGAGAGCTCTGCTCCCCTACACTCAGGATATCGAGCTGCTGCGTGGTCTGCGTGAGTGCATAGAGCGCCGCGATGCAGAAAACTACGGCACATTCTATGACTGCTATGACCGCATCTGCCTCAAGCGTGAGACCTATCTCAACCGCCTTGAGCTTATCGCCCGTCTTAAGGCTGTCTGTCCGAAGTGGGCTGAGCTTATCGCACAGCGTGAAGGTGTCAACGGTGCAGGTGAAATCCCCGGCGATATCAGCAGGCACTGGCTCCGCGCCCAGCTTTCCGGTGAACTCAACCGCCGCTGCGGCACAAGAGTCTCTGAGGTTCAGTCTCAGATTGAAAAGCTCAATTCCCAGCTTTCCGGTCTGACAAGAGAGCTTATCTCCCGCAAGGCATGGAGCGCACAGCTTCGCACCATGATGGACGGACGCAAAAAGCAGGCTCTCGCCAACTGGGCGACCCTCGTCAAGCGTGTCGGCAAAGGCACCGGCAAGCGTGCCGAACAGCTTCTTGCTTCGGGTGAGCTGCGCCGGGCCATGAAGGAATGCCGCAGAGCTGTTCCGGTATGGATCATGCCCATGAGCTCTGTTGCTGAATATTTTGATCCTGCTGACGAGAAGTTCGACGTACTTATCATAGACGAGGCAAGTCAGGCAGACCTTACCGCCCTTGTTTCGCTCTATCTTGCAAAGAAGGTAATTGTTGTCGGTGACGACAGACAGGTCAGTCCCTCGCCCATCGGTGTCGATGTCGAGACATCGGCTAAACTCCGTCAGGAATTCCTCTCAGATATTCCTGCAGCGACAATGTACGATGAGCTCACCTCGGTCTACGACCTTGCAAAGGCAAACTATGAGCCGATAACTCTGCGCGAGCATTTCCGCTGCGCCGACGATATCATCAACTTCTCTAACTACTACACATATGACGGACTTATCTGTCCGCTGCGTGACTCGGCAAGCATAAAGCTGCACCCGTCCACCGTTTCCTATCATGTTGATGCAGCCGCTCCGGCAAAACGCAAGACAAACCGCTCGGAGGCTGTTGCCACTGCTGCTCTGATAAAGGCATGTATTGAGCAGCCCGAGTACAAGAAATCCACCTTCGGCGTCATCACAATGCTCGGTGACGAGCAGGCTCTGATGATTGACCGCATACTGCGCGACAAGCTTACTGAATATATGTATCAGTCACGCCAGATTCTCTGCGGCAATCCCTCCTACTTCCAGGGTGATGAGCGCGATGTCATATTCATCTCCCTTGTCGATACACCAAAAGGTGACGGCACAGCACTTTCTGTCCGCCGCGAGGGATATAATGAACTCTATGCAAAGAGATACAACGTTGCAGCCAGCCGCGCAAGAGACCAGCTGTGGGTAGTTCATTCACTCAACCCGGGAACAGACCTCAAGGGCGACGATATCCGCCTTTCTCTCATACGTCACGCCGAAGATCCGGCTTCCACTGCAGCAGCTCTCGAAAAGAAGCATCCGGCAGTACTTTCCGACATGGAGGAAGCTGTCAGCGCTGAACTGACCCGTGCCGGATACCGCGTTGTATCCCGTCAGAAGGTCGGCAGCTACATTGTCGGTCTGACCTGCGAAGGTAAGGGCGGCCGTGTTGCCATTGAGTGCGACGGCGACGTTGCAACCGACGCGCAGACTATCGTCACCGAACTCAACAAGCAGTCGGTGCTTGAGCGTCTCGGCTGGCGCTTCATTCGTCTGCGCGCTTCCGAATATTACCGTGACCCCGCAGGATTCCTCGCTTCACTTGCCGGCACTGTTGAGGCTCTCGGTCTCGAGCCGGGCGCAGAAAAGAAATCTGCCGACAGTTCCGAGCTTCTTGACCGCGTAAGAGCACGTGCCGCAGAGCTTATTGCTGAATGGAGCCTGCCGGCTGCAGCAGGTGATGACGGTGATTCCGCTCAGGGTGACGATGAAACCCCTGAATCCGACAGCAACATCGAAGCCGCAGAGGCTGATGACGCTGAAAATGCCGATATTGAGGCTGTTGACGATGCGGAACTCAAAGATACTTCCGCTGTCAAAGTAAAGCCTGTGCGCGTTGATACCGGCAGCACAAACTGATGTCAGCAGTTATAATCTGACAGATTAACCTGATTTTTCATGCTGCTGTGTGCGGTGTGACCGCAAATTCCGCACACAGCGGAGAAAAATAAAACAAAAGGAGGACAAATCTGCATGGAAAACAATCAAACCGCATTATCCAAAGCAGAACTTCGTGCTCAGAAAAAGGCTCTGCGCCGTGAGCGTAAGTTCACCAGAACTGAAAAGTCGTGGATAATGTACGACTGGGCAAATTCCATTTACGCCACCAACATAATGGCGGCAATCTTCCCCATCTACTTCGCGATGAAGGCAACCGAACAGGGCAATGCCATTTATGGCTACGCTGTTTCAGCTGCAAACCTTATCGTTGCCGTACTGGCACCTATTCTCGGTGCATTCGGCGACTTCAAGGGCGCAAAGAAAAAGCTGTTCACCGGCTTCATGGTAGTCGGTATCCTGTTCAGCACTGTCATGGCATTCTCCGACAATCTTGTCGAAACCCTCAAGGCTTCCGGTTTCCTGCCCGAAGGCATCGAATCCTGGATGCTCATGCTCATCGGTCTTATCATTTCCAGAATCGGCTTCTCCGGTTCCTGCCTGTTCTATGACTCCTTCCTCACTGACGTAACAACCAGCGAGCGTATGGACCGCGTTTCATCATGGGGCTACGCTATGGGATACATCGGCGGCAGCACCATTCCCTTCATCATCTCCATCGTTATCATGATACTGATGGGCATGACCGACGAATCCTACGAGATCGCCATTCTCATCGTTCCCGTATGGTGGCTGATATTCAGTATTCCCTTCCTCAAGAATGTTCATCAGGAGCATTACATCGAGGACAGACCCAAGAACATCGTCGGCGAGGCTTTCAAGAACATGGGCCGCACCTTCCTTTCCATCTGCAAGGACAAGAAGATCCTCTGCTTCATTCTCGCATACTTCTTCTATATTGACGGCGTTGACACCATCATCAGCCTTGCAACCAACTTCGGCTCCACTCTTGGTCTTGACACCATCGGAATGATTCTTGCACTTCTTGTCACTCAGATTGTTGCTGTTCCCTGCTCCATCATCTTCGGCAACCTGAGCAAGAAGAAGGGCGCTATCAACATGATCACCTTCGCTGTCTGCGTTTACTTCGCAATCACCATCATCGGTTTCTTCATGGGCGCTCTGCTCGACTTCAACGAGTTCTTCGGTCTTACCACTGAGACCGCACTCTCCATCAGCCAGATTCTCTTCTGGGTTCTTGCTACTCTTGTCGGTACTGTTCAGGGCGGCATTCAGGCTCTGTCCCGTTCCTTCTTCGGTCAGATCATTCCTGCCGAGCGCTCCAACGAGTACTACGGCTTCATGGATATCTTCGGCAAATTCTCCTGCGTTATCGGTCCGGCTCTGTACGCATTCGTATTCAGCACCACCGGCAAGGCTTCCTTCGGTATCCTGAGCGTTATCCTTCTCTTCCTCGGCGGCGGAATCACTCTTCTCATCGGCAGAAAGTATTTCAAGGAAATCCCCGCACAGGAAGCTGTTGAGGAAACTGTATCCGAGACTGCAGCTGAATAATATTTTCCTCTGCTGTTTCCGTAACAACCAGAAAGCTGACCCGCCCGTCTTTTCGCACCGGGCGGGTCTTTTATTGCCGTTATTCCGCCCTGAACATACACGGTATGCAATAAAAATTCATTTTTGCCTGCTCTGCATTGCAATTTGACAAATATAATGCTATACTTTATTTCAAACTGAATAAAGGGGGACAATTCATGCGCAGATTATGTCTTCTGGCTGCCGTAATCATGCTGCTCTGTCCGGTTCTCTGTCTTTCCGGATGCAAGTCCAAACCTGCGCTTACCGCAGACGAATTCAGGGATTCTCTTCTTTCTCTCGGCTATGTCGTCAATGATACTACCGCCGACTGCAGCGACCCTGACCGTACAGTGCAGGTATACACCGCTTCCCGCAGTGACGGCGCTTATCAGATCGTCTTTACCCGGTACGATTATGCTGATACCGCACAGATGATTTTTCTCGGCACCCAGCTTGCCTATGAATCCGAATCTCACGTTTCGCGCAGCAGGGTCAGCTCAAACATCGGCAATTACAACTATTATGCACTTACTGTCGGTGGAAGATTCCGTGTTCTGCTGCGGGTCAACGAAATTATGATTACGGCAGATGCTGATGAGGAGTACAAGGCAGAGATAAAAGATGTGCTCAAAGCTCTTGGCTACTGATTCCCGTATCAAAAACCCCGTATAAAAAATAATGAGGTGCTGAAATTATGAAAAAGATCCGTATTATCGCTGCCCTTCTTCTCGCTGTTACCGTTCTTGGCTGCTTCGCCGGCTGCGGCAAGGAAGAGATCAACCTTGACAAGAAGGTTCTCACCCCTGACGAATTCATGGACATTATGGTCGCTGAAGGCTACAACATCTATGATATCACCGCACAGACCACCGATTTTACTGATATTGAGACCGTTTACGCTGCAACAACCGGCGAAGAGCTTTATCAGATAGAGTTCATAAAGATGGTTGATGTGGAGGCTGCAGAGGCACTTTTCACCGGAAACAAGGTCGGTCTTGAGCAGTACAAGGAAGCAAATGCCTACACCGACTATGATCTTGACCTTGCAAACTTCTCCACTTACAAGATCAATGTCATCGGACGTTACGTTGTTGTATCACGCGTTGAGGACACCCTTATATTCATCAATGCGCCCGAAGCATTTAAGGACGAAATCGACCGCATCGTAAAGGTTCTCGGTTATTGATTTTTTATCTCACAAAAACGGCTTTAAATGGCTGAATTATCACGTTTTCGGTGGATTTCCATATACACAAATGTGAGACTTCAGCCGGCTCTGACAGAATTATTTGTTCAGAATGCAACAAATACAAATTGTAATATATAAAAGGTTGACAAAAGGCTTGCAGAATGGTAAAATTCTATTCTGCGAGCCTTTGTTCGTGTTTTTTGCTGTGCAATTTTGCCAGCATAATCATTGTTGGAAAGAGCTTTCAGCTCTTGACATATATTTTATTTATCGGAGGTGAAACCTAAACATGCCTACTTTTAACCAGCTTGTAAGAAAAGGTCGTCACGATGTCGAGAAGAAGGCCAAGGCTCCTGCACTTCTTAAGGGTCTTAACACCAAGAAGAGAGTCATGACCGATCAGGCCTCCCCTCAGAAGAGAGGTGTCTGCACATCCGTCAGAACCATGACCCCGAAGAAGCCGAACTCCGCTCTTCGTAAGGTTGCAAGAGTACGTCTCTCCAACGGTATCGCGCTCAATTCCTACATTCCCGGTATCGGTCACAACCTTCAGGAGCACTCCGTCGTTCTTATCCGCGGCGGCCGTGTACGTGACCTCCCTGGTGTTCGTTACCACATCATCCGTGGTACCCTCGACGCTCAGGGTGTTGCCAAGAGAATGCAGGGTCGTTCCAAGTACGGTGCAAAGAGACCCAAGGCAGGCAAGAAATAATTTCAGTGCCTGAAACGGTGCAGGCAGGCACCCTAAAAGCTGCCGTTACAGAATCTGACTTATTCCACGCGGCTACAGAACACAAATGTGTTCTTACAGCGGCTTTATATATACATTATATATTGCCTCTGAACGCCAACGAATGGAAAGGTCCATTTCGAGTACCTATGATATCATCTCTATGAAGGAGGGAAGTTAAGTGCCCAGAAGAGGTAATATTGCAAAACGCGATGTTCTGCCCGATCCTATGTACAATTCCAAGCTTGTCACCCGCCTCGTCAACAACATCATGCTTGACGGTAAAAAGGGTGTAGCACAGAAGATCGTCTACGGCGCATTTGACATCATTGCCGAGAAGTCCGGCAAGAATCCGCTCGAGGTTTTCGAAGCGGCTATGGAAAACATTATGCCTGTTCTTGAGGTCAAGGCTCGCCGTGTCGGCGGTGCGACCTACCAGGTCCCGATCGAGGTTCGTCCCGAGCGCCGTCAGACTCTTGGTCTGCGCTGGCTCACCAGATACGCCAGACTGCGCAGCGAGAGAACCATGAGAGAGCGTCTTGCAAACGAGATTCTTGATGCAGTAAACGGCAACGGTGCTGCAGCAAAGAAGCGCGAGGATACCCACAAGATGGCAGAAGCCAACAAGGCTTTTGCACATTTCAGATACTAATTTCTGCATAGCAGATTTATTTCTGAATCTTTTAAGAGTATTACGCGTTTCGGGCAGCGCGGCTTGCTGCCCACATTATTGAGGAGGACTATATGGCCAGACAGGTATCACTTGAAAAGACCCGTAATATCGGTATAATGGCGCATATAGACGCTGGTAAGACTACCACCACTGAGCGTATTCTTTTCTACACCGGCGTCAACTACAAGATCGGCGAAACCCACGAGGGCAGCGCCACCATGGACTGGATGGTTCAGGAGCAGGAGCGTGGTATTACCATCACCTCTGCTGCTACCACCTGTTTCTGGAAGGATCACCGCGTCAACATCATCGACACCCCGGGTCACGTTGCCTTTACCGTTGAGGTAGAGCGTTCACTGCGTGTTCTGGACGGTTCCGTAACCGTTCTGTGCGCAAAAGGCGGTGTTGAGCCTCAGTCTGAGACCGTTTGGCGTCAGGCTGATAACTATAAGGTTCCCCGCATGGTTTATGTTAATAAGATGGACATCACTGGTGCCGATTTCTATCGTGTACTCCAGATGATGAAGGACAGACTCAAGTGTAATGCTGTTCCCATCCAGCTGCCCATCGGCGCTGAAGCAAGCTTCAAGGGCCTCATCGACCTGGTCGAAATGAAGGCTTATGTCTATTACGACGATCTCGGCAAGGACATCCGTTGCGAAGAGATCCCCGAGGACATGAAGGAGCTTGCAGAGCAGTATCACACCGAGCTGCTTGAGCATGTTGCTGAGCAGGATGACGAGCTCATGGAGAAGTATTTCGCCGGTGAAGAGCTCACCATTCCTGAGATCAAGGCATGCATCAGAAAGTCTACTATTGCCAACACCATGGTTCCGGTTGTTTGCGGCACATCCTACCGTAACAAGGGTGTTCAGAAGCTTCTCGATGCTGTCATCGACTACATGCCCGCTCCTACTGATGTTCCCAACATTACCGGTACCAACCCCGATACTGAAGAGACCGAAGAGCGTCCGTCTTCTGACGATGCACCCTTCGCAGCTCTCGCTT
This sequence comes from Acutalibacteraceae bacterium, assembly GCA_045580875.1. GTDB lineage: Bacteria > Bacillota > Clostridia > Oscillospirales > Acutalibacteraceae > SIG598. Next base: position 22,067 of record JAZNOP010000139.1, read on the forward strand.
TCAAGATCGCTGTTGACCCCTATGTTGGTAAGCTTTGCTTCTTCCGTGTTTATTCGGGCTCCCTTGCAAAGG
>JAZNOP010000140.1:0-27025 GCA_045580875.1 Acutalibacteraceae bacterium
TTTAAGGACGGAGTCCTTAATTCTTTTTCGATGAGAAGTTGAGGCTTTGCCTCAAACTCCACGAGGGCGCTGCCCTCGACCTGCCACCTTTAACAAAGGTGGACGAAACTTTTAATCTGCCTGCGCTTAATCGCATAAACCAAAATTAGCTTTCAAATGCGAAAATAGAATTAAATTAGGAAATCAGGCGAATATCAAAATGGATCAGCAAAAAAAGCAATATCTTATGATGACGCGGTCAAAGGTACAGCCGCTTATCATAAAAATGGCAGTGCCAACCATCATCAGTATGCTGGTAACAGCTATCTATAACCTCGGCGATACCTTCTTTGTATCGCAGCTTGGTACAAGTGCATCGGGCGCAGTCGGCGTTATCATGCCGCTGATGAATATCATTCAGGCGATAGGCTTCACTATAGGCATGGGCTCGGGCAGTATCTGCTCGCGAGTGTTGGGTGAGCGTGACCACGACAGGGCAAACCGCATTGCTTCCAGTGCGTTCCTGCTTGCGGCTATCCTCGGTACAATCATCGCAGTGTCTGGCGCAATAGTGGTCGAGCCGCTGGTAGTTATCCTCGGCGCAACAGAAACCATTGCACCATATGCTGTGGATTACGCAAAATACATCGTGCTGGGCGCTCCGGTCATGACCTGCTCCTATGTGCTCAATAATCTTCTGCGCTCTCAGGGCAAGGCAAGACTTGCCATGTTCGGCATCGCATCAGGCGGAATCATAAATCTTTTACTCGACCCGATATTCATATTCCTGTTGGGTATGGAAACCGCCGGCGCTGCCATTGCAACAGTCATCAGCCAGTGCATCAGCTTCAGCATACTGCTTATCCCGTTTATCACAAAGGGCAGCATCGTCAGAATAAACTTCACCAGGATGGCGCTGCCGATAAGAGATATATTCTTTATCATATCCAACGGTCTGCCGTCATTCTGCCGTCAGGCACTCTCCAGCATTGCAACAGTCATGCTCAACCGCGCCGCCGGCGATTACGGCGATCCGGCTGTCGCGGCAATGTCCATTGTGGGCAAGGTTTTCATGATGGTGTTTGCAGTCGGTCTGGGAATCGGACAGGGCTATATGCCGGTTGTCGGTCAGAATTACGGTGCAAAGAAATACAGACGATGCCGTACAGCGTTCATGTTCACTTTCCTGATGGGCACAGCGGTTATGACGGTGCTCGGTACAGTGCTGTTTATCCTTGCACCTGAAGTTCTCCGCCTTTTCATCGATGATGATCCGAAGGTCGTTGAAATCGGTGCAGCCGCCCTGCGTGCGCAGTGCCTTTCGATGCCGCTGCTTTCGCTTGGTGTTGCCTGCAATATGACCTTCCAGACCATAGGCAAATCGTGGACAGCCACCTTCCTGTCTTCTTTGCGTCAGGGTATATTCTTCCTGCCGCTTATCATTGTTCTGCCGAATATTATCGGTCTTGCCGGTGTTACAAGCACTCAGGCGCTGTCAGATGCGCTGACCTTCATTGTCAGCATTCCTTTCGCTGTAAGCTTTCTGAGAAAGCTGCCGAAGGAAGATGTTGCAGACGAGTATGAGGGTATTGAAATAGAGGACGAAAAGGTATATAATTCATAAAGCTGACCGAAAGGGGCTGAGTTGTAATGAATAATACAGAAAACAGATTCTATGCTGTTGATGTGCGCAAGCTTGTTACCGGAATTGTCTACCTGCTGCTTATTGGAGTAGTCATCTACGGTATGGGCGACCATGTGTACGACGGTTTTGGCAAAGGTGTGCCATGGGTCATAATGATACTGTTCTTTGCTATGGGTGTCATGCGGATATTCGAGGCAGTCACAGGGAAAAATGTGTATGAATGGCTCCATGATCAGAATCTGTTCGGGGACGATGATAAAGAAAGTGCCCCGAAGAGCAGGGAGTAGTGCTCCGCTAAGTGTATCTGAGAGGTCTGAAAATATACCTTGACCTCGAGGAGGCTCTGTGATATAATAGTAAAGCTGTGTCGTAACAGCATAAACAATGTCAACCGACACCGCGGAAACGGGATCAAGCCCGATAGGGAATGCATCTGCCCGTTCCTGCGATGTTTGGAAATATTATTTTAAGAGGTGCAAAACAATGCTTAAGAACGAAAAGCAGGCAATCATCGAAAAGTACGCCCGTCATCCTGGTGACACCGGTTCTCCCGAGGTTCAGATCGCTATTCTCACCAAGAGAATCAACGACCTCACCGAGCATCTGAAGGTCAACAAGAACGACCATCATTCCCGCCGTGGTCTTCTGAAGATGGTTGGTCACAGAAGAAACCTTCTCAACTACCTCACCAAGATCGACATCGAGCGCTATCGTGCGATCATTGCAGAGCTGGGTATCCGTAAGTAATTACACAAAACTGCCGGCAGACGGAGGGCTTATTGCTTTCCGTCTGCCTTACGTCTTTTTTGTGAGGACCCGTGTTCTTTGTGCATAATGCACACCGCGCTCCGGGAGCGGTCATCATTCCCGGAAAACAAGTCGCAAAAACAGGTCTGCACGCGTGTGGCATAGCGGTAAAACGAGCGCTTATGCAAGGCTCATAAACGTTGGTTTTATTGCTAAGCCGTGCCGTAATGACCCGTTATCATCGAAAAATAATACGGAGGAATTTAGAAATGTTTGAGAATTTCAAGGTTTTTGAAACCGAACTTGCCGGACGTCCTCTGGTCGTCGAGACCGGCAAGATTGCTCAGCTGGCAAATGGCTCCTGCCTTGTCCGCTATGGCGAGACTGTTGTCAACGTAGCAGTTACCGCTTCCGAGAAGCCCAGAGACGGCATCGACTTTTTCCCGCTCTCTGTTGACTTTGAGGAGAAGCTTTATGCAGTAGGCCGTATCCCCGGATCCTTCATGAAGAGAGAAGGTCGTCCTTCCGAGAAGGCAATCCTTGCTTCCCGCGTCATCGACCGCCCGGTCCGCCCCCTCTTCCCGAAGGATATGCGCAATGATGTTTCCATCGTTGCAACCGTAATGAGCGTCGATCCTGACTGCTCTCCCGAGATTACCGCAATGATCGGTACCTCCATCGCAATCTCTATCTCTGATATTCCGTGGAACGGTCCTATCAGCGCAGTTTCCGTCGGTCTCATCGACGGTCAGCCGGTCATCAACCCGACCGCTGAGCAGCGCAAGGTCAGCCAGATGGCTGTTACCGTCGCTTCCACCTCCACCAGAATCGCTATGATCGAGGCTGGCGCAAAGATGGTTTCCGATGAGGATATGTACAACGGCATCATGGCTGGTCACGAGGCTAACCAGGCTGTTATCGAGTTTGTCAACAGCATCAAGGCTGAGATCGGCAAGCCCAAGTTCACCTATCCCTCCAACGAGCCTGATGCAGAGATGCTCGAGGCTATCAAGGAGTTCGCAATTGAGGATATCAGACTTGCTCTCGATACCGATGACAAGCGTATCCGTGACGAGAGACTCAAGCCCATCTATGAGGCAGTTCATGCAAAGTTCGACGAGATTTATCCCGAGAGCGCTGCAAAGATCGACGAGTGTCTCTACAAGACCCAGAAGTTTGTTGTCCGCCGCTGGCTGCTCGACGAGCAGAAGCGTGTTGACGGCAGAAAGATGGACGAAATCCGTCCTCTCGCTTCCGAGGTCAGCATTCTCCCCAGAACTCACGGTTCAGGACTCTTCACCCGTGGTCAGACTCAGGTTCTCACCACTGTCACCCTCGGTCCGGTCAGCGAGCGTCAGCTGCTTGACGGCATCGATGAGGAAGAGTTCAAGCGTTATATGCACCACTACAACTTCCCGTCCTACTCTGTAGGCGAGACCAAGCCCTCCAGAGGCCCCGGCCGCCGCGAGATCGGTCACGGTGCTCTTGCTGAGAGAGCTCTCCTTCCTGTAATTCCCGATGAGACCGAGTTCCCCTATGCACTCCGTCTTGTCTCTGAGGTTGTTTCCTCCAACGGTTCCACCTCTCAGGGTTCTGTATGCGGCTCCACTCTTGCTCTTATGGATGCAGGCGTTCCCATCAAGGCTCCGGTTGCAGGTATCTCCTGCGGTCTTATCACCGAGGGCGAGCGCTGGATGACCATGGTTGATATTCAGGGTCTCGAGGACTTCTTCGGCGACATGGACTTCAAGGTTGCAGGTACTCACGACGGTATCACCGCTATCCAGATGGACCTCAAGATTGACGGTCTTACTCCGGAGATGGTCAAGGAAGCACTCGAGAAGACTCACAAGGCTCGTATCTATATCCTTGATGAGATCATGCTCAAGGCTATTCCCGCTCCGCGTACCGAGCTTTCCAAGTACGCTCCCAAGATGCTCTCCACTGTTGTTCCGGTTGAGAAGATCCGCGAGGTCATCGGCTCCGGCGGCAAGGTTATCCAGAAGATCAGCGCTGAGTGCGGCGTAAAGATCGACATCGAGGATGACGGCAAGTGCTTCATCTGCGGTGTTGACGGCGACAACTGCAAGCGTGCTCTTGAGATTGTCAACCTTATCGCAAACGGTCCTGAGGTAGGCGCAATCTTCAACGGCGCAGTCACCAGAATCATGGACTTCGGCGCATTCGTTGAGATCGCTCCGGGCGTTGAGGGTCTTGTTCACATCACCCAGCTCGATGTCAAGTACACCGAGAAGGTCACCGATGTTGTCAACGTCGGCGATACTGTCATGGTCAAGGTTACCGAGATCGATGACAAGGGTCGTTTGAACCTCTCCCGCCGTGACGCACTCATCGAGGTCGAGGGTCTTGTTCCTGAGAACAATCCTGCACCCCGCAGAGAGCGCAGCGACAGAAACGACCGCGGCGGCTATCGCGGCGGCAACGGCAACCGTGGCGGCAATCGCAACGGCGGCAACCGCGGCGGCTACAACAACTGATAACGGCTGCGATTTACTGAAATAAAACCAAACGCCCTTCGGTGTCTTTCGTGATGCCGAAGGGCGTTTTGAATTCATAATTTCTGTATATATGCCGGATTTCAGACAAAGAATAACACTAATGCAGAATCACTGCAGTTTTCATAAATACATCATCATCGGCAGCATCAGCGCAATTGACAGAATATAGTGTCTGATGTATAATTATAAACTGTAAAATTAAAAACGGAGGAATTAAAAATGCTCCCATTTATTCAGATATTCGGGCGTGAAGTGCCGATGTACGGTCTGCTGATGCTGGTCGGCGCAACGCTTGCAGTGCTTTTTGCCTGCCTGCGCGGAGGCAAGCGCGGACTCAATCAGCTTGATATACTTCTTGCAGCGATATTCGCATTTGTCGGCGGTTTGCTCGGTGCGAAGCTGCTGTATATCATCACTGATATTCCAAATATGATAGAGCATTTCAGACACGCAGAATTCAGCTTTTCGTGGCTGTTCAGCCGTATAGCCAACTCAGGCATCGTGTTCTACGGCGGACTTATCGGTGGTGTACTGAGCGGCTGGGCATATACCAGACTGTTCTATCTCAATTTCTGGCAGTATGCAGATGCAATGATTCCCTTCCTGCCGCTTGCACATGCTTTCGGCAGACTCGGCTGTTTCTGTGCAGGCTGCTGCTACGGCAGAGAGATGGCACCGCCTTGGGGAATGTACTTCACAAGCGCGGTCGGCGGAGCGAATCCTGACGTATCCTACTTCCCGTCGCAGCTGCTCGAAGCGGGCTTTAACCTGCTCATTCTTTTCCCGCTCATGATGATAATATCTCGCAAGCAGCGCAAGCCGGGTCAGATAGTCGGTCTGTACTTCATCTGCTACGGCATCTTCAGATTTGTCAATGAATTCTTCCGCGGCGATGAAATACGCGGTATCTTCGGCGGAGTATCCACCTCGCAGTGGGTCAGCCTTTGCCTGATCCCCATCGGAGCGATTCTTCTCTCCGGATTGTTCAGTGATAAGCTTCGTGTTTTTGATTCTGCGCTCACAGCAGAACAATATGCAGAAGAGCTTACTGAAGAAGAAAAACTTGCCCTCGAAGCCGAACTGGCGGAGAGTGACGAAGCGACAGACACTGCGGAAGCAGCAGATACTGCTCAATAACAATATAGAAAACGGACACAGTTTGTGTCCGTTTTTATCTGCTATACATAGCGAAAAACCAGACAGCCGCCAAAAATCTCTGCGGCTGTCTGGTTTATTTTTATGTGTATTCAGTTTTTGCTGAGTTCAAAATGATCGACGCTGTAACCGTTCGGAAGCGCAGTAATTCCGGTCATTGCCGAAAGCTGTGCAGCGGTGAATGACTTTGCCCAGAATACAGTGCAGGCTCGGTCTTTCATCAGCTCAACATAGTCGTGCTCGATGCCGGCATGAAGCTTTCCGCCTTCGTAATACGCATCTTTGGTGATATAGTCACAGGCGGTGTATTTGAAAGCGTTGGTCATGTCTTCGATGTAATGCTCACCGTAGGTGTATCCGCTGCAGAAGAAGGCAGCAGCATCATACTTCGAGAGAACATCGTTACTGAGCTCTGATACCGGCATAATATCGATCTTTCCGGCGGTGAAGCTCTGACTGTCAGCCATCTTCTGAGCGGCTGCAACATCGTCAGCAAAGATAACTACTCTGCGCTCGGGCTGTTCAGCCTTGATTCCCGCAGCAGCGAGTATCTGACCCATGCGGTCAACACCTGTTTCACCGGTCATAACGCGGCGCACACCAGCCATCTGCTTTTCGTAAACCTGCTCAGGGGTGAGCGATGTCAGTGCCTGAACGGCATCTTCCGGCTTGTCAATAATATAAATTCCGGGGAAGAGGCGCTCAACACCCTTGCTGTGGTTGGAGAGCATCAGGTTGCCGTTTGCCTGCAGTTCGTAGGCGCGGTTGGCAAACATGGTGTCGCTGTCCTTGATGGTGTTGATGTTTATTGCCCAGTCGTAGGTCTTGTGTATCTTCTGAAGATAGTCGTGTGTGACCTCAGGCGAAACATACTGCCAGTATTCCTCAGGAAACATATAGCGCGTGTTGTTGCGGCTGTAGCACCGGTCAAGCACCTTGAGCTTCCAGCCTGCCTGCAGAACACCGTCGAACATGGTCTTCATATCAACAAGGCGGTCAGGATATTTTGTCATCCATGTGCCGGAGAAGATAACCGCGTTGTGCTTGGGATATCTTCGCAGACCGATGGGATTGTGGTACTCAGGGTTGATTGAGAAGCACAGTACGTCAACGCGGTCGTGACCGCAGTCAGCCTTGTATTTTTCGACAACCTCAACGCAGCTGGTAAATACATGGTCGCATTTCTTTGCGATGTCAAGGAACACCTCATAGTTGGGTGGGTCTTCCTTGGAGTAGAATACCGTCGGTACGCCTGCTGCCCGGGCTGTGTCAATTACATCATAAATAGTCTTACGCAGAGGATTGTCAACGTTGCCCAGACCGAACCATTCGCCGTTCACACCACGCCATGCAGAGACGGTCAGCAGCACGTCTATCTGTGTGCAGACTTCTCGGTAGTTGTCCGGAGTGACCGGAACAAGCGTGGCGGAAGACATGAGCGAATTATAGAGAAATTCATCGCATATAACTCCGACCTTCACGTCGTAGGGCTGATACCAGCGGCAGCCATTGCTCTCCGGCATAGCATCAAGCAGCGGCTGCATATGCTCGAAATATCTGAGATCACTGCCGTAGTCGCGGCGGTCAGTCCAGAAAAGATCACGCTTTGCGCGTGCGTTTTTGCGCTCGCGAGCCTTGTCGTTCATACTCTTTCTGACGCATCTGTACTTGTCAACAAGCCGGAACATCAGTCGGCTTTTCTGCGTCAGCTCCACAATGAAGCGCTCGCGTTTTGCCTGCTGGCTTACCTTTGCCATTGTATCTGTCTCCTGTCGGATTTATTCGCCTGTTATCAGCATGTGGTTCTGATTCTCAATGGTTCTTGCCACATACTGCTTCTTTTCTGCCTGAGACATCTTGTTATAGGTGTCAATGAAGCGCTCGTAGAGGGGCAGAACTTCCTCCACCGGACCGAATGCCTTTCTTACGCCGTATTCGAGCCAGAGCACCTTGTTGCAGAATTCTCTGACCTGCGGCAGACTGTGGCTTACAAAGAAGAGAGTCTTCTCTCTCTGGCGGAAGGCGTTCATGCGGTCAAGACACTTCTGCGTAAAGCTCGGGTCACCGACCGAAAGAGCCTCGTCGATGATGAGAATATCAGGGTCAATGTTTACCGATATCGCGAAGCCCAGACGGGAGCGCATACCGGAGGAATATACCTTCATCGGCTGGTCAATGAATTCACCGATATCAGCAAATTCGATGATTTTCTTCATGATGCTGTCTATCTCTTTGGGGGTCAGACCCATCAGAAGACCCTTGTAGTAAACGTTCTCACGACCTGTCATCTGCAGATTCATACCTGCGCCGACAGATATCAGTGAGGGCTCGCCTGAAAGGGTGATTTTGCCGTCGGTAGGCATGGATATGCCGCCGATGATATTTGCAAGAGTGGATTTTCCGCTGCCGTTAAGACCGATAAGTCCGATGCTGTCGCCTGCTTCAGCGCGGAAGGACACACCCTTGAGAGCGTAGAACTCACGGGCGCGGCTGCGTCCGAGGAAGAGTTCCTTCATTTTGTCAGATTGTCTGGTGTACATTTTGAACATCTTGGAGACGTTCTCTGCAACAACAGTATATTGTTTATCCATTGTAATTTCCTCCTCGCTTAAAGCAGATCAAGGAAATTATCCTTGTAGCGTTTCTGCGCGTTGCAGCCGATTACCAGAAGAACAGCGGTAAAGCCCCAGTAATAGAGCATCATCTGCCAGCGCTCCCAGAAATTGATGCCGTAAAGAAGGCTGTCGCGGAAGCCGTCGATGATATACATACAGGGGTTGAGCTGCAGAATTCTCTGGAATTTCACCGGAAGATTATCAACCGTCCACAGGACGGGAGTCATGAAGAACAGCAGGCGCATCAGCGAGTTGATGAGCAGCTGGAAATCACGTGCAATCATGGTAAGGGTGGAGGTCAGCAGCGCCAGAGCGGTCAGCATGATGTATGCCGCTGCGATGTAGTAAATTATGTTCAGCCAGTGAAGCGACGGCCACATTCCGTAGGCAAACATCGTGATAAAGAGTATCACAAGCAGAACACCGTGACTGAAAAGCTCAATAAGCACACTTCCGGCGGGGATTGTAGCTATCGGATAACGCAGGCGCAGAGCGGTGGTTGCCTTGGAGTAAACCGAACCGGCACCGCGCACAATGGCTCCGTTGATGAAAAGCCACGGTACAAGACCGCACAGCATCCACGCAAGGTAGGGGATAGTGCGCCCGTCGTACTCGACATCTCTGCCGCCGCGGATACCGAAGCCGAAAACGAACCAGTATGCGGCTATCTGAATAAGCGGAGAGAGAACGTTCCATACCTTGCCGAGATAGGAATCCTTTCCGCCCATGCGGTAGTCGTACTGTGCAATGCGGTACATTCTGACACGGTTTTTCCATATATCAGAAATAACGCTGGCAACGTTCTTGGCCCAGCCGAACGGGTCGAACTTTTTCTTTCCGTCACCGACGACAATGCTCATTCCGGTGAAGGTTACCGGTTCGGCTTCTGCCCATGCGCTCTCACCGGCTTCATTTCTGACAAAAGCGGTGATGATGTATTCACCGGGCTCGGTCAGCCAGTATACACAGTTTGGCTTGCTGCTGTACCAGAAGGTATCGATACGCTTGCCATCCTTGTTTACATAAAACGCATAGGTGTAACCGTCAGCTATATTGTGACATTCGGCATAAAGCCGGTTGCCCTCAGTAAGCTCTATGCTTACCTTTACTTCTTCATTTGTGATCATAAAGCTCCTTTTTCTGCCATGCGGCAGCTTATGCATCAGTTCTTGAGAAGGGTTTCGACTATACGCTCACAGGCATGACCGTCACCGTAGGGATTGGAAGCCTTGCTCATCTTGTCGTATTCTTCCTTATCGGTCAGCAGAGTGTGGAAAGCATTGTAGATAGGCTCTTCATCGGTGCCGACCAGCTTGAGTGTGCCCGCAGCGATACCCTCAGGGCGCTCGGTGGTGTCACGCATGACAAGCACCGGCTTGCCGAGTGACGGAGCTTCTTCCTGAATTCCGCCGCTGTCTGTAAGAATTAGATAGGAGCGGGCGAGGAAGTTGTGGAAATCAAGAACCTCAAGCGGCTCAATTATTCTGATGCGGTCATGGTTGCCCAGCTCCTCTTCGCAGATGGCACGGACAACAGGATTCATGTGAATGGGGTAGATGACCTTGACGTCAGGGCACTCGTCAACAATACGGCGGATAGCGCGGAACATATTGTGCATCGGCTGACCGAGATTCTCGCGGCGGTGAGCGGTGAGAACGACAAGGCGGCTGCCCTCTGCCCACTCGAGTACCGGGTGGGTGTAATCCTCGCGAACGGTTGTCTTGAGGGCATCAATTGCGGTGTTGCCGGTGACATAGATGGTCTCGGCGTCCTTGCCCTCGCGGATAAGATTCTCTTTGGAAAGCTCAGTGGGAGCGAAGTTGTATTTGGAGATGATGCTTACAGCCTGACGGTTGAACTCCTCGGGGTAGGGGGAGTAGATGTTGTAGGTGCGCAGACCTGCCTCAACGTGACCGACCGGAATCTGCAGATAGAAGCAGGCGAGAGCGGTAACGAAGGTGGTGGAGGTATCACCGTGTACAAGAACAACATCAGGCTTTTCGGTATCAAGAACTTCCTTGATTCTGGTGAGAATATTGCAGGTGATATCAAAGAGGTTCTGCTTGTCCTTCATGATGGAGAGGTCATACTGCGGCTCAACGCCGAATGCCTCAAGAACCTGGTCGAGCATCTGACGGTGCTGACCGGTTACGCATACTACGGTTTCAATTTCGTCTGCATGAGTCTTCAGCTCGTTGACGAGCGGACACATTTTAATTGCTTCCGGACGGGTGCCGAAAACTACCATTACTTTTTTCATTGTTGCCATTCCTTTCTTGCGATTGTTCGCAGATAAAGCTTACAGCATTATTCCAAAAAATCCGGAGCTCTGGGAACAGAGCTCCGGATACGGAGCGTTATCAGATGTGGTAAACGCCGTCGAGGGTGCAGATGTTTCTGGTGTCGAGAATAACCTTGCCCTCAAGTGCGTTCATGTTGTCGCGGATCTGGCTGTGACCTACCAGCAGAACGACCAGCTCGGAATCAGCAAGGAACTTGTCAAAATCATGATACTGATTCTTGACTTCGTCTCTCTTTACCCACGGATCGTAAACTGCAGGAGCGATGCCGTCCTTCTCGAGAATGTCAAGGAGCTGGAGAGTGGGACTCTCACGGGTGTCGTCAACGTTCTCCTTGTAGGTCAGACCGTACAGACCAACCTTGCTCCAGTCGGTGATGCCCTTTTCAGCCATGATGGTCTTGATGCGGTCATAGACAAATGCAGGCATGCCGGAGTTGATTTCACGAGCCTGTCTGATAAGCAGAGCGAGGTCGGGATAATCGCCTACGAGGAACCACGGGTCAACGGAGATGCAGTGACCGCCGACGCCGGGGCCCGGCTGAAGGATATTTACACGGGGGTGCATGTTGGAGATTCTGATGACCTCGTAAACATCGAGGTTGTCGCGGCGGCAGATCTTTGCCAGCTCGTTTGCGAATGCGATATTGATGTCGCGGAAGGTGTTTTCAACAACCTTGGTCAGTTCAGCGGTGCGGATATCGGTAACAACGATGTCGCCCTTACAGAACTGCTTGTATACAGCCTTGACCTTCTCACCGATCTCGATGTCATCAGCACCGATGGTGCGGGAGTTGTGCTCCAGCTCGTAGAGCATATTGCCGGGAATTATGCGCTCGGGAGTGTGAACAAGGTGAATATCTTCACCGATCTTCCAGCCCTTGGATTCGATGAACGGGCGGATATGACGGTCGATCGAACCCGGAGAAATAGTGGACTCAATGCTGCAGATAGCGCCCTTGGGGCATACGCTCATAACGCACTCAACGCCCTTGATAACGTATGAGGGGTCAAGCTGCTTGGTTTCCTCATCGTAAGGAGTGGGAACAGTAACAATGTACATGTCAGCAGGAATATACTCGGTGCCAAAGGTCATGCCGGAAGCAACAGCCTTGTCGAAGAGCTCCTGCAGACCGTCTTCCTCGAAGGAAACGTGACCGCTCTGGAGGGTGGCGACAAGCTCTTTATTGTAGTCGCAGCCGTAGATGTCAAGTCCGCTGGATGCCATCATAAGAGCAGTCGGCAGTCCGATGTAACCAAGTCCTACAACGCAGATTTTCATTTGAATTTCCTCTTTTCATTTATTTAATTTGGATTATTGAAAGCATTTTTTGCTGATTGACACTAAATGAAGTAAACCGGCATTTCTCTGGTTGAATCCTTTTCTGCCTGTTCAAGAAGAGCGGCAGGAATGAGCCAGTTTACAGAGGGCGCGGACGAGTCGTAGTCAAACTGACCGCAGCCGGGAGCAATGGCGGCATCGTGCCGGACAAAACCGGTGAGTGCAGTCATGAATGCAAGCTCGCTGAATGGAGTATCCTTGTCAGCAGTGAAGAAATAATCTGCACTGTCTGAGAACTGAGAGATATCAGTCTGTCTGCCGTCCGAGAGCGAAGTGTAAATGCCGTCTGAACAAAGCCAGCCTTCAGCACCCTGAGCGCCAAGAGAAACAAGATGACTGCGGCATTCGTCAGGTGAGCCGCTGCGGTAGATTACTGCAAGTCCGGCAGTATCTGAACTGACCTCGATTCCGGCGGCGGTGAGCATACTGACAATGCGCTGTCTCCATGTGTGATGGAGAAATACATCGACGATATTCTCGCGCCTTATTCTGCTCCGGTCGGCTGTATTGAACTGCCTGCCGGCAAACCATACCCTGTCACCGAAAAGACGCTCAATGCCGGCGGAGGCATTGCTTATAACGATCAGTCCGCAGGCCATCATTTCAAAAACACGCCGTGCAAACATGGTCGCAGAACCGGTGACGGTATTGATATTGACAGCGTATGACTGTCCGGTGAGGGTTTCCCTTATGCGCTCATATGGAACGCTCGGACGGACATACGGCTTGTATTCATCAGGGAAAACAGCAAGGGGATTGCCTGCATCAGACTGACGGTCGTATATGGTCAGCGGCATATCCATGCCAAGTACCGTATCAAATACCTGACGCATATCCTCGCAGCGTTTCGGATGGATAGCGTACCAGCTTCCGTGGAACACAGCGCTCTCAGCTTCAACATAGGGCATAGGGTGGAATATCTTCGGAGAGAAACCGAACATCAGCGTGTGTACACTGCGGTGTCCCTCGTCAGTATAAAGCGGAATGCATTCCTCGGCGGTGGTAAATATGTGGTCAAATTTCAGTGCCGTATCAATGAAATCGTATTTCTTTCCGTCAAAAGCCGGCGGGTCTTCCTTGTTCCAGAAAAGTGTGGGAATACCGGCTTCATGACAATAGTGGATAATATCCAGCAGCTCGCGTCTGTTTTCAAACCACAGGTCATGGTTGCGATAGATGCGCCAGCGCCACGGTGAGCCTTCAGCACGGAGCCCCTCCCATGCCGATTCACAGATAAACGCATCAGGTCTGAAACTCTCAAGCTGGTCATACCAGCCGTCAGGTGTAAGCTGAATAAGCTCACATTCCCCCTGAAAGCTGCTCCATGTCATATCATCGCATATGACAGCAAGCTTTATCTTTGAAACGTTTTTCACCTGTCCGGCATCGCGCTTCCAGCCGGGAGTGCAATATCGGCAGGGACTTTTGCCGCTGATGAGCGGTGAAAGCTTCAGTGTCCACAGATGACCGGCATTTGCGAAAAGGGCAGATTCGCTCAGGTGCTCCTTGTAGAAGCTGTAGAGCTTTGATTTAAGAGAAGAAATTGCCTGCATATAAACACCTGCAAATTCATTTGATCAACAGTTTTCTAAACTATAATATTATAATACAATATATTGTCTCTGTCAATCATACCGGCTGATTATATGCAGTGTTACGACATTTATCAGCACTTTGTTTATATTTTCACAAACTTGTCAGGATTTTTTGTCCCTGCTTTTGCGCAGATGACGTGAATAAAGCCACTGAGTGAAGCCAGAGGGCATCAGAAACACAACAATATGGGCTGCTGACATGGTCAGAAAGTCGAGCAGACTGGTAAAGCCCATACGGTAAAAATCCCGGCGTACCGAGATAATGCTCTTTGCGTGCTCCCAGCTTTTGCGGCGGCTGTAGCCGTCATCGCTGACACGGCAGCGCACCATCACTTCGGGAAGATTCATGCCCTTTGCACCGTTTTTGAGCATACGGAAGTAAAGGTCGTAATCCTCCGCACGTGTCAGGTCACGATATCCGCCGACAGCCAGTGCCGCGTCGCGGCGCATCATGACAGTGACGTTGTTGAAGGGTGTTCTGCGGCGTGCATATCCAATAAGCTTGTCGCTGTCTGCCGGAACCTCACGAACGAGAGCGTTTTCAGGATCGCTGTCAGAAAATTCCTCAATGAATCCGCCGACAATATCAAGCTCAGGGTCAAGAGCAAACTGCTCTGCCTGAAGACGGCAGCGGTCGGGGAGGGATATGTCATCAGCGTCCATACGTGCAACAAGCTCACAGCGGCATACGGTCAGACCGTGGTTTGAGCCCATGCCGACGGTTATGCGCTCATCAAAACGGCAGACTGTCATCTCGGTGTCTGGATAATTTTTGCTCACGCGTTCTATTACAGCATTCTGCTCGTCAGTCAGTCTGCCGTCGCAAATAAGCACAAGATCGACAGGCGAGTGCGTTTGTGTCATCATGCTGACAAGCGCCTGTTCAAACTGATCAGGCGGAACTTTATCATAAACCTGTATCAGCACCGAATAACCGGGCAGCAGATTGTTATTTTGATTGTTCATGTGTATCAGTCCTTTATTTCAGCTGATAATTTTCAATCAGCCACTTCGCTACAGCATCGCTGTTATTATCACCAATCACGGCGGTGGCTATCCGTTTGAGCGGCTCAGCGGCATTCTCAACAGCGTACGCTTCGTCAGCAAGCTCAAACATATCAATATCATTGCTGCCGTCACCGAAAGCCACAACACGGTCACAGCCGAGATGCTCTTTCAGCCGGCGGATTGCGTTGGCTTTGGATACCTGCGGCGGCAGGAATTCCAGCCAGAATTCGCCCGAATAATAATCACGGGCAAACACGCAGTGATATTCATTTTTGTATTTTTCATAGAGAGGTGCAAGCTTCTCCTCGCTGTCGATGCAGGAAAGGTAGAACAGCTCACCGTCGTACAGCCTGCTGATGTCAACAACAGGATTCTGTCTGTGGTCGTTGGGACGTGTTGCGACAAAATCCAGCGTTGCCTGCGAGCAGACAGAAGGCACATAACTGAATTTCTCAGCGCCGTCAACAAAGCCGTAGACCAGCGGAAAAACGCTGCAGGATATAATATCGTCAAGCACCTGCCTTATACGTGCCTGATCGAAGAAATCTCTGAGCAATATCCTGCCGTCAGCATTGTCAACAGTCATTGTGCCGTTGTAAACTATCAGCGGAATCTTTGCGTCAAGACCTGCAGTCACCTTGTGGGCGGTTGTGTAAGAACGTGCTGTAGCGTATGAAAAAAGCATACCTTTTGCGGTGAGCTCGTTGATTGTCCTGCAGGTAAATTCCGACAGGGTTTCATCGCTTCTCAGCAGTGTGCCGTCAAGGTCGGATACGTAAAGTGTTTTCATTCCAGTTTTCTCTTTCTTTGCAATTACAGCCGTATGCCGGTCAGCTCAGCCGCCTGATTGCGAATCTCGTCAAATCTGAGTACCGGCAGGGGAGAGTCACCGTGTTCGCCTATGTGTTTTTCCATCCACATAAGATCGTACCATCGCCCGAATTTGTAGCCGCAGCGGTCAAACTGCCCGACGACCGTGTAGCCGAGATGAGCGTGAAATTCAATGCTGTTCCGGTTGACATATGGGTCATCATTGTCTTTGCTGCAGGCGATTGCAGCATTAAGATTAAGAATATTCTGTAGCTTCAGAATCTCTTCAAGAGCGTGATACAGCCTGCCGCCGATACCTGAATGGCGGTATTCCCGGTCGATGTAGATGGATACCTCCACCGAGCGGTCGCTCGCAGTTCTGCCGATGAATGTTCCTGCGTATGCGTAGCCGATGATGCAGCCGTCAGCCTCTGCCACAAGGTAGGGGTATTTTTCGAGAGTGGCAGCAATTCTGCCGGCGAATTCATCAACCGACGGAACATCGTATTCATAGGTTATGGCTGTTTTCTGTATGTACGGTGCATAAATGCGCAGCAGCGCAGCAGCATCATCAGGTGAAGCAATGCGAAGTGTTATATCTCTGTTCATTTGTCTTCCTTCTTGATTGCAGTGTCGCAGGAGTTGCGGTAAACGACATAGCGTGTCCACAGAAACTCGAGAACAAAGTTGGATATCATGGTAACTGCAAGGATAATGTAGTCATGTATGCCGATGCCCTCAGCCCAGTTGCCGAGAACGGTGGAAACAGGGGTGAATACAGCGTAGAATGCCAGTACGAGCAGCATGGCAATTTTTACATTGTTTGCTGACTTGAAGGTAACCTTGCGGTTTATAGTGAAATTCCAGAGTATGGAGAGAAGCAGGCTGGGGAGATATGCCATCCAGTAGTTCCAGCGGAATACATCATTGAACAGTGCAAAAGAGCCGATCTGCACAAGACCTGCGCTGATAGATATAACGGTGAATTTTGCAGCTCTGATAAGCTCGGTGAATTTCCCTTTGGTTGCGTTGTTTTCCATAGGTTACCTCCGCATTGTTTGATATGGATATTTTAACATACATTGCAGTGCTGACACAATTCTTTTTTTATTATATCTGCAGTATCTGCAGTCAATTACCGGAATAAAAGAGTGATGTGAAATAATACTTCATAAAAAAGCGGCAATGCTATTGAGAAAAAGTATGTTTTGTTGTAAAATATAATAAATCATAAAAATAAAACGAAACTATAGAGAGGTTAGAATGTTTTACCGATATGAAACCCATGTTCACTGCTCACAATGCAGCGCGTGTGGCTGTAATACGGCAAAAGAACTGGTTCATGCATACCGCAGCGCTGGTTATGCCGGCTTTGTACTTACTGATCATTTTATATTCGGAAACACTGCAGTTGACAGGAGTCTGCCGTGGAAACAGCAGATGAAGTGCTATTATCAGCCGTATCTTGAGGCAAAGGCTGAAGCTGAGATGCTTGACTTTGACGTTATCTTCGGGATCGAACATGCCTACGGTGACGGCAAGGAAATGCTGATATATGGAATTGATCTTGACTTCCTTCTGGCAAATCCCGATATACCGGAGCTCTCAATAGATGAGCTGACAGACAGAGTGCATGAATACGGCGGAGTAGTTATTCAGGCACACCCCTACCGCAACAGGTGTTATGTAAATATGGCGGTCGGCCCTCGTGAAGACATCATAGACGGTGTCGAGGTGTACAACGCAGGCAACCTTCCGAATGAAAATATCCAGGCTCTTGAGCTTGCGGAAAAGATTGACAGCATATCGTTGTGCGGCGGTGATGTTCATGCAATAACTAACTGTGCTATGGGAAAAACCGGCATTGCTTTTCCGTACAGGGTCAAAGACAGCCATCAGTTTGCAGATGCACTGAAAAGGCGTGAGCATCAGTTTATAATCGACGGCAGAATCGTATCTGAAATAACTGAGGATTTATTGACGGAGTAATAGCGTAAGAGTAAAAATTATGTAAAATAAAAGCGTGCTGATTGTTCCAGCACGCTTTTTTGTATCTTTATATAATCAAGTGGGTTTATGGTTATCAGGAACTATGATATTCTGAGATTTGTCAGTCCAGACGTTTAACGAAAAAGTATTCAGCATATCCGTCAATCTCGTTTACGTAGCTTCCTGCTATTTCGTAGTTTAATGCTTCGTAAAACTCTTTGCCCTGCCAGCTGAAGGTATCAAGGCGAATTGTGTTTACGCCCATCGCCCTTGCACGTTGTTCCATTTCTTCGATAAGTATTTTTCCGTATCCTTTTCGTCGGTAGTCTTCGTCTACGAACACTGTAGATACATACAGAATCTTAAAAGCTGTAATACACGCATCCAGTCCTGCAATTATTTTGCCGTCTTCCTCTATTCCAATCTGAATACTGCCATCCATTTTATATGTTATGTAGTTTTCGTCAAAGGCATTAAGCTTATCTTCAATATACGCAGACTGCGCTTCGTTTAAATTAATAATTTTCATAATATGTTCACCGTTACAGAATCAATACTACACAATCGTGCCGGTCTGCAGATCCAGTTTTAATGTGTGAAATCCGGTTATTCTTGTATCCCAGCGGTCATGCTCGCCATCGCAGTTCGGATAGTTGTCTATCCATTCGTAGATTGGAAACCTGAGTTCAAGTATCCCGCCACCAGCCTGACAGCCAATCTCCTGATATGCCTCTCTGCCGTCATCAACCGCAGGCACACTGCCGGAAGTGATAAGCTCATCTTCCATAGTGTAAAATTCCACACAGCCCTTTGCCTGTATCACAGCCACAACATTTTCCTTTTCAAAATGGATAGTTGTCTCAGAAATATAACCTGATGCCAGCTGATACAGCTTTTCTGCAGCTTTTTCGCTGTCAAATGTAATATCAATCTGTCTTGCCATTTGAGGTACCCTTTCTTTTCAGTGTTGTTATGCCGGAGCAATGTGAATGCTGATGCAGGCTCAGGCTGCTGCCAGTCTGTTTTCCATGGTGTCAGAGATTTCCGCATCAGCCGAAACGTAAATATATCAGTCGATTTGTTCCCGGCCTAGCAGCATTACACTCTCGACATGCGCTGCTCTCGGGAACATATCAACAGCGGTAAGTTTCCGGGGATAATATCCCAGTCCGGTCAGCGCTTTTGCATCTCTCGCCAACGTTGCCGGGTCGCATGAGACATATACTATGCGCTCAGGGTCCATTCCAGCGATGGTTTCCAGAACAGACAGATCGCAGCCCTTGCGCGGAGGATCGAGAATTACAACGTCAGGGCGCAGACCGCGTTCACTGAGCACACGTGCCGCTTCAGAAGCATCGGCGCAGATGAATTCAGCATTCTCAGTGCCGTTTAGCTGAGCGTTTATCTTTGCGTCTTCTATTGCATCAGGGACTATCTCAGCTCCGATAAGCCTGGCGCATTTCGAAGCAAGAGTCAGACCAATCGTGCCGGCGCCGCAGTACATATCCAGCACTGTCTCGCTTCCGGTAAGCTGAGCATATTCGCCGGCAGCGGCATACAGCTTTTCAGCCTGTGCCGGGTTGACCTGAAAGAAGGAGAGAGGGGAGATGCGGAAACGTGTGTCGAGCAGAGAGTCATAAATATATTCGCTGCCCCATAAGGTGCGGCATTTTTTTCCGAGTATGACGTTGGTTTTGTCGGTGTTTCTGTTTATGAGAATGCCGGCAATGTCAGATGAAGCCTTGCGGAGAAGAGAAACAAGCAGCTCCTCCTGCGGCAGTTTTGACCCGTTGATTACAAGACATACCATTATCTCTCCGGTAGAGCGCGAGCGGCGTATGTAAAGATGACGCACAGTGCCGGTGTGTCTGACTTCATCGTAAGGCTTTGCTCCCGATTGCTTCATGTACTCCTTTACTGCGGCAGTAATTGCACTGAATCCCTCCGGCTGCAGCAGACAGTCGTCGCATTCCACGACACGATGGCTGCGCCCGGCGAAAAATCCGAAGTGAGGCTCGCCATCAGAGCCGGCCTGACAGGGAAGCTGTGCCTTGTTGCGGTAGCGATTGGGTTCATCGCAGGCTATGAATCGCTCAGGTGTTATATCCAGACCGCCGATGCGCTGCATGGCATCAGCCACACGCGTGTTTTTGATCTCACATTCTGCACTGTAGGTGATTCCGCGGAATGCACAGCCGCCGCACTGCGGAAAGACCGGGCAATCCTTTTCAACACGGTCGGGTGAGGGCTCAAGCACCTCGGCGACGCGCGCGTATGCGAAACTTTTCTGCACCTTGACTATGTGGGCGATTATGCGGTCGCCTTTTGCTGTGGCAGGAACGAATATCGCCATGCCATTGTACCTGCCGATACCCTCGCCTTGTGAGCCGACAGCGGTTATTTCAAGCTCTATACGCTGATTTTTTTTCAGATCTGACATTGCTGCACTTCCTTAGTTAAGACATACTTGTACATATTAATGATATCATAAATTATGCACCGCCGCAATACGGGAAGAACAAATACAGCGCAGTGTCGCTGATGAAAAATATAGCTGAACAGGCTTGACAAATGCTGAACAGCAGGGTACAATACTAACTGTACTAATTGTCATAGTACAGTTACACGGCGCCATACACAATCTCACGAAAGGAGGATACAGGGTGTATATAATTGACAACCAGTCACGTCAGGCGGTCTATGAGCAGATAGTCGAGCAGACCGAGCGTTTTATTCTTACCGGAATACTTACAGCTGATCAGCCTATGCCGTCGGTGCGCTCGCTTTCAGTGGAGCTTTCTGTCAATCCGAATACAATACAGAAAGCATATACCGACCTTGACCGCCGAGGGTTGATATATTCTGTGCCGGGAAAAGGAAGCTTTGTTTCGGCTGATGCAAAGAAAACAATTTCCGATGAAAAGATGAAAAAGCTTGCGGAAATAGAAGCAGCGGCATTTGAATGCGCCCTTGCAGGCATAGATAAAACCCTTATTTACAAAGCCGTTGACAATGGTTACGGCAGAAACGGAGGTAGTTCTGAATGATCAAAGCTGAAAAACTGACCAAAAGATTTGATGATACAACAGCGCTGTCAGAAGTCAGCTGTACAATACCTGACGGAAGCATTTACGGAATGGTTGGCTCAAACGGTGCAGGCAAATCGACCTTCCTGCGTCTCATAGCCGGTATATACAAGCCTGACGGCGGCAGTATCAGGATAGATGACAAGGAGGTCTTTGGTGACCCGTCAGCGCTCAGCTCGGTTGTTTTTGTGCCTGATGAGCTCTATTTTCTGCCGGGTGCCAATATCCGCCGCATGGGTGAGCTTTATCTGAACACCAGAGGTTCGTTTGATTTTGAACGCCTTGAGGAGCTTGCAAAAATGATCGGTCTTCCCACAAAGAAGCCGATATCGCAGTTCTCAAAGGGAATGAAGCGTCAGGCGGCGACCATTCTTGCACTAGCCTGCAAGCCTAAGACATTGCTGTTTGACGAGACCTTCGATGGTCTTGATCCGGTAATGAGAAGCGTGATAAAGCGCATAATCGTCGATGATATGCTTGAACGCAAGGCAACTGTCATCATCACCTCGCACTCTCTGCGTGAGCTTGAGGATACCTGCGACCAGCTTGCGCTTCTGCACAAGGGCGGAGTTGTTCTCGAATCCGATGTTGCAAGCCTGAAGACCTCGCTATTCAAGGTGCAGTTTGCATCGCATAATGACTTCTCACGTGAGGATATTGAGCGTGCAGCCGGCACAGAGATCATCAGCTTTGTCAAGCACGGCTCGGTTGCTAACGTAATCCTGCGCGGAGACAGAAACGAGATAGCGCGCAGACTGAATGCACTGCAGCCGGTTATAATGGATATCCTTCCGCTGTCGCTCGAAGAAGTGTTTGTTTACGAAATGGAAGCACTGGGCTATGAGTTCAGCGAGATAACAGATGAAAAGGGAGGGAAGAGCAATGAAAAATAAAACCCTCAGAAACAGCTTCGGTTTATATATTGAAGGATTAAAGCAGTCGAAAATCATTGGCATTCCGTATGTCTGCCTCGGCGTGCTTATGATGATATTTGACCTTGTGAATGAATTGTTTAATTCAAATACAGTAAAGACCCCCGAGGCAGGCTTTATGGTCATGCTGATAGTCAGTGCAGCGGCAACTCCGCTTATGCTGCTCATGCTCTTCAATTTTCTCAATTCGCGCAAAGCCTCGGATTTCTATCACGCAATACCCCGCAGCCGCAGTTCACTTTACCTGAACTTCGGTGCTGCGGCAGTGACCTGGACCGTCGCAGTTGTTGCTGCAATGACAGTAATCGAGGTCCTTGTTTATGCAATATTCGGCTATGCGCTGGATTTCGCAATGTGGGGTCAGGTGCTGCTGGCAACTATAAGCTCCAATGTGCTTATCGCCGGCGGAGTCATGCTTGCTATAAGCATTTCCAGTACCGTTTTCAGTCAGGTCATCATCTCCGGACTGATACTCTTCCTTCCGCGTATTCTTATTGCCTGCTTTGAGCAGGTGGTAACCGATATCGTGCCGTTGCTGCCTTCGTTTGAGCAGAGTGTGGGCATACTCGGTGCTCCCGGAGCGAATATCCTTATCGGTCTGTTTGTAGGCGCCCTTAATGATGAGCTTCTCTGGAAGGCTGCATTATATTCTATCGTGGTCGGCGTTGCCTATGCTGCACTCGGCCTGTTCTTCTTCTGCCGCAGAAAGAGTGAATCGGCAGCACTTCCGGCACTCAACCGCTGGGTGCAGACCGGTATCAGAGTAATCATTGCCTTCGCAATATGCCTGATACCGACCATGGAGCTGGCAAGAGAGATAAACAAAGGCGTACCGCTCAGATATGTAAGCGATATCGAGCTTATGTTTGTTTTCTATGGCGTGGCGCTTATTGCCTATTTTGTCTACGAAGCCATCTCTGTCCGCTCGGTGCGCGGAATGTGGAGGTCGTGGCGTGAGCTCCTTATAGGTCTTGCTGTTCTGCTCGCACTCAATGTCGTGTTTATTGTCGGTGCAGGTCTCAGTGCAAAGGCGGTGCTCAGCTTCCAGCCTGAAAATGATAAGGTTGTCAGCATTGCAATAGAATCAGACGACAGATACAAGTCTTACAACGAGCTGAGAATCGCAGAAACCGAAATCACCGAAGAGGCGATAAAGAACTTCATTGCTTCTCAGATGCGCAAAAATGTTGACGATATAGATCTCATCAATGAGAGCGCTTATTACTCTGCTGAATACTACAATGGCTACAACGAAAGATCTGTAATGTACACCAGCCAGCAGCTTATCAGATTCACAATGGAAAACGGCAGAGAGGTCACACGCTATGTCTGCATGAGTGAGCCGGAGGCAGCAGCTTTCCAGGATATGCTCCTGCGCAATAAGGATTACGTTGATGCCGCTCTTGACCTGCCGGATGATTATCAGAGTATTTTCATGTTCAGCAGCAATCCCGCGGCTGCAGCACTCACCAATGAACAGCTTGATGAACTGTACGGTGTTTACAGAGCAGAAATTGCAAATGTTGATGCAGGAAAATATATCCGCAACGAATATGCAACTATTGCCGACATGACAGTAGAGGGCAGATACAAGGGAACTGCGTACAGCAGCCCGATTGATATCTATCTTGGCACACCGGAAACCCTTATGAAGTATATTGAACTGGTAAAGCCGGAAGATTCTCTCGCAGATGTACTCGAACTCGAAGAGAGAGCAACTTATTATGACCTGAATGTCTGTGGATACAATTTCTATAATCAGGGCAATTATTATGAAGCATGCGGCCATTATTATGACAGCTATAAGGATTACGATTCGGTAATTACTACCGTTACCGGCTCCGGCGGCGAAATTGTTTATGCCGAATCAATTCCAACCTATGGTCAGGGCTTCCTTGCATCAGAGGATAACCGCAAGCTCATAATTGATGAACTGCTCGCAAACGAGAAGGTTCCGCTTGATATCACAAAGCCGTTCTACATTGTCGATATTACTGTAGAATTTCCGACGGAATACATTGGAACAAACGAAAACGGCTCATACACCTATGATGCCTACGAGGGCAGAACCTATGAGTTCTACATTCAGGCGGCTGAGGAAGGCTCCTGCCTTGAACTGCCCGAGTTCGTTATCGGATAATTACTGCATTTGCCGCAATAAATGCAATGCAGTAAAATGACAGCATAATTACCGGTCAGCATTACCTCGCTGCTGCCGGAATATTATCCCCAAAAATTAATGCGCCCCGTATCTGAGCAGACACTCTCTGCCGGATACGGGGCGCGGTGTTTTGTTTTAATCAGGCAGGAAAACATCAGGCATGAAACCGCTCTGCTGTTACCATGTGCAGTCAGGACGCAGATGGTTCCAGCGGTAATCGGTCTGCCTGAGTGAGATATGCAGCTGACATTCCCTGTGATACGGCTTGCGGTCAGACCAGAGCCAGCAATCTATAATATCCGAGCTGAAGCCTTTGTGAATATAGAGAAATTCAAGCTGATAGCCATTTTTGTTTATTGATTTTATCAGCCTGTCAAGTGTCCATTCGGCGCGAAGGGAATATTTGTAACGTGAAAGCTTTGTAAATACGAATATCTGAATATCGCTTTCGTGAAGATTTTCGAACGTGAAATCAACCCGTGCAGCATCAGTGAGAACGGTCTGACCAAGATTATTCTCAGGATGGTCAGGCAGAATCCATATACCGTCGCCAAACCATAATGAGAGGATTCCGTTTTCGAATGCGGCTTTATCAGCGCGGCAGTCGTGCAGGCTGATGTATTCGCTGCTGTCATAATGAAATCTGAAATCTGATACGGACATTGTCTGTGCCTCCGTTTCGAGTGGTTTTACTGCCGGGTAAAAGTCTGCAGAGTATATTGTAGCTTTGCTGTACGAGTTCTGTAAATTGGAATTTATGTGTCTATTCTTATCGTTTCAGTAATTGACTTATTTCTATAAATCAAATCTTCTCGAGAGGTAAAACCGTTTTTCTCCCAGAAAGCATTTCCATCGATATTTTTTGAAAACACAACCAAAGCAGTCTTGCTAATCCCTAATGCATTTAACGCTCCTATAGCTTTGTTTACAAGTTCGGTAGCTATTCCTTGATGTCTGTAATCAGGATTGACTGCTGTATGGTAGATATAACCCCTTCTTCCATCGTTGCCGGCAATAATTGCTCCGATTATCATTTGTTCTATCTCAGCGACAAAACAAGTCTCAGGATTTCTGCTCAAAAATCTCGTTATTCCTTCTTTTGAGTCGTCTAAATTATTCAACCCCATTCCGGAACAGGACAACCATAACCTGTAAACCTGTTCGTAATCGGATATGCACATTACTCTGATTTTCATTTTTGACATTCCTTTCACCAGTTTCGAGGGTTTTGAGTGGATTATACCGCAGATGTAAATATATTTCAATTACGTATCTCCATGATGCGCCAGAAGGGACTCGATGACCCCGAGCGAATCGCGCAGAGAATCATAACGAAATCAGAAGAGAGGGCGATTCGCGTTGAAAATCCGTGATCTTGAAAAAATAAGGATCACGAATTTTCGCAGGGCTTCTCGTAACCCTCCGTGCCGCGCAAAAATAAAAACCAGCTCTGCGAAAAGCAGAACTGGTTTTTATGGCGCGCCAGAAGGGACTCGAACCCCTGACCTTTTGGTTCGTAGCCAAACACTCTATCCGGCTGAGCTACTGGCGCATTTCTTTATTGCTGACATATTATAGCACGTCGCAAAGGTAAATGCAAGAGAAAAATGCAAGAATTTATTATTTTATACATTAGCAATAAATTGAAGCATAAAGTGAGAAAAATATAAGCAAAATGGGCAGAATACTCAGCGTATCCTGCCCAAAACTGCGTTATTGCCATTCAGTTGGAAATCAGCCTCTGGTGAAATTGATCGGAAGATCGGTGGTATTGCTGATGTCATCCCAGAATACATCGTGATCGCCGACTATCTCAACAAAAGTCAGAGCATCACCGTCAACAAGGTAGGAAATGTAGGTGTCCTCATCAAAATCGGTAAGGCTGTTGGAGAGGTAAAGCTTGTTATCCTCAAGCTTGTAGTAACCCTCAGTCTCCATTGCAGAATCTGCAAAAAGGGTGTCGAGGTCGACACTCTCAGCCATAAGATCGTCAACATATTCAGCAAGAGTCATACCGTACTCGCTGACGAAAACGTTGTTGATAGTCTCAGCGTCAAAGCCGGTCTGCTCAACCATCATATCCATCATGTAATCGGTCATCCAGTCGCACAGCCAGTCAAGATAAGTCTCAAAGGATGCAGCAATTGCGTCCTCGTTGTACTCAAAGTGATAGGTCTTGTCTGCGTTGAAGTTCAGGGTGAGATCAAACTCGAGCTTCACATCGCCGGAATCGATGGAGTCAACGCCAAGAGAAACTGCGAGCTCGTCGTTCATCATGTCAGTTACGTCAAGCTTGGTGTTCCATGTTCCTGCGAGTTTTACATAGTCAGTGTTGCCGGCACAGGCGCACAGGGAGATCACCATGGCAACAGCCATGATAAGTGCAAGTATTCTGCTGGTTCTCTTCATTTGTTATCGTCCTTTCCAATAAATAAAATAAACACGCCGCAAATGCAGCAAAGTTCTTTTTTATTGTAGCAAAGCGGGAGTTGTATGTCAATAATTTAATATATAAGGACAGTCTGTGGTGAATAATGACCGAATATGTTATTGACGAATTCCCGGGGTTATGCTAAAATCATTGGCGTGACAGGGTTAATTTGCCGTGCTGAGCAATGTTGTGCAAATTAAAGAATATATTTGTCGCGGACGGCTTACTTTTTAATACATATTTTTGAAAAAAAGTGTTGCATTCTATAATCATGTGTGATAAAATAAGCCTGTTGCATTATGAATAATAAGCCTGTGCAAAGGAGGTACAGTTAAAATGGCAAAGTGTGATATTTGCGGCAAGGGCGTTACCTTTGGTATTAAGGTCTCTCATTCCCATCGCCGTTCCAACCGTGCATGGAAGCCCAACGTGAAGCGCGTTAAGGCTATTGTCAACGGTACTCCCACAAGGGTCAACGCTTGCACCCGTTGTCTGCGTTCCGGCAAGGTCACCCGTGCATAAGAGCTTTTGATCTATTACTGAACAGAAAGGCTTTCGTTTTATGACGAAGGCCTTTTCTTTTGCCTGAAAATGGTTGTGTTAATATGCATGGATAAATTTTGGTTTAGCGGAGTAAAAGTTTTGATCGACCTTTTTCAAAAGGTCGTGGGTCAAGGGCAACGCCCTTGCAGGTTTTAAGGACGGAGTCCTT
>JAZNOP010000141.1:0-20551 GCA_045580875.1 Acutalibacteraceae bacterium
CATACATTTTTACAACCACGAACGCATTCAGCTTAAAACAAAACTGACTCCACTTGAGCAGCGAAGCCAGTTTGTTCCTTAATTTAATATTTCCTACTTAGGGGCTTTTTGTACTGTCCGTACAATTTGGGGCAGTTCAGACTATGCATCAGCTTAGGGAGTTTATTTTTTTTCGGAAAATTTGAAATTATCCCTTGACAAATGTATTGCAGTGCGATATACTAAGCACAACGATATAACGCAGCGCGATATATCAAGCTGCAATATATTTGGAGAATCATTATTGTGATTTAGAAAGGAGAGCCAATGGACGCTCATATTAAAAAAGTCTATGTTCCAATGACCGAAACCAGTTTCTACATTCTGCTGTGTCTGCAGAAACCGAACCATGGCTACGGCATAGTGCAGAGGGTGGAGAAAATCACAGATGGGGAAATCCGGCTCACACCGGGAACGATGTATGGTAGTCTTTCCAAGATGGAAAAGGACGGACTCATAAGCTTTGTCAGAGAAGAAGAAAAACGTAAAATCTATCAGATAACCGAATTGGGGAGAGTTGTGCTGCAGCTTGAACTCAGGCGCATCGAGCGGCTCTACAAGACATCACAGGAGGAGATATAATTATGAAAGATAAAGTAAAAAATACAAAAAAGCAGTTCAGATACTTTTCTATATTTGATTACGAAAAGGAGCAGGACTATCTGCGTCAGATGCACAACGAAGGCTGGAAATTTGTCAAGGTAACCGGTGTCGGGACCTATCATTTTGAAAAATGCCAGCCTCAGGATGTAGTCTATCAGCTTGATTACAATCAGGAAGGCAGAGAGCACAAGTCTGAATATGTTCAGATGTTTGCCGATTGCGGCTGGGAATATCTTATTGACTTTGCCGGCTACAGCTATTTCAGAAAGCCAGCGGCCGAAATGAATGGCGACGAGCAGATCTTCTGCGATGATGAATCTCGTATGGAGATGATGGACAGGGTTTATAAAGGCAGATTTACGCCTTTGATGGTGATTCTGTTTACAGTTTTGCTGCCGCAGTTTATTTTCAGCCTCACTATCTATGATAATTACGTACTGGCGGCCTTCTTTGGTAGCTGTATGATTGGCTATCTTATAGTTTTCGCAATATTTGCAGCCAAACGCAATGATTATCGCAACAGCCGCAAGTAATGGAGAAAGTAAGATGATTCAGGATTTTATATCTGCAGCCTTTACTTGGGTAGCCTTAGGAATGTTTGTTGCAGTTGCTATGGTATTTTGGGTAAACAGAAAGTAAATCAAATCAGTCGATGTAAAGAAAAAGCCCCGAAGCTGCCGTTCTCAGACAGTTTCGGGGCTTTGAATGTTAAATTGTACAATGCTTTGAATTAATTCAAATTATCCGAACAGCCCCAAAAGGAAGGCTGTTCCGATTCCTAAAAAGTTGCCTATTGCATAGCCTAATATGCCGCAGATAAGACCGGGAAGAACGATCTCGCGGTTTTTCATGGAGTTTGCCACAGGTACGATGAATGCAGGACCGAAGACGCCGGCAACAGATGTAATTACAGCGGTCGGTGCCTTGATGCGGAAGATGGCTGACAGAATGAAATGCAGTGCGATAGAAGCGAACTGCACAGCTGCTATGTAGCCAAGCAGACGCAGTGCATCGCCGTTTATGGTATTGATATCAAGCAGCATGCCAATGCCTACGGAGAATACATAAATGAGATACTGTCCCATGTTATATGAGCCGGGAGCGGTGCGCACTCCTTTAATGAAGGAAAAAGCGAGACCAAGTGTGGTGACAACAAGCATTACAACAACGATATTGGCAATATCCTTTGTGATGATCCATGACAGCCCCATGCTGACTGCCACGCAGCCGAGAGCCAGCAGGAAAACCGGAATCCGCTTGAGTGCAGATCTGAATGTAAGCTTCTCATTGTCCAGACCAAAGGAGCGGGAAATCTCTGCAGTCAGGGCTTTATCGCTGTCGCTTGTTTCAGTTGCCGAAGGTTTGCTGAGTTTTGCAATGGTCGGACCTACAGCAAGCAGAATAAGGAAATAAACGCCGCCGACAACGAAGTCAGAAGCATTTGCCAGGCTTATTGTTGTTTCGTTCACCTTGAGAGCAGCGCCGATGGCATTCAAATTCGGTGTGCCGCCGGTATAAAGACCGATCAGCATACCGCTGAGAGCAGCGGGCTCATCAACAGAGTGTCCCATAAAGAAGTAGGCAGCAGAGGAAACTGCGAAAACCGAAACGCATACCAGAATAAACGATACCAGCATCGGCTTTGCCAGACGTTTCAGTGAAAGTAAGTCAGTATTGAAAAGAATAAGCGGTATTGCAAGCGGAATAGCCACATAAGCCAGTGTTTCTGCAAGACCTGCGTCCCAGTTATTTGCAGTGAACAGGAAGCTTAGTCCGATACCGAGTACATATGAGAGGAATACAGGTCCGACAAAGCCAAGAACTTTTACACGCTTTGTAAGCCAGCATATTACCGCCGGTCCGAACAGTACAGCAATAATGATTATTGCCATTGAAAGTGGGGTAGAGACCTTTGCCGAAGCTGTTTCTGCTGTCATAAGCATAATAAACACGTTCCTTTCATATTCACAAACTCGCTGGACTTGCTTCATGTTTTTGCTCTTAGAGACACAAAAAGCTCAGCCGCTTAAGCTGCATCCAGTGCAGGCGGCTGAGCATAATGATGAAAGAGTAATAATAACAGTTGGAACGGCAGACAGCCGCAGTTCGATCATCATCAGAGCCAACACAACTCCATGCGCTGCTTGAATTATATACCCATAGGCATACCACTGCAAGGATTTTCAATGTTAGCTCAACATAAATTGAAGAAATTGTTATTTATCAGGGTTAAATAATATAATCAATTAATTAATGATGAAAAATAAATCGATAAAAATAATACTTATCTGGCTGCTTCTGCCTTATTCCAGTTGTCGATTAGTATTTGAAGTTCGTCGGTAGTAAATTCTTCGAGATTAATATTCTGTCGCTTGCCCCATTTGTTTCTGCACGCAAGCTCTTTCTCTACGTCCGACAGCGAAACCGATAGCCGCATAAGAGAAAATATCGTTTCAACTATTTTGTTGAATTCGCTGGTTGACATAGCCATGAGCGATACCTCCTGACCTTTCCTGATTGCTTCTAAAAAAGCATATAATTTATCAAATATATTCTATCACTGAAGTTGCAAAAAATCAATAATATTTATCTACAACAGCAAGATATACATTGTTAAAATGACGAAAAATTAAAATCGTTGCAGTAAAATTGAACAGAATTTATAAATTAGATAAGCGGTTGAATAACTGAAGCTGATATGCTATAATTTATTGTATTCTGTTTTTACGGTGATATGATGACTGACTACAGCAAGATATATGAAAAAGTCTTTTCGATAATAGGCGAGAAAACTCCGCTGAAAAAACATGATTGCGGGCAGCTGTGTGATGCAGCTTGCTGTGCGGGCGGGGATACAGATGGAATGCTGCTCTTTCCGGGCGAAGAAACAACACTGAAGGTGCGTGATGCCGCACTTGGCAGACTTGCTGTCTGTGATGGCAGATGCCAGAGGGATTCACGTCCGCTTTCATGCAGGATATTCCCGTTCTTTCCGGCGGTTGATGAAAACGGCAGAGTTGAAGTTGTTATTGATTCACGGGCAAAACGTCTCTGTCCGTTGGCTGCATACAGCGAAAATGTTGTTTTTGACCGTTCATTTATTGCAGCTGTAAAACGAGCAGGAAGACTTCTGGCTAAAGATAGCGAATGCCGCAGCTTTATGCGCGAGATTACTCTTGAAATTGAAGCTGTTGAGAGATTTTATCAATAACCGCAGATGAAATAAGCATAGAAATGGATAATGGAGAGGAACTTCAGATGAACGGAAAATACAGACTTGCGGTGCGGATAACATCGCTTCTTATATGCTTTATAACAGTGTTTTCACTTTTTGTGCCGCAGGCGTCAGCGGCAGAATTTGGCGCAGTTGCCGGTTCGTCAGCAATTCTGATTGAGCCGTCAACAGGTGAGATACTATATCAGCAGAACGCGAATGAACAGATAATGCCTGCCAGTACGACAAAGGTGATGACTGCGCTGCTGGTAATTGAGGCTGCAAAAAAAGGTCAGATTTCACTTGAGGACAGGATTGCTGCAACACAGCCTATACTTGACGGTGTAATGTACGATGCCAGTAAAATTGCTCCTCAGCTTGTCGCAGAAGAAGAGATGACAGTAAGAGAATATCTCTATTGTGTGCTGCTTGCGTCTGACTGTGTAGCCTGTGATATTCTTGGTAACTATGTGGCAGGTTCGGTTGATGGATTTGTTGAAATGATGAATAACCGCGCAAGAGAACTGGGATGCAGTAATACGCTCTTTCTTAATTCTCACGGATATCCTGTAGACGGTCACTACTCGACGGCTATGGATATTGCGCTGATCACTGCAGAAGCTATAAAGCATGATGAATTCAATGAGATTTTCGGAACGATCAAATACCAGCTTCCGGCAACAAATAAAGCAAATGCACGTATGCTTTACAATACAAACTGGCTGCTTTGGAATCCTGAAAAGATAGAGTCCATATACTGCAAATATTATTATGAATATGCAACAGGCGGAAAGACCGGTTCTTCAAATAAATCGGGACATTGCCTTACATCAACTGCTGAAAAAGATGGTATGAAGCTGGTCTGCGTAATTACCGGCTGTGAGATATCGAATCCTGCAGAAGGCGAATGGTGGAATATGAGCTTTGTTGAAAGCGCAAGGCTTTATAAATGGGGGTTTGAAAATTTCACTCATGCCTCTGCAGTAAGAAAGGGCAGTACTCAGGCTGAGATTCAGGTCAAAAAATCTGAAATCGAGTCCATGGGGCTTGTTGCGGCTGATGGAGTATCACTTACCATACCTGTTGGCACAGAAGGTCTGATTTCCACAGAGGTCATCGTTTACGAAGAAACGGTTAAAGCACCGGTGAGCGCCGGAGATGTAATGGGAGAGATGAAGGTCTCCTACGCCGGAGAGGTAGTTGAAACGGTAAAGCTGATTGCCTCGCGTGAAGCGCCGCTGAAAAAGACCGTAAGTCCCGTGATTATTATACTCATACTGATTATCATAGCTATGGCCGGTGTTATGCTTTATGTGGTCAACAGCGATGATCCGGTAATACTCAAGCAGTATAAACCGCAGAGTACATACCGCAGAAATCAGGGTGGATATTCTCAGCCTACGCAGACAGCGGCATATCGTGAAAGAGTACCTCAGCCGCGGGGTGCAGTGCCGCCTCAGTATCGCCAGCGTTCCAATAATACAGCTGCCAGCAGAACAGAAAGTTCAGTTGGCCGTTCACGCGACAATTACAGATAAAGAATTAAAGTCCGATACCGCAGCTGCTTACGGTATCGGACTTCGTTTGTAATAATAAAAATAAGAATGAATAAAGGGGTAATTTCCTTACAGAGGTTTTACGATGGCACCGAATCTTTTCAGTTTGTCGTCTATTCCAGTTCCAAGCAGATGAACTGCACCGTTATCTATATAAGCGCCGATCCTGATTTTTGTACCGCTCATACATTGCCGCATGAAGTGCATTGTGTACGTAAATGGGCTGTCAGTGTAATTTTGACCGAGTACTGCAAGTGCATCGTAGACATAGGCTCCGTATCGGCAGTTGTTCAGATGTCCGAGAGCGTCAATGTCACTTGGACGTACTGTGCGCATATCGAGCGGCTGATAGCGTTGATCGTGTATTGTCTGCAGACGGCTTTGGGCCCAGTCAACAGAGAACTCAGGAATAATAGTACAGCTGAACCGGTCAAGCTGCTCTTCAGGGTGTATCTGATGTGTATTGGTGTTTATTGGAACCATGAAGATCGAGGCACAGAGAACAGGGGAGTGGCTCTCATCATATATTTCTATCTCTCGTCTCAGGTGCGGATAATTCATCTCACTGAGCCATGTCTGACCGTACAGCCTGTCGCAGGAATCTACAGGTTTGCATACCTGCATGGAAAGAGAAATCATGGCCCATGCATAGCCATGCTGAAGTGTATCCTTAAGAGCACAACCGAGAGCGCGTTGGTCGGATTCAATTATCCGGCACAGAAGTTCGTGGTAGCCGCCGAGTTTAAGATTGCCGTCAGCACCAAGTTCGCCACTGTCAGCGCGCAGGTTATATACAGGTATAGAGTCTTTCATATACTGACCTCATTATACTGAACTGATTATATTATCTGCAGTTAATCGGGAAATATAAAATGCTGAATTGAAATACAGATATTGACATGAAATTTATGGTATCATGCCCCTTATATGTTGTCAATAATCGAAATTGACACAGTAAAAAATAAAATTGAGAAAAATTGAAAAAAGCACTTGAAATCTTTGAATACCTTTGATATAATAGACAAGCGCTGTTGAGAAGACAGCTCAAAACAAAATAATGAATGGAGAAGTCGCCTAGCTGGTCGAGGGCGCACGACTGGAAATCGTGTAACCGCCAAAAACGGTTCGAGGGTTCGAATCCCTCCTTCTCCGCCATTAAAAACCGGTGCTTGATTTGAAGCATCGGTTTTTAATTTTAATCTGATGTTGAGTAAAATCCAGAAACACCTCACCGGGCGGTGGGGCGTTTTGTTTGTTACAGACGCCTTTCGTAAAAATATCAGCGTTGAACAATGTTGAAAAAAGCGGCTGGTTGTGTTATCCTATCATCTGTTGTATGGCAGTAATATGCAAAAGGAAGTGCAATGATGAAAAGAGTATGGTCATTTGTTAAAAAAGAATTTGTTCTCTGCATTGCAGCATTATGTGCGGCAGCGACAATGATTGCTGTGCCGCCTGATGCGGCTTATCTTGAATATATCGACCTGCGTGTGCTGTGCCTGCTGCTCAGCCTTATGGCGGTAGTTGCAGGATTTCAGACTTGCGGTGTCTTTCAGTGGCTTACATATCAGATGCTGTCACGCGGCAGAAGCGGGCGTGTGCTCAGTGTAATGCTTGTTATGCTGCCGTTCTTCTGTTCGATGCTTATAACAAACGATGTTGCACTTCTTATCTTTGTACCGTTTACAATACCTCTGCTTGCGCAGATTAAATGTGAAAAGCAGATCGTTCCCATTCTTGTGCTTCAGACTGTGGCGGCAAATCTGGGAAGCATGGCAACTCCGGTTGGCAATCCGCAGAATCTGTTCCTGTATGCAGCTTACAATCTTACAGCAGGAGAGTTCTTTGCTGCAATGCTTCCGTTGACACTCATAAGTATGGTCTGTCTGGCAGCTGCTTCGTTTCCAGTGCTTCCGAAGGCACTGCCTGAGCTGGAATTAAAAAAAGAAGACATCAGTAAACTCTGGAAGCTGGCAGTATATGCTGTGCTGTTTGTTCTTTGCCTGCTCACAGTGTTCCGCGTTCTGCCATACGGTATCATGACAGCAGCAGTTATAATAGTAATAGCAGTAATAGATACAAAGCTGCTCGGCAAGCTTGATATTGCATTGCTTGCGACTTTTGTATGTTTCTTTGTTGTTTCAGGAAATCTCAGCCGTATGGATGCGGTGCGTGATTTTCTGCAGCAGCTGCTTGCACAGAATACGCTGCTGACATCGATAGCGGCAAGTCAGGTTATCAGTAATGTTCCGGCGGCTGTTCTGCTGTCTGAATTTACTGAACAGTGGAGAGAACTGCTTGAGGGAGTGAATATCGGAGGTCTCGGAACACCGGTTGCATCACTTGCAAGTCTCATCACGCTCAAGTTATATCTGCGTCAGCCGGAAGCAAATGCAGGCAGATTTATTGCCGTATTTACTATTGTTAATGTGCTTGGCCTGGCAGTGCTTATTACGGCGGCGCTGATGTATTAACATTGGTTGACAATCATTCGTAAATATGTTAAGTATATATTATATGATAATATAGAAATTATGGGCGCTGAACTTTTGATTGACGCCGGTGATTTCTGATTGATTTGAGGTAGATGAGATGTCGATGATAAAGCGAATAAAGCAATTCAGTGATGAACACCATCTGCTGTGCAAAATACTTGTATTTGTCTTTTCGGCAGGATTGATGATGCTGCTCAGTTATCACTGGACGGGAAGTCTGGTGTACTATAACGGCGACAGCAAGATGTACATCAGTATTGCTGATAATTTTCTCGATAACGGACATTTTCTGCAGACAGTGCGGACAGAACGAGAGAATTTTATCGTTCCTTTTGGCTTTCCTGCAATACTTACCGTACTGCGTCTGTTTACACGCAATGATCTGTTTATTGCGCTTGTGCAGTATGCGGTATTCGGACTCTCCTGTACTTTGCTTTACTGTGCTGAGCGCAATTTCTTTGGCAATATAGGCGGTCTGTCGGTGATTGCGCACTGCCTGATGATATGGCGTATACACTACGCCGGACCCGGCTGTATCGTGACCGAAACGTGGTATATCGCAATAATCATATTCTGTGTGTGGCTGCTTTCCCGCAGGGATATGGCGGTTAATTCACGGCTTACGCTGGCTTATGCAGCATTGCTTGTCGGCTTTATTATCCGTCCTCTGCTTGGTGTACTGTTCTTTCCGCTGGCTGCTTATCTGATTGTAAGAGCCGTCAGAGGAAAATATAACGCTGGATATCTTGCGCTTATGATAAGCGTATCGGCTCTTATTCTCGGCGCTATAGGAATGCTCAATTACCGCGAAACCGGTCACTTTGTAATAACTGAGGCATACTCAGGAATCTCGGTATATCTGATAAACAACGATAATGTTACAGAGTGGGGTATAGATTTCGCCAAGGGTGAGTACGAATATGCTGATGAGCGGTTCTGGTCGATATACAACCGTACTGATATAGACTACTACGACAAAAATGAACTGCTTTCAGATATCGGCTATCAGTATATGCTGCGCCACCCGTTTGTAACGCTGAAAAATATTGTGGTTAAATTCACATATATGTTCATCACATACTGGTACGGTGTTACGGCTGTTGCGGCTGCCGGAGCAGTTGCTGCTTTCAGACAGAGAAAACTGTTCCGAGCAGAATATGCAATTATGATTGCAGCGGCAGGCGTTATAGCGGTAATCACATCATTCGGAATTCCTGAGCCGAGATATTGTTACGCAATATTCCCGGTCATAACACTTTTTGTGTCGGCACTCGCCGGCTACTGTGTACATCACGCTATACCTTCAGCTGTTGAAAATCTTAAAGCCGGCAGACAGCAGGATAATGTGTAAATTTATTCTATTCAGACAGTAAGAAAAAAAGCCCCTGTACCGGAAGTTGGTCTGGTACAGGGGCTTGCTGTATCTGTGTTGATAAATCAGAGATACTTGATTATTTCATCACGGATTGCATCAAGACGGGGATCGGTAAGACCGAAGTCCATCTCCTTGTAGCTCCAGATACATCTGGAGATGCCATGCTTTACAAATACGCTGTTGATTGCCTTGAGCCACTCAAGAGCATCTTCGGGATCAGCCTTGTCGATAACGCCGTACTCACCGCAGTAAAGAACTGTACCGTTCTTTACTGCAGCCTCGATTGCGGAAGCAAACTGCTGCTCGAAATATTCTGCAGTAGCGCCGCTCTCAGCGTAGCTCATCTTCTTGTTTACATCAACATGCTGTACCCAGTATGCATACTGATGAGTGAACTCCAGCGGATCATAGCAATGGAAGTTGTAGACTACCTTATCGTCATAGGGAGGATCAAGATCCTTGACAGCAGGAGCGCTGTTGTTGTGATAGCTGCCGACGAGAATAAGTGTATCAGGTGCATAGACTCTGATGCGCTTTATGCACTCATTTGCAACTCTGTTCCATGTGTCAATATAGCTCTGATCGGTTACTTCGTTGAGAAGCTCGAAGACAACCTTGTCAGAGAGCTTGCCGTAATGCTTTGCGAGTTCTTCCCAAAGACGGCAGAAACGCTCCTGGAGAGCTGCGCTGGAGAAGAAGCCTTCTTCTTTCTCTCCGTTATCAAAAGAGAAACCAGCGGTCTTGTGAAGATCGAGAACAACCTTGAGACCATACTTTTCGCACCATGAAAGAGCGTTGTCGATAAGCTTGAAGCCGGTTTCGATATAGCCGCCGTTATCGTCTTCAAGAACATTGTAGTCTACCGGAATTCTTACGTGGTCAACACCCCAGGTAGCAATTTTTTCAACATCAGGCTCAGTGATGAAGCCGTTGAGACGCTCCTCAGAATAGTCGCACTGAGAGAGCCAGCCGCCAAGGTTAACGCCCTTGACAATTCCCATTTTCTTAAGCATAGTTTATGTCCGCCTTTCTTTCGTTTAATATTTCTGTGTCTATTATATCACTTCAGCTTGCATCTGTACAGCCTGCAATGATCTGACGTGAAATTTTTACTGAAAATACGGCTTTCCTCTGCTTCTTTTATGTTTTCAGGACTCTCCAGCTTTGAAAGCTGTCTGTAAAGTACCTTGTATGCAATAAAATTAAGGAGGAAAGCTCCGGTCCATGCAACGCACTCTGCGAATGCGGTTGCCTTGAAGCCGAATTCAGAGATGAAAAGAACGATAACACCAATGCGCATGACCATCTCAACGAAACCTGAGCACATCGGAATAAAGGGACTGCCCATGCCCTGAACCGCATTGCGGAAGATAAATAGAAGATCAACAGTAAAGAGCATAACGCCGCAGATCGGAAGATATTCGGCTGCCAGAGCTATGGTGTATGCTTCATTGAGCATAAGCTTTGCAAGCCATTCAGGGAAGAAACACATAACAGAGCCGAAAATGAAGTAGGAGATAAGAGCAATGCCGGAACAGACCATGACGCCCTTGCGGATACGTGAATACTTGCCCGCGCCGTAATTCTGACTGGTAAAGGAAACCAGTGATGCACCGGCGGTGCAGGCAGGCTGCATGAACAGATTGCCGAATTTGCTGCAGGCTGAATATGCAGAGGTGTATGCAACACCGAGACCGTTGACAAAGTACTGTACAACCATGCAGCCGATTGCGGTGATGGAATTCATGAAAGCCATCGGAACGCCGTTTTTCAGCAGGTAGCCGTACATATCAATATCGGTTCTGAAATCATCAGCCGAAATCTGAAGAATATCTATCTTTCTCAGCTTGCGGTAGCATATTATTGTCGATACAATCTGAGAGATGATAGTTGCGGCGGCGGCGCCGTCAACACCGCTGCCAAAGCCGAATATGAATACGCTGTTGAGTACAACGTTGATAATTGAAGATGCAATTATTGCGGTAAGAGGTGTGCGGCTGTCGCCAAGCGAGCGCAGTATACCGGAACAGAGGTTGTAAGCGATGGTGGTAATAAGTCCGCCGAAGATAATATAGCCGTAGAGAAGACTGTCTTCGATAATGCTTTCATCAGTCTGCAGCAGTACAAGTACAGAACGCAGTCCGGCTATACTCAGCGCGGTCAGTATAACGGATATTGCAAGGGAGAGTTTGATTGAAGATGCAACTGCTCTGCGCATACCGTTAAAATCCTTTGCACCGAAGCGCTGACCTATAAGTACGCAGAAACCATTTGCAAGACCCATGGAAAATCCGATGACAAGGAACGTCAGCGAGGACATATTGCCGACAGCAGCAAGCGCATTATCACCGAGACCCTTGCCGACTATAGCAGTGTCAGCAATTGTATATAACTGCTGGAGCATATTTGTGAACAGCATGGGGAAGAAGAACTTCAGAATAATGGGCAATACCTTGCCTTTTGTCAGATCATTTGTATGAGACATTTCAATACCTCCTTTGCGAAAAGTATTATATTGTATTCTTGGAGAAATTATATCAAAAATATTGCTTTTATATCAAAAATGTGGCATAATGCGAGTCGTCGGAAAAAATTCTGAATAATGACTAAAAATGGCTGAAACAGCTGCTTTTTCAGTAGGCATTTTATATATTAATAGTAAACAGGATTACAATTAGTGCGATTATGGTCTGCGGAGGAAATCAGATGAATACAAACAGGGATCTTAATTACAGACTTTATCTGCAGCAGATGAGCGGATTTACTCATACATCATATAATACTGAGTTTGAGCGTTATACAATGGTCAAAGCAGGCGATGTGGAGAGGGTAAAGGAGACCCTCGTCAATTTCAGGGAGAATTTCTATGACGGCAAGGGGATTCTCTCCGATGACCCTGTGCGCAATCTGATTTATCACTTTGTCGTGTCGGTTGCGATGAATTCCCGTGTGTGTATAGAAGGTGGAATGCCTCTTGATACCGCATATACGCTGAGCGACATATATATCCGGCGTGCCGATGTATGTCGCACCTGCGATGATGTGTTTGAACTGTTTGCGGAGATGAAAATGGATTTTGTCACGCGAATGAAGGAGCTGAAAAAAGGCAGTGCAATCTCTATTCATGTCCGCCGCTGTATTGATTATATATACGATAATCTGCACGGTGACCTGTCAGTTAATCTTCTTGCAGAGAGGGAAAAACTCAATCCGTCGTATCTTTCCAAGCTGTTTTCCAAGGAGACCGGAATGACAATAAAAGGCTTCATTACAAATGTCAAAGTGTCCACAGCAGAAAATATGCTGATACACTCGGATTTTTCATTCCTTGATATATCTCTTGCTCTTGGCTTTTCGTCGCAGAGTGCGTTTATCAGCGTATTCAAAAAGTATACCGGTGAGACTCCAAAGCAGTACCGTGACAAGCACTGTATGGAAATGATGCCGGCAGAATAAAGAAAAACAGACGGTCTGTGCAGGTGAATAAACCTGCAGACCGTCTGTTTTGCAGTACTGTAAAATCATGAGAATGGATCAATCACAGCCGAGTGCACAGCCGATGCAGTCAGTGCAGCCTTCGGTAAAGGATTCAAAGCAGCTCCAGAAATTGCATCCGCCGCAGGCATTGCAGCCAAAGCATCCGAACATGCCGCCTATCCAGATTAATACAATTACAGCAAAGACAGCAAGTATTGCTGCGGCAACAAGGGTTTTGCGTGCATTAAGAAACTCTCTCATTTTCTGTTTATCCTCCGTGGTGTATAAAATACGCTGTAGCATATTATAACTTGCAAAATCTGCTTTTACAAGTTAAAATATTGAAATAAATTAACGGCTGTCAAGGCCTGATTAAATTAATTAGCAGAATTACATAATTCAGTATCTGTTGGAAGTAGTGGAAACGTTTGTTATTTTTGAAAAATATGCAAAAATGCTTTTGACAACAGAAAAAATATGTGATATTATATAAAAAGTAAATTAAAGTGTGTTACTATTTCCAAAATAAGCAAATGCATTTTTAATTCAAAAATATAGTTTACAATTATCTTAACCTTTAAAAGAAAGGCAGGATTTTATGAATATTGCACTTATAGCGCATGACGCAAAAAAGGAACTTATGGTTCAGTTCTGCATCGCCTATTGCGGCGTTCTCAGCCGCCATACGCTCTGCGCTACTGGCACTACCGGCAAGCTGGTTCAGGAAGCTACCGGTCTGAAGATTCAGAGATATCTCTCTGGTTCACAGGGCGGCGGTCAGCAGATTGCAGCACGCATCGGCTGCGAAGAGATCGATCTGCTGCTCTTCTTCCGTGATCCGCTTACTCCGAAACCCCATGAGCCGAAGGATATCGAGCTTCTCCGTCTCTGCGATATGCACAGTATTCCTGTGGCAACAAATATCGCTACCGCTGAGGTGCTTATCCACGGACTTGAAAGAGGCGATCTTGACTGGAGAAACATTGTCAGACCGACACCGTTTCACTGATTGATCCACTGGAGAAAATTAATAATGATGATATGCCGTCGGTTGCCACAGAAACACATCTGTCGGCAACTGCGGCTTTTTTTCAGACTGACAAAAGTTGTGAAAGGAATATATTGTAATGGCATTTATAACACAGTCAATAAAGGGTACTCTTGATGTAGTGCCTGCTGAAAGCCACAAGTGGCAGCACATCGAGCGCACCTGTCTTGAAACAGCACGTCTGTTCGGCTTCCGTGAGCTTCGTACTCCGGTTTTTGAGCATACTGAGCTTTTTGAGCGCGGCGTAGGTGACACAACTGACGTTGTACAGAAGGAAATGTACACATTTACTGACAAGGGCGGACGTTCTCTTACTCTCCGTCCTGAACTGACTGCCGGTGCAGTCCGCGCAGCAGTTGAGAGTGGAATAATATATGAAGCACTTCCCGTCAAGGCTTGCTATATTGGCGGCTGCTACCGCAGCGAGAAGCCGCAGGCAGGACGTTATCGTGAATTCCATCAGTTCGGTGCTGAGCTTTACGGCGCTGCTGCTCCTGAGGCTGATGCAGAGATGATAAGCCTTGGTGTAAGTGTTCTTGAGGCTCTTGGAATAAAGAATATTTCTGTTGAGATAAACTCAATAGGCTGCCCGACCTGCCGTGCAAAATACAATGAGGCACTCAAGACATATTATTATGAGCACATCGATTCCATCTGCGAAACCTGCAAGGGCAGACTTGAGCGCAATCCCATGCGTCTGCTTGACTGTAAGGCAGAGTGCTGCCGCGAGATTGCAGCAAATGCACCGCGTATGATCGACTACATCTGCGAGGAATGTACTGAGCATTTCGAGGCAGTTAAAAAGGATCTCGATGCAATGGGCGTTGAGTATAAGGTCAACCCCTCGATAGTCCGCGGTCTTGATTACTATACAAGAACGGTTTTTGAGTTTATCTCCGGAGATATCGGCGCTCAGGCTGCAGTTGGCGGCGGCGGTCGCTATGACGGTCTCTTCCGTCTGATGGGCGGTCCTGATACACCTGCTGTCGGTTTTGCTATGGGCATCGAGCGTCTTAAGATGGTCATGGAAGCTCAGGGGATAGAATTCCCCGCTGATGAGAAGACTATGATTTATCTTGCTCCTATGGGCAGAAATGCTGCTGTAAAGTGTATGGAAATCTGCCGTCAGCTTCGTGCTGAGGGATTCTCTGCAGAAACCGATCTCAGCGGTCGTTCTGTCAAAGCTCAGATGAAGTATGCCGATAAGATGGGCTTTAAGTTTACCTGCGTAATCGGTGATTCCGAACTGGAAAACGGTACGGTTAAAATCAAGAATATGGAAACAGGAGAGCAGACAGAGGCTCCCATTGATGGAGGCATACTCGAAACTCTCTATGATATCGGCATCAGTCAGACTCTCAGCAATCTGGGGGATACACTGGAAAGCTTTGAAGGTCTTGCATCGATTCTTGGTGGTGCGGACAATGACTGATGACCGGCACGGATGTGCTCGTGTCGGTCTGAGTGGTTCTGTTCTGTATGAATAAGAACCCGGCCCGTGATCAGCAAGCGGAATTGCTGAATATATTCTGAATTTATATTGAAAGTTAATTTATCTGGAGGCTTAATTTATGGCTGAAACAATAAAAGGACTTAAAAGAACAAGCTACTGCGGCGAGCTCCGCGCTGAAAACATCGGCGAGAGTGCAACCGTTTTTGGTTGGGTACAGAAGCAGAGAGACAAGGGTTCACTTGTCTTTATAGACCTGCGCGACAGAACCGGCATAGTCCAGCTGGTTTTTGATGAGACAACACCTGAGGAAACTTTCAAGAAGGCTGGCGAGTGCCGCAGCGAGTATGTTGTTGCTGCTGTCGGTAAGGTTCGTGAGCGTTCTTCAAAGAATCCTGAGATTCCGACCGGTGATATTGAGATTGAGGTCTCCGAGCTGAGAATTCTCGGCAAGGCTCAGACTCCTCCGTTTGAGATTGTCAACGGCTGCAAGACCGGCGAGGATATCCGTCTCAAGTACAGATATCTCGACCTTCGCCGCCCTGAGCTTCGCGACAACATCCTGCTTCGTCACAAGGTAATGCAGGAGACAAGAAAATATTTCTCCGACAATGGTTTCATCGAGATCGACACCCCGATGATGATAAAGTCCACACCAGAGGGCGCAAGAGACTACATCATTCCCAGCCGTGTGCATAAGGGTAATTTTTACGCTCTGCCGCAGTCTCCGCAGCTTTATAAGCAGCTGCTGATGGTTTCCGGTTTCGACCGCTACTTCCAGCTTGCCCGCTGCTTCAGAGATGAGGACCTGCGTGCTGACAGACAGCCGGAATTCACTCAGATCGACCTTGAGATGTCCTTTGTTGACATGGAGGACGTTCTTGCCATAGGCGAGGGCTTTATCAAATATCTCTTCAAAGAGGTTCTTGATGTAGATATCCCCATGCCGCTTCCAAGACTTACCTATGCAGATGCAATGAACCGCTACGGTTCCGATAAGCCGGATACCCGCTTCGGTATGGAGATCTGCGACCTGTCTGAGATTGTCAATAACAGTGGTTTTGCTGTATTTGACGGCGCTATAGCTAACGGAGGCAGTGTTCGTGCGGTAAATGCAAAGAATGCAGCATCTGTATATACCAGAAAAGAAATTGACAAGCTGACAGAGACCGCAAAGGGAATCGGAGCAAAGGGGCTTGCATGGATTCGCTGGGCAGATGAGCAGCCTACCTGCTCCTTTGCAAAGTTCCTGCCGGAGGGAATGCTTGATAAGATCCTCGAGGCAGTTGGCGCAGAAAAGGGTGATGTCATTATCATCGTTGCTGACAAGAACAGCGTTACTCTGCCTGTTCTCGGTGCTCTCCGTTTGGAGATGGCACGCCGCCTTGATATAATACCCGACCAGTTCAACTTCCTGTGGGTTGTTGAGTTCCCGTTCTTTGAGTACAATGAGGAGACCGGCGGCTGGGATGCAATGCATCACCCGTTTACATCTCCGCTTGATGAGTGCATCGAGTATCTCGACAGCGATCCCGGTGCAGTCAGAGCAAAGGCTTATGACCTTGTTCTTAACGGTATCGAAATGTCCAGCGGTTCGATCAGAATCACCGATCCTGAGCTTCAGGAAAAGATGTTCCGTTCCCTCGGATTCTCTCATGAAGAGGCAGAGCTTAAGTTCGGCTTCCTTACCAATGCATTCAAGTACGGCGCACCGCCTCACGGCGGCATGGGCATCGGTCTTGACCGACTTGTCATGCAGATGACCGGCGCAGACTCACTGCGTGATGTTCTTGCTTTCCCGAAGGTGAAGGATGCAAGTGAGCCTATGACAAGCGCTCCCGGCGTGGTTGATGATGTTCAGCTTGCGGAGCTTGGTATTTCGATAGTTGAGGAACAGAAATAATTAACTCCGAATAGTGATAAAGGCACGTAGAAACATGCTGCGTGCCTTTTTTATGTTATTTTCAGGTGCATTATTGCATTAAACGGATAAATTGTGCTAAAAATACTGAAATTCATTGCGGAAAAATATGAGATGTGCTAAGATTAGGGTGCAATAGTTAAATGGGGAGCTGTTTATTCTATGAGCAAAGAAAAAAGAGAAGAAATATTGGCGAAAAAAGATAAGGTTGTAAGTCTTCGCAGAAATCATATCTGCCGTAATAATGATTATACGGTGTGTGAATATGATCTGAACAGCGGTGAACTCAGATTGATTGACGGTGGACTGCTTGCGCACTGCGGGGTAAGTCTGCCGGAAACACTGTTTGCATTCAGAAAGCATG
Source organism: Acutalibacteraceae bacterium (assembly GCA_045580875.1). GTDB lineage: Bacteria > Bacillota > Clostridia > Oscillospirales > Acutalibacteraceae > SIG598. Next base: position 17,543 of record JAZNOP010000141.1, read on the forward strand.
TGCAGAACTGGCCGGTGGACAGTGTTCATCTTGATCATTTGATAAGACACGTAGAGATGAGCATTGCGGACAGCACGGACGAGGGAAAGGCATTCTCTGATGTCGAAATGCTGCTGGATAATGAAGATATCAGCTGCTGGATAAGCATTTCGTCTGTAAAGCTGTATCGTGATACAGGCGCGTCAATTGTCCTTGTTTTTGTCTGCGCAAACGATAAAAAATACCAGCTGATGAGACTTATAGGCAAGGCGGAGACCGATTCTCTGACCGGTGCCGTCAACCGTATCACTCTGCAGAATACAGTTGAAAAAATGGCGGCTGACGGAGGTCGTCATGCGTTTGTTATGCTTGATATTGACGGCTTCAAAAAATTCAATGACACATTCGGTCATATTGTTGGCGACGATATGCTGGTCAATATTGTACATAAGCTGAAAAACGGACTCCGCAGGGAAGATGTTATCGGAAGAATAGGCGGAGACGAATTTATGATCTGCCTTGGGAATATCGCAGACATGGCTATGCTTGAGGGGATTGCAGATCAGATATGTGTGCTCACACGACATTCCATGGAGAACGGAATGTATGTATCTGCAAGTCTTGGAATTGCACTGAGCCCACGCGACGGAACTACGTTTGAGGAACTGTACAGAAAAGCAGATATAGCAATGTATCGCTCGAAACACCATGGCGGTGATAAGTATACTGTGTTCAGTCCGGAAATGGATCAGGAAGATAATGATGGTACAGGCGCCAAGGGTAATGGCTTGCGCGGTGTGAAAGTTATCGATGGCAGTGTGCTGATTCATTATAATATAGCTGATAAAGAGTACATATATCCGGATATTGTACGGGAACTGTTCTGTGCAGATTTTGATGACAGGCCTCTCTGGCAGATAATATGCGAGGATGGAATAGCTCCGGAGGAAACTGCAGATAAATTCAGAAAGGCAATAACTGAACTGATGGAATCAGAAAAATCTGAGGTCAGATTTGAAGATGCTTTTCTCAGAACTATAGACGGAATTTGGCGCTGGTATCGTGTTGGATTCACATACTGGCAGGAAGTCGGCTGTATTGCAATAACAATTACAGATATTCATGATGAGGTGGTTTCTAACCGCAGACTCAGACACATTGTTGAGTATGATGAGCTGACCGGATTGCTTACAGGCAGGGCATTCAACCGTATGGTTGAAAGTATTGTATGCAATGATCCTGAAGGTGTTGCTGCAGGAGAATATGCGCTTGTATACTTTGATATACTTCGTTTCAAGGCAATAAATGATATGTTCGGCACTGACCAGGGAGACCGTTTGCTGCTTTATATTGCAGATATCATAGCAAGCGGTGCAGCAGATGGCGGTGCGGCAGGTCGTATAGGCTCAGACAGATTTATGATGCTGGCACATAAATCGCGTGATGAACTGCAGAATTTCCTTGATGAATATTTTGATTCTATCGGACATTACGAGGTTGCTTATGAGATTGTAAGCAATGTAGGAATTTATATTATAGAAGATGCTTCTCTGCCTGCTGATGCGATGCTTGACCGTGCAATTCTTGCACAGTCGTCTATAAAGGGCAGCTATGCGGTCAAATATTGTTACTACACTGAGGCGCTCCGTCATGAAATGATAAGTGAGCAGGAGATTGTCGGTCTGATGACAACAGCTCTTGCCGAAAGACAGTTTCAGGTGTATTATCAGCCGCAGTATAATCATTCGACCGGTAAGATTGTGGGCGCAGAGGCTCTTGTAAGATGGTGCCACCCGGAGAGAGGGTTGATAATGCCCGGCTCGTTTGTTCCGCTGTTTGAGAAAAACGGATTTATATCCAAGGTCGATCTCTATGTTTTTGAACAGGTCTGTGCTTTCCTGCAGAAGTGTATCAACAGCGGTATTTCAGTCGTGCCGATTTCAGTCAACATAGCGCGTTACGATATCTTCCAGTTCAATTTTATCGAGCGGCTTGAAGCAATACGAACCAGATACGATGTGCCGGTTGAGCTGCTTCGTATAGAAATAACCGAATCAACTGTTGTCGGCAGCAACCAGCATGTCGCTGATGTAATTGATAAGCTGCACAGTTTTGGATATATAATTGAGATGGATGATTTCGGAAGCGGTTACTCGTCGCTGAATGTTCTGAAGGATATCAATCTTGATGTGCTCAAGCTGGATATACAGTTCCTCAGCGGAGATATTGGAATCCATAAACGCGGAGGAACTATACTCAGCGCTATTATACGAATGGCTCGCTGGCTTAATCTGCCGGTTATTGCAGAGGGCGTTGAGAATATACATCAGGCTGACTATATGCGAAGCATCGGCTGCAATTATGTTCAGGGATATCTGTATGCAAAGCCTATGCAGCAGAATGAGTTTGAAGAGCTTATCAAAGGCGGCAGAATTGGTGCGATGATCAGTCATGTTGAACTGATTGAGACACTTGATGCCTGTGATTTCTGGGATCCTGAGTCTCTTGAGACTATAATCTTCAGTAATTATGTCGGTGGTGCTGCGATATTTGACTATCGCGGCGGCAATATTGAAGTGCTCAGAGTAAACAAGAAGTATATTCAGGAACTTGGAAACAATGTTACAGAGCAGTTTGTGCTCAATAACGATGCACTTGGAGTGTTTGACGAAGAGAATAAGCGGATTTATCTGGATATGCTTGAACGTGCAATTGCCTCAATGGACGAGGAAGAGTGCGAGACATGGCGTGTATATTCCGGGCTTGGCGGCAACAGAATATGCCTGCGCAGCTCCGTAAGGGTAATCGGAAAAAGCAGAGACAGCTATCTCTTCTATGCCATGATCCGAAATATTACATCTGAAAGATAATTTCAGTTGTGAATGTTTGGCACAAAAAATAAAGAGCCCTCCTGCCGGTATATCTGAACTGCCCCAAATTGTACGGACAGTACAAAAAGCCCCTAAGTAGGAAATATTAAATTAAGGAACAAACTGGCTTCGCTGCTGAAGTGGAGTCAGTTTTGTTTTA
>JAZNOP010000142.1:0-1731 GCA_045580875.1 Acutalibacteraceae bacterium
CCTACGACCTCATCCCCCAGATGAGCGCACCTGAGCTTGCCGAAAAAGCATCCGAAGCAGCCAGAAGCGGCAAGTACGACCTTATCGTCTTAAACTTTGCAAACTGCGACATGGTCGGCCACACAGGTGTGTTTAACTCAGTTATCGAGGCTGTCAAAACCGTTGACAGCGCAGTGGAAAAGGTTGTCACAGCAGTTTCCGAAGCAGGCGGCATCTCCATAATCACAGCCGACCACGGAAACGCCGAAAAGATGACGGAGGAGGACGGCATAAGTCCTCACACCGCCCACAGCACAAATCCCGTCCCATTTATTATCGTAGGCTCAGGAGCTATGCTTCGCCCCGGCAAACTTTGTGACATCGCCCCCACAATTCTGGATATTATGGGATTGCACAAGCCTGACGAAATGACAGGCAAATCTCTAATTATAAACTAAACCAAAGAGCTTTGGCAGATAGGAGAATTATTTATGAAACAGTATCTTGAAATCGTAGACGTACTCGGCCGTGAGATATTAGACTCCCGCGGAAACCCCACAGTTGAAGTTGAAATTCTTCTTGAAGACGGCACTATGGGCAGAGCAGCAGTTCCCTCCGGTGCTTCCACAGGTGCTTATGAAGCATGTGAAAAGCGCGACGGCGACAAGAGCCGTTATCTTGGCAAGGGCGTTCTGCAGGCAGTTGAAGCCGTCAACACAGAGATTGCAGATGCACTTATCGGTATGAACGCTCTGAACCAGACAGAAATCGACCGTATGCTCATCGAGCTGGACGGTACACCCAACAAGGCTCGCTTCGGCGCAAACGCTATCCTCGGCGTATCTCTTGCGGTTGCAAGAGCTGCCTCCAATGCTCTTGATATTCCCCTTTACTCCTACATCGGCGGCTGCAACGTCACCGATATGCCCGTTCCCATGATGAACGTATTAAACGGCGGCGCACACGCAAACAACAGCGTTGACATTCAGGAATTCATGATTATGCCTGTTTCCGCAAAGTCCTTCCGCGAGGCTCTGCGTATGTGTGCCGAAGTATTCCACACATTAAAGAAGGTTGTCCCCTCCTCCGGTGTCGGCGATGAGGGCGGCTACGCTCCCGATCTGGATGCTGACGAGGACGCTCTCAAGGCTCTCGTTGCTGCTATCGAAAAGGCAGGCTACGTCCCTGGTGACGATTTCCGCATCGCTCTTGACCCCGCAGTTTCCGAGTGGTACAACGCCGAGGACGGCTGCTATCACCTGCCCAAGCGCGGCACAGTAAAGACACCTCAGGAAATGGTTGACATGTGGGTAGACTTCTGTGACAGATACCCCATTATCTCCATTGAAGACGGTATGGCCGAGGACGACTGGGAAGGCTGGAAGCTCATGACAGAGGCTCTGGGAAGCAAGATTCAGATCGTCGGCGACGACCTGGTTGTCACAAACACAGAGCGCGTTAAGAAGGGCATCGAGCTGGGCGTTGCAAACTCCGTTCTCATCAAGCTGAACCAGATCGGTACTCTTACAGAGACACTTGAGACAATCCGCATGGCTCACAGAGCAGGCTACACAGCAGTTGTTTCCCACCGCACCGGCGAGACAGAGGACACAACAATTGCAGACATCTCTGTCGCAGTTAACGCAGGTCAGATCAAGACAGGTGCTCCCTCAAGAACAGACCGTGTTGCAAAGTACAACCAGCTGCTCCGCATCGAGGAAGAGCTTGACGACGCAGCATACTACCCCGGCA
>JAZNOP010000143.1:0-4457 GCA_045580875.1 Acutalibacteraceae bacterium
TCAAAGGTGGCAGGTCGAGGACAGCGTCCTCGTGGAGTTTGAGGCAAAGCCTCAACTTCTTATCGAAAAAGAATTAAGGACTCCGTCCTTAAAACCTGCAAGGGCGTTGCCCTTGACCCACGACCTTTTGAAAAAGGTCGATCAAAACTTTTGCTCCGCTAAACCCAAATTTACCGCGCTGTGTCGATCAGGAAATGCTTCCGGCGGCAGGGAGTAAACACATATTCACTTTTCACTATTACTTTTTCACTGAATTTTATTCTTTCCCCTGAATGAATAAAATTCCAGAAAGGCAACGATTATGAAATATTACACCAGAATTGCAGCGCTGCTGACGGCTATCCTGCTGATGCTCTCAGTGTGCGGCTGCGGAGAAGACGGCGACTCGCTCGAGCGTGTGCTTCGCCGTGAACGTATCGTGTTCGGCATCGCGCCGGACAGCCTGCCTGTCTCAGGCGGCACAACCGAAGAGCCGACCGGTGTCTCGGTCGCAATTGGCAACGAAATCGCCGCCCGGCTTGATGTCGAGGCTGAATATATCTTCATCACACATGAGAATGCTGTCCAGTATCTCAACGACGGCATAATCGACTGCTATCTCAGCCTTGCCGAGCCCGACCTGCGTACCGCCGCACAGCTTCGCATGGTCGATTCCACCTTCGACTGGCGTCAGGTGGCTGTCGTGCCGAGATGGTCAAGAGCCAAGCAGCTGGTCGACCTCACCGGCGAGCGCCTGTGCGTTGTTTCCGGCAGCGATGCAGATACCGCGCTCGACCAGGCCGAGCTCTTCAAGGCTTCGATGCGCGACATCGTCTATGTTGATGATTATTACGCAATAACCCAGGAGCTGACCGGCTCACGCTGCGCCGCGGCGATAGTCGACGAGATGGAATTCATGAATGCCGCAGGTCCCGCGCGCGAGAAGTTCATCGTCATTGACGAGCCAATAGCAAGCAGCAATTATGTCCATGCATTCGCCTATCGCGATACAACACTCGCCGAGCGTGTGCAGAGTCTCTGCGACGATATGGCCGCCGACGGCACACTCAGAGATATCCTGACCGAATGGACCGGTCAGCAGTGATGAATTGTGCCGCGTGAGCGGCGGAAAATGTATTGATTGCAATTACGCGCCCGGTGCGCAGAAGGGGAGGGTCGTATCATGGCAACGATAAAAGATGTGGCGAGAGAAGCCGGCGTGGCGCTGTCCACCGTGTCGAAGTATATCAACGGCGGAAATGTCCTCGAGGAGAATCGTGAGAAAATTCAGAACGCAATAGACCGGCTGGGCTTTCAGGTCAATTTCCACGCCCATGCCATGCGAAGCGGCTCCTCGAAGCTGGTGCTGGTCATGGTGCCTCAGTTTGAGGACAGCTACTGCTGCGAGATAATGCAGACCGCACGGCGCAAGATAATCGAAAACGGCTACATCGCCGTGCTTGCCGAAACACGCGGCAACCCCAGAACCGAGCAGGAGATACTCCAGCGAGCCATTGCAAGACAGATGGAGGGTGTCATATCGCTCCACACCGATATGTCGGCGCCGGTTTATGACGAGCTACAGCGCAGCGGAATACCCCTGGTAGTTATCGGAAAGACCTACCGCAAGAAGCATTCCGGCTGTGTCTATTTTGATGATGCAGAGAAATTTACAAAAATTTTCCGGCAGATAAAATCCCTCGGACACTACTACATCGGCATCGTGGGCGGCGCTGTCGACAAGGCGCGCCTGCACAGCCGCGAGTTTGCCTATTATCTCAATCTGTTTGAGAAAGCCGGACTGAACATCGACGAAAGATATATATATACCGATGATTGCGGCGAGATAGAAACCGGTATGGAAGCGGTGAAATATTTCAGCACTCTTGAGAAACGTCCGACCGTGCTGGTCTGTCTCAACAGCCGACTTCTTCTGGGCGCGTATGCTGCATTCATGAGCAGGGGCTACCGCGTTCCGGAGGACGTTTCGCTCTGTATGCTGGCGCGTTCCTCCGAGTGGGACAACCCTCTGCTGGAGAGATTTGCTGCAGTTTTTCAGCCTGTCGAAGAGGCAACCGAGCAGGCTGTCGGTCTGCTGATGGACAATATCCGCGCCAAGAACAGCGGCAAAAGCGTTCCGCACGCAATAGTGCGCCTGACCACCCAGCACAGAAACGGCGAAAGCATGGCGCCGGCGAAGGATCCGGAAATTTCTTCTGCCGAGCGCAGAATTACCGGCGGTTGGCAGGATAGCTGAAAAGAGATAAAAACAACAACAAACAGCAATATTCCGCAAGATTATTACGCTGAGTACAACGGGGTTGTATTAAAATTACTGCAAAGAGTATTATAAGAGGAGAATTATACATTGGGTATCACTATTTTTGATTCAAGAGACAACAAATACCGCGCACCGTTCGGAGCTGTCTGCGAAGGCACTCAGGTGCATTTCCGTGTCTGCCTGCCGCGCTTCCTGAGCTGCTCGGCTGTCACACTCAAGGTGCATAACGAGCTGACCGGCGAGGACGAAATCGGCAATATGTTCTGGTGCGGCATGGAAGGCAATGACGCTGAATGGTGGGAGGTCGACTATACACCGCAGACCGCATCGCTCTATTTCTACTGGTTCGAGCTGCAGTCGCCCTCGAGCGCACGTGCTATCGGACGCACATGGGCAGGCAAGGGCGAGCTGACGGCAAATCCCAACGTATGGCAGATGACCGTCTACAGCAAGGATTTCAAAACTCCCGACTGGATGGCAGGCGGAATAATGTATCAGATTTTCCCTGACAGCTTCTGCCGCAGCGGCAAAGAGCACGAGGGAGTGCCGACCGACCGCACACTGCACAGCTGGGGCGAGCAGCCTCACTGGCGCCCCGACCCCGACGGCGAATACCGCAACAATCACTACTTCGGCGGCGACCTTGCCGGTATTGAATCCAAGCTTGACTACATACGCTCACTGGGCGTTACCTGCATATACCTCAACCCGATTTTTGAGGCGCATGAAAACCACCGCTACAACACAGCCGACTACAGCCGCATTGACCCCATGCTGGGCAGTGAGGAGGATTTCATAAGCCTTGCAAAGGCGGCGAAGGAGCGCGGCATGAGACTTATTCTCGACGGCGTTTTCTCCCACACCGGCTGTGACAGCGTCTACTTCAACAAATACAACCGCTACGACAGTGTCGGTGCGTACAATTCCGCCGATTCAAAATACAGAAGCTGGTACAATTTCAGAAACTGGCCCAACGAGTACGATTCGTGGTGGGGCTTCCAGACTCTGCCCGAGCTGCACGAGGTCGACGAGGGCGTCATGGAGTTCATCAACGGCAAGGGCGGCATAGTCCAGCGCTGGCTGGAAAAGGGCTCAAGCGGCTGGAGACTTGACGTTGCTGACGAACTGCCCGACGAGTTTCTCGATGCACTGCGCGCAGCTGCAAAGGCACAGGACGAAGATGCCGTCATCATCGGCGAGGTCTGGGAAGATGCCAGCAACAAGACCGCATATTCCGTCCGCCGCCGCTACCTGCTCGGCAGACAGCTCGACTCGGTCATGAACTACTGCTTCAAGGACGCGATACTCGGCTTCCTGACCGGCATGGATGCAGCTCATTCCATGGAAATAATCATGAACGTCTGTGAAAATTATCCGCCGCAGGTCATCAGACTGCTGATGAATCTCATCGGCACTCACGACACCGAGCGCGCGATAACAACCCTTGCCGGCGAGCCTGCCTACCAGAACGGCAGAGAATGGCAGAGCTGCCATCACCTCAATGACGGTCAGCGCGCATGGGGCAGACAGCGTATGCGCCTCGCGGCAGTCATGCAGTATACACTCCCCGGTGTGCCGAGCATCTACTACGGCGACGAGACCTGCACCGAGGGCTACAAAGACCCCTTCAACCGCAGCTGCTATCCGTGGGGCGGTGAGGACAACGACCAGATAGAATTCCACCGTATGCTGGCGAAAATCCGTCAGGAGCACGACTGCTTTGCAGGCGCTGATTTCACACCGGTCGAGGCGGACGGCAGATTCATATCCTATATCCGCCGCGGAGAGACAGATACAGTGCTGACAGCGGTAAATGCCGGTGATTATGACCGCGCGCTGCTGCTGCCGGAGGAGCTCATCGACGGCGAGTGCCTTGCCGGCGACTATAACGGCGGAAAATATCTCTGTGTGCCTGCCGGCGGCTATGCCCTGCTTGCAGGAAAGAGAAGAGAGAAAAGTGAATAGTGAAGAGTGAATAGTGAAGAAGTGTTTACACTCCACCGCCGGAAGGCTGCGGACGAAGACCTGTTCGTAGCGGTAAATTTTGGTTTATGTCAGTAAGACGAGCAGTGACGTAAGGCGGCTCCCTCTGACGAGGGAGCTGTCAGCGAAGCTGACTGAGGGAGAGACAAATCGCAGATTTAAGCCAAATTTTTCTCTCCCTCCGGCTCTGCGAGCCACCTCCCTCGTCAGAGGG
>JAZNOP010000144.1:0-29571 GCA_045580875.1 Acutalibacteraceae bacterium
AAGTCTCTCGATTGCCCTGACTGCACTGTCGTTTCCGGCGGCAGACTCTTCTGTACAGATGAATTCAGCTACTGCCGCGGCTGGAGCGGTGAAAGCTGCGAGGCGGCAGATGATCTTCAGCTTGCTGACACAGGAATGCACATTGACGCTCTTCAGCAGCGAGCCGAGGCTATACAGCAGGCCGACGACAACACCTGTCTGCTGGAGCTTGACAAATTCTGCGATTCACTCAAGCTGACCGACAAGCGCGTCATCTGCACCTACGACAGCGGACGTCTTCTGATCGAAAGCACACTGCCGGAAGATGAATCCTACTTCATCTGGTGCCGCAGAAGTCTTTCGGTCGAGGAATTCGCTGAAAACGGCGAGGTCAATATCGTATTCATGGGCAGCAGCTCGGTCAACTTCCGCGGCTACTGCACCTTCTACGACAAGGAGCGCAACCGCCTTGCTACCAACCACGCCATGATAAACCGCACACTGCGCTGTCCTGTTCCCGAGGGCGCAGATTACTTCCTGCTCTCCCTCAAGGTCATGGGTAGCGATTCGTTCGCAATAAACGGCATAACCATCGGCACCGGCGGCGCACTGACACGCGGAGATTTCCTCTCACGCTCGAATGTGCTTGTGCTGACAAATCACTATCCGTCGGCCGATATGCCATATCACAATATGTTCGTTCACAAGCGCGTTCAGGAATACCGCCGCTCGGGGCTTGTATGCGATATTCTCCGCATACACCCGAGCGTACAGCCCGGCTACCGCGAGTATATGGGCATAAACATTGCTGAAGGTCAGACCGACCTTCTCGAAAGCGTACTCGAGCACAGCTCCGTCGATACTGTCTGCGTGCATTTCCTTGACCGCCGTATGTGGGACGCTCTTAAACCCCACCTCGGCAGACTGCGTGTCATGATCTGGTGTCATGGTGCGGATATTCAGCCATGGTGGCGCAGAAAGTTCAACTTCACCGAAGAGCAGCTTGAGACACAGAAGCAGCTCTCCGAGGAACGCATGAAGCTGTGGCACGAGGTCTTTGATGCCCTGCCGGACAACGACATAACCATGGTATTCGTCTCGCAGTATGCCGCCGATGAGACCATGGAGGATTACGGCGTAAAGCTTGACCGCTCAAGCTACAGAATCATACACAATTTCATAGATACGAACCTGTTTGCATATCAGCCGAAGGCTCCTGAACAGCGCAAAAAGATACTGACAATCAAGTCCTTCTCCACCCGCAACTATGCAAACGACCTTACCGCAAAGGCTATTCTGGAGCTTTCAGAAAAGCCGGAGTTTGCTGACATGGAGTTTGACATCTACGGCAGAGGCGCGCTCTTCGATGAGGAAACCGCACCGCTGAGGGGCTTTGAGAATGTCCACCTGCACGAGCAGTTCCTCTCGCACGACGAGATTTACGCACTTCACCGCAGCCACGGCATATGCATTGCCTCAACCCGCAGCGACACACAGGGCGTTTCCCGTGACGAGGCTATGTCGTCCGGTCTTGTGCCCATCGCCAACGCAGTTACAGCCATTCCGGAGTTTGTCGATGAAAGCTGCGGAATACTTGTACCGGCAGAGGATTATCACGGCATTGCAGAGGGAATACTCCGCCTTTACCGCAACCCCGATGAATTTGAGCGTCTTTCAGCATCTGCCGCCGCACGTGTACGCAGCCAGACCTCACGTGAGCATACAATAGAAAAGGAAATCGCGCTTATTACCGGCAACGAATAAAAAAACAAATATCAGCTCTGAGCATTCAGTAAATAATCAGGGCTGATATTTTTCATTTTATTATGTCCTGTAAACCGGTAGACATAATACACAGAAAAAAGGCACACTTCTCAATGAGATTGTTGTAATAAAAATATTGACTTGAGCTGAAAAAGGGATATAATAATATAATTATTAAAACTGACAACTGCAGCAAAAGGGCTGTCCGATGCGGTTTCAGTTACCATATTCTGTTTATTCTCAAATTTATTATATTTTTGTCAGGAGGATTAGTTATGCAGGAAAAAATCGTACGTCCCGAGACAATGGAGCGCATCACCACACCGGCTCTCGCTGAGGCATTCATCGAGCAGCAGGTCGCTCTTATCCGTGAGCAGATTGGCGACAAGAAGGTTCTTCTCGCACTCTCCGGCGGTGTTGACTCCTCAGTTGTTGCCGCTCTCCTCATCAAGGCTGTCGGCAAGCAGCTTGTTTGTGTTCACGTAAACCACGGTCTTATGCGCAAGGGCGAAAGCGAAGACGTCATCGAGGTTTTCGGCAAGGAGCTTGATGCAAACCTGATATACGTTGATGCAACCGACCGTTTCCTCGACAAGCTGGCAGGCATTGCCGAGCCGGAGATGAAGAGAGAGATAATCGGTCATGAATTCATCGATGTCTTTGCAGACGAAGCAAGAAAGCTTGACGGCGTTGACTTCCTTGCACAGGGTACCATCTATCCTGACATCATCGAAAGCGAAACCGGAGTAAAGGCTCACCACAACGCAGGCGGTCTGCCTGAGGACATCAAGGAGAGATTCACCCTTGTTGAGCCGCTCATTCTCCTCTTCAAGGACGAAGTACGTGTAGTCGGCGAGGCTCTCGGTCTGCCCCACGCAATGGTCTACCGTCAGCCCTTCCCCGGTCCCGGACTGGGTGTCCGCTGCCTCGGCGCTATCACCAGAGACCGCCTCAATGCTCTTCGTGAGGCTGATGCAATTCTTCGCGAGGAGTTCGACAAATGCGGTCTGGCCGGCAAGGTCTGGCAGTATTTCATCGCTGTTCCCGACTTCACAAGTGTCGGTGTCCGCGACGGCAAGCGTTACGAAGGCTGGCCGGCAATCCTGCGCGCAGTCAACACCGTTGACGCAATGACCGCCACCATCGAGGAAATCCCCTACGCAGTCCTGCACAAAATCACTGACCGCATCACCCACGAGGTCGAAGGCATCAACCGCGTAGTCATGGACCTCACCCCGAAGCCCATCGGAACTATCGAGTGGGAATAAGCACCAAAACAGCAAAAATCGCATAGCAAAGCCGTTCTCTCGATTCTAAAAGCGAAAATGATACTGCTTTGATACTGTTTTCAAAATTCCAACGGTAATTTCATAACAAGAGATAATCCCTCCTGTGAATCAAGCAATTCACACAGGAGGGATTTTTGTTAGCTAACTTATTTAAAAATGGTATTTTTGCGAAAACCTATTGACAAACGTCTATGTGTTGTGTACAATACATATCGATAATTATCTATGCGAGGTACTTCGAATGGACGAAAGAAAAACAGCGCTTATCTTCAAAGCCTTCTGCGACGAAAACCGAATCCGTATTCTGAATATCCTGAAAAACGGTGAGAAGTGCGCCTGCAGGCTGCTTGAAGCTCTCAGCGTAACACAGCCGACTTTATCGCATCACATGAAGATTCTGTGCGATGCAGGTGTTGTGATTGGTCGCAAAGAGGGTAAATGGATGTACTACTCCATATCGGAAGATGGGCTGTCAAAAGCACAGGAATATATTGATTATTTAAGACTTAAGAAAGAAGCGAACAATGATGAATAATACAAACAACAAGGCAGAACGTGCAGTGGAGCTGTTCTCCGGCGGCTTTAACTGTTCACAGGCGGTGCTAACCTCTTATGCGTCAGAGTTTGGACTTAGTGAAGAGCTTACTCTGAAGCTCGGCTCGGAGCTTGGCAGCGGAGCCAGAAACGGAGAATTATGCGGTGCAGTATCGGGAGCGTTGCTGGTGCTAGGGCTGAAGTACGGACACTGCAACTCTGCCGACACAGAGAGAAAGATACGTGCTTACGCAATAGCTGATGAGTTCACAAGACGTTTCAGAGAAATCAACGACTCAATAGTCTGCCGCGACCTGCTCGGCTACGACCTTACAAATCCCGAAGATATGGCTGTTATCAGCGAAAAGAAACTATTCCGTGAATTCTGCCCCCTTATGGTAAGGAGCGCAGTTGAGGTGCTTGAAAGCATACTTTCTGAATATGAATGAACAAGCCGTGTAGATGCACGGCTTGCCTAAAGCATTAAATATAGATGAATTTAAATATATTTATATTTAAGGAGGCATATTATGGAAGCAGTAAAGACTGCGTGGGACTTTTTTCAGACAGAGGTCCTTGGTATGAGTTGGCTGAACCGACTCATAGGAACCATTCTGAACGCCTGCGGTCTGGATACCGAAAGCCGTATCGGCGGCAGCGTACAATTCTTTATTTACGATGTAATCAAGATTATGGTACTGCTCGGCGTTCTGATATTTGTTATCTCATATATCCAAAGCTATTTCCCTCCCGAGAGAACAAAGAAGATTCTTTGCAGATTTCACGGCATAGGCGCAAATATCATTGCGGCCTTGCTCGGCACGGTAACACCGTTTTGCTCCTGCTCATCTATTCCGTTGTTTATCGGCTTTACAAGCGCCGGTCTGCCGCTGGGAGTGACCTTCTCTTTCCTTATTTCCTCGCCGATGGTTGATCTCGGCAGCCTTGTTCTGCTGATGAGTATTTTCGGTTGGAAGGTCGCTGTGATTTATGTGGTGCTTGGCCTGATGATTGCTGTTGCCGGAGGCACGCTGATTGAGAAGCTGCATCTGGAAAATCAAGTAGAGGAATACATCAGAAACGGCAAGACACTTGATCTGCCGCAAGAGAAATTAAACTTCAAAGATCGTATTAAATATGCGTGGGAGCAAGTGCTTTCCACCGCTAAAAAAGTCGTTCCCTATGTCCTTATCGGTGTTGGCATCGGTGCCATCATTCACAACTGGATACCCGAAGAATTTATCGTCAGGATACTTGGCAATAACAACCCGTTTGGAGTTATCCTTGCCGCTCTCGCAGGAGCACCGATGTATTCGGATATTTTCGCCACCATTCCAATTGTCGAAGCGCTGCTTGGCAAGGGCGCGCTGCTTGGCGTCGTGCTGTCCTTTATGATGGGTGTCATAACCTTGTCCTTGCCGTCTATGATAATGCTGCGTAAGGCGATAAAGCCAAAGCTGCTCGGCATTTTTGTGGCTATCTGTATGGTTGGCATTATCATCGTCGGATATTTCTTTAACCTTATTCAACCGTTAATTCTATAATTTACTTGGAGGTATAATTATGGCATTGTTCAACTTTGGAAAGAAAAAAGAGGAAAGGCAGGCACCTGCGTGTGCTTGCGGCTGTGGCTGTCCCACAAGTGAGGCAGCAGAAACAAAAGCCGAGTGCTGCGGCACATCAGCAGACGGAATTTGCTGCATCAAGGTTCTGGGAGCAGGCTGCACGTCTTGCCATCAGCAGTATGAATACGCAAAAAAAGCCGTAAAGAATATGGGGCTGTCCGTTGAAGTGGAATATATCACCGATATGCAGAAGATAATGGAATACGGTGTTATGAGTATGCCGGCTCTTGTGGTAAACGAAAAAGTTGTATCTATGGGCAAGGTGCTGAAGTCCGCCGACGTAGAAAAGCTTCTGCACAAGCTGGGGTTCTGATATGAAAAAGAAAATTGCGTTTATATGCGTGCATAATTCCTGCCGCAGTCAGATTGCCGAAGCACTGGGCAAGCACCTCGCCGGAGATAAATTTGAGTTTTATTCGGCAGGAAGAGAAACCAAACCGCAGATCAATCAGGACGCTGTAAGACTTATGAAACAGCTCTATGATATTGATATGGAGCAGACACAGTACAGCAAGACCTTCGACGAGATACCCGAACCGGACATTGCAATCTCAATGGGCTGTGATGTCGGCTGTCCGTTCATCGGCAGAGCCTTTGATGATAACTGGGGTTTACCTGATCCAACAGGACAGAGTGACGAGGTGTTCATTGAGGTAATCAATCGGATTAAAAGCAAAATACTCGCATTGGAGTATTGAATATCCAAACAACATCGTTTATAATGTATTTGTCAGCGTGACAACGCTATGACAACAGAATTTCTGATAGCCCATCGAAAATGGACAATCTGCATAATCCCGATAATCTGTGATAAATCACCTATACAAAATTGTTTAAGTCGCAGTTTCGGGGAGCGAGTGGGAATAAGGTCATCGCTTGAAGAAAGCGCATAACCATCAGGTTTATTGATTGTTAAAGCCTTTTGTGGCAACGAAATGGCAACAGAATTTCATTATTCATAAGTAAAGAGCTAACTGATTTTGTTAAGTCAGTTAGCTCTTTTTGTGTTAGTTATCAGTCTATTCTGGAAAATAGAATGGATATATCTGCTGTGATGTGTGAAGCGGTAATCTCCTGCTCTGTCCAGTCGAGGGATGTTCCAAGCCACTCCGCTATTTTCTCCGAAGCGAACGGAAGAAACGGTTGGAGTAACGCCGCAATGTTTGCTATCAGGTACGCACAATTTCCGATAGTGTTACTGCACTCATCGGGGGCTTCCGTTCTGGTTTTCCAAGGTTGTTTGGCGTCGTAATATGTGTTGCCAAAGCGAATGGCTTCGAATATTTCTTCAAGGGCATCACGAAAGGCTCCTTTTTCTATTTTGCTGCCAACCGATGGATATAGTTCCTGCACTTTTTTACGGATCTCAGCATCAATATCGACGCAGTCAAGTTGGCAATCGAGATACTTAACCGCAAAGGCGAGGGTTCGGTTGACAAAGTTTCCCCATGCGCCGACAAGCTCCGAGTTGTTCTGCTTTTTGAACTCTCTCCATGAGAAATCGGTGTCTCTCTTTTCCGGTCCGTTGGCTATGAAGAAATATCGTATGGCGTCGGGGTTGTAATCGGCTATCAGATCCTTTGCCCAGACCGCCCAGTTCTGACTGGTGGAAATCTTTCTGCCCTCGAGAGTTATATATTCGCTGGAGACGATGCTGTCGGGCAGACGCAGTCCCTCTCCGTGGGCAAGCAGAAGTGACGGCAGAATAATGGTATGGAAGGGTATATTATCTTTGCCGTGAACATAGTAGTGATGGCTGTCCTCACCAAATACCACCTTGAAGTCTGTTCCTCGCTCCTGGCAGAGAACATAAGCTGCAGAGAGATATCCAAGCACATTTTCCGCCCAGATATAAATCTTTTTATCCTCGTATCCGTCCTTCGGAACATCAATGCCCCAGTCGAGGTCGCGTGTTATGGCTCTGTCACGCAGTCCTTCGTCAATATACCGCTTAGTGAATGCAACAGCGTTTTTGCGCCAGTAGGGGTGAGCGTCAAGATAGCTGCACAGCTCGTCTTTCAGCTTCTTTATCAGCAGAAAGAGCTGCGTTGTTTCGCCAAAGGTCAGTGAACTTCCGCAGTCGGCACATCGTGCTTCAGCGATAGTATCGGCGTCAAGCACCTCGCCGCAGGCATCGCACTGATCTCCGCGAGCTGATGCACCGCAGACAGGACATACACCAACTATCAATCTGTCAGTCAGTGTCTTTTGACAAGAGGGACAGAATGCCTGTTTCTCGGTTCGCTCTTCGATATATTTGCTCTCATACAGCCGCTTGTGAAAGTTTGTGACGAATGCTTTATGACGTGAATCAGAGGTCTTTGTATACAAATCGTAGGAGAAACCGAGCTTGTTGAACACCTCACAAAATTCCTTGTGATAATGTTCGCTGATTGCTTCGGGCGAAGAATTTTCCTGCTTTGCTCGGATAGTTATGGGAGTGCCGTGGCAATCGCTGCCGGATACATAATAAACGCTGTCTCCCTTTGCTCTGAAATACCGAGCCAGAACGTCACCCGGCAGTAGTGCGGCAAGATGACCTATATGAAGCGAGCCGTTTGCATACGGCCATGCTCCTCCAATAAGAATATTGCTCATGATTATACCTCATTTCTATAGTTTGATAACACTTGGTTTATGTAATGAATTGCAAACAAAAAACGCTCTCACCCCCAATACAATAAGTACCAAGGGACGAGAGCGTCATACTCACGTGTTACCACCCTAATTCACTTGTTTCTCACGATAACAAGCCTTATCGGGTTCGGACAGGAAATGATCTGTCGAAACCCTATCGCTGTAACGGGCGACACCGGCGCAGCCTAACCCAAAGGCTCGGTACGCAGCTCGGAGACCATGTTCGGCAGGTTCCGCTTTACCCATTCACAGCACATCCGAAGATGATGGGATTCTCTGAAAAGCTTCCTTTGCTTACTCTTTCTCGTCATTGCTATTGCAGATATTCTAACAGGGAATTATCAAAAAATCAACTGTTAATTTTGTAACTATGGGATTTGATATATTCTGGTTTTATGGTCATAAATATGGGGATTCAAAATAGTAGGTAAATAATGATTGAAATCTATAACAAAATCGTTTATAATACTTCCATATCATCTTGATATTATCCACAGTGCAATTATTCCTGTTATCACCCCAGATAACAAAATGATAACAGGAGCATCAAAGAGCCGGATAATATAGGCAATGTAAATAGTCAGATTTGTTACAGAGAGCAGAAACAAAACCACTCAAACAAAGTTGTTTAACTTCTGTCGAGTGGGAATAATTTTGATGTCATTAAAAACCCAGTATTTATGCGGGTTTCAGCGATTTCAAAAGGGAAATTGATAGCAAATTGATAGCAAACTATCAGGCTGTTTTATTCTAAACAGACCAAGTGGCTTGCGAATAGATTATCTTAAATACTAAAAAGGCATTACTGACTTTTTTGCAGTTGGTAATGCCTTTTTTGCGTTTATATTAGTCCGATAAGACTACTTTTAGTTAATATTGCTGCGGGTTAAATTTCTCAATAAGGCTTTGAACAATGATTCGGCTACCACCGCTTATGCGAGGACTTAATGTGATTTCCATATCTTCAAATGCCTCATCAGATATGTGCATATCGTAATGAGGAAAAGGCTGTTTTTCTAAACCCAATTTCATTTTATTAGCCATAATTTGAGAATCCAGCATTGATTTCTCTACAGGTTGATTTATATCAAGAGGAAGTATGTTAAGTATGTATCGCCATTCGCTTTGGAACTTCCAATGTAAATTTTTATATTTCCAAGTTCCCCTAAAGCAATACTGAATTTTTCTCCGTATTCTTTCAGAATATGAGGGCAAAGTTTTTCAGTATCATCCGTATATTCGACCTTGCAAAGTAACTGTTGATTCATTGCTTGAATTGATAAGAACCCTTTAGAAAACATTTCAGTTATTCTAACAGGGGATTATCAGAAAATCAACCGTTCGTATCGCAAATACCGGATTTATCCTTAACGCCTCAGTAAAATTTCTCAAACAAAGCAAAAAACATATTGACAAACATCTATATATCACATATAATACATATCGATAACCATCTATGTGAGGTATTTCAAATGGACGAAAGAGAAACTGCGCTTATCTTCAAAGCCTTCTGCGATGAAAACAGGATCCGCATTCTGAACATACTGAAAGACGGCGAAAAATGCGCCTGCAGACTGCTTGAAGCTCTCAGCGTGACACAGCCGACACTCTCGCATCACATGAAGATTCTCTGTGATGCAGGCGTCGTTTCAGGACGCAAAGAGGGCAAATGGATGTACTATTCCATTTCGGAAGAGGGACTGGCAAAAGCTCAGGAATATATCAATTTTTTAATGCTGAAAAAAGAGGAGAATAAAAATGAATGATACAAACAGGACAGAGCGTGCAGTGGAGCTGTTTCGCAGCGGCTTCAACTGCTCACAGGCGGTACTGACCGCATTTGCAGACGAATTCGGACTTGATGAAGAGTTGACTCTCAGACTCGGAGCGCCGCTCGGCAGCGGAGCAAGAAACGGCGAGATATGCGGCGCGGTATCGGGCGCTCTGCTGGTACTTGGCCTGAAGTACGGACACAGCAGCGCTGACGACACAGAGAGAAAGCTTCACGGATATGCCATGGCGGAGGAATTCACAAAGCGTTTCAGAGAAATCAACGGCTCGATAGTCTGCCGCGACCTGCTGGGATATGACCTGACAAAGCCTGAGGATATGGCCGTTATCAGCGAAAAGAATCTGTTCCGCGAATTCTGCCCTCTTATGGTAAAGAGCGCCGTTGAGGTTCTGGAAGGTATACTTTCCAAACAGGAATAATACCTGTTCATCATCAGAGCTTTTCATTCACTTAACAAAAAAAGAAAGCCGACCGACTTCAGACGAAATCGGTCGGCTCATTTTATTTACCTGTGTTCACGATGCATCCGTAGAGCATACGCAAAAGCTTATCTGTCATACAGCTTCCTGCTGTCAATCCAGTTCAAACATACTCAGGTTTTCCTCAGCCAGCGCGCCGGGATTGTACATCATCAGCACAAGGTCGGGGGAGAATTCATCTATGTATTCGCGTATGGTGCCGCCTGAGTAATTGCGCAGGTCAATCGCATGAAGCTCCTTGCAGTTGAGCGCAAGGAACGGTGTGAATACACATGAATAACTGTCGCGGATAAAGAGGATCTTCTTGTCCGATTCGGTATTGTTATTGACGATGATATTCAGTGCGTAATTGCCGCCTATATAAGCTGCATACGGGCTGTCGGCAAAGGGATCCTCAGTGTTTATGTGGGTATAATCAAACATGGTATCGGCAAAGCTGCCGTTTCTGACAATATCAAAACCGGGTGTATATTCAGGCACACAGAAGTAAAAATCGGTATCGAAACGCGGTGTGATTATCGAGATATTGTCGAGACCGCCGTAAAAGCGCCCTACGCGGTTTCCCTGACTGCCGAGGAAGATATTCTCGTAGACCTCAACGTTGTAGTTTTCAATCCTGTGATGATCTTCAATGTACTGGAATCCGTAGTTTTCTGACAACCGCTGCATGACAATATCACAGGCTGCAAATGCCGTCTCAGGCTTCCAGTGGTGGTCGGTACGGAAATAGAGCGCATAATGGTCAGCGCCTCTGTCGTGGAATTCCTGACGCAGGTCAATATATTCCACCTCGTGCTCGTTCAGGCGGCTGAGAAGCTCATCTGTGTTGGCATTGGAGTAATCATCGACAACCGGAGGCAGAAAACTTTCATAGCTGCAGATTTTATAGGGTGTCTGCACATAGAGAAAGTCAATGCCCTTTTCTTCGGTATAGTCACGCAGACCGGCAATCCTGTCGGCACACGGAAGGGCATCGAACTCCGCAATCGAGAAAGCCAGCCAGCCGTTATCCAGCTTTATGACATTGGAATCACTGTCGGCATCATAAACCAGATTCGCTCCGAGCAGGCGCTGCATCAGCCCGTTTACGTTGATATAGAAGTGGTTCTTGTCAACCGTATCGCTGATGCTCGAGGTGATGGTGCTCTTGTAATACTCTATTCTGCCTGCATAGGAGCGCTCATCTTCCGGCACTGTAGCCTCATAGCCCTTGAGCAGACTCCAGCCGACGTGCTTGAGAAAGCCGCTGTAGCTGAGGAAACCTATTGAACCGAGCGCGATGACGACAAACATCAGCAGGGCGGTTATTTTCTGTACTTTAGTATTCATAGCTGCCTCTTATCAGAAATTGAAATAGATGAACGGATTGTATGAGCCTTTGATTATGAAGGAGACCGAGAGAATGAACAGCAGTGTCAGCGCTATCGGATAGAGGACAGCCGCTGCCTTTGTATTGCCGAATTTTTCTCTGACAAACCGCGCGGTCGGAATGGAGAACAGCACCGCAGCGATGAGGTAAAAGGCATTTTCATTCAAATAGAAGCCGGCGGTCGCATCAAAGAACCGGTTGCCTGCCAGACCGAACATACCTGCCATGTAGCCGGCAGCGTGTGAAATGCTGTCCGCGCGGAAAAGCACCCAGCCGAGCACCACGAACAGGAGCGTGTAAACGTGTCCGAAAGCACCGAGCTTCTTACTGAAGCCGGTCAGCTTCTCAAGCGTAATCAGCGCAAAATACATCAGACCCCAGACAATGAATGTCCAGTTTGCGCCATGCCACAGTCCGGTCAGAAACCATACCGCAAAGAGATTGAGCACCAGCCGTCCTTTTGTGACATTTCTGCTTCCGCCAAGCGGGAAATAGACATAATCCCTGAACCAGCTGCCGAGCGAGATATGCCAGCGGCGCCAGAATTCTGAAATCGAGCGAGATATGTAGGGATAATCGAAATTCTCAAGAAAGTGAAAGCCGAACATCTTTCCGAGACCCAGCGCCATATCGGAATAACCGGAGAAGTCAAAGTATATCTGGAAGCTGTATGCCAGGGCGCCGGTCCAAGCGAAAACGACCGAGCGCTCTTCCGCTGCGAATGCGGCATCGGCTGCAAGCGCCAGCGTATTCGCCAGCAGTGTCTTTTTGCCCAGACCGACTATGAATCTGCAGCAGCCGTCAGCGAAATCCTCAAGGCTTTCCTTCCGGTTGTGAATCTGGTCGGCTATGGTTTCATAGCGCACTATCGGACCTGCTATGAGCTGCGGAAAAAAGGAGATATAAAGCATTACATTGAGCAGATTTTTCTGAACACAGCCCTTCTGCCGGTAGACATCAATAACATACGATATTGCCTGAAACATGAAGAACGAAATGCCTATCGGCAGCGCAATGTCCGGCACACCGATATCCGCTCCGAATATGCTGTTTATGTTGCTTACGGTAAATACAAGATACTTGAAAATAAAGAAGACCGTCAGGTTGACTGCCAGCATCAGACCTATTACCGTCTGAGCATACCGCCTGTTTTCCCGTATGCGGTCAATCCACAGTGCAAACAGGTAATTGGCAGTTATCACCGCCAGCATGATAAGCACAAATTTGGGCTCACCCCACGCATAGAAAAAGAGACTTGCGATTGTGAGCAGAACATTCTGCGCAGTGCGGCTGCGGCGGCACAGAGTATAATACAGCAGAATTATTGCCGGCAGGAATGCAAAAATAAATACCTCTGAAGCAAAAAGCATACTTTATTCCCTCTTGCGTTATATAAGATAATTGTTAAAACCAATTTTTATTGTTATCAGCCAGATAATTATACATTAGCTGTCAGATGATGTCAAACCAAAGCATTCAGCCGCAGCTGCAGACGAAATGCGGCAGCCCGCACACACACCGTCCGCCTGCGCTTTTGTGTCGCTTTTTTCCGACACTTGAATTCTTTACAGCTATTGCCCCTTTAATTTATATTTGATATAATTTTATTATACTCTTGAACATTCACAGGAGGTTTTCAATGAAGCTGATTCACCTGTCCGACCTGCATATCGGCAAGCGGGTCAATGAGGTTTCCATGATCGAGGATCAGGAATATATTCTCACCCAGATAATAAGAATTATCGACGATGAACAGCCGCAGGCAGTTATGATTGCCGGCGATGTTTACGACAAGAGCGTACCCTCTGCCGAGGCTGTTACTCTGTTCGATGATTTTCTCTGCAGGCTGGCAAAGCGCAATCTGCAGGTACTCATAATAAGCGGTAATCACGACAGCCCCGAGCGACTTTCCTTCGGCGGCAGACTGATGGAGACGGCAGGTATCAGACTTTCGCCTGTCTACGACGGAAAGGTTGAGCCGGTTACCCTTTCCGATGAATCCGGCGAGGTGGATTTCTGGCTGCTTCCCTTCATCAAGCCGGTTCACGTGCGCCGCTTCTTCCCTGACGAAACCATCGAAAGCTACACCGATGCCTGCCGCGCCGCGGTTGAAAACATGGGCATTGATACCGCAAAAAGAAACGTTCTGGTTACCCACCAGTTTGTCACAGGCGCTGATACCTGCGAATCGGAGGAGATAAGCGTCGGCGGCACAGACAACGTCGATGCATCGGTTTTCAGCGGGTTTGATTACGTCGCTCTCGGACATATCCACGGACCGCAGAATATCGGCTCAAACCGCTGCCGCTACTGCGGCACTCCGCTCAAGTATTCCTTCTCGGAGGCTGACCACTACAAGAGCGTGACAGTTGTCGAGCTCGGCGCGAAGGGGGAGCTTAATCTCCGCACCGTTCCGCTTGTTTCGAAGCACGATATGCGCCAGATAAAGGGCACATTCGAACATCTGACCGACAAGTCAGCCTATGCCGGCACTGCGGTTGACGACTATCTTCACGTTGTGCTGACCGACGAGGAGGATATCCCCGAGGCAATGGGACGTCTGCGTGTCATTTATCCCAACATCATGAAGCTTTCCTACGACAACACCCGCACACGCACCAGTCAGGTGATTGAGGCGGCGGAAAATATCCGGCAGAAGTCTCCGCTCGAGCTTTTTGAGGAGTTTTACGAGAAGCAGAACAATCAGCCGATGAACGACGAGCAGAGAGCCTTTTCTCTGCAGCTTATCGAAGCCATACAGGAGGGTAACCGATGAGACCTCTCAGACTTACAGTATCCGCATTCGGTCCCTATGCCGGCATACAGGAGCTTGATTTTGAAAAGCTCGGCACCAGCGGACTCTATCTTATCACCGGAGACACCGGTGCCGGCAAGACCACAATATTCGACGCCATAACCTTCGCTCTTTTCGGTGAGGCAAGCGGCAGCAGCCGTGAGCCGGCGATGCTCCGCTCGAAGTATGCCGACCCGGCTGACCCGACCTTTGTCGAGCTTGTCTTTGCCTACGACGGCAAGGAGTACACCGTCAGGCGCAACCCTGAATACGAGAGAGCCAAGACCCGCGGCAGCGGCACCACAAAGCAGGGAGCTGACGCTCAGCTGATATATCCCGACGGGCGCGTTGTCTCCAAAATCAAGGATGTCGACAGCGCAGTACGAAGCATAATCGGTCTGACCAGAGAGCAGTTTTCTCAGGTCGCAATGATATCCCAGGGTGACTTCCGCAAACTGCTTCAGGCTGACACAAAGGGTCGTCAGAAGATTTTCCGCGACATATTCGGCACCGGTCCGTATGTCACGCTGCAGGACAAGCTCAAGACCGAAGCAGGTAATGTGAAGAGCCAGCTTGACAGCGCCGTACAGAGCATCAGGCAGCATGTTGACGGCATTGTGTGCGATGAAGACTCACTGCTTGCCGCTGATGTGCGCAGAGCAAAGGAAAACGGCATTCTCACAGCCGATGCTCTCGAGCTGCTTGACAGACTTCTGCAGGAGGATTCCTCCGCACGGGAGACTCTCAGCGGACAGCTTGCCGCAATCAATGAAAAATCCGAAGCCAATGTTGCAAAGCTTACACGTGCCGCTGCATATCAGAACGCAAAGAAACAGCTTGCTGAAAACGAAAAGGCGGCAGCTGAAAAGACAGCTGAGCTTGAGCAGCGCACAGCCGTGCTGACTGCGGCTCAGGCTGCAAAGCCGGAGCAGGAGGAGCTCGGCAGAAAAATTGCCGCTATAGACGTACTCCTGCCCACCTATGACGAGCTGACTTCAAAAACCGACGAACTTGCCCGGAGAGAGCATTCCCGTCAGGAATTTGCCGCCTCGCAGGAGCGCGGAGAGAAAATGCGCGGAGAAAAGGCAGAAGAAATCGAGCGCCTCAAGGCTGAACTGCGCGAGCTTGACGGTATCGGCGCACTCATCGAGCGTCTGACCGCACAGCAGCAGACCCTCACCGAGCGCCGCACGAAATTTGACAGACTTCTCCTCGAGCTTCGCAGGCTTGATACCGAAAAGGCAGAGCTTAAGAAACTGCAGGAAGATTATCTGCGCACTGCGGAAATATCGGCTCGTCTGCGGCAGGATTATGACCTTAAATACAGAGCATTTCTCGACGAACAGGCAGGTATAATTGCCGCCGGACTTACCGAGGGTACTCCCTGCCCTGTCTGCGGCTCAACCGAGCACCCGCATCTCGCCGCCGTCTCGCAGAATGCACCTACCGAGGCGGATGTAAAGAAATCAAAAGCCGATTACGAAAAGGCTCAGGCTGCAGTCGAAAAAGCAAGCCTTGAAGCCAACCGCAAGAGTGCCGCTGTCACTGCGGCCACAGAAGCGCTTCTCGCTGAAGCGAACTCCATTATGCCGGACGTACAGCCGGAAAACCTCGCAATTTCGCTCAGCACTCAGCGCGAGGAGCTTGCCGCTCAGCTTGACTCTGCCGGTCGTGAGCTGACAGCTGCCGTCGCCCGCCAGAAGAGACGCACAGCGCTGGACGAGCTTGTCCCCTCAAAGGAAAAGGCGCTTGCCGAACACGATGTAAAGCTGACACAGGTCAGAGAACAGCTTGCCGCTCACGCTGCCGCCGCCGAGGAGCTGAAAAATCAGATTTCCGTCCTCAGAGCAAAGCTTTCCTTTGCCGACAGAAATGCCGCAATGGCAGAGCGAAATGCCCTTGACGCAAAATCAAAGGCACTCTCGCAGGCTCTTGAAAATGCGCAGAATGCCTTCAGCCGCTGTCAGAACGAACTGACCGGTCTGCAGACCGCTGTAAAGCAGCTCAAGGAACAGCTTGCTGAAGGAAGCGATGCTGACCTTGCACAGCTTGAGACTGAAAAAGCCGAACTGACCGCTGTCAGAGAGAGTCTTACCAAAGCATTGCAGGCAATTCACACCCGCATCGCAACAAACTCCTCCATACGCACAAGAATTGCTGAAAAAGAAAAGGAAATGACCGCACTGGAAACCAGATACACATGGATAAAATCACTCTCCGACACAGCCAACGGCTCTATCAGCGGCAAGGAGAAGATCATGCTGGAGACCTACATTCAGACCACCTACTTTGAGCGTATTCTCGAGCGCGCCAACCTTCGCCTGAGAAAGATGTCGGGCGGTCAGTATGACCTCAAGCGCCGCACCGTCGCCGGCAAACAGGCACAGAGCGGTCTTGACCTCGACATAATCGACCATGTCAACGCCACCGAACGCAGCGTAAACACCCTCTCGGGCGGCGAATCCTTCCTTGCCTCGCTCTCCCTTGCTCTCGGTCTCTCGGACGAGGTGCAGATGTCAACCGGCATCAGGCTGGATACCCTTTTCGTCGACGAAGGCTTCGGCTCACTCGACTCAGAGGCACTCTCCAAGGCTTATTCCACCCTCGCCGGCCTGACCGAAGGCAACCGTCTTGTGGGAATAATTTCCCATGTTGCCGAGCTCAAGGAGAGAATTGACAGCCAGATTGTTGTCACAAAGAGCAAGACCGGCGGCAGCAGTGCCGCCATCAGGGTGTAACAGTTCAGGATCCCCTTGAATCCATTTACAGAATTATCACATTTTTGTCATAATTTATTGAAACCCTATATCAACCGTGCTATAATATATACCAATATATGTGCCTGCGAAAAAATTTCGCGGGCACTAATTTACAGGAGGGTAAAAAATGTTCAGACGAATCATTGCGATGCTTATCGTGTGCGTGACCGTCATCGGTCTCATGCCTCTGACCGCATTCGCACAGAGTGAGGAAGACGTGTCTGTCTCCTGGGATGCTGAAGTAGCGAAATTCACCGAAGCTCCCAGATGCACCGGGGAAGAGGCTCAGCAGACTCTGCTCATCTGCCCCGAACTCACCGTAAGCAACTCATCTCTTGACGTAGGTGACAACAGATTCACCGAAAGAGAAAGCAACAACTCTTTCGCTCTGGCTGACCGTATCTACAACGACTACACCGTTTCCGGTTCTATCAGCTACAGCGACCGCCTTGACTACTACAAGTTCACTGTTTCCACAAGATCCCGTGTTTCTTTCGTCATTGTCAGCAGCAGAAGCACTCTTATGGCCGGTCTTGAGGATTCCACAAGCGAGACAATCACCGCCTGTGATGTATCCTATGATGACGGCTCCTACGCAGGTGCAATGACTGCAATTGTCGATCCGGGTACTTATTACATCGGTGTTCTCGATACTAACGGCAGTTCCGTCACCTATATGTTCTACCTCGAGTGGACCTCTGTAGGCGGCACCACTACCACAACGACCACCAGACACACCCACAGCTACGGCAGCTGGATCAGAACCAGCAACCCCGGCTGCACCAGTGCCGGTGAGGACACCCGTACCTGCTCCTGCGGCGACAGCGAGACCAGACCGGTTGACGCTCTCGGTCATGACTGGGACAGCGGTGTTATCAGCGGCAGTGTAAAGCTCTTCACCTGCAACAGATGCGGTGATACCTACACTGAGACCATTTCATCCTCCAGCAACTCCACAGCTTCCACAACCAGTTCCACCACAAAGGCAACCACCACAACAACACCTACTACTACCGCAACCCGTCCGACCAGATACAACCCGAAGGTTACGCGTCTTGCAGGCGGTTCCCGTACTGAGACCGCTGTAAAGATTTCTGAGGCAAGCTTCACCAGCGCTGCAAATATTATCATTGCAGACGGCAACAACTACGCTGATGCTCTTGCTGGCGGCTCCCTTGCTTACGCACTTAACGCTCCTATTCTTCTCATCAGAAACAACAAGCTTGATGCAGCAACCCTCAACGAGATCAGCCGTCTGAATCCGCAGAATATCTATATTCTCGGCGGTACTCTCGCTATCAGCGCAGAGGTTGCAAATTCCCTCAGACAGACCTACAACGTCACCCGTATCGCCGGCAAAAGCCGTTTTGATACTGCAGTTGAGATTGCCAAGAAGCTTCAGAGCATCAAGGGCGCTCCGTCTGAGATATTCTTCGCATATTCCCACAACTATCCTGACGCTCTCGCCATCAGCGGCATCGCTGCAATCAAGGGCTGCCCGGTTCTTTACATCAGCGCAGACGGCAAGCTTGCTGATTCCTCTGCTGCATTCGTAAGATCTTCCGGCGCCAAGAACGCAACCATTCTCGGCGGTACTCTTGCTATCAGCCCCAACGCTGAAGGCAACATCAAGAATTGCGGACCTACCAACGTAAAGAGAATCGCAGGTACTTCAAGATACGATACCTGCCTTGAGATCAACAAGGCATACTCCTCCATTCTGACCGGCAATGCACTTTGCATCGCTACCGGTATGAACTATCCTGACGCTCTCGCAGGCGGCGTATTCGCAGCTATCAACAGAGCTCCGATGGTTCTTGTCGGCACAGCAGTCAACCAGAGCCAGATTGACTTCATCGTCAATCACTGCCCCTCTGACATCTACATTTTCGGCGGCACCGGTGCTGTTCCCGAGCATATAGTCAACTCCGTGGTCAACAAGACTCCCACCCCGACCACCACTACCACCAAGAGAACTACCACCACCGTCAACAAGAATATGCACATCGTGCTTTCCACCAACAATCTTACCCTTCAGCCTGGCCAGTCGGCAACAGTCTATGTTACCGTCAAGAATCCGGTAAGCTCATTTGATAACATCACTCGTGAGCTCAGAAACTCTGATATTGTAGACACAGAGTGGGGCTATTGGGACGGTTGGACTGTTCCTATCACCATTACCGGTGAGGAACCGGGAACAACCTACGTTGATATTTACGTTATAGGTCACAAAAGTTCTACCCTTGTCTCCATCAAGGTCACTGTCCCCAGCCCGGTAAAGATTAATCTGCAGACCACTCTTCCCATGACATTTACTACGTATTACGGCAGCACAAAGCAAGTTTCTACCTACGTAACAGATTTCACTTATACCGTAGAGAAGTATTCCAGTGGTTACTGGGTAGATATGTCGCTCTTTGCAACCAAGACATATGATAAATATGGTTCTACCGGAAGTAGTTCCTGCTCCATTACATACCGTCTGCTTGACTCTAACGGAATAGTCGTTAATTCCGGTTCATTCTACAAGGGTAATGTATTTACCGGAGACAAATTCTATATGGAGGAGAGTGCCTACTACCTCCAGCCCGGCACATACACCCTGCTTTTGAGCAGCGACAGATAATTGTTATCTGCACTTAAAGAAGCAACCTAAAACAAATAAACCACCCGTCAGAAATCTCTGGCGGGTGGTTTTATTATGTTCTGTCTGAAGCAGTCAGATGCCGCGGTGCATTGCACCCTCAAAATTCTCCTGAGTCAGCTCCATTTCGATGCATTTCCATTCTTCGCCCATGAGCGGATAAAGCTCCTCGCCGACAGCGCGCATACCGAGCGATTCATAGCAGCGGCGGGCGGCGGGGTTATTCTCGAAAACGCCGAGGGTTATGCGCTCCGGTCTGATGCAGGTGAATGCGTATTTCGCCGCAAGGGTCAGCATCTGCCTGCCGTACCCTTTGCCGCGGATTTCAGGGTCGACGATGATGAAGCCAAAGCGCAGAGTCTTCTGCTCATCATCGGTAAAGCGCATTATCATGTGTCCGACAGCACCGCGCTCATCAAAAGCGGTCATGGTCCAGTGACCCGGCTCGTTTTCCAGCCCATCGTAGTATTCATTCAGCCGTTCTGCGGTCAGCGGATAGTCGCCGAATCTGCCGGCGCTCCATTTGTAAAATGCCGCTTCATCGCCCAGCCACTTCACTACGCTTTTTGCATCGCACCGCTTATAGGGGCGCAGTTTCAGTCCGTTCATCACAATTTCTCTCCTTTTCATAATTTTACTGCTCTCATTCTATCACTCAACCGGTCCTCCTGCAATCAGAATTTTGCCGCCGTGGACGCTTCGGCTGAAATGTAAACAAATTGCTAACAGTATGCTGTACAGCCAAAAGAATGTTGACAACTCAACTTTATTGTGCTATCATGTATCCATAAAGTTGACGAATCAACATTCCGATGAATTGAATTGATTTTATTATAATGAAATGAGGACACGATAATGATCCGCATACTGGTAGACTCTGCTTCAGACTGCAGAAAAGAGGACGGTCTTGACCTGAAAATTATTCCGATAGCCATAACGCTTGACGGCAGGCAATATTACGACGGAGTCGACCTCGACCGTGACACCTTCTATCAGCTTCTGACCAGTTCCTCTGATTTTCCGAAGACCTCACAGCCCTCGCCGCAGGAGTTTGCTGACATTTTTGAAGAGGCAAAACAGGCCGGCGACGACGTGATATACATCAGCATTTCATCTGCTCTCAGCGGTACTTATCAGAGTGCCTGCATCGCAAAGAACATTGCCGATTATGACCGCGTTCACATCATCGATTCGCGTTCTGCAACCCACCTTATCCGCGTAATGGCGCAGCACGCTCTCGCCATGCGCGATTCCGGCTGCACCGCAGAGGAGATTGCCGCTGAGCTTGAGTCTTTCAAGAATCGCGTCAAGGTATATGCAGTTGTCGATACCCTCGAATACCTCTACCGCGGCGGTCGCCTCAGCCGTGCTTCTGCCGCAATCGGTACAATTACCAACGTCAAGCCCATACTGACCGTCTGCGAAGACGGAACAGTCGGCTCAATCGGCAAGTGTATTGGCAAGGCAAAGGCAATGCAGTTCCTGCTCAGACAGCTTGAGAATGCTCAGCCCGACCCCGATTTTCCGATATATTCACTTTATTCCTACGGTATCGAAAACTGCGAGGCGCTTGAGGATACTCTGCGCGATGCAGGATATCCGGCTGCTGAGCGTCTCCAGATAGGACCGACCATAGGCACCCACACGGGTCCGGGCGTATGCGGTGTCATACTTGTCACGAAATAATCCTTCGCCCGGATTTCCCAAAGCTTTTCCCTCCCCCTTTTTTTCGATAAATGCACAAAGACACGGCAGATTCCTGCACTATGGGAATCTGCCGTGTCTTTTATGTCATTATTTTCATAAATTATGTCTATGTTTTCCTATTTATCCTCAGTACTCTGGTTCTGCTCGCCGCGTACACAATCGAACCACGAGTTCATATAGATAACGTGCGCTGCTGAGAAGATAAGGCTGTAAAACAGATTCTTTTCCTCTGATTCGGTCTCACCTATTATATCCAGCGTATCCTTCAGATCGAAAATATAAAACAGAATATTTTCCAGTTCAGCGCAGAAATAATCGTATGCCATCTGAGTGGTATATGACTTATGCTGAATGTCGATAAGCAGGGAAATATTTTCCATTGTGACAAGATTCTTAGCAATTGCCACAAAGAAAAGATATGCGATGTGCTCGGCATAATACTGCTTTTTCACCGGGTTTGCAACGAGGTCCTTCTTGACATAGTTGCTGACCATTGACGGCGTGAGCTCAATACAGCCAAGCGGCGCCAGATATCCGTTTATGTATTTTGTTGTCTGTTCAAGGTAAAGGCCGACGTTGGGTATTTCTGAATATCGGGGCAAACGGAAACCCTTTATTGACTCCGCCATCGCCTTTTTCATTTCACTGTTCATGTTTTTATTTTACAGCGGATATCAAAATATGTCAATGCGGTTTTTGAAAAACTCTTGACACGTTATAATGAAACTGATATTATTATATACAGAAATCTGTATCCGCAGCATCAAGTTATTCATTATTATTCATTAATTTTCATTCGATTGCATATCAGATGCAAATACAAGATACAGATTCTGAAAATCTGACCCGAATTGGAGAAGTGTATGGATTACAAAATTGTAATGGATTCGTCCGGCGATGTACTCAAGCTTGATGGCATAGATTATGCCAATGTTCCGCTGAAGATAGTAACCGACGGACGCGAATTTGTAGACGACGAGAATATTGACGTTCCTGAGATGGTTGAATATCTGCAGAGCTACAAAGGCAAGACCACCAGCGCCTGCCCTGCCGTCGGCGATTACATCGAAGCATTCGGCGAGGCTGAGAATGTCTACTGCATCACCATCACCAGCGGACTTTCCGGCAGCTACAACTCCGCTTCCATTGCCGCAGACACCTATCGCGAGCAGCACCCTGACCGCAAGGTTCATGTCATAGACTCCCTTTCCGCAGGTCCCGAGCTGGCACTTGTTGCCGAGAAGCTGCGCGACCTTATTGCTGAAAAGCTCCCGTTTGATACAATTGTCGAAAAAATAAAGGAATATCAGCAGAAGACCCACCTTCTCTTTTCCCTTGAATCGCTGCACAACCTTGCTGTAAACGGTCGTGTTCCGGCTGTTGTGGCAAAGGCAATCGGCATACTTGGCATACGTCTCATCGGCAAGGCGAGTGACGAAGGCACTCTTCAGCCGACCGACAAGGCAAGAGGCGAGGCAAAGGTTGTTCCCGCGCTGCTTAAATCACTTATCACAGCCGGCTACAACGGAGGCAAGGTGAGAATTCATCACTGCCTCAACGAAATTGCGGCATTCAACCTGCGCGATGCTATTCTTGATAAGTTCCCGCAGGCTCAGGTGGTCATCTCGACTACCCGCGCGCTGTGCAGCTTCTACGCTGAGCAGGGCGGAATGCTCATCGGCTACGAAGCGTAAATCCCCATATACATAAACTTATACATAACAACAGCCGCCCCGGAAACGGGGCGGCTGAACTGATTTATGCGTGTATTATTGTGCGTTCATTACATCAGAGAGAGATAAAGCTCCTTGATCTCTTCTACGCTGGTATCTCTCGGGTTGCCGGGACGGCAGGCATCGTCAAATGCGCTCTGACTGAGGAAATCAACATCCTCAGGCTTGACGATTTCCTTGAGGTCTGCAGGAATGCCGACATCAGCGCTGAGCTGCTTTACTGCATCGATAGCTGCCTTGCGTGCCTCCTCAAGGCTCATTGCATCAACACCCTCGACACCCATAGCCTTTGCAATATCGCGGTACTTCTCACCTGTTGCAGGAGCATTATACTCCATGACGGTCGGCAGAATGATTGCGTTTGCCACACCGTGAGGTGTATCATACAGAGCGCCAAGCGGGTGAGCCATGGAGTGAACGATACCAAGACCTACGTTGGAGAAGCCCATACCTGCGATGTACTGACCGAGAGCCATGCCCTCTCTGCCCTCTGCGGTATTCTCAACTGCGCCGCGCAGGCTCTTTGCGATAATCTCAATGGCCTTGATGTGGAACATATCGCTCATTTCCCATGCACCCTTGGTGATATAACCCTCGATAGCGTGGGTAAGTGCGTCCATACCGGTAGCGGCGGTCAGACCCTTGGGCATGGTGCTCATCATATCAGGATCAACAACTGCGACAACAGGGATATCATGAACGTCAACACAGACCATCTTGCGGTTGTTTGCCGCATCAGTGATGACATAGTTGATGGTAACCTCAGCAGCAGTACCTGCGGTTGTAGGAACTGCAATGATGGGAACGCAGGGATTCTTTGTGGGAGCAACACCCTCAAGGCTGACAACATCAGCAAACTCCGGGTTGGTGATGATTATGCCGATAGCTTTTGCGGTATCCATGGAAGAGCCGCCGCCGATTGCGATGATGCAGTCAGCTCCGGAAGCCTTGAAAGCCTCAACGCCGCCCTGAACATTCTCAACGGTGGGATTAGCCTTGATATTGCTGTATATCTCATACGGGAAGTCAATGCCGTCAAGAATATCGGTTACCTTGCCGGTCAGACCAAACTTGACAAGATCAGGATCGGAGCAGACAAATGCCTTTGCAAAACCTCTTGCCTTTACCTCATCGGCAATAGCATTGATTGCACCGGCGCCGTGATAACTTGTTTCATTGAGTACAAATCTGTTTGCCATAGTTTTTCTTCCTTTCAGTTCTTCAAGAATCAGCTGAACCGGAATATCGATCCGGTCGCTATTGTTAATATTATAACATACTTCTGCGCCGCCGTCTATATTCCTCTCGCAATTCTGCTCAGTTCTTTTTGCGCCGTGCCCTCTGCCGGAAGCTTTGTCATTGTCAATAACACAGATAATAATGAAAATAACCAGCGCCGTCAGATAGCCCGAAAAGGCGATACTGTTAAGCTGATCTGCGTTGACCGGTATTCCTGTCAGCGCTATGAACCGGTTGGCTAAGCCTATGTCGAACCACATATCAGCAAGTCCGGCAGCCATGAGCAATGACGATGCAATCAGCAGCGCCATGCACAGAAAAAGCATAATAATAACCACTGTTCTTCTGAACATATTTCATTCCCCCTGTCGTTTTCCGTTATATTTTCTATCTCCTTACAGCCCTTGCCGACAGCCGCGCAAAATGCCGCAGGGTTTCCCAGCCTGCCGTCCACGTTCCAAGACCGGTAAAATAAATATCATCTCTCGCGCCGCTGTCACTGACAACAATACTCAGTTTGCCCTTGTACATCAGCCTGTCCGACAGATGCTCGTCGAGCTCGCGGATATTAGCAAAACGTCTGCCGAGAACCATACTTGCAAATCCGAGGCAGGTGTATGCATTCTGCACACTGATATGCAGACCGATCGAAGTGGCCAGCGCATCAAAGGTATTGTATATCATACCTGAGCCAGGGTCACCTGCGCCTGCAAAAAGCTCCTCAAGCTGACGGTATCTCTCTTCAGTGATATCAACACAGAATATCTTCACCATGGCATCATTGCCGCCGGCGAGATACCGCTCGGCAGATTCGCGGATAAAGCCGCCGTAGAGCGGTGCATCGTGATAATACCTCGCAAAGGACACCCACGACCTGAAGCCCGGGTCGAGAGTGAGCGAGACGTGATTGTATTCGTATCCGGTGAACTGGCGGATAAGCCTGCCCATTCCGCTTTCGGTGCGCGATATCATTATGTACAGCGTGCGCTGTTCTGTCATGGTTTTCACCTGCCTGTGCCCTATGATTGTTTACATAATTAAACCCATTATAATTCATGACACAGCAGTAATCAATACAAAACTTCACAATACTGACACAATTTCACCAAAATCTATCTTCCGGCATTTTTCACTGTCGGGCGATTCTGCGCTGCGAACGCCAGTTCAGCCGCATTTTGCCGTTATTCTTCATCGAACCGCAGGACTGCAGATTTTCCGTCCATGCCCATTTCTGTATTCTTGAATATTTCGCATACAGCCGGCAGATATTCCTCCGGCTCTGAGGTTGCAGGGCTGTAGTGGGTCAGCCACAGCTGTCTTGCTCCGGCATCGCGCGCAAGCTTCGCCGCCTCCTGCATCATCATGTGGTGTGTCTCCTGCGCCCGCTGCTGCTTCTGCTCATCTCCGAACATTCCCTCAAGGATAAGCAGGTCGGCATCTCTGCCGGTTTCAGCGATCTGCTTCACAGGGCGGGTATCAGTCGCATAAAGCAGGCTCAGTCCGCGGCGCGGTGTTCCAAGCACATCTTCCGGCACAAAGCCCTCAACGCTTTCACCACTCTGCAGACGACTCCACAGCCGCTGCGGTATCCCTTTTTCTACCGCCCTCGCTGCATCGAATTTTCCCTTGCGCTCTATCGCGAAACGGTAGCCAAGACAGGGCATTCCGTGGTCAAGCGGTATGGACTCAGCCTCAAATCCGGCACACCTGAAGGAAGTGTGCTCCTGCGGCAGTTCATGGAATATCATCTCAAACGGAAGTCCGCCGACAATCACGCACAGTGAGCGAACAACCTGTTCAAGTCCCTGTGGACCGTAGACATCAAGCGGACGGGTACGTCCCTCGTTTCCGATTGTGAGCAGCAGACCGGGCAGACCGCTTATGTGGTCGGCATGAAAATGGGTGAACAGCAGAGCCTCAATCGATGAGAATTTCAGTCCCGCTGTGCGAACAGCAGTCTGCGTTCCCTCGCCGCAGTCAACAAGCACCGCTTTGCCCTCGTGGCGCGCATAGAGCGAGGTCAGTGCTCTGCCGGGAAGCGGCATCATTCCTCCGCACCCGAGAAGTGTTATTTCAATCATCAGTCAGCCCTCCTTTTTTATAAATCAGCTTTTATCAATTATAATCCAGACCTGCTGCATAAGTAAAGCGGCAGTCGCGTTATCCGTCCGGTAAAGGGTGTGTTTTTGCAAAAAACAGTCCGGCTTTTACACCGGACTGCGTCTCATAATTATTATTTGATTATTATTCCTCTGCCTCGATTTATTCCATTGTCACATCAAGCACGATGGGGCAATGATCACTGGCATACACGCCGTCATGAACGTTATCAAGAACGGCATAGCTGAGAATATCGAAGCCTTCCGGAGAAACCATGAAGTAGTCGATTCGGCGCGGTTCGGCAAGCTGACCCCAGTTCTGATAGGTACCGTCTGCCATTGTCTCAGCTGCCTCGTAGCGGGCATCGATGAAGTTTCCGGTTACGCTCACGTAGGTCTCAGAGCCCTCCTCAGCGTTGAGGTCGCCCATGATGACGGCAGGCAGAGAGCCGAACTGCTCGATTTTGCTGAGCACGACCTCTATACCCTTGATTCGCGCCTCGTCGCTGACGTGGTCGAGGTGGGTATTGAATACGACAAAATCCCTGCCGGTGGAGTTATCGGTGAGAATAACGTAGCTGCAGATGCGGTAGCAGGCAGAGCCCCAGTCCTTGCTCATCTCCTCCGGTGTTTCGGAGAGCCAGAAAGAGCCCTTGTCAACCAGCGTATAGCGTTCGGTCTGGTAGAAAATCGGACAGCCCTCAGAGGCAATGGTATCGTCGCGGTAGGTGATGACCGAGTCATACTGCGGCATTGTATCGGCAAGATAGTTGTACTGCCACTGAGTTGCCTCCTGGAAGCCGATGATTCCGGGCGACTGCTCCTCGATATCCTCAAGAATGAGGTCGGCGCGCCAGTACCAGCTCTTCTTTCCGAGGTCAAGGGGAGTCAGACAGCGCAGATTGCAGCTCATCAGGCGGATATTCTCCTGCTGCGCGGTCTCGATGGGCGCTTTTTGAGCGGCATAGTGCGGATAATGCCAGAATATGACCGCCGACGCGGCAGCAACCAGCACCAGCAGCGACGCAAGAACAATTGAAATAACCTTTACGGCTGTGTTTTTCTTTTTCATGATAATGCCCCCTTTTATTTGCTGTGTTTTAAGTATATCACAGCTGCCGCTGATTGTAAACAAAGCATTCCCTCAGACAGCAGGGCGCAGCAGAGGACGGCTGCAGCCGGTCTGTTTTTATTGATTGAGCTTTTCTCAGGAATTTTTGCTTTGCCTTGCCTGCATTTTCTTCCAGCTGATATAGCCGTATATATCGTTTGCGAAAAATGCCGCGAAGCACACAACGACCGAGATATAGGTGCGGTCGGTCATGCTCGCGAGTATCCACAGGGCAATCAGCACAAGGTCGTTTGCCGCATATGCCACAGCGAAATACGGACTTCTTCTGAATGTCAGATACACCGCGAGGAAGCTGGTTGTGACCGAGAGGGTGCTCAGAGCAATATTCGCTGTGTTGAAATAGCTGAGAATAAAATAGAATACCACTGTGACCGCTGCAGTTATCACCCACATCAGCAGTTTTTCTTTGCCGCTTATCGAATTCACCCTGACCTCCGACTTGTTTCCGTTGTAGGGATTTCTCAGCCACGAGATGAGCGAGAATACCGCCATGGGCATGGTCATGCCAAGATAGGTTATCATCTCTCCGTAATACGAGAATGTATAGGATATTATCCCGTACAGCAGGCTGAATATTATCATCAGCACCTGACCGGCAGGGTTACCCTTTGCGCTGAAGATGAGCGACGTTACGCCGATCAGCGACGCGGCAAGGGTCAGATAATTCTCTCTGTCAAAGCAGATAAACGACACCACTATCAGCAGAACAGAAACGCTCCACAGTGCAATTTCCGCTCCGGAAAAATAATTTATCAGTTTTTTCAGATTCATTCCTGATAACCTCCAAAAAAACAAGCATCCGCATACACATCTTCTAAGACCTAACGATGTGCAGACGAATGCTCTCTGGCATTACACTACCCGGTGGCAGTTATGGTTTATTTTGTTATTTATATTATAGCACAAAATGCGGAAAAATCAATACTCCGCCGGCAGGCAGACCAATCTGCAGGCATACAGGATTCTCATTCCCTGACAAAGCTGCGGTCGGTCTCGGGAAGGTCATCTGAGACATAGCGCTCGACCCTCATGTGCAGGTCATATTTTTCGCGCAGTGCGATTATCTGCTCCATCATAGGCGATTTGTGATGCTGATCGATTGCCGCCTGATTTTCCCAGCTGTCAATGAGCAGCACTGTGCTGTCGTCATTCACCGGAACGAAATATTCATATCTCAGATTTCCCTCTTCCCTGCGTATTTCGTCGACAATACCGCGGGAAATCATTTCGTGGGCGAATTTCCTTGCGTTTCCGCTTTCGCCTGTATAGTAAATTGTAACCGTAATTGCCATTTATCATACACCTGCCGTTTCTGACGGATTGCAGATTAATTATAGCACAGAATATTACATTGAAAAAGCAAAAATCTCCGTTCTTATGTCTTATAAATGCGGGATTTTCGTCGGGGTTCTCTTACCACCATTCTCCCGAAGCAAAAAGACCGCTCCGCTGAAGTACTGCTGCTCCTGCGTTTGGTGGATTCGAAGCCACCGAGCGAATTGCTTCGGAATTTCAAAAAAGCGGAACTTTGGGCAATTCGCTATGAAAATCCACAACGCAATATTTTGCCTTGCGGATTTTCGTCGGGGTTCTCTTACCACCATTCTCCCGAAGCAAAAAGACCGCTCCGCTGATGTACTGCTGCTCCTGCGTTTGGTGGATTCAAAGCCACCGAGCGAATTGCTTCGGAATTTCAAAAAAAGCGGAACTTTGGGCAATTCGCTATGAAAATCCACAACGCAATGTTTTGCCTTGCGGATTTTCGTCGGGGTTCTCTTACCACCGTTCTCCCGCAGCAAAAAGACCGCTCCGCTGATGTACTGCTGCTCCTGCGTTTGGTGGATTCGAAGCCACCGAGCGAATTGCTTCGGAATTTCAAAAAAGCGGAACTTTGGGCAATTCGCTATGAAAATCCACAACGCAATGTTTTGCCTTGCGGATTTTCGTCGGGGTTCTCTTACCACCGTTCTCCCGCAGCAAAAAGACCGCTCCGCTG
>JAZNOP010000145.1:0-5397 GCA_045580875.1 Acutalibacteraceae bacterium
CCCACAGCTGCTCTGCGTCCATCTCACCGAGACCCTTGTATCTCTGCACTTCATCAGCCGAGCCGAGTCGTGCAAGAATGCTGTCTCTCTGCTCATCGGAATAAGCGTAAAGATGTGCATTGTTCTTTGTTATCTTATAGCGTGTTCTTCCGTCTTCGGTAGTCTCCGGCTTGGAGCACTTGGCGCCCTCGCCCAGCTCGGAAAGAAGCATATCGCGCTCCTCCTCGCTCCATGCGTCCATCTCCAGCTTCCTGTATGTGCAGCGGTAGAGCGGCGGCTGTGCGATGCAGACATTGCCTGCCTCGACCAGCGGACGCATATATCTGAAGAAGAAGGTCAGAAGAAGTGTGCGGATATGAGAGCCGTCGACGTCAGCATCGGCCATGATTATGACTTTGTGATATCTCAGCTTTGCTATGTCGAATTCCTCACCGATACCGCAGCCGAGTGCAAGCACGACCGGCATCAGCTTGTCATTGCCGTATACCTTATCAAGACGGGCCTTCTCAACGTTGAGCATCTTGCCCCACAGCGGAAGGACTGCCTGGAAATGTCTGTCTCTGCCCTGCTTTGCAGAGCCGCCTGCAGAGTCACCCTCGACGATGTACAGCTCGGCCTTTTCGGGGTCGCGGTCGGTACAGTCGGAGAGCTTGCCCGGCAGACTTGCGCCGTCGAGCGAGGTCTTGCGGCGGGAGGCTTCTCTTGCCTTACGCGCTGCCTCTCTTGCACGGCTTGCCTCGAGTGCCTTGGTGAATATCGCCTTGGCAACAGCAGGATTCTCCTCAAGGAATGTCGACAGCTTCTCGGTGATAAGGCTGTCAACCATTGCGCGCACCTCGGTATTTCCCAGCTTGGTCTTGGTCTGTCCCTCAAACTGAGCCTCCTTGACCTTTAGGCTGATGATGGCGGTCATACCCTCACGGACATCATCGCCCGAGAGATTCTTGTCGCTGTCCTTGAGTATATTGTAGCGGCGGGCGTAGTCATTCATTACACGTGTGAGAGCGCGCTTGAAGCCCTCCTCGTGGGTGCCGCCGTCGGTTGTGCGGATATTATTTGCAAATGAGAGCAGAAGCTCGTTGTAGTCGGTGTTGTACTGCAGAGCAATCTCAACCGAAGCGGTATCCTCGGCATTGACTCCTGCGACATAGATTACATCTTCGTGGACAAGCTCGACCTTCTTGTCCTGATGTATGTATTCAACAAAGCTCTTTACGCCGCCCTCATAGCAGAAATCCTCAACAACAGGCTCCTCGCCGCGCTCGTCACGCAGTTCGACATGGATACCTGCATTCAGGAAGGACTGTTCTCTCAGACGCAGAAGCAGTGTGTTGAAATCGTACTCGGTGGTCTCCCTGAATATCTCTGCATCAGCCTTGAAGCGCACCTCGGTACCGGTTTCGTCTGTCTTGCCGATTATCTCCAGCGGAGCAACCTTGTCGCCGCGCTCGAAGCGCATGAAGTTTATATTCTCGCCGTCATAGACCTTGACCTCCAGCCACTCGGAGAGCGCGTTGACGACCGATGCGCCGACGCCGTGCAGACCGCCGGATACCTTGTATCCGCCGCCGCCGAACTTACCGCCTGCGTGGAGAATGGTAAAGACGACCTCAACAGCCGGCAGACCTGTCGACTGCTGGATACCTACGGGGATTCCTCGTCCGTTATCTCTTACGCGGATAATATTATCCTTCTCAATAACGACATCTATCTTGGTGCAGTAGCCGGCGAGCGCCTCGTCGATGGAGTTGTCGACCACCTCATAGACAAGGTGATGCAGACCTCTCGGACCGGTCGAGCCGATGTACATACCCGGGCGCTTTCTGACCGCCTCGAGACCCTCGAGCACCTGAATCTGCGTTTCGTCG
The DNA here is from genome assembly GCA_045580875.1 of Acutalibacteraceae bacterium. Lineage (GTDB taxonomy): Bacteria > Bacillota > Clostridia > Oscillospirales > Acutalibacteraceae > SIG598. The sequence continues at coordinate 1,869 of JAZNOP010000145.1, forward strand.
TACTTCTCCTCGACAACGGTGTTGTTGATTGCGCCGTCGTCCTCGATATGCACAACCTCTGCAGCTGTCAGAATTTCTTCCTCTGCGATTTCCTCTGCGGGATTCACATTGACATTCTCATTGAAATTATCCACGTATATAACCTCCAGAAGCAGAATAAGGTGATACCGCACCTGATACTGCTGTTTTTACTTGTTTGATTAATCAGCTATAGCACATTCTCACGGCAGTGCTTTGCCAGTGAGCGGGGAGAATACTGCGAGAAATATATCTTCTCGCTCTGACCGGAAACCACCACAAAGCTTACCGGAATATCGGGCGCGAGGTTTTCCACTGTTCCCGACTTTTCCCCGTTATTGAGAAACTCTCTCGTATGCTTTGAGACGGTCGTATTATCTATATCGAATATTCCGATGATGTCATCGGTGCGCACTGCAACGTCTCCGCCTATGTGGAGAAAGCCGAAGGGCTTTTTTCTGCCCGGACGTCCGTTTATACAGAGCGTTTTGAATATGTTTTCACTTCTTTTCATTATAACACTCATTTACTTCATTTGTTTTCATAAAAATAAAGTAATTTATCCTCTCTGTATTTTTCAACAGCCTGAGTGTTGAAAATGTTGAAAATCCTGCTGTGTCAAAATTTTGACGTAGTGACTGTAATAGCGTGTAAACCACAATATATGGACATCTTTTCGCGCTTTAGCTTGCGAAAACCGCATTATGCTGATTTACATAACACAAAAATAAAACAAAGAGTTTTCAACCTTTTCCACCGAGTTTTCCACAATATCCACCTTAAACCGTGATAACCATGGGAATTTATTCTTTCCCCATTATGTTAAAAGTTATCATTCGCAGTTTACAATTCCATTTTTCATATTGAAAACACTGCCGCGGTTGAGAAGGCGGAGCGGACCGGGATCACAACATGTAATAAATACCTGCCAGCCGTCGAGCCGGTTGAGCAGATAATCCTGCCTTGAGGCATCAAGCTCGGACATGACGTCATCGAGCAGAGCCACAGGCTGTTCGCCTATCAGCTGAGAGAGAAGCTCAGCTTCGGCAAGCTTGAGCGACAGCACAGCCGAGCGCTTCTGCCCCTGAGAGCCGAATGCGCGGATATCCATGCCGCCGAGCTCGATTTCCATGTCATCGCGGTGCGGACCGGCAGAGGTGTGACCAAGGCGCATATCGGTCTGCCGCGATTTTTTCAGCTGAGCGAGGAAGTTTTCCTCAATGACAGCCATCTCTGACGTATCCTTCGAGGCTGAACAGCTGTATTTCAGTGTCAGCCGCTCCTTGCCGGAGGATATGCCGTCATATACCCTTGCGGCGATATCCGACAGCTCCTCGATGAAGAGTGCGCGCTTGTGTGCAATTGCCGCGCCGTAGGAAGCGAGGGATATATCCCACACCTCCATTGAAGCCTCGAGCGAGGGTTTGCTGACAAGCTCCTTGAGCAGCGAATTGCGCTGGGCAAGTATCTGATTGTATTTATATAAAGTTGAGGCAAACCTCGGGGAAGACTGGCTTATTGCGGCATCGATGAATTTTCTGCGCTCCGCGCCGCCGCCGGTGACGAGAGTCATGCGGTCGGGTGAGAAGACTACAGTGCAGAATTTTCCCATAAGGGACGATGCCTGCTGCTGTTTTACGCCGTTTATGGTGACCTCGCGCGCCGCATCAGTGACTGTCATTGAAGCCGACTGGTCGCGGTGCTCAGAATGAAAATCCATGTTCAGGCGGGCAAAATCCTTGCCGTAGGCTATCATCTGACCGTTGCGCGCGCCGCGGAAGCTGCGTATTCCGGAGAATAATCCGATAGCCTCGAGCAGATTTGTCTTGCCCTGACCGTTATCGCCGTAAATGACGTTTATCCCCTCACAGGGAGTGATGCAAAGGGGCGAGAGATTGCGAAAATCTGTCGTTTCAAATTTTATAACCCGAATTTTCGCTCACCTCTTGCCTTTGCAGTCTTGTTTTCCGGTTAAACTCAGCCGGATTGATATTTACTGAATTTAAGTTGTTCCGTCAGGCTGTCAGCCCTCGACGGTCAGCTCGATACCCTCGACGGTGACAACATCGCCGGGGTAGATCTTCTTGCCGCGCATGGTGCAGATCTCGCCATTGACAGCGACTTCTTCATTCAGCACCAGCTGCTTTGCCGAAACGCCGTCGGGGGAGATGCCTGCAAACTTGAGCAGGCTGTCAAGCTTGATAAAAGGAGTTGTAATTTCTATAACCTGTTTTTTCATCTGATTATCTTTCTTTCATTATGGAACAATAAAATACAAATAATTATATTTTATTCAATTATAACCAACTGTTGTGACTTAACGGGAATTCCTGCGCTCATAGCGTTTCTCAGCGCGGCGGTCGGCAGCCTTGCGCTCTCTGTAGCTCATACCGATGCTCATCAGCAGACCAGCTGCGAAGATGCATCCGCCGGTGATATAGATATTTCTGACGGTATCCGGACCGTCAACGGGGCGCATATTTGCCGGATCTTCGGGGTCGTATTTAACCATGACGGTCTGACCCTCTATCATATCCTCTTCGTAATAGCCGAGCTCATCGCGATAGGTCTCGCCGTCGACGATATACTCGACAAAGACTTCATTCTTTTTCAATAATGAATCCTCTTCGGGCTGTGTTATCTCGACGATGGAAGCGGCGGTTTCGACTGCTTTCTCATTGAAGCTGCCGATTATGGCAGAAGCGACAAATCCTGCGAGTATAACGACGATTCCGATGAACATAATATGTCTGTGAAGCTTTCGTCTGAGATCCTTGAACATGGCTGTCATCCTTTCTGCTGGTTGGTTGTAAAATTAAAAATATTTTTTGATTATTTGATTAAGCGCCGGTGATAAAGCAGCTGCACTTTCCAAAAACCGAGCCGGAATTATATCGGCGAGGGGTGGAAGGTTGGAAGATGATAAAGCGTTGGCAATCGCCACACTCAACTCCGGTGAATGAGCGCCGGACAGTGGCTCAGGCTGCATGTATTTATTGCGAATTGAGGTTTTCAGAAATGATTCGCTCAGAATTATTTCTGAAATACATGCAATTCGATATAAATACGAGACGTCCTTTTAAACGGCGTTTTGCATACTTTGCCGCTGTTGGCAAAGTATACGAGCCCAGTTATTCCGAATGGAATAACGGCGCTTTTGCTTCAGCAAAAGCTGCGCCGATGCCTGAGGCGGAAATTAAAGGTCTGCAGACTGTTACGGCGGTGACTCAGTGCAAAGACAAAACGTTATTTTTGAGTAAGAGGCTTAGTGCTATCCGACTCCCGTTAAAGATTACGGACTTTTAACTTCTTTTTTGCCCCACGCCGGCGGGGCGGTTCCTTTTTGTTCGGTAAAAAAGGAACCAAAATACCGTTTAAAGCCGATCTGCAATGCGCAATCATGACTTATCGTCAGCCCGTCGTCTCAGGTAAGGTGCTCTCGTTTTTCGCTTTGCGAATGATCTCACGCAGGTCACTCCCCGAGCCGATTGATATCCGGCTCGGATCTCAG
>JAZNOP010000146.1:0-11088 GCA_045580875.1 Acutalibacteraceae bacterium
TCCTGCGGTGCTGCAGAGCATCAAAATGATTGAGGGACTCGCTGCACTGGTGGAGATTTTCACCAAAGGCGTCAGTCTTGCGATCAGCGTAATACTGATGCTCCGCAGGCGATCGGACGAAAAATCATGATACATACAAAAACGGGAGGTGCTTCAACAGCATCTCCCGGTAAGTTCATATTGGAGGTATTAACATGGCAGTTTTTATTGAGGATTTCTATTACGGCAACATAGAGCCACAGGAACAAAGCAGACGAATGAGTAAGGCAACTCAGAAGCAGCTGGAGATTTTATGTGATAACGAAGAATTGTTGACCAAATCGCTCTCTGACGAAAACAAACAGCGCTTTCTCGAATATGTTAACGCATGGCACGAGGTGAACTGCGAATCTAACCTTGATAGCTTTATTATGGGATTCAGGCTGGGTGCGAGATTTGCGTATGATGCATTTGTGGATCCAGATGCTTCGATTAACTGAATAATGCTATGGTTTTGGAGAAATCAGGTTTCATGAATGGTTGTGCCGCACGTGCCGTGTCACAGCTAACGTTTAAATTTCTGTATTTTTCTGTAAAAGTTGGTATAATTAAGAGGTGCAGCCATAGATTTCGTTTGGCACAGGCACAATGGCACAAATTTTTGAAAGGAGCAAGCCGGATATACCCAAGCCGGTAATGTATTTAGGCAATGGGAGATTACGATATTGATAAAACATACGATCTAACAATTCCATTAACATTTGCCAATCTCGCCAAGGAACTAGCTATCGAAGACATGCAAAGCCATACAAATATAAAAGTCAAATCCGTAGATATAAATCGTAAAATAACACGAAAAGGCTATGGACTGATCGATCGGCTACATAAATATATCGGTTATGACATAAAAGCAAACGCTGGAGATAATCCTTCAATGAAGTTTGAAATGCTTCAGTTACTTAAACTAATATACCGATCGGAAGAAACTAACAGCGTTCAAAATGATAAATATAGAAAATCATTACAGGATGATTTTCCTATCATAAAAATTCTTTCAAAGCCTCGTTTAGATAATGTAAATTCTATATTTTCAGAAAGCACGATATACGGAAAACGCTTTTCTGATTTTCTTCACCTGCTGCAGCAAAAAGTTGATATTGGGGAAAAAAGGTATAATGCTATTCATTCAATATATACAGCTTTTGAATCCATCCCATATTGTTTATTCAATATGGTTATACCAGACGATAAAGTTATGCCTTTCACTACAGCCGAATTTCTGTTAACTGAAATCAACTCATTTATGGAAGCAATATGTGATATATTAAATAACTTTGACTCCAATCAGTTAGCTTACAAAGAAGGGGTACTAATCACATTTTATAATATATTATGCTGTCATTATCATAGATGCTATGATTTTGATATGGTTCGATTAATCTCTGAGGATGATGTGGACCCGATCAAAGATTACTATGCAGAATCGTTTATGAGACTGCATCTGAGCAAGGACAGTTATAATTGGGATATTATATCTTCAATAAAATCATATTTGCAAAATGGTAGTGCAGAGGATACAAACGCAAAACCTCTGATCTTTTTTATACTATACGCAGAAGAGATTGATGACGAAAATCGAACCCTTCTTCTGCATGCCATATCCAAAGTAAAAGATCTTGCACTTCTCGTTGGTAAAAGGCAAGGAAATGATTACAGCGAAGGAATTGGCACAGCTTTGCTCGTTTCATTATTGCAAGAAATAATGAATGTTGAGAAACACAGCATTAATATTGAAACTGACACACTGCGTTTTTCTACCGGAACAAAATCTCTGTATAACGCTTTGGGTAACTTATCCGAGGCGTCACCCGCTGTAATTGCGGCATGGACAACCAGAATAGAAGACAGATGGGCATATAATTTAAACCGAAGCCAGCTTATGAAATTAAAAAGACAAATTGAAATGCATGTTTCAGAGATTAGAAAATTTATATTTTCGCATAAGAATTTTTCCGATATGTATGCTGTCCATCAGGTATTGCTCGATGTGTTGACTTTATTTTTCAAAGAGCTAAATTCTTGTATTTTGTCTGCAGACATCTTTTCACCTATAGAGATACTACATGTCAATGAGATAAATTTGCTAGAATATCTACAGTTCTATATTTTTGATATTTATTTTCGAAAACAAAGTCATTAATGGCAAAATGGCATTCCGAGGTGACATAAAATCTGCTAATATTTTCCCTGCAAGCCGACGGTGCTTTGCAGGGATTTTTTCTTCCTGATTACCGCTGCGGCTTTGCAATAACATCAAAGGAGAATAATAACTATGACAAAGCCCTATCCCGAAGATTTTGATCCCAACAATCAGGATGCAGCATCAGACCTGCAGCCCAATGAGCTTATGGATCCGTTCGTCCAATACTCGGATGACGGAACACCTCTTAAGCCAGGAATGGTTTTTTACGATGGGCCGTTGGATCTTTCAAAGCCGCTTCCACCGATAAAGTCTCTTGGTCCGGAATATTATATCAATGAGAACGCATTGAAAGCCATTGAGAATCAGGTCGGAAAGTCAGTGTTTCCCCTTGATATCATGCGTGGAGTGCAGGCTATAAACAACGCGCCAACGGTGTCATCTAACGCTCCGCAAGCAATCAACGTTTCACCCCACTTGACCACCGCAAATACTGCACCAGAAGGTAATACGCAAACTGTTATAAAGGCTGCAGAGCCACAGGAGAAAGCTTACGAAATAATGCAAACCTTTCTGAAACGAATCCATCTTATCGTGGTTAATGACCGTTTCTATGTTTACTCCGGCAGCTCCTACGAGCCCAGAACAAACGCAGAAGTCGCCCGTCTGGTGGTCGAAAAGTGCCGCGATTTTATAAAGCAGAAATCGAGCTCGTTTGTCGACGGCATAGTCAGCTTCTTGCTCAAAGAACCAAATATTTTTGTGTGCGACAAGGACATCCCGCGTCATCTGGTGGCCTTCAAAAACATTGTCCTTGATATAAAACAAAGGGTAGCTTTACAGCCCTCCCCTAACTATCTGACGCTCTACGAGGTCGATGCAGGCTATATTCCGAGCGGCGATATTTACACGCCAAATTTTGACGATTTTTTAAACTCCATCACAGGAGGAGACCTTGCGTTGATAGAGCGCATCTGGCAGATGATAGGCTACATACTCACACCTGATACTCAGGCTAAATGCTTCTTTTTGCTGCAAGGCGTGCCTAATTCGGGCAAGAGCGTTCTCGCGAATCTTATACAGAAAATGTTCAGCACTAACGCAGTCATGCCGCTCGATGTCCGCTCTCTTAGCGATAAATTTGCTACCTCGGAGTTAGTTGGTAAAGCAATCTGCTCGTCTCCGGATCTGCCGTCGGCACCGCTTGATGAACGTACGGTGAGCAAACTGAAGCAGCTGACCGGAAACGATCCTGTATCTTCTGATGTAAAATTCGGTAAGCATGTTAAATTTATCTGCAATGCGAAATTTTTACTTGCTACGAACCACGCCCTGTTGACCAAAACAAGCGATGATGCCTTTTATTATCGAACATGTGTAATTCCCTTCCACTTTTCAGTTCCGCGTGAAATGCAGGATCACAACCTGGAAGAACGCCTGATCTCTGAAATGGATGGGATTGTTACAAAGGCAGTCGCAGCATATTTCAGACTGGTTGACAACGGTTACATTTTTGCCGGCGATTTTCAGCCAAACGAGGTTGTTTCCGAGCTTGCATCTGCCGACATGGATTTACACGCTGCTATCTTCGAATTTACCAGACTGCACTTTCAAGCAGATAAAAATGGTATTGTGTTTATCGAAGATGCACATTCCAAGTTTTGCGAGCATTTTGGAGGTGTAGCAAAAAACACATTCTCAACCATCTTTCATGAGGACACTTCGGAGATTTTTGGCGGCAAAAAGGACAAGAAGCGTCGCAAGGGCGGGAAAAACGCCATCAGTTGCATCATCGGCATAAGCTTTATTAAGGACATTAACGAGGAGGATAAACCATGATCTACAGAAACTTTGAATCCATGCCGCTTGTACTTGAGGTCGCAGATATTTCCGACACTCTCAACATCGGTCGCAACAAGGCGTATGAATTGGTCAACTCCGGGCAGATAAAGTCTGTCAAAATCGGAAACCATTACAAAATCTTGAGGGATTCATTTATTACTTTTTTGAAAGGTGATACTATACAAAACGTTAACCCGCAGTAGAAAAAGGAGGGATTTTTATGGCTGTACGTAAACGAGGCAACCGCTATCAGGTCTCATATCGCTGTCCCGGTGAAAAAACGCCGCGCACTGAGACTTTCAGTTCAGAGGATGAAGCTATTATCCGCGATAAGCAGATAAGTCTTGCAAAGAAGAGAGGTACCTTTACGCCTCCGCCTCGTGCTGCAAAAGAAGTCATTGAAGAGGAGAAAAATATTCTCCTCAAGGACTTCCTGCAGGAATATGTGGAGGTTTACGGGCTGAAAAAATGGGGCAATTCCTATTACACATCCAATATCAGCCTGATCAAGAACTATATCAATCCGTATATAGGCGAGCGGCTCGTCAGATCTATTACGGCTCGTGACATTGATGCCTACTACACCCGACTATTGAACGAGCCTGCCGTAGTTGTTTCCGGTCATCGCGACACCGGAGCAAAAATCAGTGCACACACAATATCCAGAATCCATAAGGTTTTAAAGAGCGCCTTCGGTAAGGCAGTTGTCTGGGAATATACTAAAACAAATCCCACAATAGGCGTAACTCTTCCTACGTATATCCAAAAAGACCGTGATGTCTGGTCGGACGAAGAAGCCATAAAAGCTCTGAAGGTCTGTGAGGATCCTACTTTACGCCTTTGCTTGTATCTTGCTCTGGGCTGCAGTCTTCGTCTGGGTGAAATACTTGGTTTGCAGTGGGCAAATGTCCGAATAGATGATGCTGCCGTAAACGCCGGCGAAGCCTGCATCAAAATTGACAGGGAGCTTCATCGCTGCAGCAACGAAAGCATAGAGGCTTTGGAAGGCGTGAATAGAAGCACAATTATTCTAAAATTTCCGCCAATTATGCCTAAGAAAGCAACTACTACACTTGTGCTGAAAGCGCCAAAGACCGAAAGCAGCAAAAGAGTAATATATCTGCCGTACGCTGTTACCGAGGAGCTTCGCAAGAACCGCTTGCGACAGATGGAATACAAATCAATGCTTGGCGACGAATATCACGACTATGATCTTGTTGTTGCACATATCAACGGCAGACCTTTTGAACTTAGGACAGTTGACAAAATGTTCTACGACATGATTAAAAAGCATTCATTGAGACACGTGGTATTTCACAGCCTCCGTCACAGTAGTACTTCTCTAAAACTTAAGCTTAGCAGAGGCAACATCAAGGCTGTTCAGGGTGATACCGGACACGCTGAAGCAAGAATGGTAACCGACACCTATGCTCACAGCTTTGACTCTGACCGAAAGCTTATCGCACAGGAAATGGATTCAGGATTTTTCTCCAAGGTCGACGCTGATACTGCCCCATCAGCTGCTGACGATATCGATTTGGAAAAGCTGAAAAAGCTGCTCCGAGCGAATCCGGATCTACTTGCAAAGCTGCTGGCAGAAGGGGATAAAGAGGACTGAAAACTTGTAGGCAAAAGTTAATAGGATAACAAAATTTGTAGGCATTTGTAGGCAAAACACTTAATTTTGACGTTTTTAGCGTATTTTTCTGTAGGCAAACTCTGCAAGATTATACACTCAAAGCAACATCTGCTATAAGGACAAAAAAGACCGCCCGGATACAAGCCCGAGCGGTCTTTTCTGGCACTCCCGGCGCGACTCGAACGCGCTACATCTCGCTTAGGAGGCGAGCCCTCTATCCTGGTGAGGTACGGGAGCGTATTATTTTTTGACAAATCAGTGTCTGTTTTTTCACCTTTTCAACTTACGGAAATCGTATATTTTTTCATGATTTTAACCGTTTATGGGTTTTCATACAATCCCGGCGGTGGATATATCTCCAGCTTAGGAGGGATTTATTATATCCATTTAACTAAGGAGGCGTAGATGTTTTGCTGTCAAGATATTTTATCACGTTGCGCAGGATTTGTCAACGCGGAATGAGTCGTATGGGCGGTGCTGCAAAACAGGCGGCAAGGCGGCACGGCAGGTGCGTAAGACTGATGGTGCCGACGGTCGGCAGAAACAGCGGCTGATTATATTTATGAGCGGCAGAGAAAAGCACCTGACGTCAGGGGGAGCATCAGGTGCTGTGTGTAACTGTGTGCGCAGGTCTGCCGGTGATATGCTGTCTCAGATATGCCGTCTTACTTCATCAGTGCGACGAAATCGTCGAAGTTTCGGCACTGGTCGAGGAGACCGGCGCGGTGGAGAGACACGAACATTGCCGCGGCGGCAGCCTGACAGTTGCGGCTCTTTTCGGGATTGAATTCAATGTCGGTGAAGCTGTCGTATGTGACCAGCTGCTCTGCCAGCTTTTCGTTTTCGATAAGGGTGTTGATGTACAGCCAGTTGTAGAAAGCCGTCGTCGGAGTAAGGGGATACTCATCGCCTTCGTAGGAAAATGCCCTGAGCGCACCGCTCTCGCGGATTCTGTGGTCGCACTTTGCCTCGCGTGAGGTGGCGGTCAGAAGGTCGGTATAGGGTCCGCCGCCGGTAAAAACCTTTCCGCCCTGAAAGACGCATTCTACCGGAACGCTTCTGCCGAGTGACGGCACATATTTTCTCAGGTTGAAGGCGCTGAGCGCAACGCCGAGCGGCAGGGGAGATTTCGAGGATATCTCCAGCACTCTGCGTGAAGGAAAGCGTGCAGAAAATGCCTCGTGCAGTGAAGCTATGCTCCGCTGCTTCTGAGCGACTGACATACCTGCATGCCACGTAAAGGAAATGCTGCAGGTATCCGAATAGGGCTTTGCGCCGCGCGTGATGAATACAGGTCTTTCAGCCATGGTTACAAATCTCCTTTGATGATAAAAATAATGATAAAATTAAATCCCTGCCGGCGGGGGATTATCATTTTACAGACAGCCGGCTGCTGTGTCAAGCACAGTGCGGGGAAGGCGCAGGTGGAAAGTGTGTGTTTGTGCCGCTGTACAGCACGGCAGACAATGTAATACAGCGTTCACCTGACCGGAATATAATTGCAGCGATAAATAATCGCAGAAAAAACAGGCGGAAAATAATTTCTGCCGCTTTGCAAATTGTGTGGAATGTTGCAGTATAATATGATACAATAAAATTTATTATTGCGCTGTACTGCCGCCGGCGGTCAGCCGAACAGGAGGCATAAAGATGAAGAAGGTAAGTTTACGAATTATCAGCCTGATGATGGTGATAATCTGTATGGTTTCCATGCTGCCGATCTCGGGAGTTGCCGCATACGCTGCTGTGTCAGGCAGTGACGTCGCTTCAGACAGCGATATAACCTCAGACAGCGACAATGCACCAGGCGGCGATACTGCCCCGGACGGCGATACAACCTCCGGAAGCGATGTCACTTCAGACAGCGACGTCCCGTCAGATACCGATGTCCCGTCGGATACCGATGCGCCGGTCATCGTCAGACAGCCTGAGAATGCCTATATTGTCTGCGGTCAGAACGCAGTGTTCACCATTGAGGCAGAGGGCGAAAATCTTGTCTACCAGTGGTATCTTGCCGGAAGTGATGCTGACCACGTCCTGCGTGACGGTCTCGAATTCCGCGGAGTAAATACTCCGGAGCTGACGGTTGTGTCGATGGAGGAATATTATCAGGAGTACCCCGGTACCTTCCGCGGCGAGTGGAGTGATATCTCCTTTTCGGGTGACAGATATTTCTGCCGCGTGACAAACGCTGAGGGCAGTGTTGATTCAGATAAGGCAGTATTTACCGCAAACCACAACGATGACGGAGAGATAGGCTGCGACATGAAAAACCACTGGTGCAAATGCACCTGCTCTCTTGGCAAAAATGTTGTTCCGTCCCGCGTTGCTCATACTTATACAAACGGAGTCTGCACAAAGTGCGGAATGTCTGAGGATGTTCCCCGTCTTGCCGGCGGCAGCCGCTGCGACACTGCGGCGCTGATTTCCAGCTCGGCATACGACAAGGCAGAGAATGTTGTAATTGCATCGGGCAATGATTATGCCGATGCGCTTGCCGGTGTGTCTCTTGCATACGCTCTCGATGCACCTATCCTGCTGGTGCGCGGCAGTGCAGGCGATGCAGCAACAGTTTATGAAATACTCAGACTTGAAGCAAAGAACATATATATCCTCGGCGGCACAGTTGCTGTCAGCCAGGAGTATGAAGACGATTTTGTCAGAAATGGCTACAATGTAACACGAATCGCAGGCGCATCACGCTTCGAGACCTGCGTCAAAATTGCCGAGATGCTGATGGAGCTTACAGGAAAGCCGGAGGAGATATTCTTTGCTCAGGCGTACAATTTCCCCGATGCGCTCGCAATCAGCGGTATTGCGGCGGTCAAGGGCAGTCCGGTGCTTTATGTCTCGGCTGACGGCGTTCTCAATGAGAAGGTAGCTGAGTTTGTCAGAAAGACCGATGCGGATCAGGCAACCGTGCTCGGCGGTGAGCTTGCAATTGCTGAAGCGGTAAAGGATAATATCAAAGAGTGCGGCGTAAGACGTGTACAGCGTCTGCAGGGCAAGTCAAGATATGAAACCAACACCATCATAAACATGATTTATTCTGACGTTATGACCGGCGATGCTATCTGTGTCGCAACTGGAGCGAACTATCCCGATGCTCTTGCCGGCGGTGTTCTTTCGGCAATCAACAAGGCACCCATCGTTCTTGCCGGCAGCTCGATAGGCGAGTCGCAGGCGAACTATCTTGCCAACAGAAACACCGGCAGGGTTTTTGTCCTTGGCGGTGCGGTGGCAGTTTCGGATGAAATTGTTGATGAAATTATTGAGCTGGTAAGATAATCTGCAGCGCAGCAGAGAATAAGACAAAAAACGTGACGGTCTGTCTGGTTCACACCCGTGAATCCGGCAGACCGTTTTTGTGTCTGGCGGCGGGCGGAATACGCGGCAGACGGTGATTCGTCACAATAAGACTGCCCTGAGAGAAAAATGAGCAACATATCGACAATAGTGTTTTTTTGTAAACGTTTTTGTTGTGCATCTGCAACATTAATTCACACAAAAAACACGGAAACTTTAGTGGACTTTTTGTAGATGGTGTGATATAATGCATGTGATTATAATTTATTCTCATGATAGGGGAATTATGTTATGAGCATTCAGAAACGAAGGATCCGGAAGAAACGCAATCCGGCTCAGGCTATAGTCCGTAATGTCATCATATTTGTTCTGATTTATCTCCTGCTTGCCGGCGCCGGCTATATGTTTGTGCGCTACGTTGAGCAGAAGAACTCGCAGGTCTCAAGCCTTACGGTTAACGATGAAGTCAATGAATTTGATACGACGCAGTATGAGGTTGAGATAAACGTATCAAAGCAGTGGGTCACCGATGCGATGGTGGGCGCGCAGTATGACGGCACCATCTACAACCGGTCGGCAAACGCCATAAGCGACTGGGGTCTCGAGCTGTCAGTGCCTGAGGGCAGCTGGATAGACAGCGACTGGAATGGTGTTTACGAGTTCAGCATGGACGGCAGAACCCTCTATATTGAGCCGTTTGATTACAACTTCACCGTTGTTCCGGGCGGTCACCAGACCTTCGGAATGATAATGTATACCGACGGCAGCTTCCAGCCGGAGGATATGGTATTCTCATTCTACAAGCACACAAATATCTACGACTATCCTGCTTTCTACGTGCTGATCGCGCTTGCCGCGATAGTTACCGTGTCGGCAATCGTTGCGCTGATATCTGAAGTGCGTGTCCGTGCATACAGAAACAGACAGGACCAGTACAAGCGCATAATCAATGAGACTCTCGACGCTTTCGCTAACGTTATCGACGCAAAGGACAAGTACACAAACGGTCATTCGGTACGTGTTGCAAACTACGCCAGCGAGCTGGCACGGCGCATGGGAATGGACGAGGATGCTCAGGAGAATATCCACATCATCGCCCTGCTGCATGACATAGGCAAGGTCGGCATTCCTGACGCAATTCTCAACAAGCCGGGCAAGCTTTCCGACGAGGAAATGGACATTATCCGTTCGCACACCACAGTAGGCAACAGAATTCTCACCAACATCACATCGGTCGAAAACATCGTCAACGGCGCTTCCTACCATCACGAGAGATTCGATGGCAAGGGATATCCTGAGGGACTTGCCGGCAAGGATATTCCGCTTTGCGCAAGAATCATCTGCGTTGCCGATTCCTACGATGCAATGTCGAGCACAAGATGCTACCGCGAGATGCTCTCCGGCGAGGAAATAATCGCAGAGCTCCGCCGCTGCTCGGGCTCGCAGTTTGACCCCGAGATAGTACCTCACATGATCGACATGATCGAGGACATGATCGCTGCTGAAAAATAAATCCCTGACAAAACAGCAAAGGGCTGCCGCACGTTACAGTGCAGCAGCCCTTTTTGCGTGTATTTTATCATATGTTATCATTCTGCTCAGCAGCGGCATTAAGCCTGTCGGCAATATTGAATACCACGACCTTTTTTCGCGCAGCCAGCTCCAGCAGCCGGCGCGTGTTGCCGGAATGTGCGACAAAGCATATTGCAAAGACGCTGATGCCCATAACATATTCATTCGCCCTGACTATCGCCAGCCGTCTGGGCACGTTTTCTATAGGAGGATAGAACTGACCGTCAAAGCCCTGTGGAGTATCAATCGGACGTTCGGCAGGGTGCCACGGCGTGAGCAGATTTGCCACCATTCGGGGATATTTCTGTTTGAGACGGCGCAGAGTGCCGATTGCCATGCGGTCAAAGCTGCCGTAATTTCCGGTTTATGTGATTAAGCGTGGGCAGATTAAAAGTTTCGTCCACCTTTGTCAAAGGTGGCAGGTCGAGGACAGCGTCCTCGTGGAGTTTGAGGCAAAGCCTCAACTTCTTATCGAAAAAGAATTAAGGACTCCGTCCTTAAAACCTGCAAGGGCGTTGCCCTTGACCCACGACCTTTTGAAAAAGGTCGA
>JAZNOP010000147.1:0-30871 GCA_045580875.1 Acutalibacteraceae bacterium
CAGTGTCGTAGGCGACCTTGCTTGTCCATATCACAACAGTGTTGTCGGCATAAAACGTGATGTTAGTGCTGGTTATTTCCTTCTTTTCTTCCCAAAGTCGGATCGTAGCCATGTCGTTCTGTGAGCCAAGGAGTTGATAGCCCCAGTTGTCTTCCTAAGACCGCTTGGCCTCCGACTTCAGTGTCGTAGGCGACCTTGCTTGTCCATATCACAACAGTGTTGTCGGCATAAAACGTGATGTTAGTGCTGGTTATTTCCTTCTTTTCTTCCCAGGAAGTCCAGAGCGGATCGGAGTCTGTTATCCATGTGGAATACTGGCATATAATATTGTCGAAGGAAATACCTAGCTTTCTTTGCAGCCGCTCAAAGGTCGGTTCGCAGGCACAAAGGCTGAGCGTAGTTGCTATCATGACAAGAATTGCAGCAAGGCGAATAATCTGTTTTTTCATAATCGTTCCCCCTTGTATTCGGTTGTATTTTATTCTGATTTTTCACTGGAAATGTTTACTTCGTTCCCGCCAGAGAGAGGATTTCTTCTGCGACAGGAATTGCCGCGGCGTCCTTGAGTTCGTTCAGGTTATAGGTTGGCAGCATATGGTTGATTGCATCCTTCATATCGTCGGAAAAGTTACGGTTGTGCATAAAGCTGTTGAAAATATTAACGCCGTTTTCATCGTAGAGCTTTATGTGACCATACCACTCAAGCCAGGTATCAATATCATTGTAGTGCTGGTCGGCTGGCAGGAGCTTGCCGAAGATGAAATTTTCCTTTAACAGCTCTATAAGCTCGTTGGTCTGTGCTGTTGAAAGATTATGTTTTTTTACTATTTCGTTTGTTACGGTAGTAAAGTTTTCGGTTCCATATTCACCGGTATAGCCTGATGCTCTGACCTTTATCTCAAGATTGCCGTCGGGCAGCATAGTGTAGAAGGTTTCAATGTCAATGTCGTATTCAAGCCCGTCAAATGGGTAACGGTCATAGCCGCAATAGAGAGTGAAGGCATACTGCTTGCAGGATATGCTTCTTTCTCCGCTTTCGTCGTGAATAAAATCACGCAGTCTTATGACCGGCATCAGCTCTGCGGTCTGAGCACGTAATTTTACAAGATCACCTGAAAGATAGGGGAAATATTCACGGATAAGAGCTGCTGCAGCGTTGTAATCGGAATTGTCTGGCTGCAGTCCGCCGCATTTGTGCGCATAGTTTCCGTCGTCATCGTAGAAGGTAAAGTATCCCCAGTGGCTGTCATGTTCCCAGTCACCTTCCAGAACATCGTAGGTGCTGCAGTAGGAAAATGCCAGCAGGTTATGTTCCTGCAAGGTTTCCAGCAGCGTGATTTTCTGCTCTTCGGTAATCTGAGAGGTGGTTTCTGCTATTGCTTCGTCATCGCCGTAATACCGACTTGTCCATAGTCTTACGGTGTTGTCGGCATAAATTGTGATGTTTGTGGAGTAATCTTCATAGAAATCCCTTTTGTCATCGACCCAGACAATATCACCGTAGGAATACTGACAGATGATGTTGTCAAATGATACACCCATTTCCTCTTTCAGCTCGTCAAATGTTGGTGGTTCGCTGGCTGGTGGTTCGCAGGCGCAAAGGCTGAGTGTAGTTGCTATCATAACAAGAATTGCTGCAAGGCGAATAATCCGTTTTTTCATAATCGTTACCCCCTACATGTCATTTTAACTTTTTGTTCACTAAGCGTTAATAATTTATTCACAATTTAACACAGCAGAGTGTATTTGTCAACCCTCCTGCGCAATAATTTTGCATTAGTTGCGCATAATGGACGGGTATGTCTCACAAAGTTGCAAAAACAGCAATTACGAGAGAGTTTCAGTATACCGGCCTATACTGATAGTATAAAAAAATATTTACCAATGTTACCCATGGTTGGTTGTGTCGTGACTTTTGCTATGCTATACTCAAAACAGGTCGTGACCAGACAGACAAATGAGGTGAACGCAGTGAAAGTTCAAATTACCGAAAATATCAGAGCGCTGCGCAAGGAACGCGGCATGACGCAGGAGCGGCTTGCCGAGGCACTTGGTGTTACAACCGGTGCTGTTCATAAATGGGAAAGCGGCGCGTCTATGCCTGAGATACGTATGCTGATGGAAATAGCCGACCTGTTCGGCGTCTCGGTCGATGCCCTTCTGGGGTATGAAATGAGGAACAGCAGTATTGATGATGCATTGGAGCGTATAACAGGACATCTTAATGCAAAGAACCTTGACCGGGCGATAAGCGAGGCGGAAAAGGCGCTGCTGCGTTATCCGAACAGCTTCAGGGTAGTCATCTGCTGTGCTGAGGCGTATGGGCGAAAGGGTGTAGAGGAACATAACGATGCCGCTTCACGTCGGGCAATTGAGCTCATGGAGCGGTCAATTCCGCTGCTTTCGCAGAATGACAACCCGGAGATAAGCGAGCAGACTATCCGCTCAGAGATAGCTGTGGGTTATATCAGCATGGGGGATTACGAAAAGGCGATCGAGATTCTGAAAAAATACAACACCGGCGGTTTGAATGATGCAGCCATAGCGATGACCATGAGTGTAATGGAGAATCATGATAAAAAAGAGACTGAAGAATATCTGACAGCAGCTTTTTCAGGTGTCGCGACAGATCTGATAAGAACTATGAGTGCATATATCAATTATTATATACGCACAGGAAATATAAAAGCAGCCCTTGAAGCATCACAGTGGTTTATGACTACACTTGATTCGGTGAAAATTGATGCTGATATGGTGTGCTATACCGACAGGCTTACAGCGGCGCTTGAAGCTATGAGCTCAAGCTTTATGATGTACCTCGGTCAGGGCGAAGAGGCGGAGAAATTTATGCACTCGGCTTACCGGAGAGCGACGGCTTTTGATTCCTTGCCTGTCTATACAGCCAGGGGAATAAAATTTCTTGGCGGAGAAAACATGAACAGAATTATTTCAGACGACCTCGGCGAAACGGCAATATCCGCAGTGGAGAGGGTACTCAGATCAGATGAGCGGAACAGGCAGGCACTTGAGTTATGGGAGCAGATAAAGGCGTCTCAACTGTAAATCAAGGAAAACTCAACCGATAGTTTGGTGCGGTAATGCTATTTCAACCGATGTTCTATTGTTGAAATGGCTCCCAATGGGCTAAAATACAGCTGTAACCAAAGCTGAAAAGCAGAGCGGAAAGGATAATGAGACAATGAAAAACAAAAAGAACAAAGAGAAGAAAACAGATATAAGACCATTTACAAGGCAGTTTTTCAAGGGTAACCGCACGGTTCTTATATTGGGCATGATAGGCAACATGATGGGTACGGTCTGTGCGCTGGCCGTCGCGTGGATAATTCAGCTTATTATCGACTATATCGCTGGCTACGACACCGGTTATTCATTCAAGGACATAATCGTAATTACAATTATAGGAATAGCGGTGTGTACATTCGCATATCTGCTGATGAGCTGGACAAAGCCGAAGTTTGTGGCAAGGGGAATCGGTCAGTACAAGGAATACGTATTCAGAGAACTGACAAAGAAGAATATATCTGCTTTTTCCGGCGAGAATTCATCGCTGTACATATCGGCACTGAGCAACGATGTAAACAGCATAGAAACCGGCTACATCGGAAATATTTTCCCGCTGGTCGAAAATGCTCTGCTCTTTGTCGGAGCACTTGTCATAATGCTGCTCTACAGCCCGCTGCTGACTGCAATTTCCATAGGCTTCTCGCTTGTGCTGGTTGTAGCCTCTCTGCTTACCGGCGGACTGATGGTAGGAGCTGAAAAGGAAGTATCCGACCGCAACGAGGAATATATTTCCACGCTCAAGGACAGCCTTACCGGATTTTCGGTCATCAAGTCTTTCAAGGCAGAGGCTCAGATGTGCCGCATCTTCGGCGAGAATGTAAAAAGACTTGTCGCAGCAGGTACAAGAAAGCAGAAGCTTGAGATAATTGTCTCAATGTTTTCACAGCTTGCCGGAATAATTGCTCAGATGGGCGTGTTTCTTGTCGGCGCATATCTGGCTTTCTCTGGCAAGGGAATAACCGTCGGTACGGTTATGGTATTTGTTCAGGTAATGAATTATGTTCTTTCTCCTATCGGTTTCCTTCCCGGCTGTCTTGCGCAGATGAAGGCATCAAGGGCGCTTATTCGAAAGATTGCCGAGGCACTGCCGGAGAATGTGCGCGAGAGCGGCACAGCGGTTGAGCATAAGCTTGATGACGGCATAACACTTGAGAATATTCACTTTGCATACGAGCCGGAGAAGCCGGTGCTCAGGGGCATCGATTATACATTCGATGCAGGAAAGAGCTACGCGATAGTCGGTGGCTCGGGCAGCGGCAAGTCAACCCTGTTGAATCTGCTCATGGCGGCGTATCCTGAATATACCGGCACAATCCGTTATGACGAAAGCAATCTCAAGGATATAACCAGTGAGTCGCTCTATGAGCTTATCTCTGTCATACAGCAGAATGTCTTTATCTTCAACGCATCAATAAGAGACAACATCACCATGTTCGCAGATTTCCCGAAGGCTGAGGTCGACCGTGCGATAGAGCTTTCCGGTCTTTCGGCACTTATTGCTGAAAAGGGTGAGGATTACCTCTGCGGCGAGAACGGAAGCGGACTTTCCGGCGGCGAGAAGCAGAGAGTATCCATTGCCCGCAGTCTGCTGAAAAATTCGCAGGTTCTCATGGTTGACGAAGCTACAGCAGCGCTTGATGCACAGACAGCTTTTCAGGTTTCAAGCTCAATACTTGACCTTGACGGCATCACACGCATAGTGGTTACACACGCGCTTGATGAGGCACTCCTGAAGAGATATGACAGCATTATGACTCTGAGAAACGGCAGAGTTGAGGAATCGGGCACCTTCGAAGAGCTTATGGAAAAGAAAGGCTATTTCTATTCGCTCTACACTGTATCACAGTAAAATACAAATAATAAAAAAGCTGTGCGGAACCTTCTTCCGCACAGCTTTTTGTATACGCGCTGTTTTATTCACCTATTATTATTACACCTTGTTTAATAAGATGCAGGACTTTTTCTACAACATCGGGGTCAAACTGCTTTCCTTTGTTGTTTTCGAGTTCGCTGAGTATATGCTCTCTCGTCATAGGCGGACGGTAGCATCTGGTGCTGTTCATGGCATCAAGTGCATCAGCAACGCAGATGATACGGGCTATCATAGGAATCTCTTCGCCTGACAGACCTTTGGGATAGCCTGTGCCGTCGAAGCGTTCGTGGTGATAAAGAACACCGAGGTCAATGCCTCCGATAGAGGTAAAATCTCGAAGCATCTTTTCACCGTAGGTGGTGTGGCTCTTTATAACCTCATATTCTTCTTCGGTCAGTGTTCCGGGTTTTCTGAGTATGTTTGCCGGAATGGAAATCTTGCCGCAGTCGTGCATCAGGGCTATGTAATAGATACGGTTGCATTCACGCGGAGCATATCCCATTTCCACAGCCAGCGCATAGGCGATTTTTGCCACTCGCTCGGAGTGACCCTTGGTGCTGGGGTCTTTTGCCTCGATGAAATTGATGAAGGTGTTTATTGACTGCTCGATTATCTGTGCGTCGTGCTTCTGCTGACGCAGCAGCTTGCGGATTCTGAAGTACGATATGCTCAGTGCGATAATAAGGGTTCCAAGCAGTGATATCGTAGCGATAAGAGTTATGAATATCGGAGATGACCACGCATTGCGCTCGAGTCTGTAGCTGAATACCGCCTCATCGAAGGTGGCAACATAGTCAAGCGTCTGGTCGGGAACATAAAGAATAAATCCGATGAGTGCGGTGCTTTTGGTTTCTTCCTTGTCGCTGAGCGGGTCGAGCGGCATCTCGTTGTCAGCCTTGCTCGGCAGATAAACGATGCTGTCTCCGGCAGCGAGCGGTATCATCGGACCGGTATGGTCAATGTAATAATCAAGGGTGATGGGCTTGCTGTTGTATTCCTTGAGGTTGAGTTCCTGAACAAGCTCCTGACCGGTGGTCGACTGATGTATCTCCATCGTGCCGTTCCATGCGTTGTTCAGCCATACCATTTCTGGCATATACAACTGCATGGTCCAGTCGGTTATGGTTGCTTTTGAGGTGTTGGTCAGCTTGAGCTCATAGATGGTGCCGACGCTTCTGCCGTGAATCTCGTTTCCGTTCTCGTCGAGAATGGCATCCTTGAGCCAGGCGCCCGAATCGCCGCCGCGCGGACCGAGAGTTGCGGTGAAATCATCCATGATAAATTCATACTCAGTGCCGCTTGGTACTGCACCTGACAAACTTGCTGTATGCAGCTGCTCGTTGTCGCTCTGCAGCCAGCTGTAATACAGACCGGCGCAGACAATTGCGCCGATAAAAGCTGTAATCAGAATTATAAAAAGGATTTTTTCCTTACCAAGTTTTTTCATTGTCCCATTCACCAACCTCTCGGAAAAGGATATTTTACCCACATGATAACATTATACAATGTAATCGTTTCCATTTCAATGTTTTTTATAAAATTTATCCCCATAGTTTGTTGAAATAAAATTAACCTTCGAGAACACAGTATATCTCAGGCATATCCGGTGAATCTGATGAAAGGTTCAGCATGAAATCAGCGTAATTGCCCACCACAGCAGCGCAAGCAGAAGCACAGCCGCATTACCGGTGCGAATGGTGTACATCACCGAACCGATGTTCAGCGCAATGCCGAAAATAAACCATATTGCAACAAGCTTCCAGTAGGCTTTATTTAGGATTTTCATAAAGTATAATCTACCTTTCTGTTAGGAATGCACCCATTCAAAGTTATCATCTGACAGTTCTTTTCTGATAAGCGCAATCATTATCGAGGTGTTCAGATTGACCGCATCTTCAGGATAGATGCCTTTGACGTAGTCATTGCGGAATTGAGACTTGAACTGCTCGATGAGCTCGCTGTCACTTTTGCCGGCGGCGATTCCCTGACGGAGCATCTCAGCAGCGGCAACCGATGCACATTCCATATTGAGCAGGAAATAGCGTGTCTGCTCCTCTGTGAGCAATCCGTAGTGAGGAGCGAGAATCTGCCTGATCTTCAGCCTGCTGACACGGGCGATGGAATCGAGCGTTATTCTGTAGCCGACAAGATATGACGGTGTGATAAGCTCGTTTCCGTCATATACGCCGAGTGTCTCACAGGAGAGCAGCAGTTCGCGCTCGCAGCAGTAGTAGCCGACAGAACAGCGTGTGTGACCCGGCAGAGCCAGCACTTCGAAGCGCATGGTGCCTGCCTCGATGATATCGCCGTCATCGACCGGAATGTCAACCTTCAGCTCGTCGCCGAGAAATTCGTAGTCAGCGATGCCGCACTTTGCAGCGAATTTTCCGTCAAGCTCACGCATTGTCCGCTTTGCGCCCTCGCGCTGAAAAACGCCTGCGGCATAACGCCCAGCAACAACCTTTGCCTCGGGATAATGCCGCAGAATGTAGGGAGTGCCGAGCGCGTGGTCGTAGTGGGAATGGGTGAGAAAGATGTAATCAAGCCTGCGCTCACCAAGTGCAGCCCTGATGTTCCTTGCTATCTCATATCCGGTGAAGCCGAAGCCGGTGTCGTATAGTATTGCGGTTGTGCCGTCGTCTATCAGAAAAGCGCTGTCGCCAGGCTGACAGCGCACATCAGTCACTTTGAGTTCAGTCATTTTTATACCTGCTTTTCAGAATTTATGTCGTAACAATTATACCACACCGGACCGAAAAGACAACAAAAACCGGCAATTCAATTAGAACTGCCGGTCTGTTTTTCATTGTGTCAGACTAAGTCTGAATTGATTACTCGACCTCAACAACACCGTCTGCCTTGATGGTTATCTTCATGCCGTCCTTGACGTAATTGAGGAATTCATCGCCAAGAGAATCGATAACAGGCATGGTGGTGTGAGCTCCCTCGAGCCATACGTCTGCAAGGATAACACCTGCGCCGGCGAGGGAGTCGATGGGCTGGGAGAAGAGCATGCAGGCCGGCTGACGACCCATGGAGCAGGCGCAGTAAAGTACCAGTCCTCCGGTGGTCGAACCGATTGTCTGAGGCAGACAAAGAGCCTTGCCTGCCATCTGCTTGCCGTAAAGGTCGGGATTGTTCTGATCGCCGCAGGTGGCTTTCTTGTCGCCGAACTGCAGTGCCTTCTGGAAAGATGCGAGTGTGTTGAGTCCGCCGTGGGATACAACTGCCTGAGCAGTGACCTCGCCCGGTGCGACTACTCTGCCAGTAAATGTTTTCATTTCTTGCCACCTCCGGAAATCTGAACGAGTATCTCATCGTCGGTATAGTAACGTGCGGTTGTGTAGGTGCGCAGCTTGTTGGAAGAGGTGATGACCGGAGTCTTGCCGCACAGGGGGTTGTTCATGTACATGAGCGGGCAGATGTAGGAAACAACAACGCCCATCTTCTTCAGACGCTTTGCGTACTCGGTCTGCTCAAATGCCTTGAGCACAGCCGGAGCGGTGGTGAATACGGTGGGGATAGCAACCTTTTTGCGTCCGTTTGCCTTGAGGGCAGTCTCGAGACGGTCGGTCCAGCTTCTGAGCTGCTCCATGGTCATGTGCGGGCAGCCGAGGAAGCACAGCTTGGGAGTGGCATCGGGATTCTTCCAGATGACCGGATAGCTGTCATAAACGCGCTGCAGCTCAGCATCGTCAATGACGTAGACCTGTGCGCCTTCCTTGATAAGAGCCTCACCCTGCTCCTTTGCATCGGGGGTGAGATTGTCAATATGGTAAAGACCGACTGCACCGTTGGAAGCGCAGGCTGCACCGAAGTCCTTGAGGTAGGTGCAGGCGGCATCGTCGAGCTCGCTGCCAAGCCACTGGTCGAGACCCTTGATGTAGGGAACGTCCTCGACAACCTTCATTCCGATAGCCGAGCCGAGCAGCTGAGCCTCGGGCTTCTTTGTGGTCTTTATCTCGATTATCCATGTTGCCTTTCTGCCCTCGTCGGTGACAAGACCGAAGTGGGGAACATAGCCGATAATTGAGCCCATTATGTCAATTATACCGGAGTTGCGGTTGACTCTTGCGCCGAGTACGGAGTTTGCGTAAACAACAGCAGAGGACTCGGACCAGCTGAGCACATCGCCCTTTTCCGGCTTGTTGCCTACTTCGTCAAGATAGCAGGCACAGGTGAATGCATCTTTTTCCATAAGACCCAGCTTCTGAAGCTGCCCCTCATAGAAATCCTGACGGGTGTACATGAAATTATTGAAGATGAAATTCTGAAGGAAGGTTTTCGGTACATTGGGGTCAAGCGGACGGGGGTCTGCAGAGAACTTCTGACCGGATACAGCGCCTGCTTCGATGAGCTGGTTCATCAGGTCATAAACCGGACCAAGAGCCTTCAGACCGAAGGAAGTGACAAGATGATTGTATTTGCTGGTTACAGGGATAAGCTTGTCGGCACCGAAAAGCTCGCCGTAGCGAATGACCGATTCCATAACCTTGGCAAGGGTCTCGCCTTTTTCGCCGTTAAGTATGGCTTTTTGTTCGTCAGTTAAAAACATGGTTTGTATTTATCCTCCTTTACAGCTTCATGCAGGCATCCCATGCGCCCCAGATGACGGTACGCAGGTTGCCGACCTCGTCAGCGTCGCCGATGACGACCACCTTGCCGCCCTTTTTGGCAACAGGTGCAGGTGTGTAGCCGACAGACATGATGACCGAATCAGCCGGAATGGTGATGCTTTCGCCAGCCTTGTTCTTTACAACAACGCCGTCATCGGTAATCTCGCTGAGAGCGGTCTCGAGGTGTACGGGAACTTTGTTTGCAGCGAAGAAATCGCGCAGATAGCTGGAGTTTGCAAGGCATACGCCCTTGGAAACGATGAGGTCGTTCTGCATCTCAACGATGACCGGCTTTTTGCCCTGAAGATAGAGGTCGTAAGCGATTTCGCAGCCGGTAAGACCGCCGCCGACAATAACGACATTCTCGCCAACTTCCTTTTTGCCGAGGAGATAATCAACAGCCTCGATGCCCTTATCAGCACCCTTGACAGGAATGGTACGTGCCTTTGCACCGGTGGCAACGATAATCTTGTCGTTTGCCTTCTTGAGTGCTCTGAGGTCGGTGATTTCAGTGTTGAGCTCTACCTTTATAGAGGGATATTTTGCCAGCTCGCGTATGTACCATGCGATGAGAGCACGGTCCTTCTCCTTGAAGGAGGGAGCTGCTGCAGCAATGAATACGCCGCCGAGCTCGCCGCTCTTTTCGTAAAGGGTGACAGAATGACCGCGTTTTGCGCAGACAAGTGCTGCCTCCATACCGCCGATGCCGCCGCCGATGACGGCTATCTTCTTTGCCTTCTTTGCAGGCTCAAGAGCATACTTGTCCGACTGCATGACTCTCGGGTCGAGTGCGCAGCGGGCGATGTGGCTTGCATCGTAGATAGACTGAGCGTTTGCGACGCCCTTGTAGTGGGACATATTGAAGCAGGCATTGTGACAGCAGATACAGGGACGGATATCCTCCATGCGGTTTTCTATCAGCTTGGTGACCCACTCGGAGTCAGCAAGGAACTGACGTGCAACACCCACTGCGTCAATGAGACCGTCCTCGACAGCCTTTGCACCGACATCAGGCTCCATACGGCCTGCGCAGACAACGGGAATGTCGACGAACTTTCTGATGTGAGCAACGTCGTCAAGGTTGCAGTTGAGCGGCATGTACATTGGCGGATGAGCCCAGTACCACGAATCGTAAGTGCCGTTGTCGGCGTTGAGCATATCGTAGCCGGCGTCCTGCAGATATTTTGCGGCGCGCTCGCTTTCCTCCATGTCACGTCCGATTTCGGTATACTCCTCGCCGGGGACAGCGCCAACGCAGAAGTCCTTGACCTTGGAGGTTACCGAATAGCGCAGGGATACAGGGTAATCAGCGCCGCATTTTGCCTTGATTGCCTTGACAATTTCGACCGGGAAGCGGTAGCGGTTCTCGAATGAGCCACCCCATTCGTCGGTGCGCTTGTTGGTGTATTCAAGGGTGAACTGATCGAGCAGATAGCCCTCGTGAACAGCGTGAACCTCGATGCCGTCAACGCCTGCCTCCTGACAGAGCGCAGCAGTTTTTGCGAAAGCATCGATTATCTGCTTTATTTCTCTGACGGTCATGGCGCGGGTGGTTACCTTGTCTGACCATCTGGAGGGCAGCTTGCTGGGGCTGGCGCTCTGGTAGGGAATGTTGATTATCGGCTTGATAAGATCGCGCACAACAGGCATATTGTGCAGCATTACAAGCGGAGTGGGGATAGCCCACGAGCGCCCCATGCCGGCGGTGAGCTGAATGAACACCTTTGCTCCGGTCTTGTGGATTTCGTCCATGAACTCCTTGAGCTCCTTGAACATACCCTTGTTCTGATAGAGCCACTGGTTCATGAATGTGCTCTTGATGGGGGCGATGCCGGGGATAATGAGACCGACGTTGTTCTTTGCCTTCTCAAGGAAGAATGCAGCAGCCTCCTTGTCGAAGTGGTTGCCGGTGTGCTCCATCCAGCCGAAGAGCGATGTACCGCCCATAGGACAGAGAACTATGCGGTTTTTGATCTCTACGTTGCCTATTTTCCACGGGGTAAACAACGCCTGATATTTCGGGTCTGTGCAGTTCATACGGATCAGTTTCCTTTCCTTTGATTTTATGCAGCCAAAGCTGTGGCTCAGAGTATGCCTGTTAAAGAATTAACGGGCTTGTTTAGCATTATACACTTATTTTTGTGATATTACAATACAAGTTTTGTTGCGTTTGGAAGAAGAGGGCCCAAAAGACAAAAAAAGAGGTGTCAATTTATATAATATTTATTCAATTAAGTTAATTTATTCAATAATATTGGCTGAACGGGGCTGATGTGATATACTCGGAATCAGTGAACTTGTCATGCTACAGGAGGCAGCAGTTTTATATGTCAAAATTCAGCAGGGATCTGACAACAGGAAGTGTGCTCAAACAGCTTGTGCTGTTTGCAATTCCTTTCTTTTTCAGTAATCTGATACAGTCGGTGTACAGCGTTGCCGATATGATGATACTCGGTCACTTCGGCGGTACGAACAGTCTTTCTGCGGTAAACACCAGCAGCCAGATTGCTGTTATCGTCACCAATCTCGCAATGGGACTTTCGACCGGCGGAACGGTCATGATAGGTCAGTATCTCGGCGCAAAGCAGGAGGAGCGGATAAAGAAAGCGACCAGCACGCTGCTTATCACGCTGATGGGACTGTCGGTCATACTGAGCACAGTTCTGCTCGCGTTTGCCGGATCGATGCTGCGTGTGCTCAACGTGCCGGCAGAGGCTTTTGCAGAGGCGATGGATTATCTTGTAATAAATCTTCTCGGCCTTGCCTTTGTTTTCGGCTACAATGCGCTCAGCGCCATAATGCGCGGTCTCGGAGACAGCAAAACGCCGCTTATTTTCGTTATAGTGGCATGCGTCGTCAATATAGTTCTCGACCTGCTGCTTGTGGGGTTGTTCGATATGGGCGCGGGCGGTGCTGCAGCGGCAACAGTAGCGGCACAGGCGCTGTCGGCAGTGCTGTGCATAATCTATCTTCGCCGCAGCGGATTCATGTTCGATTTCAGACTGTCATCATTCAGATTTGACGGCGAGAGCTTTGCAACGCTCATGAAAGTAGGTCTGCCGACGGGCATACAGCACGTGGCAACCAATTTCTCATTTCTCATTCTGACCGGGCTCATCAACGGCGCAGGCGGCGCAGCTGCAGGTGCGGCATCAGGAATAGTCAACAAGTTCAACGGTTTTGCCATACTTCCCGACATGGCGATAAGCTCGTCGGTGTCGGCGATGATATCACAATGCATGGGCGCCGGAAAGCAGGAGAGGGTAAAGAAGGCGGCCGGCTACGGTCTGATTATCTGCTGTATTATCAGCGCGGTTATCTTCGCTGTTGCAAATATCTTTCCCGAGGAGATATTCCGGCTGTTTAACGCTGATGAGGAGCTCATCGAGGTGGGCATCAGATATATGCGTGCATTCTCGTTTGAGTATGTATTCCTGCCTTTTATCGTCTGCTTCAATTCAATATTCATCGGCACAGGCAACGGCTGGATAACGCTTATTACAAATATGGTATCCTCCTTTGCAGTCCGAATCCCGCTGGCATACATTCTCGGCGTGTCGCTCGGTGTATTTGGAATCGGCTGCTCGGTACCGGCGGCAACCTTTGCCGGATCGTTCATTGCCTTCATATTCTACCTGAGCGGTGTGTGGAAGAAAAATGCCGTACTGGAAAGGCGGCAGGAAAAGGCTTAGTATCACAGCCGGAAAATGCGCCGGCATCAATATAAAAGAGATAAATTCAAAGAAACGGAGTTTGCTGCAATGAAAAAAATCAGACTTGGAACATCACAGCTTGAGGGGTCTGCGGTTGCGCTGGGCTGTATGCGCATCACAGAGCTTGATGATGTGCAGGCGGAGAAATATCTGAAGACCTGTATTGAAAAGGGGATAAATTTCTTTGACCATGCCGATATCTATGGCGGAGGCGCCTGCGAGGAGAAGTTCGCAAGAGCAATGAAGCTGTCGCCTGCAGAGCGTGAAAAGCTGATAATACAGTCAAAGTGCAGTATAGTGCCCGATGTGATGTACGACTGCTCGAAAGAGCATATCATCACATCGGTCGATAACATACTCAGACGACTTGATACAGAATATCTTGATGTTCTGCTGATTCACCGCCCCGATGCACTCATCGAGCCGGAGGAGGTCGCAGAGGCCTTCGATGAGCTGGAGAGTGCCGGAAAGGTGCGCAATTTCGGCGTGTCAAACCATCGTCCGATGCAGATAGAGCTGCTGAAGAAATACGTCAGACAGCCGCTGCTGGTTGATCAGCTTCAGCTGAGCATACCCTTTTCCAGCATGATTTCAGCCGGTCTTGAGGTCAATATGACCAGCGACGGCGCAGTTGACCGCGACGGTGGTGTGCTCGACTACTGCCGCCTCAACGACATGACAATACAGGCATGGTCGCCCTTCCAGATGGCAAACTGGCAGGGAACATTCATCGGCAGTGAGCGTTATGAGGAGCTCAATAAGGTGATGGACGAGCTGGGCGAGAAATACGGGCTTGGCAGAACAGGTGTGGCAACCGCGTGGATTCTGCGTCATCCGGCAAAGATTCAGATGATAGCAGGAACAATGAATACCGAAAGACTCAGCGATATCACAGCGGCGGCGGATATCACCCTCACACGCGAGGAGTGGTACAGACTTTATCTTGCAGCAGGACATCAGCTGCCGTAAGTGAACGGAGGATATTATGAGTGACAGAAAGGTTGCAGTAATAACCGGCGGCGCACAGGGCATAGGCAGATGTATTGCGGAAGAATTCGAAAAGGCAGGAGTGACGGTCTGCATAATCGACCTGCAGGATAATCCTTATTTCAAGGGCGATATCTCCGATGAAAAAACTCTGCAGGCTTTTGCAGAAAAGGTCATTGCCGACTACGGTCACGTTGATTATCTTATAAACAATGCCGCACCGCTTTTCAAGGGCATTTCAGAATGTACCTACGAAGAGTTCAGCTATGCGCTTGCGGTAGGCGTGACAGCGCCCTTTTACCTTGCAAAGCTGTTCATGCCGCATTTCGCACCCGGGGCGAGTATAGTGAATATCTCATCCAGCCGCGACAGAATGAGTCAGGCGCAGTCGGAGAGCTACACAGCGGCAAAGGGCGGAATACACGCGCTGACCCATGCGCTTGCCGTCAGTCTTGCAGGAAAGGTGAGGGTAAATTCCATCTCACCCGGCTGGATTGACAACGACTGGGTGGTCTATGACGGCGCGGACGCTCAGCAGCATCCGGCTGGCAGAGTGGGCAATCCGCTTGATATTGCCAATATGGTGCTTTATCTCTGTTCGGATAAGGCAGGCTTTATTACCGGCGAGAATATCTGCATAGACGGCGGTATGACCCGGCTTATGATATACCACGATGACAACGGCTGGTCACTTGAACAGCAGTAAAATATAAGCACTGATAATTTTATGGAGGAATGGAGAATGAGCAAACCGATATTATCCTACGATGATTTCGCTGCGAAAGCGCGTGAGGTCATAGCAGAGGGCTGCGTGCTTCTGCGAAATGAAGACAATGCTCTTCCGCTGCATCCGGGCAGCAAAGTTGCCGTATTCGGCAGAACTCAGATGAATTATTACAAGAGCGGACTCGGCTCAGGCGGTCTTGTGAATACACGCTATGTCACAGGAATCTATGAAGCACTGCAGGCGGGCGGCGATTATCAGCTTGACAGCGGTGTGCGCGAAGCCTATGAAAGCTGGACTCAGAAGAATCCCTTCGATATCGGTGACGGCTGGTCGAATCACCCGTGGTATCAGCAGGAAATGCCGCTTGACGAACAGCTCGTGCAGGAGGCGGCACAGCGCAATGATGCCGCGGTCATAATCCTCGGCAGAACAGCCGGTGAGGATAAGGATAATATGCCTGGAGAGGGCAGCTGGCTGCTCGCTGCAGAGGAGGAGCAGGTGCTTGAGACGGTATGCCGCCATTTCAGCCGTACCGTCGTGCTGCTCAACACCGGCAACATAATTGATATGACATGGGTGGAGAAATTCTCTCCCTCGGCTGTGATGTATGTCTGGCAGGGCGGTCAGGAGGGCGGAACAGGCGTGAGCGATGTGCTCACCGGCAGAGTGTCGCCGAGCGGCAGACTTACCGATACAATCGCCCGCAGGGTTGCCGATTATCCGTCAGATAAGGAGTTCGGTGACGAGAAGCGCAGTGTCTATTCTGAGGATATCTATGTAGGCTACCGCTATTTTGAATCCTTTGCAGCAGATAAGGTGCTTTATCATTTCGGCGAGGGTCTGTCCTACACAGAATTTGAGCATACAGCGACAGCATTTGAATGGGACGGAGAAAGCGTAACCATTTCGCACACCGTCCGCAATATCGGAAGTTATGCATCAAAAGAGGTCGTGCAGGTTTATGCTGAACTGCCGCAGGGCAGACTCGGCAAGCCGAAGCTGACACTCTGCGGTTTTGGCAAGACAGACGTTCTGCAGCCGGGTGAAGAGGCTCAGATAAAGCTCAGCATACCGGCAAAGAGATTTGTATCCTACGATGACAGCGGTGTCACAGGTCACCGCTCCTGCTATGTGCTTGAAGCAGGTGAGTACCGCTTCTTTGCAGGTCACAGTGTCTGCGACCTTGAACAGGCAGGTTCTTTTGTTATTGATGAAATACAGGTTACCGCTCAGCTTGAGGAAGCCTGCGCTCCGGTGCACAGCTTCCTGAGAATGTGCCAGCGTGACGGAAAGCCTGTCTATGAGGATTCCCCTGTGCGCACCGTTTCTCCGGCACAGCGCCGTCTTGAGCGTCTGCCCAAAGAGATCGCGCAGACAGAAATGCGCGGCTTCAGGCTGGAAGATGCTGTCAGCGGAAAATGTACAATGGAGGAGTTTATCGCTCAGCTGACCGATGACGATCTGTGCTGCATCGTGCGCGGCGAGGGCATGAGTTCACCGAGGGTCACCCCGGGTACAGCCGGCGCAATAGGCGGAATCAGCGATCGTCTTGCAGGTGAATTCGGACTGCCTGCTGTCTGCTGTGCAGACGGACCGAGCGGTATACGCATGGACTGCGGCAATACTGCCTTCTCCATGCCCAACGGCACGCTGCAGGCCTGCACATGGAACGAAAAGCTCATTGAGGAGCTGTATGTCTACGAGGGTCTCGAGATGCGTAAATATCAGGTCGATAATCTGCTCGGACCGGGCATGAATATCCACCGCCACCCGCTCAACGGACGCAATTTTGAATACTTCTCCGAGGACCCGCTTGTAACCGGTCTCATGGCATCGGCACAGCTTGCCGGAATGAGCCGCAGCGGAGTTACCGGAACGATAAAGCACTTTGCCTGCAACAATCAGGAATACAGCCGCCGCTGGGTTGATGCTGTGGTTTCTGAAAGAGCGCTGCGAGAGATCTATCTCAAGGGCTTTGAAATTGCAGTCTGCGAGGGCAATGCAAGGTCTGTAATGACCTCGTACAATCCCATAAACGGCGTGTGGACAGCCAGCCACTATGATCTTGTCACCACTGTTCTCCGCGGTGAGTGGGGCTTTGACGGCATTGTCATGACCGACTGGTGGGCAATGGGCAACGAAGAGGGCGAAGAGCCGGCAATAACCAATATGGGTGTTATGATCCGCGCTCAGAACGACCTGTTCATGGTTAATAACGAGCCGGCAAGCAACAGCGGAAAGGACGATTCTGCGCAGGCTCTTGCCGAGGGCAGAGTCACGCGCGGCGAATATCAGCGCAGTGCAATGAATATCTGCCGCTTCATCACAGAGACTCCGGCATGGCGCAGAAAAATCGGACTTGAGAGCGAGGAGGACCGCCAGCTTCAGCAGCTTCGCGATGATGAGGGCGATGTCATTCTCTTCGTGCCTGAGATATATATAACCGACAGGGTCGAGATACCGATTGAGCAGATTAATGTTGCCGCAGGTCAGGCTTCTCTCTTCCAGATAAAGCTCGAGCGCCACGGTCAGTACCGCATCGACGTGGTCTGCCGCGCAAAGGAGTCTGTTCCCGATACTGCTCAGCTGCCTGTTTCTGTATTTGTTGATTCGCAGCTGCTTGGCGCTCATGTTCTGAACGGCTCCGAGAAGGAATGGAAAACTGTCAGCGTGAATACCCGCAATATCTACCGCAGACTGCTGTTCTACACCAAGTTCTTCTTTGCAACAGGCGGACTTGAGGTAAAAGAGGTAAGCATAACAAGAATCCAGACTTTTGAATAAAAGGCAGAGATCAGCAGATGAATGAAAAAATGATAAGCCAGCAGATAAGAGCAAAGGCGCCCGAGCAGGATCCTCTGCGCATGGGTATGGGCTGGACGGTCGATGATCTTTCCAAACCGCAGATAATGGTAGAAAGCACATTCGGCGACAGCCACCCGGGAAGTGCTCATCTGCTTGAACTGGTGGAGGAGACAGTGTCGGCGGTTGCTGCATCAGGCGGCAAGGCGGCGCGCTATTTTGCCACCGATATATGCGACGGCATGGCTCAGGGACATGACGGTATGAATTATTCGCTTGTCAGCCGCGATACCATAGCCGCCATGATTGAGATCCACGCAGGTGCTACACCCTTTGACGGCGGCGTGTTTATTTCAAGCTGCGACAAGGCAGTGCCGGCTCACCTGATGGGCATCGGCAGAGTCAATATGCCGTCAATACTTGTTACCGGC
Organism: Acutalibacteraceae bacterium; assembly: GCA_045580875.1. Classification (GTDB taxonomy): domain Bacteria; phylum Bacillota; class Clostridia; order Oscillospirales; family Acutalibacteraceae; genus SIG598. The sequence goes on from JAZNOP010000147.1 coordinate 18,234, forward strand.
GGTGTGATGGACGCAGGTCCTGATCTGCTCACGCTTGAGCAGGTGGGAATCTATGCAGCAAAATGCGCCAGAGGTGAGATAACACCCGAAAAGCTGCAGTGGTACAAGCAGAATGCTTGCCCGAGCTGCGGTGCCTGCTCTTTTATGGGAACAGCCTCCACCATGCAGGTAATGGGCGAGGCGCTTGGTCTGATGCTGCCCGGAACAGCACTGCTTCCGGCAACCGGTGAAGCTCTTACAGAAACCGCGAGGTGTGCAGGCAGGCAGATAATGAAGCTTGCACAGATGGGACTTCGTCCGCGTGATATTGTGACAGTCAAGTCGTTTGAGAATGCGGTAATGGTACACGCAGCCATATCCGGCTCAACCAACAGCCTGCTGCATATTCCGGCAATTGCCCGCGAATTCGGTATTGATTTTGATGCGGAAATGTTTGACCGCCTGCATAGAGGTGCGCATTATCTGCTCGATATCCGTCCGGCAGGACGCTGGCCTGCGCAGTACTTCACCTATGCAGGCGGAGTGCCGAGGGTAATGGAGGAAATCCGTACGGTACTGCATCTTGATGCAATGACCGTAACAGGAAAAACGCTGGGCGAAAATCTTGACGAACTCAGGTCGAGCGGCTATTATGACCGCTGTGATGAGATGTGTGCCGCTGTCGGTCTGCGCTGGCAGGATATTATCCGTCCGTATGACGATGCAATTGGCACAGACGGCGCAATAGCAATACTTAAAGGAAATCTTGCTCCCGACGGCGCGGTCATAAAGCATACTGCCTGCCCGAAGGAGATGTTCTCGGCGGTGCTCAGAGTTCGTCCGTTTGACTGCGAGGAGGATGCGCTTGATGCGGTGCTCCGGCATGACGTAAAATCGGGCGATGCAGTGCTGATACGCTACGAGGGACCGAAGGGGTCAGGAATGCCGGAGATGTTCTACACCTCCGAGGCGATATCCTCCGACCCTGAGCTTGGCAGAAGCATTGCGCTCATTACCGACGGACGTTTTTCGGGAGCATCTACCGGACCGTCTATAGGTCACGTCTCTCCCGAGGCGGCAGAGGGCGGACCGATAGCACTTGTTGAGGAGAACGACCTTATTCTTATTGATATAGCTGAAAGACGGCTTGAGATAGTCGGCGTTGACGGCGAGAGAAAGACCGCTGAGGAAATTGAGCAGATACTTGCTGAAAGACGCGATAAGTGGCAGAAGCGCCAGCCGAAATACAACAGCGGAATACTTAAAATATTCAGCGAACATGCCATGTCACCCATGAAGGGCGGCGCGATGGAATAACGCTGTATAAAATTCCGGAAACACACACCAAACGATTGGTGTGCAGCCCGAGATGCCTTTATTGCCATGACGGATAATGCTATAATGCAGACACAGGAAACAAATGCCTGCCGGCGGCATTAATACACAGCAATGGAGGAATCTGATATGGCATCTCTGACACTTTACAGCGGAAACGGCAAACTGGTGTTTATCGACACCGGACACCCTCACGGGTCATGGCGTGCAGATGAGGTGCACGTGCATGAAGTCGACCTCTCGAAGCTTACAATCGGTCAGCTTGAAGAGCTGGAAAGCGAATCGCGCAATGGCTGGATTGAGCTTCACAAATGGAAGTGTATTCCCGGCGCAGTTACCGACCGTGACCCCACGCCCCATGAGCGCGCACAGATTGAGCGGTACGGTTGATTGAATTATAACGAAATGAGATGAATTGATATGAAAAGCACCCACGACAGGCAGACTCTGCTGTCGTGGGTGCTTTTTCGGCGGATTATTCTCTTGTCAGGGTGAAATCGCATTTCTGACCGTGCTCGAGAGTTTCTGTGCGGGTGAAGGTTATTCCTAGAAGATTGCCAAAACAGTAGGCGTCGCTGTCGCAGAAGGTGTGAATAAGCTCAGGGCAGCCGCATATGCGGCAGTAGCGGCAGTACGGACAGTCAAGGATATCAAAGCTGACTTTGTTTTTCGACGAAGTGTGAAACTGCTGCCGGAAGCCTTTGGTTTCGCCGAACTGACTCTTTGCCATCTTTGCAAATATTCGCAGGAAGAGTCCCTTCATAAGCGGAAAAGCAGTTATTCTGCCCATCAGCGAACCGGCTTTGCTTCCTTCACTGCGTATAAGCTCGTCCATGAGCGGCATGGCTTCATCTCCGATACAGCTCTGCATGGCGCGAAGCGCAGCGATTCTGGGGAAAATATACCGGTCGGTGTGTGCTCTGTCACCCTTTGGCAGATAGGCATACTGTCTGTATAGTCCGGCAAGCTCGGTACGGGCTGTGCTGAAAACCTTGTCAGCACACTCTCTGCTGAATCGTGTTTTTATCATTCGGTACAGCACCTTGTAACTGTTGTCAATTTTCAATAACTCTGTACGCATGGTAATATCTCCTTGTAATTATACTATAAGTAAAATAAGCGCGCCGGCGGCAAAAGAGGCAGGAATGCCGATGATAAAGCCGAAGATTCCGTCTCTGATGCTCTTTGCGGCATTGGCTGCATATTCTTTGTCCATATCCTCAGTGCCGGGCAGACGAGCCTTCTTCCAGTGAGCAAGAATGCCGATATCCAGAGCGAAAACGTCAAATATATTGACCGCAGCCCAGATGATATAGCTGTAAGCAGTGCCGGTCAGCAGGTCTCTCGCTCCGGCAATATATGCAAATGCAGCAAGAATGACCGCGAACAGAATACATACCGTTATTTTGGACAGAACAAGACCGACGGTCTGCTTTTTCTTTTCCGGCATGACAAAATCCGGATTGCACTCAAGAAACCGTTTCTGCACATCAGGGGAATATTCGTGCAGCCACGCAGTTTTATTTTTCAGTACCGAGCCGACTATCGCCGCACCGAATATGATGCAGGCGGCAATACATTCTATAATAAGAATCATATTCATTCATCCTCCGCACAGCGTTCAGCAGTTTTTTTGCGCTTGAATGCATCAAGCTCCTGATTCAGCTCCCTGGTTGTAACCTGTCTCCTGACAGCATACAGCCAGCAGGTGCAGCCGTAAAATATCAGCATGAAAACGAAGAAGAGAGCGGTATAGAACGGTTGTCGGTCAAACCAGCCGAGCAGCCAGCTCAGGCCGGTATAAAGAAGCGAGCAGCCAATGATCTTCAGTGCTTCGATCCATGTGAATTGCTCTGCCTCGTCGAAGTTGCCCAGCAGAAACACCTGAATATATCCGATGGCGTAGGTAGCGGCAACCATCTCAAGAAGAATGATGATCTCAGCCTGTCTGCTTCCGGTGATGAACTGAAAGGCGAAATAGAAAAACATTATCGAGTAAAAATAAAGGGCCGCCTTGAACTCTATTCCGATTTCCGCGGCAATAAACTTTTCATGCTTTTTCACTTTGATTCTCCTTTCAGTATGCTTCTGAGAGCCTTGACATATCGGCGGGAGATGATAACGTGCTCGCCGTTGTCCATGGTTGCATCGACCCGGTTCCCTGAAATGCTTTTGAGATAGGAAATATGATAGATGTTAATAACAACCGATTTTCCGCACCGGAAGAAACCGTTCTGCGAGTAGAGACTCTCAGCCGAGGTAAGGGTGAGTTCAGTCTTTGCGACGGTGTCTGCGGTGTATACGAATACAGAATTATCCACGCTTTCAAGGTAAAGCACGTCAGCAGGGGCGATAAGCTGCTTTACACCGTCAGTTTCGGCCGATATCCGGCTGCGGCGCAGTTCGATGGTGCGTATAAGATCGTCTATTTCGTCGGTGCGCTGACGGTAACGTATGATAATCTCGTCGCCGCCGTCGGTAATCTGCTGTAATGTCAGCTTCATGCGCTGCCTCCTTGGGTGTTGTGATTATGCTGTGATTATAATACTTTATCGGAAATTTTTTCAAGCGCTGAGGGGTCAAGATGCATTTTTTTGCATCTATGCGGTAAAAAACAGACCGGAAAGACTGTGAGGTCCTTCCGGTCTGCCGGTGACTTATATTATTATGCTATCTGGGATCAGAGTCAGATGCTGCCGCAGGATTGATTCTGCTTAGCAGGTTCAGGGCTTTACCTTCAATCTGTGCAAATTCAGTTACCATCGGCACAAGCTCACGTTCGTCCCAGTCGCCCATGCCTGCCGCGTAGAGTACACGGTAAAAGTATTCATTTATCTGCGGATCAGCAAGTCCTGCGAGGTATGCTTTACGCACGATTGATGACAGAGCGCATACACCCGAAAGCAGCAGTTTGCGAAGAGCCACAGGTTTAGAATCGCTGCTGTGCAGAATTGAAACATCATAGTCGGCTGTACGTCCGCAGGGTGAAGCGCAGTTGTAGCAGTCGGGAATAAGCCTGCGCTTTTCGATGTCCATGCGGTTTATCAGCTCGTTGAGAGAATCAGCGTTTGTTCCGGTGTCATCAGCGAGAGCGCACAACCCGTCAAGCATTGCCATGTCGGTTGAGTTGCTGACTCTGTGGGAGTTACCTTCGGTCGCGCGGGCAAGTCCTACAAGAGCTCCTGTGAGTTTATCACGGAGTGGGCAGACGGGATTTGCGTCTGAGTAAATATTATTCTCCATAATATTCCGCTCCGTTACAGGTCAAGCAGACGTCCGTCGGTGGAAATGATTACGACGCGCCATGGAATGAACTTGCCGCTTGCCTGAAGCGCACGTTTAACCGCATTTTCAATACCGCTGCAGCAGGGGACTTCCATTCTTGCAACGGTGACGCTTTTTATGTTGTTATTTGCGATAATCTGAGTAAGCTTTTCTGCGTAGTCACCTTCGTCAAGCTTCGGACAGCCGATGAGTGCAACGTGATTGCGGATAAACTCCTGATGGAAATTGCCGTAGGCAAATGCTGTGCAGTCAGCAGCGATGAGCAGATTTGCATTGTCAAAATAAGGCGCATTGACCGGAACAAGCTTGATCTGAACAGGCCACTGGCTGAGCTGGCTTGATACTGCAGGCGATACAGCACATGGGGTCGACTCTCTCTTTATTGCCCTGGAATTTGTTCCCGGACAGCCGCAGGGAAGAGGTGCGGCTGATTTCTTTGCCTTTGCGGCAAGAACTGCGGCTTCGTCGTATGCTGGAGCCTCGCGCTCCTCAAAGGAGATAGCATCGGTCGGACAGGCGGGAAGACAGTCTCCCAGACCGTCGCAGTAATCCTCGCGGGTGAGTTTTGCTTTGCCGTTTATCATTTCTATAGCGCCTTCGTGGCAGGCAGCTGCACACGCTCCGCAACCGTTGCATTTATCTTCATCTATTCTGATTATTTTTCTTATCATGTTGTTTTCCTCCTTGCTGTTGTAATTTCATTTTAGTATAATCATAACAGACAGTATGTTGAAATTTCAACACAATGGAGACGCTATGAAAAAATATTTTGACATTCTTGGAAACTGTTCGCTCTTTGACGGAATCTCAGGCGATGATCTTCCGGCTATGCTTGGCTGCTTCGGTGCAGTTGTCAGAAGCTTTGGTAAAAAGGAAATAATTGTGCGTGAAGGAGAGCCGGCGCATTGCTTCGGAATAGTGCTGTCAGGCTTGGTGCAGATAGAGCGCACCGACTATTTCGGGAACAGGAGCATTGTTGCAAGCATCACCCCGTCAGGCATATTCGGCGAAAGCTTTGCCTGCGCCGGAGTAGATGTAATGCCTGTATCGGTGACAGCCAATGAGCCTGCAGATATAATGTTTGTTGATTGTCAGCGTGTGCTTCAGCCCTGCTGCAATGCCTGCGGCTTTCACAGGCAGATAATATATAATCTGATGAAGGTCGTAGCTAATAAGAATCTGATGTTCCACCGCAAGATTGAGGTAACATCAAAGCGGTCAACCAGAGAAAAACTGATGACCTATCTGCTGATGACGGCAAAGGAGTGCGGCAGCAGTACTTTTGAAATACCATTTGACCGTCAGGAGCTGGCGGATTATCTTGAGGTTGACCGCAGCGGACTTTCTGCAGAGATAAGCAAATTGCGGCGTGAAGGTGTGCTTACGTCAGAAAAGAACCAATTTACCTTGCTCGGTGACGGCTCAAAATGAACAGCGGTCATATAATCACTGACACTCAGAATAAATATTAAGTTAAGTATAAAGAAATAAACCGCGCGGGCTGGCAGAAGTATCTCTGTCGGTCCGTTTTTCTGAATATACAGCCGGAAAAATCATGCTGTTTTAAATTGCCTCAGCAGACCGTAAAAAAATCTGAAAAATTTTTCAGAAACTACTTGACCTGTCGTAGTAGTTGTGCTAATATGTAGTTACTACGACAGACGTAGCAACGTCAGACGTAGGAACGACAGGCGAAGTAATTCGCCCTGACAAAATAATATTGGAGGTGCGATGGGTGATAAGCAGTGATGTCATCAGAGGCTACAATGACACGATTATCCTCTGCCTGCTGCTTGAAGGCGATTCCTACGGATACGAAATATCCAAAATGATAAGTGAAATATCCGAAGGAAAATACATCATCAAGGAAACGACATTGTATTCAGCCTTTACAAGACTCGAAAGCAACGGATTCATAGAATCCTACTCCGGCGGAGACATTTCCGGAGGCAAGCGCAGAACATATTACCGCATTACCGACAGCGGCAAGGTATATTACGCTGAAAAGTGTTCGGAATGGCAGGTAACAAAAGATGTAATCAATAAATTTATAAAGGAGATAACGGATAATGGAAACGATTAAGAGCTATGTGGAGACAATGTTCAAGGCACTTCCCGAAAACGAGGCTGTTCTCAAGGCAAAACAGGGTCTGCTTGAGTCTATGGAAGACAAATACAACGCACTCAAGGCAGAGGGTAAGAATGAAGCCGAGGCAGTCGGTCAGGTCATTTCTGAATTCGGCAATATCGACGAGATAACTGCAGAGCTCGGAATTGAAGAAGTCAAGGCCGTTGACCCGCAGGTCAATGAGCGTTTTATCACCGACGAAGAAGCAGAAGAATATATTGCTGCACAGAAATCTGCAGGTAAAGTGGTAGGCATCGGTGTTGCGCTTTGCATACTCGCTCCGGCACTTATGATGTTCATTACTTCCCTCGGTCAGTATCCCATTGGCGGTTATGTGCTGGCAGAGAGTGTTTCCGGCACACTCGGTCTCGGCGTTATGTTCCTGCTGATTGCAGTCGCAGTTGCACTGTTCATCATCAACGGCATAAAGCTCGAGCGTTACGAAAGCTTTGAAAAGGTTCCTGTGAAGGTTTCAAACAGCATGCGCGCACAGCTCACCAAGGATAACAACAACTACACCACCAGATTTGCAGTTTCCATTGCGAGCGGCGTAGGTCTCATATTTGTAGGTATAATTACCATGATAGTTCTGACGAGCTTCCCCATCGGCGAGCTTATCGCAGTACCCATGCTGCTTGCTTTCATAGCTGCTGGTGTATTCCTCTTCATCACCGCAGGTATGCGCCGCGGCAGCTACGAGGTGCTTCTTGAGGAAGGCGATCACAAGCGTGAGAAGAAGACCGGCAAGAGCACCGCAGGCGGCAGAGTGGTAAATGCAATCAATTCGATAATGTGGCCGCTGGTTGTTGCAGGTTACCTCATCTGGAGCTTCACTACCCATAACTGGCACATCACCTGGATCGTATTCCCTGTTGCGGGTCTTATCTCCGGTGCGCTTGAAGGCGTAGCGAACGCAATAGATGGCAAGACTGAGTAATTATAAGATACGAAAAGCGGGGCGAACTGCCCCGCTTTTTTTGACCGGACTGACGGCTGCTGTCTTGATTGCAAACTGAAAATATAAACACTGCGATGCTGTTGTGAGCTTCATAACAGCACCGCAGTGTTTGCTTTGTTTGGCAGACAGCAGCTGTCTGAACGTGATTTTAAATTGATGCTACAGCTGAGGAGTCTGTTTCGCCTTTATATTTACGCCGTGTTGCCTCACCGCCGCGAATATGCCGCTGCGCCTTGTTTATATCCAGTACCTGTTTTACTTCCTGATAAAGCCCCTGATTGATATTCCTCAGCCGCTCGGCAACGTCTTTATGCACCGTGGACTTCGATATTCCAAACCTCTTCGCCGCACTCCTCACCGTCGCGCCGTTCTCAACTATGTATTCGCCAAGCTCGATTGCCCGGGCTTCAACTGATGTCCGCATAGATTTCTCCCCTTACAATAACATGATGGTCATTCATGTATATGCCGGAGAGATAAAGATAATGAAGATAATGAAGATAATGAAATCGGATTGGTTAATTGTCTTCGGAATACCTGATTGCTTTTCCAATTTGGGTATGTATAAAAAAATCGTGCGTATTTTAGTGCAGTAATTCCATTGTAAATTATGTGTGAATAATGTATCATAAATACATCATTGGTTGTCATAACCGAAACATGGGAGTGTGCAAAATGGAACGAATTAAACAATGGCACGAACAGAATAATTTCAAAAGAATGGCAATGCGTGTTCTCGCGCTCATCATGGCGCTGAATATGCTTCTTGTCATGCTGCCTGCCGCAGAAATCGGCGGGATAGTCAATGCGGCGGAAGGTGAAGCAAAGGTATTCACACCTGCAGATACGTTTGATACCGATTATGGTTACAATGATCTTGCAATCAGAAGCAATGGCGCAAAGAGACAGGAGCTCTACGGCAGAATAGAGACTGCAGCGGATGCTTTTGCAGCCAGCACAGACGATTTCGCAGATGATGTAATATGCGAAATAGATATATCTGATCTGGGTTTATCATATGATGAGATAACAGAAACATACTTTACACTTAAACATGATAATCCGCAGTATTACTGGCTTTCGTCAACTCTTTCGCTTGTCGGAATGGATTTACAGCTCATGACAAGTGAGGATTACCGTAAATACAGCGATCGTAAGGCTTGTGATGAGATTATTGCGGAGAAGCTTGCTGAGTATGATGCTATAGTTGAGAATCTTACCTCGAATTATGAGGTAGCTCTGGCTATTCATGACAAGATGATAGCGGATATTGAGTATTCCTATGAGGCTGACGGTGTAACACCGTCGACTGCTATATCGGCACACAATATCATAGGAGTATTTGACGATGACATTGCTCTGGCTGTCTGTGAGGGCTATACCAGTGCGTATCAGATGCTGCTCAACAGATATGGCATAAACAATGTATATGTTACTGGCGAGAGCTATGGTGATAATCACGCATGGAATATGGTACAGATGGACGATGGAAAATACTATCTCACCGACGTTACATGGGATGATACACGAGTAAGCGCCGATGAGAATGGTGTGGATATGCCGTCGTATGCATTCTTCAATATGGCATCCTCAGATTTCAATAAAGATCATACAGCTAATACAACAGAGGGAACAAGCATTTATTTCCTGTATGAGCTTCCGGAGGCTGCTGATGCCTACGATTATACTTTCTATAAGATGAATGCTGGACTCATAGATAAGAATGTTGTTGCTGAGGATGATAACAACAATAATGATCTTGTCATCAAAATAACTTCGGCGATTAAAAATGCTTTTTCAAATGGTGGAAGTGTTGTATATCTTTATGGACAAGATTATGATGGCAAGCTCATGGAGAATGATATGGAAAGTGTCGGTATGGCTCTCCAAATGGCATCAAGAACAGCAGAAGAAACAGCTTTTTATGAATATACTGTATTAGCAGATGAGAATGAGTGCATTATTGAATTTATAACAGATCCGTCGGTTCGTCAGGAAAATATAGAACTGTATAATGATGACGCTCTCTGCGGCACATTTGCAACGCTGGATGGAGCTCTCGAACAGATGACCGATAAGGATGGCAAATACACCATCAAGTTAGATGGAAAAGCGCAAGGAAATTATTTCCTGTCACCGATACATAAATCTTTTCCAGAGGTTGCAAGTGTAACGATTTGTAGTGAAAAATCTGTTTCTGATTTCTTTTATCTTCCTAGTTTTATAATCACTGATGATTTCACTATGAGTGGAAATATTACAGTAGATTTTGCCGAGATCTGGGATTATGTAAAACCGGAAAACAGACTGCTTTTAAGTAACGCAGTGGTGACAATGTATAACTATGCGAAGTTATCTGTTGATGTCCATGCAGATAATTCAGAAATAATCTGTGAATATAGCCAAGGTAATTCATATGAAATTAATAACCTGTATGGAGATTGTGACGTTACTCTTTCAGGTCACGGTTTGTCAGTGCGAGGAAATGCTGAAATAGACACACTGTCGGTTATGAGTACTGAAGAAGGATACACAGGGACACTCAACCTGTCAAATTATTCTGCTGAGAGTACAAATACCACTGTGATTAATAAAATAGTGTCTCAAAACGATTCTCCGATAAGGGTTAGTGGTAATAACCATGAAATAACGATAAATGATATTGAAGTGGATAGCGCTGGTTGGAATATTTATATTGGTTCCTTGGATTATGGCGATTATCTTCCGAAAATAACCGTTGAAAAGATGGATGGAATCACTGAAGTTGATGTTAGATTCAGCCTGTCAACTTCATATCTAACAACAGACCCATCGGGAAATCAAACTGGAAGCTGGACAGAAATCTGCGATAAATCTATTGTTGAGAATTCTGATGGTTTCTTTGTTTGTTATGATTCAGAGAACATAGAATTCAGTGCATCGTATTATTCGAATTTAGAAGTTGGAAAATTCGAGGTAATTAATAATAATGGCGTAATTAGTGCAAGGGTAAATGATGAGTTGGTTGAATATTATTATATATACCTTTATTCCAATGATGAAACTGATAAATGTAAAATAATGACCAAAGACTATGGAGTTGATGTTAACCTCGATTGTTCTTATACTCGTGAAGGTTACTGTTTCATAGAATGGAACACCGCAAAGGATGGCAGTGGTGTATCGTATGCATACGATGCAATTTACAGCGAAGATAATCCGCTTACATTGTATGCCCAGTGGGAAGTTGCTGGAAATCATAAGTTTGAAACGGTTGTAACTGAACCTGGCTGTGAGAAAAAAGGCTACACCACTCATACCTGTATCGATTGCGGATTTGTGTATATAGACAGCGAAACTCCGGCAACAGGACATTTAGAGGAACCTGAAATTACAGAGCCGAGCTGCGAGGATGAAGGTTACACTACCTATACATGCATATTATGTGGTGAATTTTATATAGATGAGTACACCGATGCTATCGGTCATGATTACGAAAAAGGTAAAACAATCGCACCCACCTGTCTGTATGAAGGTTGGACCGAGTACAAGTGCACTCGATGCGGTATCAATTATGTGGATGATGTAACTCCGGCACTCGGGCACGCTGAAGTTTATGTTCCTGCGATTATCCCGACCTGTGAGTGGCCTGGTCTTACTGAAGGCACCAAATGCTCGGTCTGCGACGAGGTTCTTTCCGGTCAGAAATTTGTTGGTGCAGCCGGCCACACCGAGGTCACCGATGCGGCAGTTGCACCAACCTGCACCGCAACAGGTCTCACCGAAGGCAAGCATTGCTCGGTATGTGGCGAGATAATCGTTGCACAGACCGTTGTTGGCGAACTTGAACACAGCTGGAAGGATTCCACCTGCACAGCGCCCAAGACCTGCTCGGTCTGCGGCACTACAGAGGGCAACGCAACCGGTCACAGCTGGAAGGATGCAACCTGCAAAGCACCCAAGACCTGCTCGACCTGTGGAACTACTACCGGCAAGAAAGCAGCTCACGTATACGATGATAAGGTTGACGGTACCTGCAATGCCTGCGGAATACACCGTGAGAACACCGAGAAGCGCACTGTGATGAATATGTTCCGTATGTACGACCCCAACTCCGGCGAGCATTTCTACACCGGTTCTGAGGTCGAGCGTGATAATCTTGTCGCTGAAGGCTGGTGCTATGAGGGCGTAGGTTTTACCTTCTCCATGACAACCGGCGCACCTGTTTATCGTCTGTATGACCCAGTCACCGGCGAGCATCTCTATACCATGGACGAGGAAGAGAAGGCAATGCTGCTTGATGCAGGCTGGAACTACGAAGGCATCGCATTCAACTCCGCCTACGATACCGAAGTTCCGCAGTACCGCCTCTATAACCCCAACGAGACCCGCGGTGCATATCACTTCACCGCCAGCATCGAAGAGAGAGATTTCCTGCTCTCCATCGGCTGGGAGGATCAGGGCATCGGATTCTACAGCAGCTGGAAGTAAGTTTTCATTCGCTGGGAAATGCTCCAGACATAACTGAATAATCCATAAACACAACCACCGCATAACGGTCGGAATTTCTCGACTGCCATGCGGTGGTTTGCTGTTTGTATATGATTGTGGGAAAGGTGGAGAATATTATCACTCTACCCTCCAGCAGAACCGTTCTGTTTTGTTTCGACCGTATGCACTGTGCTCCGGCTTTCTCCTATCCGCTTCGCCGCGCTCCTCACCGTAGCGCCGTTCTCAACTATGTATTCGCCCAGCTCGATTGCTCTGGCTTCAACTGATGTCCGCATAGTTTTCTCCCCTTACGATAGCATGATGTTATTCATGTATATGCAGGAAAGATAACGATAATGAAGTCAGATGAGGTGATTGTATTTTGAATGACTGACCGGTTTTCCAATTTGGATAAGCATAAAAAATCAGAGTGAATTTTAGTGCAGTAATTCCATTGTAAATAAATTATGAATATTGTATCAT